>NZ_CALFBQ010000054.1 GCF_937951745.1 uncultured Chloroflexus sp.
ATGAACTGTTGGCACTGTAACCGGCCTGCGCACGGCGTCTGTATCTTTTGCGGACGAGCGGTCTGTCGCGATCACGCCCAAGAGATGCCGCATATTGTTGCCTTGTACGCAGATCGGAAGGGCATCCACAAAGCGATTATCACTTCACGTGCGCTCTTTTGCGGTCTCTGTGAGCCACGTGAAGACCCGATAGAGTTACCTGAACTACGCTGATAGCGGGCATGGGGGGACGTGTTGAACTTGCCCCTGAACACGGTAACATCCTCTCGTAAGGTGGCAAAATGTTTAACACGAAGGACGTACCGCAGGTGTGATTCCTCGAAGATTGTCGATGTTTGCGTCCTCTCATCGTGAAGATAAGCAAACCGTTATTCAAGCAGGCAAACCGCCGTGGTATAATGCGGATGGGCCGTGTCCGCCCGCATTCTTCCCCCTGACGTTATGAGGTGAATGTATGCCGATGTACGAATATGGCTGCTTGGATTGTGCGCGCCAGTTCGAACGCTTGCTGCCTATGAACGCGGCTGATCAGCATATTGTCTGCCCCTTCTGCCAGAGCACCCGTGTTCAGCGCCGGTTGTCGCTTTTTGCTACGTATAGCCGTGGCGAAGCTTCAGCCCCAGCAGTAGCTGCGACGATGAGCGACAGCGGGTGCAGTTGCAGCAGTTGCGGCTGCGGGTCAAGGAGCTAAGCTATGCGCGTGATGATCCTGACAGCCGGTTTGGGCACACGCTTGCGTCCGCATACCTTTGTTCGCCCTAAGCCATTAGTCAGCGTCGCCGGCAAGACGGTATTGGCGCACATTATTGACTATCTAGCTCCCCTGCACATCGAGGAGCTGATCTGTGTGGTCGGTTATCTCGGCAACCAGATCGAAGAGTTTATGCGGGCCAATTATTCGTACCCGATGCGCTTTCTTGAGCAAAAGGTGATGCGTGGCCAAGCTGATGCAATCGCATTAGCCCGTGAATTGACTGGTCCGCTCTTGATCGTGTTTGGCGATGGCTTGCTTGAGTTTGATATTGAACGGCTCAACGAGCATCCCAATTACGGCATCATTTACTGCAAAGAGGTCGATGATCCCCGCCGGTTTGGTGTAGTAGTGGTTGAACAAGGCCGGATCGTGCGGCTGGTCGAGAAGCCGAGCGAGCCGATTTCCAATCTGGCTGTAGCCGGGTTCTATTATGTGCCGGAAGCCAGCCGGTTGATGTCGGCGATCGACTACATCATGGAGAATAATATTCAGACCAAGGGGGAATTCTATTTGGCCGATGCGCTGCAAGTGATGATTGACCGCGGCGAAGAGCTGCATGCCGAGAAGGTGCGGGTCTGGCGAGATTGCGGCACGATTGAGTCGCTGCTCGATACCAATCGTTATCTGCTCGAACATGGCCATAATCGCGTCGCCGAGTATCCTAATGCGGTGATCATTCCGCCGGTCAATATTGCGCCAACGGCAGTGATTGAAGAGGCGGTAGTCGGGCCGTATGTCTCGATCGCCGACGGTGCAGCGGTGCGGCAGGCCATTGTGCGCGACTCAATTATCAATGCCGGCGCGCAGATCCAATCGGTCATTATCACCCGCAGCTTAATCGGTGATCGAGCCCATGTGAGCGGTGTTAGCCAAGAGTTGAATGTCGGTGATATGTCGGATATTCGTTTCGGGTGAACCACTATGATTGCTTACAACTTCCATGCCGCAAGCAATGGCGCTCGCGGCGAGGCCAAAGGGGGCCGCTGGGGGTTGGCCTTGCCTGCGAGCGGGCAGGCGCCAGCACTGGCTGGATGGGGACAGGAAGATATGCCGAGCGCGGAGCGCGAGACGATCCGGCGATTGCATATTGATGCTGACCCAACCGAAGCTCGTTTGTTGACCGCTGTGTACGTTTCGCTCAAGACCTATCCATGTGTGGTGCTGAGTGGAAGGGCTGGGGCCGGTAAAGCGGCATTAGTGCAGCATCTGGTAGCAGCGCTGATCGGTGTCGCCCCCGGCCAGTTTGTTCGCATTGGTTCAGCGCAGTGGACGGCGCAGAGCGGCCAGCGTGATTACTACCGTGATCTCCACACCCGCTTCGGCGATAGCCAGTTGAGTGAGGTGCTGAGCGAAGCGCAATCGCCGCAAGGCGCCGGCAAGCTCTACTTTGTCTTGTTTGATGGTTTGGCCCCCGATGAGTTGTTCCATTACTTGCACGAACGGCTGCACCTGTTGCCGGTCGCTGCTAAGCCGGTAGCCGCGCTGCCGAATGTGTTGTTCATTGCCACATTTCACCAACCCAATCAATTGTCGGTGCGCGATGCGCAACTATTGGCTTATGCCCATCAGGTCAATGTCACTGCCTACCGGCGGCAGCCGCCCCAATTGCCGCCGCCGGTAGGCTTGCAACGAGCTATGATCCGCGACTCTGTCCGTGATGTGGTCGAAGCCCGTGATCGATTGCGCGCGGTGTTCGGCGGGCCGCAGTTGCCGCAATTGAGCCCCTCGGCGCAGATTGCCGGCTTTCTACGCTGGTATGGCCTCGCGCCTGATACTACCCTCGATAGCGATATGTGGCTGTTTTTGGCCAATAGCTTCGATCGCTACGGTAATGGCCTGTTTGCCGCCGATCCGGCGCGCAACCTCCAAATCGCCTACGATTTCCGGATGGTGCAACGGGTGATGGCCCGGCTTGATCCGGCCAATGCTGCGCTCAGGCCGGAATTGGCGCGGGCCGTGGGGTGTTGAAACCCTGATCCCATCTGTCTCTTCTTGCGCCGCTCTCTCATCGCAGAGAGCGGCGTTATTTGTTTCCATCCCTCGCCAACCTCGAGCGTGTTATGCCATGATCATTTTTGCTTAACTCTCGTTTCATATTTACACCAATTCTTGTTTATAAACATTCCATATAATCACGGCTGCTCAAGACGTATACATCACAACTCAGCATCCTTGTCTGATGTTCGCGGATACTCTTAATTTTCTGCATTGCAAGGAGGTTTTCAGACTATGGGTGGTCGTGATGAGAAAGACAAATGGGTTGTGCGCTCGCAGGCTGGTATCGGCCAGACACTGGAAGAGGTGTTGGCGCTGCGCATTTCACGGCGCGGTATGCTGAAGACCCTAGCACTAGGTGGTTCGCTTGTCTTAATCGGATCAAATCTGACCGCGGCCGAAGAGGCCTTAGCGGCCAATCCGGGGTTGAAGTTTAAGGCGGTAAAGCCTACTGATCCGAACTTTGATGATGTGGTGGTGCCGGATGGTTATTATGCGCGCACCCTGATCCGTTGGGGTGAGCCCTTGAGTGCTGATGCGCCCGATTTCGATGTCTGGTTACAGACACCGGAAGCGCAGGTCAAGCAGTTTGGTTATAACTGTGACTTTATCGGCTTCTTGCCGCTGCCCTACGGTTCCAATGCCTCGAATCGTGGTCTACTTGTGGTCAATCACGAGTACACCAACGAAGAGTTGATGTTCCCGAAGTACGATGATAAGAATCCGACTCGCAATCAGGTGGATGTCGGCATTGCTGCTCACGGTATGTCGGTGGTCGAAGTGGTGCGCGCGCCTGACGGTACGTGGAGCTACGTGCGCAATTCACGTTATAACCGACGGGTGAGTGGTTTCAGCGCAACCCGCTTGAGCGGGCCGGCTGCCGATCACCCATGGATGCGCACCAGTGCCGATCCCGGAGCTGATGCCATTCTTGGCACCCTTAACAACTGCGCTGGCGGTAAGACGCCGTGGGGCACGGTGGTCAGCGGGGAAGAGAACTTCCATCAGTATTTTGCCAATCTCAATGGTCTTGATCGGAACGATCCACGCTATGCGGTGCATCGCCGGTATGGTATGCCGGCTGGTGAGTCGGAGCGTAAGTGGGAGCGGTTCCATAGCCGGTTCGATATTGCTCAAGAGCCGAATGAGGGCTTCCGGCATGGCTGGTGTGTCGAGATCGACCCCTACGATCCGTTGAAGCCAGTCATTAAGCGCACGGCACTTGGTCGCTTCCGCCACGAGGGGGCAACGTTTGTGGTGACGCGTGATGGGCGCGTGGTCGGCTATCAGGGTGACGATGCCCAGTTTGAGTATGTCTATAAGTTTGTCACCAACGGCAAGTTTAACCCGCGCAACCGTGAAGCGAACATGAACTTGCTTGACGATGGCGTGCTCTATGTGGCGAAGTTTAATCCTGATGGCACTGGTGAGTGGTTGCCGCTGGTGTTTGGCCAAGGCCCGCTAACGCCGGAAAACGGCTTTCGCTCGCAGGGTGATGTGTTGATCAATACCCGCTTGGCCGCTGACTTGGTGGGTGCGACGAAGATGGATCGACCGGAGGATGTTGAGACCAACCCGGTTAACAAGAAGGTCTATATCGCCCTCACCAATAACACCCGCCGTGGAGCAAGCGGTCAGCCCGGTCCTGATGCGGCTAATCCGCGGCCTAACAATGCGTGGGGCCACATCATCGAGCTGACCGAACGCAACGATGATCACGCCGCTACGACCTTCCGCTGGGAGATCTTCATTCTCGCCGGGCTTCCTTCCCAACCGGATACCTACTTTGCCGGCTTTGACAAGAGCAAGGTCTCGCCAATTGGTGCGCCCGACAATGTGGCCTTCGATAATCAGGGCAACCTCTGGATTGCGACCGACGGCGCGCCGCGCGCGATCAAGTTCAACGATGGTTTGTTCGCGGTGCCGGTGAGCGGTGCGCAACGCGGTAATCTGCAACAGTTCTTCTCGTCGGTGGCTGGCAGCGAGGTGTGCGGGCCAGAGTTCACTCCCGACAATCGCACGCTCTTCCTTGCCATTCAGCACCCCGGTGAGGGCAGCACCTTCGAGAACCCGAGCAGCACGTGGCCTGACCGGCAAGGTTTGCCGCGACCGAGCGTGATCACCGTGCAGCGGTTTGATAGCGGCATTATTGGAACGTAGGCGCTCAGGCACAAGATTGGCAATTGGCTGCTGGTAAGCGCAGTGTGACCTATGTGCGCACTGCGCTCTGTCTTCTTGTCAGATGGGATGGGTTGCGTTAGGAGAGGTGCTTATGGGCAGGTTGCCACTATGGTCAGCGTTGCTACTTACCGGCGTCATGCTTGTCGGTGTTGTCAGTGGTTGCGTTTCGCAGCAATCGCTTCCGCCAACGCCTACCGTTGTGACGCCTATTAGCGGTGCTGATCTCTTCTTTGGCCGCGCGCCGTTGGCCGGTGGCGTGCCGTGCATAACCTGCCATACCCTTGATGCAAGCGGGCGGGCGGGAGTTGGACCTAACTTAGCCGGGATTGGCCAGAGGGGCGGTGAGCGCATACCCGGCGTGAGCGGACGGGAATATCTCGAGCGGTCGATCCGTTCGCATGATGAATTTATCGTTCCCGGCCACCAAGCGGGGATTGTGCGCGCAGTGGTCGGTGACGATTACGGCAACCTATTGCCGGACGAGCAAATTGCGGCGTTGGTTGATTTTCTGCTGCAACAACAGGCGGTAGAAGTCGCCGGCGAGGCAGTCATGTCAGCCCCTTTCCTATCGCCCACTTCCACACCAACCGTATCACCTACGTTGTTCTACACGATGACCGCGACGCTCACCCTCGCGCCCACAGCGACCGTAACGCCAGCGTTCTCGCCTACGACAGTAGCAACGCCAACAATGTCGCCTCTGACCAGCGCTACATTCACGCCTTCACCGCAGATAACGGCCACAGCTTCGGCAACGGTCGCGCCTACACTGGCGTTCACCGTCACCCCAACCGGTGTCCCGGCGACGGCAACGCCGCTGCTATCACCTACCGCCACTCCATCGCCGGCGCCAACACCAACGCCGCCGCCTACCCCAACGACGGCGCCTGAACCGACTCCGGTGCCGCCAGTGGCGAGCGAAGCGAGGTTAGAACAGTTTCTCGGTTGCGTCAATTGCCACAATTTGCACCCGCAACAGGTACGGATGCCACATCCGCTCAACCCAACCTGCAACGACTGCCACCGCGGTTCACCGAGCCGGATTGGCTGCCCGACCTGCCACAGTATGCATCAGATTGACAATCGTCACGAGCCGCTGCCGGATTTGCCGTGTCATGCGTGCCATACATAGTAGCACTGCTGTCTCACCACGCCCGCAAATACTGTGGCGGGGGCGCGAGGTCGTGCCCCAGCGCCCGCGCCGCACGTAACGGCCAGTGCGGGTCGCGCAGGAGTTCGCGACCGAGCAGCACCAGATCCGCTTCGCCGTTGCGGACAATCGCATCAGCGTGTTCAGGACGGGTAATCAAACCGACGGCAGCCGTGGCAATCTGGGTATCGTGACGGATGGCGCTCGCAAACGGCACTTGGTAGCCTTCGCGAACGGGGATGGTAATGCCCGGTGCGATCCCGCCGGAGCTGCAATCGATCAGGTCAACCCCGTGTTCACGCAGCATACGCGCTACCTCAATCGTATCGGTAATCGTTAACCCCTCTGGAGTCCAATCACTACATGAGAGGCGCACGGCCAGCGGCAATTCAGCCGGCCATGCTGCGCGCACCGCGTCAGTCACTTCAAGCAACAGACGGGCGCGTCCGCGCAGGTCGCCGCCGTATTCGTCGCTGCGGTCGTTGCCTAACGGTGAGAGAAAGTTATGCAGCAGGTACCCGTGCGCAGCGTGGATCTCGATCCAGCGGAAACCGGCTGCATGTGCCCGTCGGGTGGCAGCGGCAAAATCGTTGATAACCTTGGCGATCCCGGCCGTATCAAGCGGGGTAGGAATAGGGTAGTTGGAAGCAAACGGTTCAGCGGTCGGGCCAACTACTGGCCAGCCGCCAGCAGCAGGCGAGATAGGTTTGCCGCCTTCCCACGGGCGGCCCACGCTGGCCTTACGCCCGGCGTGGGCTAATTGAATGCCGGCCACCGCGCCAAGACTCTCGATCAGCTTGACTAGCCGGGCGAGCGCGTCAATGTGATCATCGCTCCAGATGCCCAAATCAAACGGCGAAATCCGACCTTCAGGCGAGACGGCGGTCGCTTCGAGAATAATCAATCCTGCTCCGCCGGCTGCCCGCGCGCCGAGGTGCATCAGATGCCAATCGGTAGGGAAGCCATTGACGGCGCTGTACTGGCACATCGGCGACATCCCGATCCGGTTACGTAAGGTTACGCTGCCGATGGTCAGCGGGGTAAACAGATGTGGTTGCATGGCGTATCTCTCAATCGTTGAATGACGGCAATCTGTTGCTAGTATACCTGTAATTCGTGCAGGTAAGCAAATAACCGCGCTGTCGTGCCGCACGGCTGTGCGGCGCCATTAGGATGTACGCTGGCCGCGCCACACAAAGATCACAGCATTAACCATCACCGCCAGCGTATAGCACAGCGCCGCAATGAGTAAGATCGGCGTAAAGCCAACGGCGCTTTGCAGTTCGGCGCTGATGGTGGGGCCGGCAATGTACCCCACCGACGCAGCAGCCCGGATGAGACCGATCACGGTGGGATGGTGTTCGGGTGGGGTCTGTGCCAGCGCATGCGCTTCAAACAGTGGTGTGGCCATATTCATCAGTGCGCCGCGCACCATCGCGATCAGGGCCGCTACCGGCAACGTGGGCGCGAAGGCCAGCGCAATCAGGCAGGGAATGGCGAGCGCCTGTGTCAGCACCACGCCTTGCATGCGGCCAACTCGTGCCGCTAGGTGTGGGCCGATGAGTGTGGCAAGGCCGGTAGTTAGGCTGATCAGCGCAAACAGTAATCCGATAACTGCATCGGTGGCGGTGAAGCGTTGGCGGAAGAAGAGACTGAGGTAGGGAATGAACAGCGCCGCGCCGAGCGAAATAAGCAATGGCCCCGGCGCGAAGATAATCGCTTTGGCAAGCGCGCGCCAGAGGTCGCTGATCTCACGGCGGATCATCGTTGCTGGCGCCGGTGATCGCGACGAGGCGAGGCGCAGTCCTAGCAACGGTAACCCGGCGAGGGCGACGACCACTGCGCTCAGCGTAGCATTGAGCCGGTACGGCGCGATTGCATCGCTCTCGACCAGCACAACCCGCCACACTGTCGCCAAACTGCCGGCAAGCAGATTAGCGATGCCGCCGATGATCAAGCTCAAGGCTGCGCTGCGGGCAAAGAGCCGGTCAGGGCCATCGGCGCCGCTGAGTTGCATCATCAGCGACGGCCCGGCTAGATTAAAGAGCACGCTAGCCGGCCCACTCAGCGATACGCCGAGTAACAGCATCCACGCTGTTGCCGGGGTAATTGCGCTGCTGAGCGGAGCCAGTGCCAGTGCGAACAATGCCGCGCTATGCAACCAACAACCGAGCAGCAACGCCGGGCGCGCGCCCCACCGCCGTACCGCTTGCCACGCGAACGGCCCGCTGATTCCGCCAGCCAATACTGGCCCGCTGTTGAGCAGCCCGATCAGCGTTAGATCGCCGAACAATGGCACCCCGATCCGGTAGCTGCCGTACCCTCGTTCAGCGTAAGCGATGGTGGCAAACAACCAACCCACCGTCAGGCCGGCGTTCAACAGGCCAATGGTCAACAAATAACGCTGATCGTGGCGCATGTTGGCGCACCGGCGCTTCACAACCCATTGCGCGCGATAATAGCGCGGTACACGTGCGCGCTGCGCTTCCACACTCGACGTTGGGTTGCGTACTCGGTATAGATCAGACCGAACCGGGCGCTAAACCCTTTGGTCCATTCAAAGTTGTCCATCAGCGTCCAGACAAAATAGCCGCGCAGATCGATCCCGGCAGCCAGCGCACGCTGGCATGCCTCGATGTGGGAACGGAGGTACGCAACGCGATCAGGGTCTTCAACTACCTGATCAGCAGGCCCGGGTGGAGGGTCATCGAACGCCGCCCCATTCTCGGTGATGTACAGCGGGATGGAGGTATATTCACGCGCCTTTTGCAAGGCCTCGACAATACAATTGGGATAGATTTCCCAGCCCATTGCTGTCTTAGGCAACGGCCCCGGCACCTGCTTAGCCATCAAAAATGGTTCGCGCCAGTTAAAGGCGTGGAACAGGCGGGTGTAGGTGTTAATGCCGAGAAAATCGATCGGCTGGCTGATAATATCCAGATCACCGGGCTTGATCGGCGCAAAGATGAGCCGGCGGGCGAAGTGGGCCATCAGATCGGCGGGGTAGCGCCGGCAGAAGAGTGGTTCAAGGAAGAGCCGGTTCATCACTCCATCAATGCGCTGAGTAGCTTTGTGGTCAGCAGGGTGATCGCTGGCCGGGTAATGTGACCAAATCATCAGGACGATACCAATCTGGGGCGGCGGTAGATCAGTGCGGGCCGGTTGCGGTCGTGCAGCGCGAAAGGCGCTCACCGCCAGCCCATGTGAGAGCAAGAGGTGATGTACCACCTTGAGCACCTGCCACGGCATGCGCTTGCCCGGCGCGTTTTCGCCATTGCCATAGCCGTAGAACGCCTGAATAAACGGTTCGTTGTGCGTGGCCCATAGCGCGACCTCGCCACCAATCTGGCGAAAGAGATAATCAGCGTATTCAGCGAAACGCAACGCCGTATCGCGGTTGGTCCAGCCGCCGCGATCCTCTAGCGCCTGTGGCAAATCCCAATGGTAGAGGGTAGCAACCGGCACAATATTGCGCTGGTGCAACCCATCAATCAAGCGCCGGTAGAAATCAAGCCCGCGCTGATTGGGTTGGCCGGCGCCAGAGGGAAAGATACGCGGCCATGCGATGCTGAAGCGGTACGCCTTCAGCCCTAACGCCGCCATGTGGTCGAGATCCTCTTCGTAGCGGTGATAGTGGTCACAAGCCACATCGCCGGTGCTGCCATCAACAATGACGCCGGGCCGCCGCACGAAACGATCCCAGATACTCTCACCCTTACCGTCTTCGTTCCACGCCCCTTCGATCTGATACGCAGCAGTCGTTGCGCCCCACCAAAAATTGGCCGGAAAGCGGATGTCGTTGTTCATGCGGAATGATCTTCAGAATGAAATAGACGGATACACACGGATGGCACGGATAGCCTAAGCTGTGAACATCAATCCCAATCCGTGTTTATCCGCTCCTATGAAGCCATAGGATCGACGTAGCCCGCGCCGCGAACATGGATCACCACCGCTCCTGACGCGGCCACAGTGCCCACAGGATCGCTGCCGCCGCCGCCCACCATGCCCGGTTCGCTTCGCGTTCGAGGCCACGGGTACGCAGTTGCACCCCGCCGAGGAACAGACCGGTTGCCAGCATCCCGCCCATCAACCGGTCGGTGGCTCGTTCAACCCGTTTCATACTGCGTTCGAGCCGGCTCAGATCCGAGCGGGTTTGCAATTCGCCCCGATTGGCCGCTCGGTAGTACGCATCCATCTGGCGGGGCAGACCGATCAGAATCTGGCCGAGTTCGGTCAACTCTTGCTGCAACTTCTCCATCCAATTGCCATTGCGCTGCTCTTGGGCAAGCATTGCCCGCGCAAACGGGCGTAACTCTTGGAAGAGATTGATGTCAGGATAGATTTCAGTTGCTAAGCCGGCCACCATGCTTAATGCTCGCCCCAGATATAGCAAGTCTTGGGGGATTTGAAATGGCAGATCGTAAATCAGGTCCTTTGTCTCGGCCATGATTGCCTCGACATCGAGATTGGTCAACTCGCGCACCGTGCGGTTGAACGAATAGCGCAGCATCGTCTCGATCGCTGCTTTGATCGGTCGCCGGTCAGCGCCGGGCAAGATCACGTTCAGTTGTTCAAGACAATTCAATAGCCGGTCGGCGTCATTGGTCGCTAAGCCCAAGACGCCTTGCCGCATAATCTCCATAGTCTGGGGCGGCAACCGCCCTACCATACCAAAATCGACAAAAATCAGCGTGAAGGGTGTACCGGTTTGCACTTCATCAGGCGCATGATCGATCGGCAACTGCGCTTCAAGCGTCTCAATCGTAGCATGCCCATTGACGCTAGCCGGCATTGGCGGTGGCGCTGGTTTGGTTGCAGCAAGGCCGGTTTCCACCCGGACGAACAGATTGCCGGGATGGGGATCGGCATGGAAGAAGCCATCGATAAAGAACTGTTTGAGGTAACAGTTATTGAGGCGGGCAGCCAGTTCGAGCCGACTGACCCCTAATTGGTCAAGCGTATGTAAATCGGTAATCTTAATCCCGCTGATTCTCTCCATCACCAGCACACGGCGCGTCGTCAGCTCGAAAATTGGTTCAGGGATGTAGATACCGGGGTGATTCGCGAAGTTTTGGCGGAAGATCGCTGCCGAACGCGCCTCTTGCACGTAATCCAATTCTTGCACCAACACGCGGGCGAACTCGGCTAATAACGCCTCAAGATCGGCGCGGCGGCGGATCGGCGGATAGTTCTTGATCAGGCGCACCACCCATGTCACCGCGCTCAGATCGACCTCAATAATCTTATCGATCCACGGTCGTTGCACCTTCACCGCCACCTCGCGCCCATCGTGGAGCACCGCGTAATGCACTTGCCCCAACGAAGCCGCCGCAACGCATTTGGTTTCGAAGCTGCGGAAGATCTCGCTCGGCGGTGCGCCTAACTCTTCCAGAATCACTTCGAGCACATGGCCGGCGGGGGCCGGCGGTACTTCATCCTGCAAGCCGGTCAATTCACGGCGCACAACATCAGGAATAATATCGGCCCGCGATGAGAGAAACTGGCCGAGCTTGATCTGCATCCCGCCTAATTCCACTGCCATCATGCGAAAGCGGCGGGCAATATTCACCCAGCGCCGCAGCATCGTGCGCTGAACGTACCAGCGGAAGATGGCAAAGCGGGCGAGAAAGATATCCCAGATATAAATATGGATAACAACGCCGAGAAAGAACGACGACACCCGCAAAAAACGCTCGCGTGGGCGAAAACGGGGCGGCTCGGTTGGGCGAGGGACAGCGCCGGTGTTGGCGGTTTCGGTTGCTTGAATAGAGATTGGTTCACGCATAGCTTCCTACCAGTATTTCTATTTCGATTATACCAGAGGCGAAACTCAATCTCGCGACCGATCCGCATTGAATTGATTACCAACTACCATACGAAGGGTGCGTTACGCACGTGGAATGAGCTCGCTAGTTATGGTACCACTGGCATTATGACCATCGATAGTTTGCGTTTGCTGGCCGACAGTGCCGCACATCTATGGCAGCGTCTCAGCCAATTTGGCGCGCCTGACCTGCTTGGCCGGCGCGCTTCGTTTGAGGAGTGGCTCGCCGCCGCTCGCCCTAGCCTCTCTTCAGCCGACGAACAGGCCATCCGGCGCGATTATCGCCGGCTCAATCTCCTCCTGACCGAACTTGAAATGTTGACCCGTTCCCGCGAACGGGCATTGGCATTGATTATGGAGACAATCCGCCAAGACGGCGCTCCTACGGTGTCACCGTCACCCGAATCGGGCCAAAGGTCGGGGTTGGGGTAGGCGGGGAAGGGGTCTGGCACGTATATTCAGCCACTACAACTGCCCGTTCACGCTCGCGCACCACGATGTCGTGGACGCCGGGCCGTTCGTCGCCGATCCGGAGCACAATGTGGAACGAACCACTGCGATCGCTCGCGCCACCGCCTACCGGACGATCATCAAACAGAACTAACAGTGCGGTTTGTGGGTTTGCCTCGCCAGTTAATTCAAGGAGATCCCCCGGAGCGCAACGGAGAGCCACCGCTGCCGTTGCGGTTGGTTCCATAGATGTTGTTGGGGAGGGGGTGGGCAATGGGGTATTCGTTGGCAGTTGGGTGTTTATGAGTGGTTGTGTTACCGTGGGGGTGGCGGTCGCAGTAGTTGATGAAATTGGCGATCCGGTGACAGTAACCGTTGCCGTCGGGGTGGCAGTGAATTGTTGCCCTTGTTGGCCACTGACCAGCGCGGTTCGGGTAAATGCCTGTGCTGCGGCGGCAGTGCGGGTAGTAATGATGGCTGTCTTCGTTACATCGCAGACATTCGCTGGATACGAGCCACAGTCGACCGGTATTTCAATGCACCCCGGATAAGCCGGTTTCTCATCACAACTTGGCTGGGCCTGTGATGCGTTCGGCGAGGTTGATAACGACACCCAAAAGACAAAAGTCAAACCCACCAAAATCACGCTTAAGGGCAAGATGGGACGGGAACGAGCCATCATGTTCTTCCTCAACCAATGTCTCACCGCTGCGCCGCGCGCTCGATCACCTGCACAAATGCCTCAAATCGTTGTGATCCTACCATTGTTTCATTACCGATCCGAAACACTGGTCGAGCGTAGATACCTTCTTCCATCGCGGCTGCGTAATCGGCCTGCACCTGTGCTTTATAGGTGTGGGCATCGAGGCAGGCGGTAAAAGCATCCTTTGGTATGCCCAAACCAGCGGCAAGATCAATTACCGTCTCGCGAGTGTTGAAGTACAATTGATTGTACCGCGCGTACAGCTCACGCCGCAACTCCCAGAATTTGCCATGATCGGCGGCGCATTCGCTCGCTTCAGCCAGTGTTTGCGACCGTTCCCCTAATTGCAGAAGGTGACGGTAGACCAGTTTTGCTTGGCCAGTAGCCACAAACTCCTCGATCAGACGAGGTTCGACATCAAGTGTATAGATCGCGCATGAAGTGCAGAGGAAATCGGAATAGACCATAATTGTGACCGGCGCGTCAGGATTACCAAGGTAGTGGTACCCTTCGGTAGTGCGACCGCGTGCCAGATCAGGAAAATAGCGGTTAGTGGTCGGCTCGCTCTGCGCTGTGGTTGGGGTTGACGTGGGGATACGGGTCGGGGGTGGGGTGGCCGTCGCCGTAGGTTCTGGCGCAACCGGCGCCGCGCAGGCAGCGAGCACGAAAATTGAGAGCAGAAAGAAACGACGCATAGATTTCGATTAGGTTGGGTCGTGCGACGCGATACCTGTACTCTAGGATCGCCGTGCGAGATGCTAGAATCTATAAGGAATGTGCGTAGGAATGATGTGACTATTCCCGCAGTCACTCTACCATAGGTTGCCATGGCGCGGCAAGGGTGCAGTCCGGTCTTGAGGGCAAAAAACAATAAATCGAGTATCATTCCTCCAATTCAACTAGATCAATACCCGGAGCCACCACCATGCTCACCGATCGTTTGTTCGCCTACACCGTTGCCGTCGCTATCCTGACCCTCATTCCCGGCGCTGATACGATGCTGGTGCTGCGCAATGCGCTGGCTCGCGGTCGCCTTGCTGGCGTGGCTACCGCGTTTGGGATCGGGAGCGGTCTGTTTGTGCAGGCAACCTTGTCAGGGCTGGGGTTGGCCGCGATTGTGGTGAAGTCTGCTGAGCTGTACCACATGGTCAAGTTGGCCGGTGCGCTCTATTTGGTGGGGTTGGGTGGGTGGACGATCATCACCACGTGGCGGCAACGCACTGTTTCTGAATTCCACCTGCCTGCCGGCCAAGAACGCTATGCCTTCGTGGAGGGGGTGTTGAGCAATGTGCTTAACCCGAAGGTGGCGGTGTTTTATTTGGCGTTTTTGCCTCAGTTTATCGATCCTGCCGATCCGGTGCTGCTAACCGCGCTGGCACTGACGACGATCCATTTTGCGCTGAGTGTGATCTGGTTTTCGACCCTGACGTTTGTGGTGGCGGGGGTGAGTAGGTGGCTGCGACAGGCGGCGGTGCGCCGGCGGCTAAATTATACTACCGGCGCAGTGTTGGCGGCGTTGGGATTGCGGATGGCGGTTGAGCGTTAACGATGGCGGGTGATTTCATACATCAACACTCCCGCCGCGACCGCTAGATTAAGCGAGTCGCTGCGTCCGCGCATTGGGATGCGTACCACCAGATCGCATGCCGCGAGTTGGTCTGCGCTGAGACCCTGCCGTTCGCTGCCGAGCACGAGCACGAGCGGCTGCGGGTATAGTGCGGTGCGGTAGTCGTGTGCGCCCCGATCAGAGCTGCCGACCAATGCAATTTGGCGTGCGCGGCTCCACTCAACAAGCTCGGTCCAGCTCGCGCGCGCAATTGGTTGGCTAAAGAGCGCGCCCATACTAGCGCGCACTGCTTCCGGATCGAAGGGATCGGTGGTCGCTCCCACTAAGATCACGCCGCTGAAACTGGCCCCGTCGGCGGTGCGCAAGACCGTGCCGAGATTGCCGGGGTCAGCGACTTCGACCAGCGCAACCCAGCCGGTCTCGGTTGCCGGTAGTTCTGCTAGTGGGGTGTACTTGATGCACCCGACGGCAGCGAGGCCCTGCGGGTGTTCTTTGCCGGCGAGGCTGGCAAAGACGCTGGCGCTGACGGTGAGCACTTTCCCGCCGTGGGCAGCGTAGTCTGCTGCGATCTCGCGGGCAAAGGCGCTGGTGAGGAGATCGGGGGCGACGATGAGCATGTCGAGTGGCGCTTTGCACTGGATCGCTTCCGCAACCAGCCGGATACCTTCGATCAGGTAGCGGCCCTGTTCGTCGCGGGCTTTGCGCTGGCGCAGTGCGCGCAATGCTTTGATGGTTGGGTTGGCGAGACTGGTGATGAGCATACGATGTATGTTCTCTCGGTACTATCGTGACATTTGTTGGTAGTTTGTACCATATTTTTCGCTGAAGGACTACGGGCGTGAAGCGCTCTTGCGGAGGGACGTGCGCCTCCCTCCGTCAGAGGGGGAGAGCTGGGGTGGGGGCAATGCCCCTGCTCCCCGCTTGTCATTGCGAGCTGTGTAGGGTCAGCGCACCGCGCTGAGCCTAGCGGGGAAGCAATCCCTTGCATGCACGGGAGTGCTGCCTACCTGCCCTGCTCCTGCCTAAGCGGAAGATTGCTGAGGTCACGACGGTAACACCTTGCCCGGATTGAGCCGCCCTTCCGGGTCGAAGCGGGCTTTGATGGCGCGTTGGATGGCGATTTGCGTGTCGCCCAACGCTTGCCGCATAAAAGCTCGTTTGAGGGTACCGATGCCGTGTTCGCCTGATAGGGTGCCGCCGACCTCAAGCGCAACGGTGAAAATGGCTTCGGCGCATGGCCAGAGCCGGGCCATGTCGGTTGGGTTGCGGGCGTCGAAGAGAATGTTGGGGTGTAAGTTGCCATCACCAGCGTGGCCGAAGACGACTATCGGCAGAGCGTAGGCGGCGCTGACCTGTTTGATCCGGCTGACGCATTCGGCGATGCGGGTGACGGGAACGCTAATGTCTTCGCCGAGTCGGTTGGGCCGGATGCGGGCTAGCGCCGGTGCGATGACGCGCCGTGCTTGCCAGAGGTTGGCTTCGTCGCCGGCGGTGCGCGCGACGGTAACCCGTTGCGCGCCGCCAGCCCGCGCCAGTTCGGCCAATACCGTCGCTTCGCGTTCGACGGCTTCCGGTTCACCATCGGTCAGCATCAGCAACATTGCTCCGGCGTCGCGGGGCAACCCAATGCGCAGATAATCCTCAACAGCCGCAATGGTGGTGTCGTCCATTAGTTCGAGGCTGGCCGGAATGATGCCCGCTGCCATGATCTGTTCGACGGTGGCGCAGGCGGCGTGCAAGTCGGCGAATATCGCCATCGTTGTGCGGCGGGCACGCGGTAAGGGGATCAGGCGTAGGGTGGCTTCGGTGATTACCGCCAGCGTACCCTCGGAACCGACCAACAATTGCGCCAACCCGTCGCTCTCGCCTTGGCCGGCCAAGCCGTCGCCATAACGCACGATGCTGCCATCGGCCAGCACAGCGGTTAGGCCCAGCACATAATCGGCGGTGACGCCGTACTTGAGGCAGCGTGGCCCGCCAGCGTTGCAGGCAATATTGCCGCCGATAGTCGCAGCGGTTTGGCTGCTCGGATCGGGCGGGTAGAACAAACCGAGCCGCTCGGTGGCGCGTTGCAGGTCGGCAGTGACCACGCCGGCGCCAACGTGGGCGATTTGCTGGTCGCGGTCAATCGTGATCTGCTCCATGCGGTTGAGACCAATCACCAGACTGCCGGCAGTGGGTACAGCGCCGCCGGCCAAGCCACTACCGGCGCCGCGTGTCACCACCGGCAGACCATGCGCGGCGGCGATCCGCATCAGCGCTGCTACTTCGGCGGTGGTCGCCGGCAATGCCACGGCTAGCGGCAAGCCATCGGGCTGCGCAATGGAAGCGTCTTGCCCGTAGACGGCCAGTTGGTCGGGGTGGTGGAGGAGGTAGCGACTCCCGACCACCGTTGTCAGTTCGGTAATGGCGTCGCCTGCCGTCACGCGGCTGGGTTGGGCAAGAGCAGGGAAGACCGGGGTTGGTGGCGGGCCGAACTCGCAACAGGGTTGCCCGCCTAGCGCGGCGGCCTGCGCTTTAAGCGACGCTACCAACGCTCGGTCGGATAGTGGCCCGATATGCAGACTGCCTACACCGGCATCACCCCAGATTGGGGCAGCGGTCGCCGCTCGGCAGGTTGCGACGAACGTTGCTAGTGCCCGGCGGGGCAGGGTGAGATCGAGCCGTTGGTCGGGCGGCAGGGCAACATGCTGATGAGCGAGCGCTTCCCAATGTTGCCAGCCGGTAGGTAGGTCGTCCATTACAGCGAGGTGGTACTGCGCTGCTATCGTTGCGACCGCTTGCGCTTGGCGCTTGATCACCTCCGGCAAGCCGGCTAGCTCAACCAACAGCAGACCACTCGCGTCGAAAGCGAGCGCGTATAGGGCAAGACCATTGACCATCAGCTCAGTGGCTAGTGCTAACACCTGTGCGGCAGGCCCTTGGATCAGGCAGCGGGTGGTTGTGGCTGGCAGTGGCCGCAGATTGAAAGTTAGCTCGCGAATGGTTCCTAGTTGTACGCCATGCCCGGCTAGCGCGCGGTGAAGATTGTAGCCCGTAGCACGTTTGAGCGTTTGCCCGCCAATATGTAGAACTTCTAAATAATGTTCGATAGTCGCCGCGCGCACATAGCGCCCGATTGGGCCACTATGCAGCCGGTACCGTCCGCCGCTGTTGCACGCCACCAGCTCGGCCAGAGTCACCTCGGCGCGCAACGGTACAATCGGCAGGCAGAGGCCATACGGTGCCAGCGCCTCGTTCAGCGCGGTAGCGGTAGCGGTCGCCGGTGCGCTGGCCAGTAATGCGCCGGGGTTAATGGTGAAGGGTGATGATATGGTAGGCATGGTATATTTATTGGTTGGGGTTAGTGACAGGGCAGTTTCATACCTACCCTAACGCCTGACCAACGTCACGATCGTACCGTCGGATCATAATCCACGACTATCGCAATGGCTGCTGCAATCTCATCCATTTTTGTCGCTGGTACCCGACCTATCAACTCACGCATCTGCCGAGTCTCGATGCTGCGCAAACGGAGCAGATCAGCCGCATGCGGCTTACCCAACCGTGTTGGCCATCGTCCTTCGATCCGCTGAATCCAGATGGTCTGTTCAAACCGCTCTTCCCACGGTTGTAAGGGTGCTATAAGACGGATTGGCAGGCGTTCAAAGGCGTTGGCACTGACGACGATGACTGGTGTCAAAGTGCCATCGCCGAGATCAGCCTGCCAAATCTCGCCACGGTGGGGAATGCTAGGCGTGCTCACGCGTTGCGACCTCGTTGGCTTCGGTGGCGGGAAACGGGTAGAGATCGGCGGCAGCCGCCACCTGTTCAGCTAACACCGCGTGGCGTACTGCTAGCGGTTGTCGGAGAAGACGCTGGCAACGCCCTTCGCTACGCTCAGGTATATCCTGCACCGGTACTTCTTCACCAAGCAAACGGCGCGCCTCGGCGGGATCGATCAGCTCTTCAGCCAATGCCCGCAGCGTTGCTCGCCGCAACCACAACGGCTCCTCCGGCGGCAACGGTTCTGGTTCGGCGGTGCGCCAGCCGCGTTCGCTCAGCTTAATCATCCATGACCGGTAGAGCCGTTGGTTGATAATCCCCAGTGTCTGCATGTGGTAGAGCAGGGCTTGGATGCTCATACCAAAATGCCGTTTCAGCAGCAGCAGCTCTTCGAGGTAAAGATGAGTACGGTGTTCACCGATATGACTGCGCAGTGCGTTTGCCGGAGCGAGCAACGCAGCAGCAAAGCGAAATGCGACCTTTTCCTCGTCAAGCCCATCGTGTGGCTGCAAGACCAGATGCGCCAACTCGTGCGCGAGATTCATGCGCCAGCGCGCCCCATCGAGGCTGCGCCGCCCGATCACCGCCGCGGCTAAGGCAGCGCCGTGTTCATCGCGGGCGATGGCAGCGACGCCATCGAACCCGTCGATTGCATCGAGCGCGATGACGTGCAGGCCGTGTTCCTCCAGCGTATCGGTGAGGTCGGCGATCGGCGCGCTGCCTAGGCCCCAGCGCGCGCGGAGATCGGTAGCAGCAGTTTCGGCGTCGTCGAGGCTGGTAACAGGGTACTCAAACAGGGGCAGTGCAAGCTGGGCCGGCTCGCCGATCAGCTCTTGCAGGTACAGCCGGTCACGTAGCGCCTCCTGCGCCAGTGCCTCCATCTGTTCGTGCTGACGTTTGCCGAGCGACGCGCGTTTGCGATGCGCAATAAGCTCAATCTGCGCCTCGTGGCTGTTCAGGAGATCGGTGGTGCGCACGCCCAATGCCATCGCGAGGTGGTGTAAGACGGTTGGCGATGGCTGTGCTTGCCCATGTTCGTACTTAGAAATCGCCTGCCGAGTAACGATCCGTCCGGTCGCTTGTGCTAAATCGTCGAGAGTCATCCCGCGTGCCAAGCGTAATTGGCGCAACCGTTGCTGTATCATAATCGTGCGCCCCCTTTCAGTTGACAATTATCACCTATAGCGGGTTGATTGTCAACCAGCACTCGCCTGTCCATCGGCGTTGCCGGTCAATTTCGGCAACAACTGCGCCGTAATCAGGGTAGTCAGCGCTGAGGTATCGCCGCCGTCGCTTTGCACCACAATCGGTCGGGGGGCGCGTTTCATTAACGTTTCGGCCACTTGCAGGCGGCGGCGGGCCAGCTCATATTGCAAGACGGCGCGATTATCTTGATAGGCTCGGCCAAGGTATTCTAATCCGCGCGCCTCGTTCTCGGCTTGTCGCAGGGTTGCCCGTCCCCGCGCTTCGATCTCCCAGCGCACCCGCTGCGCTTCGGTCTCTTTCTCTTGCAGCATACGGGCAACGTCTTCCCGGGCTTTGTTGATTGCTGCACGCACCTCGACAAGCTTAGCGTCACGCACTTTCTTGGCCCGTTCGATTTCGAGCCGCAGATTGTCGATCCGCTGCTTCTTGATCAGCTCCCACTCGCGCTCGTAGGCTTGCAACTCTTTCGCGACCCGCTCGCGGGTGGCCAGATGCTGCTGGTACTGGTCGGGCAACTGTACATCGGGAATGTTGGCGCCGGTGATCCGTACTCCGTAGCGGGCCAGTTGCCGGTTGAGCAGCTCTTGCATATCACCAACATCGCTACCGCGCAGGTCGTAGGCACGTTCGGTCTCGACCCGGCGCGCACGCTGGCGGATGGCGTCTTGCACTGCGCTGCTCAGCACCAGATCGAAGTTGCTAGCGCCGAGCCGGCGGATAAATGCGATCGGATCTTCGATCCGAAATTTGAGAAAGAATTCGATCGATTTGAGTGGCACATTTTCGCGGGTCGGCGCTGCCATGACCGGTGCGGTGTACGGAATCTCGGTGCTAGTGTCAACCACCGCTTCGACCTTTTCCCATGGCCACCAGAGGTAATGTCGGCCCGGTGTGAGGATGCCGACGATCTGACCCCAGCGCGAGAGGATGCCGGTGGTACCTTGTTCGATCTCAACAATCGCGCCGAGGATGAATGAAACGACTGCGGCGATGAAGAAGAGGAAGGCGAGCACGATGGCAAACAGGCCGAAGAAGCGACCGCTGAACACGGCCACCCCTAGCAGATAGAAGCTTACTGCCAATGGCAGCAGCCAGCGTGCTCGTCGGCGATCTTTCGGAATGACCACCGGCACCAGTTGGCCCTCTTCGCCTGAGCGGAGCAGTTGCCGGATGCGGCTCCACGTCGCAACCGCCTCGCGGATGCGTGAAAACTCGCGCCGAGCATCGGTCATTGGTTCCCTCCTTTCTCGGCCAATTGGGCTGCCTCGCGTTCAGCGGCCACCACCTGCTTGATCTGCTCGGCGCGTGCTTGAATCCGCTGGCGAATCTCGTGCATGCGGGTACGGATAGCAGCAACGTCATCTGGCGAGTAGAGTTCGGTGTCAACGATACCAAGCATCCGCTGTGCCATTGCCAGATAGTCAATCGCCGCTTCAGCACCGCCGCCTACTTGCACGATTTGCGGCAGGTGGTCGGCTACAGCTTCGAGCCGGTCGAGAATGTCTTGCTGGTAACGGTACTGCAAGATTTCGGGGTACATCGCCGCGCCGACGGCGCGAATGTCAAGCGCTTGGGCTTCAAGCAGAGCTGCGTTCGCCCGCGCCGCGCTCTCGGCTTCGCTCAGTAATTGGCTGGCATACGCGCTGGCCCGGTAGGTTTCTTTTTCACGCGCAGTGTCAATTTGGGCCTGAAAGGTGGCAATCTCGGCCCGAATTGCCGACAACTGCTCGTTGAGGCTGGTCAGCTCGCGGTTGAGATCGCCTTCGTCCTGCTCTTTGCGCAACGCTAGTTCGTACTCGTAGGTGTAGGCCTCTTTTGCGACCCGGATCATCTCCGGCTTAGCGAGGTCGATACGGTATTCTTGGCTTGATGGCTCGGCGTGGGTGATATTGGCGTTGACGAAGCGCACCGCCGGCAAAAACTGCTGGTTAAGCGTGTCGAGCAGGTTTTGGGTACTCTCGCCAACTAAATCGTAGATCGCTTCGGCGCGTTGCTCGTAGATCAGCGCTCGCGTCACTTCGCTGACCGCGTTTTGCAGCTTCTCTTGAAAACCTTTCGCGCCACCGAGCGTGAAAATGAATGCCGCCGGGTCTTCGATCTTAAACTGCAAAAAGAGATCGACCGAAGCATTGACTCGCGAGGCGGTCGGTGCTTCACGGATCGGTGCGTTGTACGGGTATTCGCGGGTGACGTTGACAATGTAGCTGACTCGCTTCCAAGGATCGAGCAGCACTTTGCGGCCCGCTGGCGCGATCTCTTCCAGCTTGCCGAAGCGGGTGATCAGCGCTTGACAACCGTCCGGTACCATAATGAAGGTGTTACGCCAGAGGCTGTAGACGACGTAGCCAGCCACCAGCAGCCAGTAGTGCGGGCCAAAGAAGACCAGCGTCAAATTGGTGAAGCCAAACGAGACCACATCGACTGCGGCGCTGATCAGCCAGCCGAACAATCCTACTATCACCAGAATAATCGTCACCGCTACCCACACTGCTGAGCGTGGGTCACGCGGGATGACGACCGGTGAAATAACGTTTGTAACCTGTCCGCGGTTGTCTCGCTGCTGCAAATTGCGGTTGAGCAGCTCAGCCGCCTCATCGAGCATCACACTCATCTGCTCGATCCGGGTGGCGCCGCTCTCGTTGCCCGCCCGCTGCGAGATGAAGTCGCTGGCCTTGATCTGCAACTGTTCGAGTTCCCCACTTTCGAGTAACTGCTTGGCAGTGCTCAGACCGCGCTGGAGACGGTTCATATCGCTTTCCTTACTTTACTTGGAGCTGGCATCAGGGATGTACAATTACAGTGTAGCAAACGTCGCAGTGGAAGACCAGATCGTTTCTGTCCTAGTGATAACTCTCAGGAATGGTGCTGCGCTGTAGCTAGCAAGCCCAATGAGCGAGGTGTCTGGCTGTAGTACGCTCAGCGACTTGCGAGTGTATTTTTCGTTCGGTGTCTTGCCACCTCTCAGTAGGTACCGAGATTATCAGCATTTGTGTGCTCACTGCCTGTGTTCTCGCCACAGATGCATCCTGCTTCGCTATCTGGAATTTCTCCAGCCGTAAGGTAGGATGGAACCCACTTGCAAATGGTTCATCCGGTGATAAAGAATGTTTAATAGCTCGTTCTATCACTTTCTGGTACAATGATAGAGGGATGATGTCTCAATCACTTCCCTGCATTCTGCCGAGACTCCTCCCCTTTGTTTAGGTTATTGGGGCAAGCTAGCGTAGCATCATTCACGCCGTGCGCTGCGCCAGCTTCACGACAAGCGAGAGGGGTATGGTGTTGTTCCGACGTCAACTTCGGCAGATGCAGGCAAGGTGTATGTCACGCCTCGTGCGGTATGTGCTTTTGTTGGTGGTTGGAGGTTGGTTGTTTAGCGGGATCACCCCGGTTGCTGCGCAACTGGCTGAACCGGCCAATGCGCCAAACTTGATCCAGAATGGCGGTTTCGAGCAATTAGGCGCTAGTTGGGAGGAATGTGGCAACGTTCAATTGGTCGATGCTCAGCAGGATGGGACTGAGTCTGTCTATGCTGGCCGGTATGCGGCAGTGATGGGGATTAACGCCGACGGTAGCGATTGTCCGCAATTACCTGATCTTACAACGCCCCGCCAAATATTGACCCAGTCGCTTACCATTCCGGGGAATGCACCGGCGGTGACGGTGTCGTTCTGGTTTCGCGCTGCTGCCGGCACGACGGTTGATGTCTTTCTTGCCCGTGGGTACTATCAGTTCGACCCGAATCTTGGCGGTGTGAAACTGGGTACCTTTGCGACCGATCAACCGCCGGGATGGCAATTGTATCGGACAGTGTTGCAGGGAGATCAGTTGGATCGGGTGCGCGGTCAATCATTGCGCTTCTCTATTGTTATCCAAGAACGCACCGATGTTACGGATAGTGCAGTGCTGTTAATCGACGATGTGCGCGTGGTCGCTGCCGACGAGCGCACTGCCGCTGCGCCACTGCCACCACGGTTACGGGGCGATGGTAGTCGTCCTTTGGCCGTAGTGCGGATCGAGGAAGGTAATCGCTGGCTGTACCGAATGGATACCGATGGTCAGAATCGCCAGCTTATCTACCGTGGCTTGCTCAACAGTGTGACCAGCCCGGCATGGTCGCCGAATGGCCAGCGGCTGGCAGTGGTTGATAACAACACGTGGCCGTGGCCGGTGCCCGATCCCGATCCACAGAACAATCTGAGTGCTTCAGCGGTGACAGTAATGAATGCCGATGGGAGTGGTGTCCAGCAGATCTATCAAACTCAAAGCCGCAAGGGGTCGCGTTGTCCGTTCGTCCGACCACCCGGTGGGCCATCGGAGGAACCGTCTTTGATTGTGCGCGTTTCTCAGGTGCAGTGGATGCCCGATAATAGTCGCGTGGTGTTGGCACAGACCGGCTTTGGCGTCTTCTGCGATGGACGCCTAGCCCAAGGCGGTCGCTCCGATGTCCTGCTTGTGGCGCCACCCTCGATGACACCGATAACTGCTGCTGAGCACGCGATCCGACCATCCGCGAACCGCAACGGTCGCGTATTGGTTGATGGCTTCGATCTCTCTTCGGGTCGCAGTAATCGCGCCGATGGTATCTGGGAGATTGATACAACGGTTCAGCCGCCACGCGCGACCCATCTGAT
The DNA here is from genome assembly GCF_937951745.1 of uncultured Chloroflexus sp. GTDB lineage: Bacteria > Chloroflexota > Chloroflexia > Chloroflexales > Chloroflexaceae > Chloroflexus. Next base: position 24,233 of record NZ_CALFBQ010000054.1, read on the forward strand.
TGCTCACCACGCTGATCGTGAGCCGGTCTGGCATCCTGACGGGCGGCGCTTTGCGGTGGTACGGGTAACGACCAGCCCGTCGGCAGATAGTAGCGACCGCACGTTCGCGCTTATGCTGTACGACCGCCAGAATCTGGCTCTGCCGCGCATGCTGCTGTTTGCCGATCACGGCCGCTCTATCGGTAATCTGAGTTGGTCGCCTGATGGTACATACCTTGTCTATACGCTTGAACGATTCGATGGTCGATCTGACATCTGGTGGCTTGACGTGGCGAGTGGTGCGACTGGGCCAATCACGACCGATGGCAATACACTAGCGGCTGCATGGCGGCCAGCGGCAATCAATCGGCTGTTCGTGCCACTGGTAGCAAGGTAAGCACGCTGTCAAGAGAGGTGTATCACGTCGGTGGATATTGTACGAGTGGAGTGAGGGATTTTACCTCTCCCGCTGCAACAACTCTTCGACCAGTCGCCAGCGCAGTAGCTTGCCGATGAAGCTACGCGGCAACGCCTCACGGAATTCGATCTTTTCCGGCATGACCGGCAGATTGAGCCGTTCGCGCAGGAAGGTAAAGACCTCGGCTTCGCTGACTCGCTCGCCGGGGCGGGTGACGACGAAGGCGCGGATTTCGGTGCGGCCGTCGGGCAGCGGTACACCAACGACAGCAGCATCGATGACCGTCGGGTGTTCGTAGAGCGCTTCTTCGAGGTCGCGTGGGTAGATATTGTAGTCACCGGCGATGATCATTTCTTTCTTGCGCTCGATGATCTGAAAATAGCCGTCAGGCAGCATACGAGCGACATCACCGGTGCGTAACCAGCCATCGGCGGTAATCGCTTCAGCCGTAGCTTGCGGATTGCGCCAGTAACCCGCCATGAGTTGGGGGCCGCGCACCAGTAATTCGCCAATCGCTCCCGGCGGCAAATCGGCCCCGCTCTGCATATCAACAATGCGCGCTTCGGTGTTAGGTAGCGGTAATCCGATCGTACCGGCTCGGCGCGTCCCACGCAACGGGTTAGCGTGCGTCACCGGCCCGGCTTCGGTCAACCCATAACCCTCGACAAGTCGGCTACGGGTCATGCGCTCGAACCCCTCTTGCACCTCAATCGGCAACGGGGCCGCGCCGCTCAAACAGCTCTTCAGCGAAGACAAACCATATTTGCGCACGTCGCGCACCTCGTTCAGCGCCGCATACATTGGCGGCACGCCGGGGAAGAAGGTCGGCCGTTCACGCCGGATGGAATGCAAGACATTGCGGGTCTCGAAGGTTGGCAGCAAGATCAGCGTTGCGCCGAGCGCGATACCGACATTCATGCAGGCGGTCATACCGTAGGCATGCGAGAAGGGGATTGCACAGAGCACGCGCTCGTTGCCTTCGTCGGCATCGGCGTACCATGCCCGCGTTTGGCAAGTGTTGGCGTAGAGACTGGCATGGCGGTGTAAGACGCCTTTGGCGGCGCCGGTGGTGCCGCTGGTGTACAGAATGACTGCTGGATCATCGGCGCGCAACGCAGGCAGATCGCCGTCCGCGCCGGCAGCCAAGAGATGCTGAAACCAGTGGGCTTGAGTGGCTTGTTCGGCGGGCACGCGGTGGCCTTCGCGCTCTTGGCGGAGCAGCGTAAAGAGGATGCGCTGGCCAGAAGGGAGATATTCTTTTACGTTGGTGTAGATTAGGTGGGGAAAGGGTAGCTCAGCGCGTACCTGATCAACCAGCCGGTAAAACATACTCAGCGCGATGACGGTGGTCGCTTCCGAGTCGCGGACTTCATAGGCAAAGCCTTCTGCGTCGAAGATCGGATTGGCCAGCACCACAATCCCGCCAGCCAGCAAGACGCCGTAGTATGCAATCACTGCTTGCGGGATGTTGGGGAGCAAGATCACGGCCCGCTCGCCGGGTTGAAAGCCGATCGCGAGCAGGCCACGGGCAAAACGGGTTGCCTCCTCCCACAACTGGACATAGCTCAGATTGCGGCCGTAAAACGCAATTGCCGCCGTCTCGGCACATCGCTCGGCAGCGTGGCGTAGGAGTTCGGGCAGTGGCGCCGGTGTGATAGCAAGCGTATGCGGCACTCCCGGATCGTAGTGACGCAGCCACGGACGAGCGGCAACGTGATCGGCGGTCATACAGATGATCCTTACGTCTGTTCCAACGTCGCTATGCCGAATTATCAGGGGCATCATCAGCGGTGTCAATATCTAGCGGTCGATCATTGCTGTTCACGCCAGATGCGTGGCCCTGCGAGGAAACGGTCGATCAGCCGATTAACAGCTTCAGGTCGCTCAAGGTGGGGGAGATGGCGGGTATAACGGACAATTTCGAGCCGGGCGTTGGGCATGAGTTGCTGGCTCTCGCGGGCTTGGGCCACCGGCGCGATAAAATCCCACTGGCCAGCGATGATCAACGTGGGCGTTTGCACTTGCGGCAGAACGGCTCGCCCATCCCAGCGAAAGAGGGTGCCGGCCAGCACCTTTTGGATAACGTTCACCGGCGCGTAGGTCTTTGGCATCAAGATTGGGCGCAATCGCTCGAGCATCGCAAGCGAAACTGGTAGTTTGACGATCCATTCGTGGAGCGGATTGAGATGCATCTCAGGGCCGGTAGCGATCAAGATTAAGCGGCTGACACGCTGGGGCTGACTGGCGGCAAAGGTCATCGCAATCGGCCCGCCGAACGAATGCGCCATCAGGATGAATGGCTCTGCGACGTTCAAGCGGGTGAGCAACTGGGTCAAATCCCAGAGAAACTCTTCTAGCGAGTAGGCTGAATTCACCACCTCAGAACGACCGTGACCGCGCAGGTCAGGTGCGATGATCCGGTAGTGCCTCGACAAATGCGCGATCTGCGGCGCCCACTGTTCGAGATTGCCGGCACAGCCGTGAATGCAGACAATGGTGCCTTGTCGCTCGCCTTCGAGCGGCCCGACATCGACGACGCTCAAGCGCACCGGTGCGGTGCCGGTAAGCTGAATCTCTTTGCGGTACGGTTCGAGGTTCATACCTCTCTCTCTTGCGCGACGGTGCATTGTACCGTCGCTGTAACAGTAAAAATCTTTGCGTCCGCTGCGCCCTTCGCGCCTTTGCGTTATGCGCCTGCGCGCCTTTGCGCATGCTGAGTCGCAACGTGATCGAGAAACCGCCGCAATTCGCGCGTAAACGTGCGTGGTCGTTCATCCATAGGGTTGTGCAAGCTGGCCGGGATCATCACGTACTGCGCGCCGGGAATAGCTGCGGCCAGTCGGCGGGCGTGGGCTGGCGGGGCAAGGCTATCAAATTGGCCGGTCATCACTAAGGTCGGGACGCGAATCTGTTGGAGCCGATCATCGACACGGGTCGCAAAGAGGGATCGTAAAATGCGGTACAATCCTTCTGGGTCGAAAGTGGCGAGGTACGATGCTCGCCGCAGCCATGGGCGAATCCAGCCACCGCCATGCTCGTGCGGGATACGCTGGCCTAGTGGGCGAAAGGTACGACCGATGGCTTGGGTCAGGCGGAACGTCGTCCATCCTACGGTGGGCAGTAGGTACGTGCGGGTGTAAGCTGGCATCCGATAGGCATCGACGGCGGCATCAATTAGTGCCAGCCGCTGCACCAATTCGGGATAGCGCAAGGTCAGCTCCACGGCCACGCTTCCCCCCATCGAATGGCCAATAAGCGTAATCGCAGTCAGGCCGAGATCACGGCAAAACGCGGCTATCAGCTCGGCAATAGCTTCGATCCGGTCGGCCCGCCCGATCCGGCTCTCGCCGTGGCCGGGCATATCGACGGCAAAACAACGGTAGTCACGGCCAAGATCGCGCAAGGTGCTCCACCAGAGCTCTTTAAACGCACCCCAGCCGTGCAGAAAGACGATCGCCGGCCCGCTGGCGCCAGCAGTCAAATAGCTGAGGCCAAGGCGGTCGTGGTAGCGGCATTCGATGGTGACAGAAGCCGTCATAGTGGTAATAGGATTTGTCACGTTGGCGCTCTCTAGTTGGAAACGGTCATACCGAGTATAATACCAAATATGGCAAATATTCTGGTTGCAATGAGCGGCGGTGTTGATAGCTCACTGGCCGCGGCGCTCTTACTTGAAGCCGGCCATCAAGTGACCGGCGTAACGATGCATCTATGGGATGACGACGATCACGGGCTGCGCGAGAGCCTGTGTTGTGCTGCCGAAGCAGCGGCCAGCGCGCGGCGCGTCTGCGCCTTACTCGGCATCCCCTTTTACGTTTTTAATTACCAGCGCGAGTTTCGCCGCCACGTCATCGACTATTTCATTCGGGCGTATACGCATGGTCTCACCCCTAACCCCTGCGTCGAGTGCAACCGCATGATCAAGTTTCGCGCGTTACTTGATCGGGCGCGGGCTTTGGGGTTTGATGCGGTGGCGACCGGCCATTACGCCCGGATTGTGCGCGGCGCCGATGGCCGCTACCAGCTTTGGCGAGCGGTAGACCGCGAGAAAGATCAGTCGTACATGCTGCACATGCTCGGCCAAGCCGATCTAGCCCGCCTGTTCTTCCCCATTGGTGAATATACCAAAAGTGAAGTGCGCGCAATGGCGGCAGCACGCGGCTTGCCGAGTGCCGATCGCGAAGAGAGCCAAGACATCTGTTTTGTGCCTGACGGCGACTACCGCAATCTGTTACGGGTTGAAGCGCCAGAGAGTCTTACCCCCGGTCCAATAGTCGATCTAGAGGGGCGCGAGATCGGGCGGCACAAAGGGCTACCGTTCTACACCGTCGGTCAGCGGCGTGGTTTAGGGTTGAGCGGTGGCGAACCACGCTATGTGGTTGCAATCGATCCGGCGCGCAATGCGTTGATCGTCGGCCCGGCGTCGGCGCTCAACCGCGAGCGATTTACCGTCACCGACGTGCGTTGGGTTGATGATCAGCCGCCGGCTGAGCCATTGACCTGTATGGTGCAAGTGCGCGCCCACGCCGAACCGCTGCCGGCTCGCGTTTCGGCACAGCTCGATGGACGCTGGCTGGTGGAGTTGGAACGGCCACAGCGCGCTGTCAGCCCCGGCCAAGCTGCTGTCTTTTACGATGACCAGCGCGTGCTTGGCGGGGGATGGATCGCCCGTCCGGAGGTGGGATGAGCGCGTTCTCACCAGCAGCCTTTCTCTTACTCTTGTTGACCACGACCCATGCGGCGTTGGCCCATTTCTTGCTGGGCCGCTCGTGGCGGCAGATCCCGATTTTTTGGGTCACGGCAGCCGCCGGGTGTCTGATCGCCACCCTGCTTGGCTGGCGCTTCCCTCTTGATCTGCCCGCCCCAGCGGGGGTGCCAATGCTCGAAGCCTCACTGTTGGCGTGGATCTTGCTGATAGTTGTTTCACGCTTGCGGCTATGATATAATTTGGCGCATTAGAGCGCCCTCGCAGCCGCGTATTCTGCGGCCCGGTACGGAGGTAGCCCCGTGTTACGCTGGATTGGCATCGGCATTGGCTTATTGACCGCAGTTCTGTTCGGGTTTATCATCGCGGCGATCTTCCTCGGTGAAGGTTTCCGCGCCGCGTGGCGAGATGTATTCATCGTGATCTTGGCCGCGTTGCAACTGATCGGCGCGGTATTATCGGTTGCAATCCTCATTGCGATCCTCTACGCGGTTGAGCAGATCAACCGGCTGGCGCGCAATAATGTGTTGCCTAAGCTCGATGAGGCGCTGGCGAAAGCGAATGAGACGCTAGACACAACGCGCGCGATTGCCAATAATGTGCGCGACTCGGCGCAGACGGCGACAACGGCGACAACATACGTTGCGGAACGAGTGGTTGCGCCGATTATTCGCGTCTCAAGTTTGGTGAGCGGTGTGCGGGCGGCAGCCACAACCTTAGCTCGGCGCGGAAAACCTGACGAACCGGCCTCATGACCCCCCATGTTCGATACGTTACCGTGCCTGTTGGCATGGTAAGATAGAGGATAGTAGAAGTTTGGTGTGGCTGGCGAGCGGGTAAGAGTCAGAATTGGCATGAGTACCAATCAATTTAAGTATGGTGGACAAGCGGTGCTCGAAGGGGTGATGATGCGCGGTCGCCGGCAAGCGACCGTCGTTGTGCGTCGCCCTGACGGCAGCTTTGCCCGGCTCGACCTGCCGATCTCGGCCCGCAGCGCACAGTGGCAACGTTGGCCGTTGCTGCGCGGTTTTGCTGCACTGGCCGAAGCCTTTACGATTGGGCGCAAGGCGCTCGATTTCTCGGCCTCGGTGGTTGCCGCTGATGACGATGAAAATCTGCACCCGGTTGTCCAAACTTTGATCTTTGTGGTCACGCTGGCGATCGCGATTGGCATCTTTGTAGTGTTGCCATCACTGGTAGCCAACTTTATCGGCCAGCTTGGCGCGCCAGTGCTCGTGCGGGAAATCATCGAAGCGTTGATTAATCTGGCGTTAGTCGTGGCCTACATCGCTGTGATTGGCCGTATTCCCGATATTGGCCGGGTGTTTGGCTATCACGGCGCCGAGCACAAGGTGATCAATGCGTATGAGGCGGGCCTGCCGCTGACGGTCGAATCGGTGCGGGAATGCAGCCGCATTCACCCGCGCTGTGGCACAAGCTTTCTGTTGGTGGTGGCGCTGATCGGGTTTCTGATCTTTCTCTCAGTTGCCGGTTTGCCGGTTTGGCAGAGGATTATCGCCCGGATTGTGCTCATTCCGTTAGTGGCGGCGGTTGCCTTTGAGGCCCAACAACTCGCCGCAAACTATTACCATGTGCCGTGGGTGCGCTGGTTGCTGGCCCCAACATTGGCGGCGCAGTACTTGACAACTCGCGAGCCGGATGATGCTATGATTGCTACCGCGATCGCTGCCTTCGAGCCGGTCGTGGCCGCCGATCAACTTGAAACTGCCCAACCGGCGCCAACTACCGGTGTTGCGCCCGGTTTGGCTGATACACAACCGACCATGTGACGTGATCGTCGCACTACACCCGCGATAGCGGAGGAACGTATGGCGCTGGTGGGGAACATCCGCGATTTTAGTTTGTCAGATTTTCTCTCGCTCGTTGATCGCGGGTATAAAACGGGCGCCCTGCATTTGACCTACCATGATCAGACGGCGCGGCTCTACTTTGAGAAAGGCAAGCTGCTGCTCGCGGCGCGCCGTCCCGAAGACGAGAAGCCGGAGCTGTTGGTGCGGCTCGGCGTGCTGAATGTCGATCAGTTGGCGCAAGCCTGCCGCGTGTTGGCGGCTCGTGGCAATGGAGTGACGTTGAGTCAGGTCGTGATTGATGTCGGTATGGCTAGCCCTGAGCGATTGCAGAGTGCGCTGATGGGCCATACCGAGCAATCGGTGTATGGGTTGTTTGCGTGGCCGGAAGGGGATTTTGTCTTCGAGCATAATCAGCGCCCGGCGCCTGATGCCCCGCTGGCGCTGACGCCGATCTCGATCGATCACCTAATCATGGAAGGGGTGCGCCGGATCGATGAATGGGAGCGGATACGCGACCGCATCCCTTCGACCGATCTCGTGCCGCGCTTCTTGGCCCCGCCGGGTGAGAAGCTGAAAGGGATGCGTCTTTCGCCAGATGAGTGGAAGGTGTTTGCGCGCATCAATGGCCGCGATACGCTGGCCGAGATTGCCCAAAAGACTGGGCTAAGCGATTTTGATGTGTGCCGCGCGGTCTATGGCTTCTTGACCGCCGGTATGCTGGAATTGGTGAAACGGCAGCGCGTGCTGGCCGCCGGAATGCCGCCGGTTGAACAGCCGCGTTTGAAGAAGAGCCTCGTCAACCGGATCATCAATCGGATCCGCAGCATGTAGCTGGGGCCGGAGCATCGGAGCGGAGGGCTGTGTGCAGACGGTAAAGATGGTGATCAGCGGCGCCGTCAACGCCGGCAAGACTGAGTTTATCAGGACGATCTCGGAGATTGAGGTCGTCTCGACGGAACGCCGGGCGACCGACGATACTCGGCTGATCAAGAAGGAAACGACTGTCGCGATGGATTTCGGACGCATCGCGATCTCTGATGATCTCGTGCTCCATCTCTTTGGGACGCCGGGACAAAAGCGCTTCGACTTTATGTGGGAGATCCTCGCCGAGGGGATGCTCGGTCTGGTCATCCTTGTCGATAGCACCCGCCCGGAAACGTTCCGCGAGACGAACCGGATCATTGATTTCTTTGTCTCGTATCGCGATACGCCTTATGTGATTGCGGCCAATAAGCAGGATCGGCCTAATGCGTGGTCGCCTGATGAATTGCGCTTGGCTTTGCGCCAACCGCCGCATATCAAGGTGTTGCCTTGTACGGCGACCGACCGCGAGAGCGTCAAGAATGTGTTGCTTGAGTTGCTGTATGTGATTCAAGAACGCAGCGAGGATTAGGTTCGCACGTTTGCTTGGGAAGTTGCGAAGGGGCGACCGAGCCGTCGCCCCTGTTGTGTTGTGACGGTGATGTGAGTGCCTTCGGTATGGCTTTGCAATGCGGTTAAATTGATTTTCCTCATTGCAAAGCCGTAAAATTATATTGGAAAGCCTAATAAGCGGTTTACCGCATCAGTAAGAGATACAGATCTTGACAGATGCGGTATACTGCTTTCTGAAGAGCTATGACCGCTTGAGTGCATAGAGGAGGACTGCACCAATGCAGAAGACGGATTTTATCAAGGCAGTGGCTGAGCGCGCCAAAGCTTCGCAGAAGGAGACGAAGCAAATTATTGACGCTGCGCTCGAGGTGATCACTGAGGCGTTGGCTCGTGGTGAGAAAGTGACGCTGACCGGTTTTGGCACGTTTGAGGTGCGCTCGCGGCAGGCGCGCGAGGGTGTTAATCCGCAAACTCGCGAGAAGATCCATATCCCCGCTACCAAGACCCCCGGTTTTAGCGCGAGCAGTACGTTGAAAGAAGCGGTGAAGGGCGAATAAGTGGCGATTGTGGGGATGTTGGACACGTCGTCCGCACGGATAATCGCCGCTTGCCTTATGCATACGAGCAGCCTGTTCACCCCTAAAGGTACGTCTAGACAGTGCTTCCCAGAGACACGGAGGGGAGCAGCGTAATGCTAAGAATGCATGTCTCCCTCCGCTAGCTCGGATCCTACAAACAGACGGCTAGCGCAATCTAATCTCACCGTTCAAGAGCAGATGTTTTTCGGTAGGGGCACCGCGCTGCGGTGCCCTGAGGTGGGTACGGGACGACGGCCCTCCTCCCTCTCCCCAGAGACACGGAGGGGCGCAGCGTAATGCTAAGAATGCATGTCTCCCTCCGCTGGCTCGGATCCTACAAACAGACGGCTAGCGCAATCTAATCTCATCGTTCAAGAGCAGATGTTTTTCGGTAGGGGCACCGCGCTGCGGTGCCCTGAGGTGGGTACGGGACGACGGCCCTCCTCCCTCTCCCTTACGGCGAGAGGGTCACAGCCTTGAGATACGGCACTGCGTTGTCCCTACGGTATGTCTACCGCTGCCGCCGATACGACCCAATCGTGAAACAGATCAGCTAACAGGCATACGCACGCCTGTTCAGCGGCATGGAGTAAATCAGGGCCGGCAATTTCGCGATAGCTCGCTGTTGTGACGTATCGCTGTAAGAATTCGTTGAACGCATCTTCCCCGATATGTTGACGCAAGGTGTGGAAGAACAGCGCGCCTTTAGCGTAGACCACCGGTACGTAGCGGCCATTGCTCAACGCCGAGGGTGGGGTGGCGAGCGGCGCATCGCCACCTCGTTCGCGCAAGCGACGGTAGACAGCGCGGAAGGCCTCGAGTTCGGCTTGGGCCTGTGCCGGCACATCGATCATCTCGTAATAGAGGATTTGGCTATAACTGGCTAGCCCCTCGTCAAGCCACGCTTCCCCCTGCGCGTCGTTGCCGACCAACCCGTACCACCATTGATGGCTGATCTCGTGGGCAATGGTGGTTTCTAGCAGCCGGTCATTGCGCTGGTAGAGGCTCTGCTCGATCAACACGACTCCCGGATATTCCATGCCGTAAAATTGGGTCAATGCCGCTTGGATGACCTCTAGCTCGGCGTAGGGGTAAGCGCCGAAGCGCTGGTTGAAGGCGTGCAGGGCAGTAGCCGCAATGGCTACACTGCGTTCCCCAGCGGTTGGATCATCTGACTGTACGTAACTGATCACCTGCGTGCCATCCACGTTGACACTGACCTGCCGCAGCCCTTGGAGTGCGGCAAGGTAGAATTCGCGCTGCGGCCCGCTGACGAAGCGCGCAAGCTGGCGACTATCAGCGGTTGTGCGGTGTTCGTGCTGACTTCCACTCGTCACTAGTTGCCAATCTGTCGGCGCTTCGACGGTGACATCGTACAGCGCGATCGCGCTGACGGTAAAATCACCTCGTGACACTATTGGCCGCGTATCCCAGCCGAGACCCGAAATGTAGCGGGCCAGTATGGGATAGAACGACGCAATCGACCATACGCCTGCTTCCATGTTATACGCGCCGAAGGTGCGTTGGCTGGCATTGCTTGGGGTGCGCGCAGTGAAGGTCATTGTGACGATCGCTTGAGCGCCGGGAGCAATAATGTGTGGTGCGCTCAACCCGATGAGGGTGTCACCGTGCAAGGTGCGTGATGAAACCGGTATACCGTCGATCTGCGCTGATGTGACATCGAGCCGGCCACCGAAATTGGGGTGGTTGGGGTAGAGGTGGAACCAGATCGTATCGAACTCAACCTCCGTCCGGTTCGTAAGTTGCACCGTGATCTCACCACTCAGCCGTGGCCCGCTAGGGTCGAGTTGGATGTGCATAGTGTAGCGATCCCAAGGCTCGCGCATGAGATCGGTGATACGGTCAGGCCGCATCGCTGTCGTTTGAGCAACGAGGAAGGGGTCAATACTACCATCGCGTGCGATGTGGTAGGGTGCCGGCTGGGAGGCGGTGGTGAAGATGATGATCAACAGCAGAATTAGGCGTATCATGCAATTATCATACCACGGGCCGCGAACGAGGCTAAGGCGCAAAGGATGGTTTGAGGTATAGTAAAGAGGGTGGTTGGGCTGTTATCTTTATGGCAACCGTCTTTGCGTTTCTTGGCGAGCTTAGCGTCTTTGCGTTGGCAATCCTGCTCGTCTTAGCAGACAAATGCCAACGAGCACAAAAAGACCCAAGAGGCACCAAAACGTTTGTGGTTTTTGGGTCTTTTCGTGGCTATTCGGAGATTATACTATGCTGAACCGTCTCTTCGGCGGGGGTAAACGAGGCGAATCCGGCGATCGTCCGGCTATATTGCGCGGTGACCGGCCCGGCGAGCCGATTACGCTCAAGGTAGCGCTTATTACCCACGATCCGCCGATTCCCGAACGCGGCGGCTTGCCGTTGAGCCGGGTGATGGGTTGGAACGATGCCGAAACACTGGCCGCCCGATATATCGCCGATCTGCGTGCCTGTTCGGGTGGGATCGCCGACTATCGAATCGTGATGCGGCGGCATTATACCGACTTTCCGATCAAGAGCGATGGCTTTCGCTACGATAGCGCCACGTATCTGGCGGTATGGGAGCGGCGGATGCCGGCGCACCAACCGGATGAAGCCGATTATGAGCAGTTGCTCGATCAGATCGGGCTGGCCGCCGAGCTTGAGCGCGGTGAGTTGGATGAGTTGTGGTTGTTTGCCTTTCCGTATGCCGGTTACTACGAGAGCCGGATGGTCGGTGTGGATGCGTTTTGGTGCAATGCGCCGCCGCTGCGGTTGCCCAATGCCCGCCGCCGCTATGTTGTGATGGGGTTCAATGTCGAGCGTGGGGTTGATTGCATGCTCGAAAACTTCGGTCATCGCGTCGAGTCGATTATGGCGTATGTCTACCGCAATCATCCGCCGGAGCGCAACTTGTGGGAGCGTTTCACTCGCCTCGATGAGTGCGGCAACGTCCACTTTGCGCCGTCGAGCGCGCGCGACTACGATTGGGGCAACCCGCGACCGGTGTGGGCGCGGGCCGATGCGTGGTACCAGTTTCCCAACCTGAGCGCGCCGGCCCGGGTGATGCGCTGCGCCGAATGGGGCGGCGGCGATGTGCGCCTCCACCATCTCTGGTGGCTCGATCATCTGCCGCGGGTTGCCGGCGAGACCGATGGTATCGCCAATAATTGGTGGCAGTATATCTTGCAACCGTGGATAGTCCCATGAATGTGCAGATGCCGGTCTTCCAGCTTTGGCAGCGACTTGCGCGCTATTTTAGTAGCGGGCAGCGCACGCTGATGCTGGCGGCGTATGCTATGATTAGCTTCGCGCTCGTTGAGTTTATCCTCTTTCATCGCCACTTGCCGCCAGAACGCTTTTACCCAGTCGTGTTGCTTTTGAGTGTCCTGCTGGCGCTCAACGCAGCTTGGGAGGGTTTGCAGCGCCGTTGGGGCGAAGCAGCAGCGAACCGTTTCTATTTCGCCGCCAGTATCACGCTCTTCTTGGTGGTGAACTATGTTGGTCTCGATGCCGGTTGGACGTTTCTACCCTTTTTGCTTTTCGTCATCGCTTCGCAGGCGGTGGTCGGGCTAGGGGTGTGGCGTGGTCTCGGCATCAGTCTGCTCTTGTACCTTGGGTGGAGTGGAGTGTTCTGGTTGCGCGGCGCAGCGCTTGAACAGCTCCTCGCGCAGACCTCATCCATTTTGTTGGGTTTGATCTTCACCTTGGTATTTTCGATTGTGCTCGCGCGTTTGGCCGATCAGATGGCCCGTGCCGAGCGGTTGGCCGCCGAGTTGCGTGCGGCTAATGCGGCGTTGGCGGCGGCACGTGAACGCGAAGTTACTTTGGCGGCGGCTGAAGAGCGCGTGCAGTTGGCGCGCGAGATTCACGACGGGCTAGGCCATCATCTCACCGCGCTGAATGTGCAGTTGCAAGCCGCTGCCCGTCTGCTCGACCGCGAACCGGAACGGGCGGCGCAGGCGCTGGCTCTTTGCCGGGAGGAGGCGCAGGCGGCGCTGGCCGAGGTGCGGCAGAGCGTGGCTTTGATACGGGCCAATCCGCTGGCCGGCCAACCTCTGCCGGACGTGATCGCTGGGATGGTGCGCGATTTCGATCGGGTTTCGCCGTTGCAGGCCAACTTTGCGCTGGAAGGTGAAGTGGGTGAGGTGGCGCCGGCGGTGGCGATGACCCTCTATCGCGCCGCCCAAGAGGGCTTGACTAATGCGCAAAAACATGCTCAGGCAACCACAGTGACAGTGCGGCTGAGCGGTGATGCCGATGGTGTGCGACTGGAAGTAATCAATGACGGCCCGCCGGTGCCGCCGGTCGCCGAGACTGGTTTTGGCCTTGCCGGTCTGCGTGAACGAGCGGCGCGGTTGGGGGGGACTTTGCAGGCGGAACCGTTGCTGGAGGGTGGTTTCCGGTTGGTGATGGCTGTGCCCCGTGCGGGAGCAGAGGGAGGGCCGCATGATCCGCATTCTGTTGGCCGATGACCAGACACTGGTGCGGCAGGGGATCCAGACCCTGCTCGATCTAGAAGAGGATTTGATCGTAGTAGGGGCAGCGGCCAATGGCCAACAGGCGCTGACCATGGTTGAGCAAATGCAGCCGGATGTCGTGTTGATGGATGTGCGCATGCCGGTGATGGATGGCGTTGCTGCTACCGGTGAGATTACCAAGCGGTGGCCGCACATCGGGGTCATCATTCTGACCACGTTCGATGATGATGAATATGTGATCGAGGGCTTAAAGGCTGGTGCGCGCGGTTATATGCTGAAAGATGCCGACAGTAGCGAGATTGTCGAGGCGGTGCGAATCGTCGCTCGCGGTGAGGCGCTGATCCAGCCCAGCATCACCCGCAAAGTACTGGCCGAGTTCACCCGGCTGGCCGGTAGAGGAGCGCCGGCAATGCTGCCGTTGGCCGAACCGCTGACCGAGCGTGAAATGGACGTGCTGCGCGGGATTGCCATCGGGCAGTCGAATCGCGAGATCGCCGATCAGCTTTGTATCAGTGAGGGCACGGTCAAAAATCATGTTTCTAGTCTGCTTGCCAAGCTCGCGGTGCGCGATCGCACACAGGCTATCATCCGCGCCCGCAAGTTGGGGTTGATCGAATAATCCCTTCCTATGCCGAACGTCATCCTCCGCCTATGACCACAATCTATCCTTCGCCACTGGTTGCCCATCGCGCCGAGTGCTATGCTCTAGTCAGGCAACAGAGCTGTAGCGAACGTGAGGAAAGCAATGGAAACCGAAACGACAATGACCGAAACGCGCAACCGGTCAGTGGTGGGGATGGTGCTGATTGCGCTAGGCATCATCTTACTGTTGGGGTACATGGTTGATGCTGGTCTGTTTGTGTTGCCGATGATAGCGCTTATCTTCGCAATCGTCGGCATACGCACCTGCAACGCAGGTTGGTTCATCCCAGCAGGTATTCTTGGCGGGATCGGACTAGGGGCGGCATTGGTTGAAACGCTACCATTGGCCGAAAACCTTGAAGGTGGCGTCTTCCTGCTCTCGTTTGCAGCCGGTTGGGCAGCTATTCCGCTACTCAGCGCGCTCTTTGCCAACGAGAAGGTGTGGTGGCCGTTCATCCCCGGCGGTGTGATGGCCATGATTGGTTCGCTCATTCTGATCGGTGAGGGTGGCGTCACGCTGCTCGATCTGATCTTCAACCGGGCCGGCTGGATCTGGCCGCTCGTGCTGATTGGGATCGGTGTGGCCTTGCTGCTGCGGCGGGGAGCTGAGTAACGATAGGGCGATTTCCGGCAGGAAGGGGAAGCGAGGGGCTATGGCCAGACACCGTAGCCCCTTGCTTGGTAAAGAGGTGTGTGACTATGGTTGACCACCCTACGCTTCCTCTAACAACAGCATCTACCGCCGTTTCGTCGCCATTACAAACGTTGCGCCAAGCTATGCTCCTGTCGCTGTGTTCGGGTGTCTTGATGGGCTTGGCCCAACCGGCGCTGTTTGATATGGGCTGGCTGGCGTGGATAGGCCTCGTGCCCATCTTGATCGCGCTGGCTAGCCGTCCGACTCGCTTTCACCTCTGGATTGCGCTGCCTTGCGGCATCCTCTGGTCGCTCGGTGCGCATGCGTGGTATCCAGCGATGTTTGGTTGGGCTGGAGGCATGCTGCTGATCGTGGCGGTCGGTTTCTTGGACGCGGCACTGTTGCAAGCTGGTATGGCGCTTGCCAGCCGCTTGCCGTCAGCGGTTCAGACACTCGGTCTACCACTTGCATTGACGGCACTAGAGTTTGTACGCACGGTCATACCGGTGATTGGCGATTGGTGGTTTGAGGCGCTCGCGAAAACGCAATGGCGCTTTCCGTCGGCGTTGCAAATTGTCACTCTGACCGGCTCGCCCGGACTGAGTTTCGTGATCGCCTTAACCAATGCAGCGTTGGCGACCCTGCTCGTGGCCGCTTGGCAGAAACGCATCGCTTGGCCGGCAGTGTTGAGCTTGGGGAGTGTTGCCTTGGTACTAGCATGCGGATGGTGGGTGATGGCGCCATCGCCTGCTGAAACAGTGCAGATCGGAGTGATGGTCGATCTCGCCAATCAGCTTGGGTCAGAGCAACAAGCTGTGCTTGAGCGTGATATTGCGCTGACGCGAATGCTGGCACCGCAGCAACCGCAACTGGTGGTATGGCCGGAAAACGAGTTGGCGACGGCTGACGATCCGGCGCTGCGTTTGGTGATCGGGCAACTGGCCCAAGCACTGAACGCATTTCTCGTTGCCGATATGATCTGGACAACACCGGCTGGCCGCTACGACACAGCAGTCTTGTTTGGGCCAGATGGGGTTGAAGTGGGGCGGCAAGCCAAAATCAATGTGACCGGCGACGAACGGGCGCAGGGGTTTGTCGCCGGTCAGCGGCGCTTTCCAGTCTATCCGACCACGCTGGGAACCATCGGCCTCGGCGTTTGCTACGATCGGCACACACCGGATATTACACGCCAACTCACTCGCGCTGGCGCTCGCATCGTCGCTATGCCTGCCGATGATGATTTCGCCGCCAATCCGTGGTTTCCACGCGCGCATGCCGCCGATACGGTCTTGCGCGCGGTTGAGAACCGAGTCGCCTTTGCCGTTAGTACTACTAGCGGGATTGCCCTCGTAGTCGATCCGTATGGCCGTATCACTGCCGAGAGCGGGGTCAATCAGACGACAGTGCTGATCGGCGAGACATTTGTTAGCGCTGAATACACGCTATACACGCTCGCTGGCGATTGGTTTGAATGGCTGAGCGTAAGCATAGCTGGCATCTTGATTCTAGCGTGGCGGCCAAGGCCATCATAACGACAGACTCTAGTGATCCTGATAGTAGGATCACCAGCAGCCCTTCCACCTAGAAAATAATCTGATCGGCATTCACCTGCTCAAGGCTGCTCCACGGCGAGCGCACTTGCTCAGCGCGCAGTTGGCCACGCCGGTAGAGAACGAGCAGCATCACGCCGGCGATTGCAATCAGGGTGAGCGCGCTGAGGTAAACGGCGATGTAACCGTTAGCAACGACGCCGCTCATTCGCCCGATGATGTCGCGGGCAAGACCAGCGGCAATGGTGCCCACGCCTTGCGCCAACGCCTGTGTAATGCCCCACAGAGCAAGGAACAGACCAGCGTGAGCACGGTCGCAAAGACCCATCACCAGCGAGAGACCGCCGACGATCAGCATGCCGCGGCCCATACCGATTAGAGCTACTCCACTCAGAAATTGGCCAACGTGATTGGGTGAATTTGAGAAACTGATCGTAGCAAAGCCAACAATGCCAAGCAGCGACGCGCCGCCGATCATGCGCAACGCCGGTTGGCCGCGCCAGAGCAGCCAGCCGGTCAATACAATTGCGGTGAGCATGCCGCCGCCCCACACTGCGGTCAACCGGGTTGTTTCGGCCACCGTCATCCCCAACACCTGCCCGCCGTATGGCTCAAGCAACACGTCATGCACGGCAAAGCCGGTGGTGGCCAGCGCCAGCACGATAAACAGGTTGCGCAACGGGCGCTGCGCCGCCAGCATGCGTAACGAATCGCCCAACGTCTCGCGCACCCGCACCGGTGTCACGTCAGCTAGCTCGCCGTTTGGCTTTAACCGCTCTTGGTCGAGCATTGACATAAACGTTAAGAAGACGAAAGCCAGCGCCGAACCCTGCATCACCTGTATCAGGCGGGTATGGCTATAGTCGATCAGCAGCTCGCCGATCAACAACGAGCCAACGATGGTGCCCAGCACCAGTGCCACCCACAATACACTCAGCACGCGCCCACGCTCTTCTGGCGGGGTTACATCACTGACAATCGCGAGATAGATCGTCTCGGCGATATTGACCCCTAGTCCATAGGCAAAAAAGATCGCAAAACAGACAATCACCGCCAGCGGGAACGGCAAATAGCCCTCGCCGCTGAGCAGAATCAGCGAGAAGGGCGCAGTAGCCAACCCACCGTAGGTCAGCATCGCTCCTAATACGAGATAGGGGGTGCGCCAGCGGCCAGCGGCCCGATTCACGTCTGACTGGTAGCCGAAAATGGCGCGCGCTGGTGAGATAAAGTAGTGCAGCGCCAGCAAGGAACCGACCAAAAACGCGGCGATCCCTAGCTCGTTGATTAACACCCGGTTGAGGGTGCCGGTTAGCGGCGCAAGCGAGAGACCCATTCCGAACTGAAACAGACTGAGACGAAAAACACGCAGCCACATACGCAGGCGCGGACGGGCTTCCAGCCAGTGTTGCACCTGACGAAACGGCCGCAGCAATGTGTCTGCCATTGCCATCTTCCGGCTCCTTGCGCTAGAGCGTCGTTGTTGTGACGTATTATAGCACGCGGTGACATGCGGTATAAAATGAGGTTCCAATGCTTCTTCTGCTCAACCATCCAAGGCTCATAGTCGTGCGATGTATTTGCTATTAGCGTTCGCCACTTACAGGGATGACCATCGTGCGCAAAGCGTTTCACTGTTCCCTGTGGTATGATGATAGCCACAACGCGTACTTGGTTTATCGAGATTGTACCTTATGAGCCGAATTGCCGAAACCTTTGCCCGCCTCCGTTCTGAGGGACGGATTGCCTTAATGCCATACTTGACGGTCGGCTTTCCCGAACGCGAGAGCACATTAGAGCTGGTGCCGGCGCTGGAAGCGGCAGGCGCCAGTTTGTTTGAGTTAGGGGTGCCCTTTTCCGATCCGCTGGCCGACGGGACAACCATCCAGCGTGCGACCCAGCGTGCGCTCGAGCATGGCGTGACGATGGCCGATTGCCTTGCCACTGTCGCCGAGCTGCGCGCGCGTCATGTGGCAGCGCCGCTGCTGTTAATGGGCTACTACAACCCGTTGTTACGCTACGGTATTGACCGTGCATGCGCCGATTTAGCCTCTGCTGGTGGTGATGGCTGGATCATTCCTGACTTACCGCTCGAAGAGGCGGCTGATCTGCGCCAGATTGCCGCTAAGCACCAGCTTGATCTCATCTTGTTCATCGCCCCCACTACCCCGCCGGCGCGGATCGCGCAGATTGTGGCTCATGCCAGCGGCTTTATCTACATCGTCTCATTGACCGGCGTGACCGGCGCGCGGCAGGCGCTAGCCGGCAATCTCGCCGATCTCATCGCCACGGTGCGACAACAAACCGATCTGCCGTTGGTGGTTGGGTTTGGCATTAGCCAGCCGGCGCACGTTGCTGAGGTGGCGCGTATTGCTGATGGTGCTATTGTCGGCAGTGCCTTGATCGACCGCCTCGAACGGCTGCCGCCGTCCGAGCGGGTGACCGGCGCTGCTGCCTATATCCGTGAGTTGCTGAGCGAAGTGGCAGGGTAATGATGATGCAAGGTGCATAACACAGCCGTAGAGCCGCATGACCGTGCGGCTCCGCTATTGAACGTTTATAAACCCATTCCAAACAAGAGAGGAGCCGAGCAATGGAAGCGCGAGCGTATGTGTTGATCGAGGCCGAGTCGGGCAAGATCGGCGAGGTGCTGGCCGCGCTGCGTGCGATCGATGGCCTGATTGCGGTTGATGCCGTCACTGGCCCCTACGATATCGTCGCGACCGTGCAAACTCCTGATCCGCGCCAGATTGGCCGGCTGGTGATGAGCGAAATCCACGCCATTAGCGGCATCAAGCGCACAATCACCTGTATGGTGATTGGGTAGAGTTCATTCTTACTACTCCTTCTCAATGGCAACGGATCATCGGTAAAAGGGTGTTGTACAAACCTATGGATCCCTCACCTTCTCGACGGATGCGCTGGGCTGTGGGCGGCGCATTGATACTGGCGTTATTAGCAATTGTGCTAGGTGGTGTGTTTACCGCCGTGATCGGTCTCTTCACCGGCCAAATCGCGCCTGAGGCCAGTTGGGTGGATTGGGTGCGCGTGCTGTGGCCGGCAATACTGTTTTGGGGGCTAGGCGCGCTGCCGTTTGGCGCGGCGTTAGGTTTTTTTGCATCGCTGATCTGGCGCGAAGTTTGACTCTTGGCCGTAGCCGCGCTATAATCAGGGCGTTCGGGGCGTAGCGCAGACCGGTAGCGCACCTGAATGGGGTTCAGGAGGTCGCTGGTTCAAATCCAGTCGCCCCGACCATCCGGCAACGCTGGTGAGCATTTGCTCGCCAGCGTTTGTATTTTTGCGCTTTTTTCCGTCCTCATAACCAGCGCAGTAAACGGTTTTTGGCCCGGCGATACTGGTAAAATGCCAATAATTACTCAGTACATCTTGACACCTTCCATGATTCGGCGCTATACTGCAAGCATGTGGCGAATACCATTCGCGCTGCTACTGCGTTCCCTCAACGCATAATTTCACCTTTTCGGGCGGCGCAAGCATATATTTATGTGGGAGGATCCGGGATGGCGACTATCAGCCTGCAAGACGCCTACACACAAGCCAGAACATTCCTCGAGGCGAACCAGATTGAGCAGGCACTTGGCCTGACCCAGCATATCCTCGCGCACTACCCTGATAATCTGGAAGCCCAGCGGTTGCTTGGTGAGGCGTATCTCGCTCAGCGCGATTTGCCCGCCGCTGTGGCGACCTTCGAGCAGGTGTTGCAGGCTGATCCCGAAAATATTCCGGCCCACGTGGGCCTTGGCATGGCATACGAGTGGCAAGGCCGGCTCGATAAGGCGATTGCCGAGTTTGAACAGGCGCTGGAAATTCGTCCGGATATGCCGGAGTTGCGCGCCCAGTTGGTGCGGCTCTACACCGAAGCATGGGGGAGCGAGCACGCTGCTCTTCGCCTCAGCCGTTCTGGGTTGGCTCGCCTGTATGCCCGCGGCCACATGTTGCCACAGGCAATTCATGAGTTCCGCAATGTGATTGCCGAACATCCTGAGCGGCTCGATGCGTGGGTTGGCTTGATCGAGGCTCTCTGGCGTGATGGCCGGCTCGACGAAGCCGTTGAGGCATGCCAGCAGGCGTTGCAGGCACAGCAAAAGCTCCTGAAAGCGCATCTGATCCTCGGCGCGATATTGCTGGAAGGTGGTGATCAGCGCGGCGCTGACCACTGGCGGATCGCGCAACGCCTCGATCCCTATCAGACCGTAGCGCGTATGTTGTTCGATCCACTGCCGGTGGGCGCACCAACGCCCGATGTCTCGTTGCCGGCGTGGGACGAGGCCGAGTGGCGGGCGCGGCGTGCGGCAGTCGCAGCTCCGGCGGCGGTTGCTGCCGATGATGATTTTTTTGCCGAAGCCAGTTGGTTGACGCCGGCGGCTCAACCCGCAGCCGTGGCTTCGGCAATGTCGGATGACGATCTGCTAGCGATGTTGCTCTTCTCGCCGCCGGCAATGAGTGTTGTTTCCCCGCCTCAGCCAGCGACGTTGGGTAGCGATGTGTTTGATTTCGATCTGTCGGGGCCTGCTGCCACTCCTACCGGTTTGACACTAGATGAGATTGGGGTCAATGTGGCTGCGGATGCCCCCGCTGAGCCGGAGCTGGCCCCGTTCTCATTAGAGGAGCTGGGGCTGTCGCCCGCAGAGATTGCCCAGTTGGAGGGTTCGGCGGAGGCGGAAGCAGCAGAACCGGCGCTGACGCCATTCTCGCTAGAAGAGCTGGGGCTGTCGCCCGCAGAGATTGCCCAGTTGGAGGGTTCGGCGGAGGCGGAAGCAGCAGAACCGGCGCTGACGCCATTCTCACCAGAGGAGCTGGGGCTGTCGCCCGCAGAGATTGCCCAGTTGGAGGGTTCGGCGGAGGCGGAAGCAGCAGAACCGGCGCTGACGCCATTCTCACTAGAGGAGCTGGGGCTGTCGCCCGCAGAGATTGCCCAGTTGGAGGGTTCGGCGGTGCAGGGGTTGACGCCGTTCTCGCTCGAGGAGTTAGGCTTGCCGGCGGATGAGGCCGCGCGATCCCAAGAGCTGGGTACGGCTGGCAGTGATGCATTTGCTGATGAATTGAGCAGTTTGCAACCTTTCTCGCTTGATGATCTTGATTTCGGGGCAAATGCTTCTGCCGGTGAATTGCCGCCATCATTGCAACCCTTCTCGCTAGACGATCTGGCGCTCGATGAGGCAAAGCCTGCGCCGCAAGCTGAAACGGTTGAACCGGGGATCTATAGCTGGCAAGAACCGTCAATGCGGAGTGGCGGTATTCAGTTGCCACAAGAGGTCGAGCCGAGCGGGCCGTCAATCTTTAGCAAGTTGGTTGAACGCGCTGCTGCGTTGCCGCCGATCGAAGAGCCGCCGCTGTCGTCAGTTGAACTTACTGATGCTGACGTAGCGGCTTATTTCTCGAGTGATGATGTGTCATTGCGCGAGGATGACGGTTCGCCTGAGCGCTTGACCGGCACCTTCCGTTTGCCGAAGCTGAGCCTTGATGAGAGTCTCGCTCCTTCTGGCGCAGTTGGTGCATTGGGCGGCAAGGGTGAAGAGCCGGAGGAAGAGCTGGAGTTTACGCCGTTTTCGGCCGAGCCGGAGTTGACGCCGTTCTCGCTGGAGGAGCTGGGGCTGTCGCCGGAAGAGGTCGCGCAGCTAGAGGC
>NZ_CALFBQ010000055.1 GCF_937951745.1 uncultured Chloroflexus sp.
ACCCACCTCATTACCGGCGGCGCAGGATTTATCGGCTGCAATCTGGCCGATTACCTGCTGCGCAACGGCGAATCGGTCACTATTGTTGATAACCTTAGCCGGCCACGCACACCGCTCAATCTGGCGTGGCTGCAAGAGCGGTACGGTGACCGATTGCGCTTTGTGCAGGCGGATATTCGTGATGCTGCGGCAATGCAGGCGGTGATTCCCGGCCATCGCATCGTCTATCATCTTGCCGGCCAAGTCGCGGTCACTACCTCGGTGAAGGATCCGCGCAGCGATTTTGAGATCAATGCGCTAGGTACGCTCAACATTCTCGAAGCAGCCCGTCTTGCCCTTAAACCGCCGATTGTCTTTTTTGCTTCGACCAACAAAGTCTACGGTGGGATGGAGACGGTTACCGTGGTGGAAGAGGCGACACGCTACCGTTACCGCGATTTAGTTAACGGCGTCCCTGAGCATCAGTTGCTCGATTTTCATTCGCCGTATGGTTGTAGTAAAGGCGCCGCCGACCAGTATGTGCGTGATTACGCCCGCATTTATGGCATACAGACGGTCGTCTTCCGCCAGTCATGCATCTATGGCCCGCGCCAGTTCGGGGTCGAAGATCAAGGCTGGGCCGCTCATTTCGCAATTGCTGCGCTGCTCAATCGACCGATCACAATCTACGGCGATGGCAAGCAGGTGCGCGATATGCTGTACGTCGATGATCTGATCGCAGCGTATATGGCTGCGCTTGAGCGGATCGATCAGGTGAGCGGCCATATCTATAATATCGGCGGCGGCCCCCACAATGCCTTGTCGATTTGGGCAGAGTTCGGCCCGGTGCTGAGCCGTTTGGTTGGTCGAGAGATTACAGTGCGCTACGGCGATTGGCGCCCCGGCGACCAGCCGGTCTACATTAGTGATATTACGTTGGCCAAGCAGGAATTGGGGTGGGAACCGCGGGTTTCAGTCTACGAGGGTATCGAGCGCATGGTGGGCTGGATCCGCGATAACCTGCCTTTGTTCCGCTAGAGCTTGGCCCGGCGCTTTGTCCTACGGTTGTGGAGTGCGGTAGTACCTTGCCACACGCTTAAAGTTTGGCGCGACGCTTGGTATCGCGGTTGTGGAATACGGTATATATTAGCGCTACCTATTGCGTCAGCGCTGAAGGGGTTGATGTGGAGTGCGGCAGTGACACTGCCGCACTTTCATAGGAGAATCCTACAATGACTGCTCACGGCCCGATCATCGTCAATCCGCGCGACGATGAACCGCTCGCGGCAGCAGTTGCGCGCGCATTGAGCGGCCCAGCTATCGATCATCACCAGTTCGCTACGCTGAGCGAATTGCTGGCCCGCGATGCGTATCTGGCCGGGCAAGTCAATATCTTGCATGCGACATGGGCAATTACTCCGCCGCCGGCTCACACCTTGCTCGCCCGCTTGCGCCGCCGGCTAGCGTGGTGGCTGGTGGGGCCGGAATTGGCCCAGATTAATGAAACCCACGCTACGCTGACCCGTATTGTCGAGAGCTTGATTGCTCATCTCGACGCCGAACGGTTGGCTCGGCAGACCTTGGCCGAGCGTGTAACCGCGCTAGAGGAGTAGCCTGCATTAAGGCAATGTGCGTGGGGCACAGCGGTGCTGTGCCCTTCCGCACTTTTGATGTCTATGGAAACTCACCTCGTTTGGCATTCAACCTTTGCTTCACCTACCGGCTATAGCAGTTCGTCGCAAGCGCTTGTGGCTGCGCTGACCGATACCGGTTTGCCGGTGCGACCACTCTATCTCTTCGACACCGACGCCGCCGAGCAGGTGTACGGCGCGATCCCGCCGCTCATTCGCTCGCTGCAACGGTTGCCGATCCGGCTCGATGTGCCGCAAGTGGTGTATGGCCGCGGTGAGCTGTTTTGCAAGAATAGCGGAGCGTACCGCATCGGTTTTACCATGCTCGAAACCGACCGCCTGCCGACGCACTGGGTTGAGCAGGCCAACCTTATGGATGAAGTCTGGACGCCAACGGCGTGGGGGCGGGAGGTGTTTCTCGCGAGTGGCGTGACTCGTCCGGTGTATGTGGTTCCGTTGGGTGTTGATCTTGCGGTCTTTACCCCCGGTCCGTCGCGATCTGACCTCACTGATCGTACAGTCTTTCTTTCAGTCTTCGAGTGGAGCAGGCGCAAAGGTTGGGATGTGTTGCTCGCGGCGTATCGAGCGGCGTTCCAGCCAACCGATTCGGTCGTGCTGGTATTGAAAATTGACCATCGTGCTGCCGGCAACCCGCTACGCGAATTGGCGGCGGCGCTCGGTGAGCAGGCACCGCCGGTAGCAGTGCTCTATAACCAGACCTTTAGCTCGGCGCGCATGGCCGAACTCTACCGCAGCGCTGATTGCTTTGTCTTGCCTAGCCGGGGCGAGGGGTGGGGAATGCCGGCATTAGAAGCAATGGCGTGCGGGGTGCCGGTGATTGCCACAGCGTGGAGTGGAACGACCGCGTTTCTCAACGAGTCGTGCGGCTATCCGCTGCCGATCCGTGGCTTGACACCAACCGGTGTGCAAAGTGGCCCTTACGCCGGTGCGCAGTGGGCCGAGCCAGACGTTGATGCGCTGGTGGAGTTGTTGCGACGGGTGCATCGCCAGCGCGACGAGGCGCGCGCGCTAGGGGCGCAAGCTGCTATCTGTGCTCGTGAGTGGCCTTGGCAGCGTAGTGCGCAGACGATCCTTGCCCGGTTGCACGCAATCGGATAAACGCAAAGGCGCCGAGGTCGCGAAGGAAGCTAAGAATTTCTGGAAATTGGCCATAAGCGCACGAACGTCTTTACCAAAAAACCTTAGCGCTCTTTGCGTTCTTCGCACCTTTGCGTTAAACCCTCTGCGCCTTTTACTTGGTGGCGGCGTCGAGTGCCTCTCCTACCCGCAGCACTTCGGCGAGGGTATTGTAGAAGTGGGGCGCGATGCGCACGCCAGCGCCGCGCGGCGTCACCACAATCCCCGCCTCGTTGAGCCGGTGGGAGACGGCGTTAGGATTATCAACCAGCGCCACTACAATCCCGCTGCGGTGTTCAGGGGCAGTATCGGCAGCTAGTTGGTAGCCGCGTTCGCGCAGATCGTCGATCAGCGCTGCTACCAGTGTGTTAATTTGGCGCTCAATCCACTCAATCCCCACCTCTTGCAGCATCGTGACTGCGGCAAGCAGCGCCAGATTATTAGCCACATTCGGCGTCCCCAGCGTAAATCGCTCGGCGGTTTCGGGTAGGGTCAGATTGTAATCGAGATAGTTCTGTCCGCTCACGCTGCTGGCCGCGCCGACATACGCCCCCGGCACAAGATCGCGGATCAGTTCGCGCCGCACGTACAAAAAGCCGCTCCCCGGCGTTGACAGCAGCCATTTCTGTGAACCGCAGGCCAGCATATCGATGTGCCACGCCTGCACATCGAGCGGAAAGGCGCCAAGAGTCTGGATCGCATCGACCACGAAATAGATCCCGCGCTCGCGGCAAATCTGGCCCACCGCGGCCAGATCGTTGCGAAAGCCGGTAGCAAACATCGCTGTGCTGAGGGCAATCACGCGGGTGCGATGATCGATCCGGCGCACGAGCAGGTCAAGGTCAAGCCCACCTTTGTGCTGCGGCACCACTTTCACCAGCACACCCCGGTACGCTAACTGCTGCCATGGGTACACATTGGCCGGGTAGTCACCATCGAGCACCAGCACATTATCACCGGGTCGCAGCGGCAAACTGACGGCGGCGGTATTGATGCCAGCGGCAGTGTTGGGCATCAGTACGATCTCATCGGGCGAGGCCGCGTTGATGAGGCGGGCTAGTCGCTGCTTCAGCTCGGCAAACTGGGCCATCACCTGCGGAAAGACGGCCAGAAACGGCTCGCGGGCGGCACGGTCGAGATAGGCTTGCACGGCAGCCTGCACCCGCCGACTGATCGGCGAGACGGCGGCGTGACTGAGAAAGGCGTAGCGTTCGGTAATTGGAAACTCGGCGCGATAAGCAGTAACATCGATGGTCATGCAGTTGATCCCTCAAGAAAATCGGTCAGAATAGCGTGATACTCGTGTGGACGTTCGAGCATCGGCAGATGGCCGCACTGCTCGATCCAGACTAGCCGGCAGCGCGGGATACGGGCAGCGGCGACCGGTGCTCCCGGTGGCGGCATAATCTGGTCGTGACGACAGGCGATGATCAAGCTCGGTGCGCGCACGGCAGCCAGCGCAGCGCTGATCGTTGGGCTACCGGCACCGCGCGCCGTCTCAAGCGCGGTGCGCTGTTCCATCGCCAAGAAATCGGCAAACGTCTCGCGGAGGATGGCGTGATCGGTGGGGAGCCGGTAGAAGAAGCGATTGCCGACCAGCCGCATAATTGGCTGCACGTCGAGCATCCATGGGCGGCGTAAGGCTAGCCACAGCGCCATCAGGTGGTGAATCGAAGCCACTACCCGCCGCTCGCGTTCGTCGCGGAAGGTGCTAAAGCTGGTAAGGACGAGGCGCGTCACCCGCTCAGGGTAACGTGCGGCCACATGCACGGCAACCGCTGCGCAGAGCGAATGACCATTGAGAGCGAATTGCTCGACGCCGAGCGCATCGGCAAACGCGATCACCCAATCGGCCAGCCGTTCCAACGAGAGGCGTCCGCTCAGCGGAGGCGACGAACCAAAACCGGGTAGATCAGGCGCAATTAGGGTGTAGCGATCAGCCAGATCGCGGAGGGTGTAGTGCCAGAGCCGTGAGGAACCACCCCATCCGTGCAAGAGGAGCAGCGGGGTACCCTGCCCAGCACGGCGAAAACTGGTGCGTAATCCGGCCACTGAGGTTTCAGCATTCGATGCAGCAAGTGGCGTTGTCATACTGCTAACCGCACAAGATGACATTTTTCAACGAGAAAAGCACGTTTACTATTTGATAAAAGCAGTATTATTCAACCAGATCACTTGCAAATCTTATTACAAATAATTTATAGGTACGGCCAACAAATCTACATGCATAAGATCACCTGTACCTAAGGTTTGATTGAGATTATGCCAATACTCCATTACTGCTGCGGTTGAAGAGCATTCCACAATTTTGCTAGATGTCTCGATTACTGCCAACTTGTATCCAAGACTTTGCAGATCATTAAGATATGATTGAGGATCGATGTGTGAGAACTCTTCAATTAGCTTGGGATGAAATTCAGAAACAATAGTTGGACGATAACGAGTGATAACTGTTTTCATTCCGTTCAATGCAATAGGTTCATGACCTTCTATATCTATCTTTATTATGTCAATTTTTTCAACATCACTTAACAGATAATCAAGCGTATGACCTTGGACATAGTTGGCTTCTAAATCACCGACTTTGTCGTTACGAACAAAGCTGTAGCCAGCAAAACCACCCATTTGAAGAATTTTTGTGCTATCAGTTACAGCATAGGGCATTATTACAATATTTGTAAAACCATTTTCGTTAATACTCTGGTAGAGTAATTGAAGATTATGATAATTGGGTTCTATGCCGACCACTTTTCCTTGTTTGGCAATAGTAGCAGCTAATAAAACAAACCATCCAACATTACACCCTACATCTATATAAACACTATCGTTTCTCAAGAGACTTCTAATAACATTTGTCACATGAGGTTCATACATTTTGTCATTGATAATTAATACTCCTGCTGAAACATCATCGGGATCTGCATAAATGACAAAGTCAGGAGTCTCCACTCGAACCTTCTTACGAAACGTTCGTCTCATACGAAATTCATGAGACTCTAGGAAACCATTAACTAATTGTGCGCGTGTCATACCTAAGGATACTCGTTTTGTCCAATCCAGCCATCCTTGATCATCCGCTTTCCTTCCTAGTAAGAGTCGATAACAAAAATATATATCAAGCAAATCAGCTTTTTCCGACTGGCGCTTCGACAAATAATGAATTAGCCACTCATGAAGCATACGACACTTTCTCCTTAGATACACGATTACCAATCAAACACCATTCGCCCTTGTGCGATGTAGGCAGGAGTACTTTAGTCACCCTAAAGCAGTACCTAATTAGCAGCTAATTAGCAGCTTAGCCTGCTTTGATTCTTAAACCAAGGATACACTAAAGAATGATATATGTCAAATACGACCGTCTTGAAAAATATTTTAAGATGATCTAACAAGGTAATTTTACTTATAAGCAAATTCATGCATTACTGAGATTAGCAGGTTTCCGATAATCTGTGCGGTACTTAGCGAAATCCACAGGTGTATAAAACAAGCACACTCCATCCTTGACACCATCCTACAATTGATGCTATGATCACCGATGACAAACGATCTTCGGGGCAGGGTGAAATTCCCGATCGGTGGTATAGCCCACGAGCGTGTTGAGAGGCACGCAGGATCCGGTGCAACTCCGGGGCCGACGGTTATAGTCCGGATGTAAAGAAGATCCAGATATGGGCAATGGTGGGCGACGCGCGCAGTGCGCGCCTTCGTTTCGTTGCCGTTGCAGGCGGGATCATTACCCGCTCTGTTCCCGTATCTGTCCCCCGAAGAGCGTTGGCTCGGCGGGGGTTTTTGATTCCCCGCCAGAAAGGAGATGGTAACGATGCAGCAAACGCTCCCAATGCCCACGACTGCGCCGCGGCCTAAGCCGTGGCGACGCTTTGAATGGCCGGCGCTCGGCTTGCCGGTGACACTGATAGCATTGCTTGCGCTCTGGCAGACGGTGGTGAACATCAGCGGCTACCCGGCTTTCATTCTCCCCTCGCCAGCACTGGTGGCAACGCGCTTTTGGCAGGCGTTGAGCAGCGGGCTGCTCTGGCAACATACCGCAGCGACGCTCAGCGCGGCACTCGGTGGTTTTGCGCTGGCGTTGATGGTCGCGCTGATCCTTGGCTATACCCTCGCCCATATCCGCTGGCTCGAACAGGCAATAGCGCCGGTGCTCGCAGCGAGTCAAGCCATCCCGGTAGTAGCGGTCGCACCGCTGATCATCCTCTGGTTTGGGGCCGGTCTGACCTCGAAGGTGCTGGTTGCCGCACTCATTACCTTCTTGCCGATCCTCATTGGCACGATCGTCGCTATTCGTAGCATTCCGCGTGAGCTGATTGAGATGGCGTACATTAGCGGGGCGAACCGCTGGCAACTGCTGCGCTACGTCGAAGCGCCGCTGGCGCTGCCGGTACTGTTCGGCGGCGTGCGCACCGGGTTGGCGTTGGCCACAACCGGCGCGGTGGTGGGCGAATTTGTCGCTGGTCGTACCGGCTTAGGGGCGTTGATCAACATTGCTCGCGGCTTGTTTGACACGCCATTGATCTTTGTTGCGCTAGCAACCCTCGCCCTGATTACCCTCGCCCTCTACGTATTGGCTGGTCTGCTCGAGCGGTTGTTGGTGCGGTGGGAAGCGTAAACACAGCTTTGGCACGGTTGAAGCACTCTTGCGTATCGGGCGAACAGGCAGATGACAACTATTCTAACGAGGGAACAATGATGAAACTGCGTTTTGTACTTTTCCTTACCCTGATCACCTTCATCATCACGGCGTGCAGCGCACCGGCTCCGGCGCCAACGGCTGCTCCTACGAGCGCACCGGCGGCCAACCCACAGCCGGAACTGCGCAAAGTAACGCTGGCTATGTCGTATATCCCAAACATTCAGTTTGCGCCGTACTACGTCGCTGCGGCCAAAGGATACTACGCCGCTGAAGGGATAGAAATCACCTTCGACTACAACTTCGAGAACGACGTGTTACAACGGGCAGCAACATGGCCGGCTAGTGGGGTAGCCTTTGCCACTACGAGCGGCACCTCGGTGCTCTTGGCTCGGCAGCAAGGATTGCCGGTCAAGACGGTCATGACCCTGTACCAACGCTTCCCGATCGCGTTTTTTGCCAAGGCGAACGTACCTCTGACGAGCGTGAACGATCTGCGCGGGCAGACGATCGGCATTCCCGGTCGCTTCGGCGAGAGCTTCTACGCGCTGCTAGCGGCGCTTTACGCTGGCGGTATGAGCGAAGCTGATGTGACCGTGCAAGAGATCGGATTCACCCAAGCAGCAGCGGTGATGGAAGATAAAGTGCCAGTTGCAACCGGTTACGCCATGAACGAGCCGGTGCAACTACGCGAGCAAGGCATTGCGGTGAACGTGCTGCTAGCCGCCGATATCTTCAATCTGGCCGCGAACGGTATTGCCGTCAGTGAAGCATTGATCGCGCAAGAGCCGGAACTGGTGCGGAAGTTTGTGCGAGCTAGCTTGCGCGGGCTGGCCGATACGCTGGCTAATCCGGCGGAGGCATTTGATCTCAGTTTACAGTTCATTCCCGAAGCCCAACTCGGTGACCCAGCGTTACAACGGAAAGTGCTGGAAGAGAGTTTGCCCTTCTGGCAGAACGAAACGACAGCTCAATACGGCTTAGGCCACACTGACGGCCAACTATGGACGCGCACTGAGCAGTTCATGCGGGAAGCAGGGTTACTCGCCGGGCCGGTTGAGGTGCAGAAGGCCTACACCAACGAGTTTGTGCCGGGCGGATCGTATTAAGTGGGGAGGTTATCAAATCGCCGGAACGAGTAGGTCCAGAGCAATGGAATATTGAGCAACGCCATACCAATGTTATAGGCCGGCGTGTAACTCATCGAGATCGCGAGAGCAACCCCGCCTACCCTGCCAGTAGCGCAATCCTAAGACCCTCGGTAACGGCGAATGGCGTCGTCGTTGGCGCCGATGGCGCACAGAATGCCGATCTCACGGGGGCGTTCAAGCACGTTGATGCTGAGGGTGCCAGTGAGATCAAGCGCATCTACCGTGCCGATAAGCAATACCATAATCGAGATCGTGACAGTTGCTAGATTGGTATGCCGCTCATCGCTCGTGGTGTAGATGTCGCCCTACACATCGCCGCCGATGCCCGCGGCCCGGCGCCAATGGCCGCCATCACGCCAAGCTAGCGGGTCTGTTGATTGCGAATGGCGCTAATCGTGCCCAATACTGAGAAAACTACAACCACCTTGGTCAAGGAGCGCAGCACATGTTGATTGATCAACCAACAAAACGAACAAAAACAGGGCGACGGCCCAGTTGTTCGTCGCTGCAAGGTAGGTACGAACATTTCACACACACCTAGCTAGCCACCACCCCCAACATATTAAAGATGCGCATTTCGCGGGCAATCGCCGGCCACGCCTGTGGATCAGCCACCTTCGCCGGCAGTTCCACCATGACGAACTGGTGCATCGTGTGCGGCAAGGTTTGGCCGCGGGTTTGGGTAGCGAC
>NZ_CALFBQ010000056.1 GCF_937951745.1 uncultured Chloroflexus sp.
GCAGAGCGGGTGTTACGTATTGTGGTGCCAAGAGCCGGACTTGAACCGGCGACCCTCGCATTTTCAGTGCGATGCTCTACCAACTGAGCTATCTTGGCTCGCCACCGTTAACAATGGTGGGCGATGACGGGTTCGAACCGCCGACACCCTCGGTGTAAGCGAGGTGCTCTACCGCTGAGCTAATCGCCCCGACGTATGGTGCCCAGGAAGGGACTTGAACCCTTACGAGCGTGGTTAGCTCACTAGGCCCTCAACCTAGCGCGTCTGCCAATTCCGCCACCTGGGCGCTCAACGCCTCGTTATTATACGAAATGATGGCCCGCTTGTCAAATTAGGACTAACAACATCCTTGCGTTGGCGGGGTTGCATCATTATCATGATAGGTGCTTTCTCTGCGCTTGTCACGAATTAATCGCAATGGCATACGCTAGCTCTCCCTCATCTATCCGGCTTAGGATGATAGAGCCGAGTCAGCCGTTTCGCTTACGTTCCACACAAGCAACGGTAAAGCGTGGTCTGCATCCGTTGAGACGGTTAAGCGTGAGATTCATGGCATAGGATACTATTGAGGTGAGGAGCGTATGCAACGGCAATGGTCGAACGTCGTCATTATCGGTCTGGTTGCTGCGTTGGCGGTCACTATCGCGCAAGCCCAACCGGGTATTCCCGGCGGGGCGATGTTGGCAACAAATACTGGCACAGCATTTACCTATCAAGGTCGCCTAAGCAAAGATGGCGCACCAGTACAAGGTGTGTGTGACTTTCAATTTACGCTGTGGGATAGCGCGAGTGGTGACACCGCACTGGGAACGGTGACAGTCAATGCTGTAAACGTCACCGGTGGGTTGTTTACTATCCCGGCACTAGATTTCGGCAGCAATGCCTTTATCGGACAAGCGCGCTGGCTCGGCGTCGCCGTGCGCTGCCCTACTGGCAGCGGTTCATACACGAGCCTGACCCCACGGCAACCCTTAACCGCAGTGCCCTATGCGCTTAGCTTGCGACCGGGGGCGCAGATAGTAGGCGATGTCAGCGACAACAGCAGCATATTCGCGTACAATACAACTACTAGCAGCCTTTCGTATGGCATATATGGGCGCAGCGACAGCCCAAACGGTCGCGGCGTAGCCGGATTTGCAAGCGCTAGTAGCGGTGACGCCGTAGGAGTCTTTGGCCTTACCGCCAGTAGCAACGGCAAAGGTGTCACCGGTGAGGCTTGGGCGACGAACGGCCCGGCAATTGGTGTCTATGGCGTAACGCGATCGTCGAGCCTAGACGCTGCCGGTGTGCTCGGTGAAGCTACGCCTACATCCGTATTATCAACAAGTGGTATGCGGGGCATTAATCGCAGTAGCAACGCGACTGGCTTCGGCGTATGGGGCGAACATGTAGATGGCGGAATTGGCGTTTTCGGCACATCAGGGCGCGGGATCGGCGTCTATGGAAAGGTGCTGTCCAATACACTTGGCCTCTCGATTGGGGTGTGGGGTGAGAGTCCTTATAGTAGCGGTACCGGTGTCCTTGGGCAAGCGACCGCTACCAGCGGCACAACCTACGGCGTGCGCGGTGAGGTGGTGAGTCCAAATGGCTATGCCGCCCATTTTGCGGGCGGGCAAGGCGTGCGGGTGATCGGCAATTTGCAGGCTACTGGCGTAAAGACATTTGTCATCGATCATCCTCTCGATCCCGCCAATAAGTATCTCTACCACTTTGCCCAAGAAGGACCCGTTATTCAGAATGTGTATAATGGCATCGTCACTCTCGATGCCACTGGCGCCGCAATCGTCACGCTCCCAGACTACTTTGCCGCGATCAATGCTGAGCCGTTTCTTTACCAACTCACTCCGATCGGCGCAGCAATGCCCAACTTGCATGTAGCTCAGCCAATTACCGGCAATCTGTTCCGCATTGCCGGTGGTGTAGCCGGCGCACAGGTGTCATGGGAGGTCACTGCTACCCGCAACGATCCCTATCTACGCATGCATCCTGTGGCGACGGAAGTAGTCAAACCAGTTACTGAACGCGGTTTATATCTTGCGCCGGAAGCGTATAGCTTGTCTCCCTCGCTGAGCAGTAACCAAACCCTAGCTTCACCATTGCCACTGGATCCTACGGTGGAGGGCCAACGATGAAGCGATGGATTCAAGTTGGTCTGTTGGCACTTCTGATCAGTTTGGTGATCGGAGTCGTTGCCGCACAGAGCGGGTACAGCATTGTGTGGTATACGATTGACGGCGGCGGCGCCACTTTTAGCACCGGCAGCGGCTACACGCTCGGCAGCACCATCGGACAAGCTGACGCAGGTGTAGCCATTGGTGGCGGCTATACGTTGTACGGCGGGTTTTGGGGTTCACCGGATAGTCTGCTCTACATACCGTTCGT
The DNA here is from genome assembly GCF_937951745.1 of uncultured Chloroflexus sp. Lineage (GTDB taxonomy): Bacteria > Chloroflexota > Chloroflexia > Chloroflexales > Chloroflexaceae > Chloroflexus. The sequence goes on from NZ_CALFBQ010000056.1 coordinate 2,383, forward strand.
GGCACGGTGATCGCCGTCTAGCTGGTGATAAGGGATCAAAAAACAAAGTGGTAAGAGTAGCGTTTTGCAACCAACCACACGTATCACTAACGAGCATGAGCACACCTTTATCCGCCTTTGACTGCGCACAGCCGAAGGCGGATGAAGGCCGCTACAGCCTTGAAGCATTTCTCAACAGCAATACCGGCTGCGGCAACCATCCTAACTCGATCACTTCTCCCGCTTTGGTAAGCGGAAACCGAGCAGACTTGGCCGTTCAACCGTAGGCATGGCATGAAAATCGGCTTCGCCGGGGCGCAAGTGCGGCTTGCTCTCCAGCCATGCATCGCGGGTGGCTTTGGCTTGTTGCAGCATCTGCTCGATGGCCGCGACATCGCCGGCGTTGATCTGTTCGCGCACCGTGACGAGAAAGCGGATCAGCTCGTCGATCCAGCGGCTGAGACCGTGCGGGTTGGTGAGCAAGATGTCACGCTGCATCTGCGGATCGCCAGAGGCGAGACGCGAGACATCGCGGAAACCGGTGGCAGCCAGTGGGGCCATCTCTTTCCATGCCGGGCTTGTGCCGGTGGCTGTCACCAAGCCGACTGAGAGCAGCAGCGGCAGATGCGAGATACCGGCTACATACGCGTCATGCTCTTCGGGGTCGATGTAGTACGGTTTCGCCCCCACCGCGCGTACCAACGCCTCAACCGCTTCGACGGCCTGCGGCGCGGTATCGCCGGTCGTTGTCAGGCAGTAGATCGCTTCGCGGAAGAGATCGGGATCGGCGGCGGCTGGCCCCGACTTCTCGCGCCCGGCCATAGGGTGCCCGCCGACAAAACTCACCGTGCGGGGGAGGAGTTCGACGGCCCAGCGGTAGACCTGCGCTTTCGTACTTGCAACATCTGTAACAACTGCACCGGCAGGCACAGAGGTAGCCAATTCCCGAAACACCTCTTGCATTGCCCGCACCGGAGTCGCCACTACCACCATCTGCGCCTCACGCACCGCTTCAGCTAGCGTGCGCGCTTCACGGTCAATTGCCAACCGCCCCCTCGCCTCGCGAATCACGCGCGGCTCGCGATCAAATCCAATCACCTCAAGCGGGCCAAGCGGCGATTCTTTGGGATCAGCGTTGCGCAACGCCATGCCGAGCGAGGCGCCGATCAAGCCGAGACCAATGATAGCAATGCGGATCATGGGTTTCCTCTTCTCCTACCCCGCCGGTTCTACGCCGATCAACGACAAGAAGATAATCTCAACCAACACGACAATCACCGCCAACGCAATCAGTTTGATCGGGTCGAGCGCACGGAGCGCAGCTAAGGCCAGCGCCGCGGTGACAAAGATGCCGGCTTCATACGACTCGCGCCGCACCCGCCGGTTGTCGCGCGCCCATGCCTTGAGCGCCAGCCAGCGCCGGCTCAGCACAGCAATCACCGGGCGCGCGATCGCGGCTGCGCTGAGAAACACAGCAAACAGGATCAGCGCATAGACCGGCGTATCCGGCGGGTCAAGCAGGGTGCCGGTTGGGGCCGGTATAATCGCGATGGCGGTGAGCAATAACCATACTCCCAGCGTCCCTTCCACCGTGAGACCAGCTAGACCTAGCCACTTTTCCAACGGCCAGAAGGTCAGGATGCCGGTGATGAGGGCCAGACCATGAAAGATGAGATGGATCGGCGACAGCAGGTTTGGCCCGCGCGCCAATTCAGCGCTGATGACCATCCCAATCACGAGCGCCCAACTCAACCCCGCCAGCAGACCGAGCGCCGGCAACCAGCGCGTTGGCGACTCAACCGGCTCGTGTTCAGCCATCGCTCTGCTCTGACCACGCTACGCGGGCAAGGCGCTGACGCAACAGATGATCGGCCAGCACCAGCGCCAGCATTGCTTCGGCCACCGGCACCAACCGCGGCAACACGGTCGGGTCATGACGGCCATGCACCTCGATTGTCACCGGATTACCGTCGCGATCCACCGTCTGTTGCGGGCGAGCAATGCTGGCCGGCGGTTTGGCGGCCAGTCGCACGACAATCTCTTCACCAGTGGAAATACCGCCGAGGATACCGCCGTGATGGTTGGAAGCCGTGCCGATTGTGCCATCGTCACGACGAATAAACGGATCGTTATTTTGCGAGCCGCGCAGCATCGCTACGCCAAACCCTTCACCGATTTCAACCCCCTTGATCGCAGGGATCGAGAACATCGCCTTGCCAATATCGGCTTGCAACTTATCAAAGACCGGCTCGCCGAGGCCGGGAGGTACACCACGCGCCCGCACTTCGACAATCCCACCCAGCGAGTCGAGTTCGCGCCGCGCCTGATCGACCCGCTCGACCATCAACGCTGCAACCCGCGCATCGGGACAGCGCATCATATTGCGCTCGATCTCCTCTTCGTCAAAGACCTCGGCGCGCAGATCGGCCAGTTGCAGGGTATAGCCCACAATCTTCACCCCTACCGTTGCCAACAGCTTGCGTGCAATTGCACCGCCGGCCACGCGCCCGATTGTCTCGCGCGCTGACGAACGACCACCGCCGCGCCAATCACGAAAGCCGTACTTCACGTCCCACGTATAATCGGCGTGACCGGGCCGGTAGCTATCTTTGATATTCTCGTAATGGTGCGACTTCGCGTCGGTGTTATAAACCACCATCGTAATCGGCGTACCGGTCGTGCGGCCCTCGAACACGCCAGAGAGAATCTGCACTTCATCGGCTTCCCGCCGCTGCGAGCTAACCCGACTCTGGCCGACACGACGACGGTCGAGTTCGCGTTGAATATCGGCCACATCGAGCGGCAAACCGGCCGGACAGCCATCAACAGTGCAACCAACAGCCGGGCCGTGCGACTCGCCCCATGTCGTTAGGCGAAAAACGTGACCAAAACTATTTCCGGGCATCTGTATACTCCGCCAATAACACCGCAACGCCTTTGCGTCACTTATGCCCGGCGCATGATCTCTTTGCCCCACGCGCCAGCTTTCCACTCCGTCCATACGCGATCGTACACTGCTTTGACCTCGCCGGCAATCCGATTCCACGTATAGTACGCGCGGGCCAGCGCCGCCCCCCGCGCCGCGCGCAGGCGTGACTCGGCGGGGGCGTGCAGGCTGGCCAACAGCGCATTGGCAAGCGCCCCCGCATCGCCGGCCGGAACCACCAACCCATTCAGCTCGTGTTGCACGACCTCGGCCAACCCGCCAGCGTCAGAAACGATTACCGGGCAGCCGGCAGCAAACGCCTCTAGTGCCACAATCCCAAACGGCTCATACAGCGAAGGGAAGACGGCAACATCACCGACCGCGTATAGCCGATTACGGTCTTCATCACTGATAAAACCGAGAAATTCGACCGGAACTCCCAACTCAGTAGCGCGCTGCTTCAGATCGTCGAGCAAACTACCGGCGCCAGCAATGACTAGCCGAGCCGGTACTTCAGCAAGCACGCGCGGCCAAGCCTCTAGCAACACATGCACGCCCTTTTCGTATACTAACCGACCAACAAAAATCACTAACGACTCATTGTCGGCGGCAAAGCGGCGCCGAAACGACACCCAGTCAGCCGGCGTGGCGAAGGGTTGCGGCGGGATATGGACGCCATTCGAGATGACATCGATCTTATCAGGGGGGGTTGCGAAGTAATCGCGGATTTGGTGAGCCATAAAGTGCGAACAGACAATCACCCGCCACGCCTCATACGTGAGCCGCCACTCGAGATCGTTAATCTGCTGTGATCGATGGCCATTGATATCACCCCGGCCACGCCCTCGCTCGGTCGCGTGAATGGTTGCAATTAACGGCACTCGCCAATGGTGTTTGAGCGCAATCCCTACTTCAGCGGTTAACCAATCGTGGACGTGAATGAGTTCGGGCCTGCCACCGGGAAAGAGTGCATGCGCGGCGTGTTCAAGGTGACGACCAGCATGACGGACAAAACTAGGGAAATCGTCGGTATCGAACGGCGGGATCGCAACTCGGCAGATCGTGAGATTGTGCTGGCGCTCGAACGTCTCACCGCCACGTAATTGCGGTGTAAGGACAGTAACTGTTACTTCATGATCGGTGAGCGCCGGCGCGAGATCGGCGACGTGCCGGCCCAGACCGCCTACTATATGAGGAGGGTATTCCCACGAAATCTGAAGTACCTGCATAGTCAAAATTATAGCATAGTCAAGGCGCAACCGACATCGCCTTACACTAACGACTGTACGCGCGCAACAATGAATTTCAAGTAGCGTCCTTCAGGGAAACCAGCCGGCACCGGATGGTCAAGCGGCTGGCCGGCCTCGTGAATAATTTGCAGACGGCGATGCGCTTGCGCTGCCGCGTCGCCGAGCAAGGCCCGGAAGTGTTCAGGGCCGATCTGGGCAGTGCAACTGGCGCTCACCAGCATACCACCGGGCGTTACGCAGCGGATCCCGAGCGCATTGAGGCGCACGTAGGCCCGCAACGCGGCGTGCTGGCTAGCTCGCGCGCGAGCAAAACTCGGCGGATCGAGAATCACCACGTCAAAGGTGCGCCCGTCTTTGGCGTACCGATCGAGCAAGGCAAAACAATCTTCCGTCTCGAACCGGTGGCGTTCCGCCGGCAACCGATTCAGGGCGAGATTGGCAGCCGTTGCTTCAGCCAGTCCGCGTCCGACATCGCAACTCACCACCTCAGCCGCATCACCCCGCAGCGCATAGAGCGAAAACCCGCCAGTGTAGGCAAAACAGTTGAGCACGCTCGCGCCGGCTACGAAACCCTCGACGGTGCGCCGGTTGTCGCGCTGATCGAGAAAAAGACCGGTCTTTTGGCCATACAGCATATCAACTTGAAAGAAGAGACCATTCTCTTGCACCACCAAATCGCGTGGCGGCCATTCACCCCACAACAACACCGGCTGCGCTTCGCTCTCATTGTCGTCGTGGAGACGTGGACGTTGCACGACGCCGCGCAATTCGGGATCGACGGCGCGCAGGGCGGCGGCAATGGCCGGTGCCAAGGTCTGCACACTTTCGGCATAGGTCTGAATCACGGCGTAATCGCCATAGCGATCAACCACAATGCCGGGTAACCCATCACCCTCGCCATAGACCCAGCGGTACGCGGTTGTCTGTCCACTCGCACGGATTGGTGCGCGCAACTCCCATGCTTCCCAAACTCGCTCGCGGAACCACGCCTGATCGGGCGGGCCATTCCGGCTGAAGATCCGTAGTCCGATCGGACTCTGTTCATCGTAAAGGCCGTAGACGGTCAACCCGCCGCAACGGGCGCGCGCCCACTGGCCGGAACGCAGCCGTTCGGTGCCGATCAGATGGTTGCGGTAGACCCACGGATGGCCTTGTTGCAGCCGTGCGCGAATCGCAGGATCGATGGTAATGTCGGCAAGTGACGGCATAATGAACCAACATATATGAATATCGCAGAGAGACGCAGGGCAATTCCGATCAGCCACTATGCTTCATCGGGTTGTCAACAAGCGTAGCCCCTCAGAAACAACATGAGTCTCTCTCGACCTTGCGCCATTGCACCTTTACGTTGCCCCTCAAATCGTCGCTCCGCTTGGCACGCAGCCATCGGCAGGGAACGCAGCCGGCTGCGTGCGCGGGCGGATCGCCACATTACGCCCAATCCGTGTCTGAGGGGGAATATGCGCTTTCAAACCGACAAGGGTCAAACCGGTATTGAGCCGCTCTGGCGCTTCGGCGTTAGGGGTATTATCCTCACCTTCACCAACGACCGCACCCTCACCGATCCGCACCCCTTCATCGACGATACAACGGTCGAGGACAGCACCCGCCTCAATCACCGCGTCGCCGAGCACCACCGAATCGCGCACGACTGCTCCCGGCGCTACCACCACCCCCGGCGACAACACCGACCCGATCACGGTACCATATACCCGGCAGCCATCGCTCAGCAAGCTATTCTCAACCCGCGCCTGCACACCGATCTCGGCCCCCGGCCGGTCAGAACTGACAGTATGGATAACCCACTCCGGATCGTACAAATCGAGTGCCGGCGTTTCGGCTAACAGGGCCAAATTGGCTTCGTAATAGGCCTGTACCGTGCCAACATCGGCCCAGTAGCCTTGGAAATTGTAGGCAAAGGCGCGGGCGCTGGTAACAATGTTAGGCAACAGATGGCGACCAAAATCGACCGCATCGGTCGAGCGGAGCAGGTCGATCAGATATTGCTTGCGGAAAACGTAGATTCCCATTGAGGCGAGGTTTGAGTCGGCACGGCGCGGCTTCTCAACAAATCGATCGATCCGGCCATCGCTACCGACCGAGACGATCCCGTAGCGATGGGCATCGTGCGGACTTACGCTGCGCACCGCCATGGTCAGATCGGCCCTGCGCTCTTCATGCCATTCGAGCAGCGGGCGATAATCCATTTTATAAATGTGATCGCCGGCCAACAATAGCACGGCATCAGCCGGCTGATCCTCAACCACATCAAGATTGTAGCGCACCGCATCAGCCGTGCCGCGCTGCCAACCGCCGCCGTCGGGAGTCGGCGAAGGATGGAGCAAACGCAAACCGCCCTGCGCGCGGTCGAGATCCCACGGGCGGCCAACACCGAGATGGGCGTGCAGCGAGCGCGGGCGGTACTGGGTAAGCACCGCCACATTGTAGAGACCAGAATTCACGCAGTTCGAGAGCGCAAAATCGATAATCCGATACTTACCGCCAAACGGCACCGCCGCCTCGGTGCGTTCCGCGGTCAGCACGCTCAGCGCCGGTGAGTCGCCACCGGCTAATATCATGACCAACGTTCGCAGCATAACAACTCCATTCAGCACAGCGTTGCTGCGCCCATTCAGATCGTTTCGCCAGAAGGCACATCACCGGCTGGAAAATCCTCGGCGTCGCGATCGGCATTGATCACCACATTGCGTCCGATTGTTATGCCGGCCGGAATGTGGGCCGCTTTGCCGACCACTGTAATCCCCGTGTTAATCTTATCGGGCTGCTTGCGGTTCGGCACCGTCAGATCATCGCCAAAACCGAGGCGAGCGCCGGCGCCGACCACTACTTTCTTATCAACAATCACCCGATCAAGCACCGCGCCGGGGCCGATCCACGTATCGTTCATCACCACGCTATCGCGGACAATTGCCCCCGGTGAGACATACACCCCCGGCGACAGCACCGAATGCACGACCGTGCCGCGAATAGTGCAGCCGTTACAGATGATCGACTGCGTAACCCGCGCCTGCGGCCCGATCTTGGCTGGCGGGCGCTCTTCGCTGCGCGTGCGGATCAGCCAATTCGGGTCAAACAGATCAAACTCAAGCGAGGGATCGAGCAGTTGCATGCTCGTTTCCCAGTACGATTGGATGGTGCCGACATCAACCCAATAGCCCTTAAAGCGGTGAGCAAAGACCCGATCCTCAGCCACCATCGCCGGGATGACATCTTTGCCAAAATCGATGCGCGGCTTCTCAGGGCCGCCTTCCGACAGCCGCCGGATCAAGATATCGGCGTTGAAGACGTAGATCCCCATCGAAGCAAGATTGCCCTTATCACGCGCCTTAGGCTTCTCGGTGAACTCGATCACCCGATCGTTTTCATCGGTAGTCATAATCCCAAACCGATCGGTCTCTTCAATCGGCACCTCCATCACCGCCACCGTCAGATCAGCACGCTTGCGCAAATGGGTGTCGATGATGTCGTTGTAGTTCATCTTGTAGATATGATCACCGGACAGGATCAGCACCAGATCGGCGCGGCGTTCTTGGATGTAATTCAGATTTTGATAGATCGCATCAGCCGTGCCCCGGTACCACGACTCATCGCGCCGGCCTTGATACGGCTGCAACAACCGTACCCCGCCTCGCGCCCGGTCAAGATCCCACGGCTTGCCGATCCCGATATGTTCATTGAGCGAATGGGGCCGGTATTGCGTCAATACTGCCACATCGAAAATGCCGGAATTGACGCAATTCGAGAGGGTAAAATCGATAATGCGAAACTTACCGGCGAAGGGCACTGATGGTTTCGCGCGCTTTTCTGAGAGCACACTGAGGCGCGTACCTTCGCCGCCTGCCATGATCATCGCTATAATACGCATACGCCTCCCGTAACATTGCTAAGATCCGGCTACGCTATGGATTGTAAACCTAAGCGGACAATCGCGCAACGCGCGCTGATTGCTTAAGTTGCGAATTACCGCCTAACAATTCGCGACCATGCTCTAGACGGCTGCCAGCGGTTTGCTATCATACAGCTAATTATTAACTATCTCATGGATGCAGGAGTCTAACATGGCGGTCTACCCCTCCCCTACCCAACCGCAATCGACCGGATGGAAACGTTGGGTATTGATGGGCGTTGCGATCATCGTGCTCACCATCGTACTCTGCTGCGGCCTGTTCGTGTTTGGCGGTTGGCGCATCTTTACCGGGGTGATGGGTGAAACACAGGCGATTGAGCAAGTGATCAAGCAGTTTATGAATACCGGAAGGCGCAACGATCCCGATACTGCGCTCGCCCTCTTCGCCGATTCAGCGCAGAGCGTCGTTTCACGCAATGATCTGGAACGGCTGTTTGCCAATCGCCAACTATTCCGTGAGGTCAGCAGCGTCTCTCTCAACAGTTTCAATATCAAGAGTGATTTAGAAGGCACAACCGCCGAGATTGCCGGCCAGTTGAACTACGCTGATGGTTCGAGCCAAGCATTTTCAGCGCGGTTGCAAAAAGAGAATGACCAATGGCGATTGATCCGGATCGATTTTCGCTAGTATGACCGGCATAAGGAGGCGCGCCATGTTTCGTACTATTCTCGTTCCACTTGACGGCTCGCCGGTTGGCGAGGAAGCCTTGGCTGCCGCTGCCCGGCTAGCGCGTGCGGCGAATGCAACGGTGCATCTGGTGCATGTCCATTACCCCAATTCACTGACGCCAATCGTGATCGAGACGTTGCCGATCATTGATGCCGAATTGCAATCACTTGCGACCCAGCACGAGCAGTTTTACCTCGAACAGATTGCTGCCGCGCCGGTGATGCAGGGCGTTCACACGGTAACGACCCTGCTCGAAGGCGAGATCGCCGAGACCTTAGCCGCACACGCCCAAGCGATTCAAGCTAACCTGATCGTGATGACGACCCATGGTTGGAGCGGGTTCGAACATTTTTGGTTAGGAAGCGTCGCTGAATCACTCCTACGGCTGACGCATACGCCGCTTTGGTTGATGCGACCGGGTGAACCGGCGCAACGGGCAGCCCAACCACTGCGCCGCATCCTCGTGCCGCTTGATGGTTCTACGCTATCTGAACAGGTGTTGCCGCATGCCCAAGCGTTAGCATCGCTCGATGGTGCGCGGCTGATCTTCGCGCGGGTGATGACACGTCGCCGGCGAAGTGATGAAGCGAACGATGCTGAGCAGAAACGGCAGATTGAGGCGTATCTGCAAGAGATCGCCAGCCGGCTCGAAACCCAAGGCGTGCCCGCCGATATTGCGGTTGGCGCTGCCGAACAACCGGCGCGCGCGTTGCTCACGCTTAGCCGTGAGTTGCAGGTCGATGCGATTGCGTTGGCGACCCGCGGGCAAGGTGGTTGGCAACGAATCATGGTCGGCAGCACCGCCGATAAGGTTATCCGCGCCAGCCCGATCCCGGTTTTGGCCGTGCGTCCGTAGGCACCTACCGCAACGTGTCTGGAGTGTCCAAAGGGGCATACAGCAGGATGCCCCTCTGTTCTTCCCATATCATTCGGCCCGCAGGTGAATCACCGGATCACCCACACGCACCTCGCCTTCGCTGATCACCCGCGCATAGAGCCGGCTCCAGCCGGGAAAGAGACGCTGACTGATCCGACTAAACCAACCGCGTTGAAACGAACCGGCGATCGTGTTGCAGGGGGTGGTGTAGTCGGTAAGTTCGAGTTCAACCCATGAACCGATTAGCAAGCGGTCGCCGATTGCCAGTTGATCCCAATCAAGACCGATAATGGTCAGATTCTCACCGGTTGTACCCGGCGCAATGGGGTGGCCTTCCGCTTGCAACGCTGCAATCCGCTCGACGGAATAGAGCGAGACGGCGCGGCGCGGCCCGCCGTGATGTTCACGGTCGCGTTGGTAATCGCCGCGCACACCATCGATTGTGATCTCGGCAGCAGGCACCGAATACTTCGGTACACCACCGGTGGGGTTGACATTAATGGATGCTACTTTCCCCTGATTGCCCTCTGATTTCATGGCATTTACCTCTTCTCAAGCCAGTTGCTATCGGCTATTATATCAAGATTACAACCCTATTCTGCGCCAACGGTTTGTCGGCTAAGGAAATGCCATGGAACCTTTCAAGAAACCAACCCAAACAGCCGCTCCTACCGTTCGCGAAACAAAAGTTATCGGACAACCTGAATTACTCGAACCAGCGCTGTCTGCCCCCCATCATACCCGTTGGCGCATGATGATATACCGCGTAGGATATGCGCTTACTGGCCTCCTCGCCTTCGTGCTGGCGCTCGAATTGCTCAAACGCGGCGCTGCTGGCTACGGGAGGATATTGATCGCGTGGCTTGATATTTCGTCAACAGCTAATGCCCTCGGCTTTGGCTGGCTGCTGGCCTATATCTTTCTAAGCGGTTCACCGGTTGCCGCCGTCGCGGTAGCGTTTTTTGCCTCAGGCACAATCGACGGCTTACAAACCTTTACGATGATTACCGGTTCGCGGCTAGGGGCTTCGTTCATTGTGCTCTTTGTCGGCTTTCTCTACCACCTGCGCGGCCACCGCCGCGCGGCGAGCGTTTCTATCGGCGTACTGGCGTTATTAACAACCGCCGCGATCTATCTACCGGCACTAGCGCTGGGGTACTGGCTACTTAGCTCGCAACTCGTCGGCGTGATCTCGGCGAGTGCTACTAGCCCGCTTAGCTCGGTGATCGACCTCGTCGTCGATCCACTCGTTGCCATCTTGGCCAGCATCTTGCCCGAATGGACACTTCTGATCGTAGGCGCACTAGGACTGCTCGGCGCATTTAGCCTGCTTGACCGCGCTATTCCCGACATTCCCGGCGGGCAGTCGGTATTCGGCAAAGCCGGCCAGTTGCTCTATCGGCCATGGGCGATGTTTCTGCTCGGTGCTGCCATTACTTCCTTTACACTCTCGGTATCGGTATCGTTATCGATGCTGGTACCGCTCACGGTGCGCGGCATCATTCGGCGCGAGAATGCCTTGCCCTACATTATGGGCGCGAATATCACCACCTTTATCGACACACTGGTGGCGGCCCTGATTGTCGGCGGTGCAGCAGCGTTCACCATTGTGCTGGTTGAGATGCTCTGCGTCGCGTTTTTCTCGCTATTGGCCTTACTCTTCTTCTACCGACTCTTTGCCCACGCATTGCTCGGCTTACAAGAATTTATCGTTAGTTCTACGCCACGCCTGATTGGCTTCCTCGGCCTGATGCTGATTGTACCGATCTGGTTACTCTTCGTAAGGTGGTAACAGCAACTATGCATCTTGCGCTCTACGTTGGCAATAGCTTACAACGGGCCGATCTGATCACGTTTGCAGCGCCGCTCATTACGACATTAGCGCAACGATTAACCCTTATTGCGCGGGCTGACGAGGCAGCAATGCTTGATGATGCGATCGGCCACTTCCAGCCCAGCCCAGCAATTCATATCCGCCGCTGGAGTCAAGAGCACTCCTTTGCTGCTGCGATCCTCACTGCCGTCCAAGCTGAACAACCTGATCTTGTCATCGTGCCGGCCTTTACCGCACGCGCAACACCAATGAACTGGCCAAGACGGCAACTCGAGTTCACTATGCTGGGTTCACTGCCAATCCCGTTTCTACGTGTGCAAGGTCGAATAAGTCCCATCCGTCGGATCGTGATCGCCAGCGCCGGTGGCAAGCAATCGCTCGGTTGTGTACCGCTAGTCAGCCAACTTGCCCGCGCTTGCCAAGCTGAGGTGACCATCCTGCACGTCGCCTCCCAAGAACCCGTCTACTTCGACAGCTTCACCCAGCAATCGCCCCTTGATGAATCAATTGCAAGTGTGTTACAGCAATTGGCGGCAACTTTTAACGATCTAGGGGTAAGAACTCGCTTGCAAGTGGCACGCGGTCTGGTCGAAGACACCGTATTAGCCGAATGCAAATACCACGACGTATTGGTCATCGGCAGCCATCAGGTCACGTTCGATGACCAAACACCGACAGAAAGCTGGCTACGCGCACTTCAACGCTTATCACTGCAAGATGTTACCCGCGACTTGCTTGATCGTAGTCCAATTCCGGTGTTAGTTATCCAGCGGCAACAATCGTTGTAGTTTCTCTCTCAGTATTTGCAACGAATACCTTTATAATCAATTTCATCTCTCATGTAACAATGGTATAATAAGTCAATCATTTGTCTCCCTTGCATAGGATGCGTACACTCGCAGAGGAGGATCGCTGTGGGCTACGAAGCCATCTATCGCCGATCGATCGAAGACCCCGAAGGATACTGGGCTGAATTCGCCGCTGAATTGCACTGGTTTAAGCCATGGGATAAAGTGCTCGACAACAGCAATGCCCCATTCACACGCTGGTTTGTTGGTGGTGAGACGAACCTCTGCTACAACGCCGTTGATCGCCATGCCCTCGGCGGCAAACGCGGGCAGGCCGCTATCATCTGGGAAAGCGCCGAGACCGGGCAATCGCGCACGCTCACATACTTTGAGCTATACCGTGAAGTAAACCGCTTGGCCGGTCTGTTCCACAACCTCGGCGTGCGCAAAGGCGATCGGGTGATCATCTACATGCCGATGGTGCCCGAAGCGATCTTTGCGATGCTTGCTTGTGTGCGCATTGGCGCCATCCACTCGGTGGTCTTCGGCGGTTTCTCGGTCACGTCGCTTGCCTCACGGATCGATGACGCCGAACCGGTGTTGATCGTCACCGCCGATGCTGGCATGCGCAAGGGCCAGCCGGTGCCCCTAAAAGAGGTAGTTGACAAGGCGCTCGACGAAGCCAATACCGATAGCGTGCGCGATGTGCTCGTGCTCAACCGCGGGATCATCCCGGTCGAATTGAAGAAGGGGCGTGATCTCGATTGGTACGAGCAGCTCGCCAAACGCGGCGAGCGGTACATCGAGCCGGCCCGCATGGCCAGCACCGATCCTTCGTACATCCTTTACACCTCCGGCACCACCGGCAAGCCCAAGGGAGTGGTGCGTGATACTGGCGGCTATATGGTGGCGCTCTACGCCAGCATGAGCACTATCTACAACTGCGGCGACGGCGATGTCTTCTGGAGCACGAGCGACATCGGTTGGGTGGTCGGCCACTCGTACATCGTCTACGCGCCCTTGCTTAAAGGCGTACCCACCGTGGTCTACGAAGGCCGGCCCGACCACCCCGATCCCGGCGTCTGGTGGCGGGTGATCGAGAAGTACGGCGTCACCCACGTCTTCACCGCACCGACAGCGCTGCGCGCGCTGCGCAAGTTCCCCGCGCAGTGGATGCGCGACGCCGACATTAGCTCGCTCAAGATTCTGTACGCTGCTGGCGAACCGCTCGATGCGCCGACCTACGAGTGGGCAACGCAAGCGCTCGGCGTGCCGGTAATCGATCACTACTGGCAGACCGAGAGCGGCTGGCCGATGGTGACCAACCCGGTTGGTGTCGAGCTGCTGCCAATCAAGCCCGGCTCGCCGACCAAGCCGGCCTTCGGCCATCGCCTCGAAGTGGTTGACGCTGACGGTAACCGGGTGCCTCCCGGCGAGAAGGGTTTTCTCGTCGAGCATGGCCCGCTGCCTCCCGGCACGCTGCTCACGCTGTGGAACGACGACGAACGGTTTGTGAAGGGCTATTGGAGCCATTTCAAAGACAAGCTGCTCTATATGACCGGCGACTACGCGATCCAAGATGAAGATGGCTATCTATTCATGCTGGGTCGGGCCGATGAAGTGCTAAATGTCAGTGGTCACCGCCTTGGTACACGCGAGATCGAAGAGGTGGTCTCGGCACACCCCGCTGTGGCCGAAGCGAGCGTGATCGGCGTGCGCGATGAGCTGAAGGGTGAAGATGTGCTCGTTGTCGCAGTGCTTAAACAACACATCACGCCCCAAATGCAAGACGATATCGCGAATGAAATCCGGCAACTGGTGCGTGAGCGGATCGGCCCTATCGCGACGCCGAAAGCCGTCCACTTCGTCAGTATGCTGCCCAAGACGCGATCGGGCAAGATCATGCGCCGCGTGATCCGGGCTGTGTATCAAGGCGATAATATTGGCGACCTGAGCACGATCGAAGACGATGCCACGGTCGATATGGTGCGCGAAGCGATCGAGTTGCTGCGCGGTGATCTCTAGTCGCTATGGCGCGCCACTTAGCAGCGCATTGCATGGCGCGCCCGTGCCATGATTGTGCAAAACTTTACCGGATCTTTAATCTCTGCTCACAATTGTTCGCTATCGTGAAAATATCCACATAGCATTGGTTTGACATACCGGCGCGGCAACGCCTATAATCGTTGTATCCGCTGTGACAACCTATAGCCGCGCAGACACGCAACAAGGAGGTTCGACTCATGACCGAGACCCGCGATGTGGCGCTGCCCGACACCAGCGAGATGTACTATCCCGATCCGGCGCTGGTTGAGCAATCGAACGTGATGGCCTACGCCCGTAAGAAAGGCTTAAGTTCCTACGATGAACTCTACCAGTGGACGATCTCCCACCGCGAGGAATTCTGGGCTGATATGGCGAGTGAATTGGAGTGGTACCAGCCGTGGGAGAAGGTAATCGACGACAGCAATAAGCCTTTCTACAAGTGGTTTGTCGGCGGCAAGACCAATATCGTTCATAACGCGATCGACCGCCACCTCAAGACATGGCGCAAGAACAAGCTGGCCCTGATTTGGGAAGGAGAGGATGGTAGCCAGCGTACCTATTCTTACTACCAGCTCAATTATGAAGTGTCGCGGATTGCCAACGTGCTGAAGAGCATGGGGGTGAAGAAGGGCGATATTGTCACCATTTACATGCCCCGCATCCCTGAGCTGATGTTTAGTATGTTGGCCTGCGCCAAGATCGGCGCGGCTCATAGCGTGGTCTACGGCGGCTTTTCGGAAGCGGCCCTTGCCGATCGCTTGGCCGACGCTAAGAGCAAGGTGTTGATCACCGCCGACGGCGGCTATATGCGCGGCAAGGTGGTCGAGCTGAAGAAGATTGTCAACGAGGCGCTGGCCCGTACTCCCACCGTGCAAACCTGTCTCGTCTTCCGCCACACCAACCATGGCGTACCGATGGAGCAGGGCCGCGACTTCTGGATGCACGATCTGCTTGGTCTGCCGATCGCGAATGGTTACTGCCCCACCGAGCAGATGGACGCCGAGGATATGCTGTTTATCCTCTACACCTCCGGTACCACCGGCAAGCCCAAGGGTGTGGTGCATACCCACGGCGGCTATATGGTCGGTACCTATACCACACTCAAGTTTGTCTTCGACATCAAAGATGAAGATCGCTACTGGTGCGCCGCTGACCCCGGCTGGATTACCGGCCACTCGTTTATCGTCTACGCACCGTTGATCAATGGCGCTACTTCGTTTATGTACGAGGGCGCTCCCAATTATCCCTACCCCGATCGCTGGTGGAGTATGGTCGCCAAGCACGGGATTACGATTCTCTACACCGCGCCGACCGCAATCCGCGGTCTGATGCGCTTTGGCGACCTCTGGCCCTCGCGTCACGATCTCAGCACGTTGCGCCTGCTCGGTTCGGTTGGCGAACCGATTAATCCCGAAGCGTGGAAATGGTTCTACGAGAAGATCGGCCATAACCGCTGCCCAATCATGGATACGTGGTGGCAGACCGAGACCGGCCACTTTATGATTACGCCGACCCCGGCGGTACCGCTCAAACCCGGTTCGGCTACCCGTCCGTTCCTCGGTATCGAGGTTGATGTGGTGCATGAAGATGGCACCCCTTGCGCGCCGGATGAAGACGGTTTGCTGGTGATCAAGACACCATGGCCGGGGATGATGCGCACAATCCTCTACGATCCGCAACGTTACGTTGAGGGGTACTGGCAGAAGGTACCGCCGTACTATGCTGCCGGCGACAGCGCACGCAAAGACAAAGATGGCTACATCTGGGTCATCGGACGGCTCGATGACGTGATCAAGGTGTCGGGCTACCGCCTTGGCACCGCCGAAGTTGAGAGTGCATTGGTCAGCCACCCGGCAGTGGCCGAAGCTGCCGCGATAGGCTTACCGCACGAAGTGAAGGGTAACGCGATCCACGCCTTCGTTATCCTACGCACCGGCTTCGAGCCGAGCCACGATCTGGAAGAGAAGCTGCGCGCTCACGTCGGCCACGAGCTTGGCCCGATTGCCCGCCCCGACTCGATTACGTTTGTCACCTCACTGCCCAAGACGCGGTCGGGCAAGATTATGCGTCGTGTGCTACGCGCCCGCGCGTTGGGGCTGCCCGAAGGCGATGTGTCTACGTTGGAAGAGTAATACGAAATACCAGAGGGGCGATGAATGCGTCGCCCCTCTCTGCCTCTATGGCCCTGCCACCCATACCCGGCCTGTCAGTCGCGCTTGGTACGTTACCTGACCATTGCTTTGCCTAATCTGCCTCGGCTGACCGACGTAGCTGATCGGAATGCTAGGATTGATCTGTGCATGCGTACCGTACTCGCGTTGCACCCGCGCGCGATACGCTTCGCGAAAGGCGGTAAGCACACCCTGCTCATCAGTGCCTTCAGCAACGGTCACTTCAAGCTCGTACTCGATCGTTTGCAGTTGACCGGTGAGGGGGGCAGGCTGGCTACGGCCACCAACGATCGGCGCAAGGAATGGCTCGGCCCACGTGGGCCGCGTTACCAGCACGTACCCACTGAATACGGTCATGGCAATCAACCCCAGCAACACGATTACCACCATCATTTGACCGAGCAGACGGTGCGCCGGCTGGGATGGTAACGACGCCGCCATCGGCGTCGACGGCGGTGGAACCGGCATCGGCGGCGGTAGGTGAACAGGAACCGATGCGACTGGTGCAGAGCTAGCCGGTCGCGCCGGCACCGGTACTGGCTGCGACGCTGGCGCAACCCGCACTTGAGCCGGTTGCGATTGCCTACGCGGGATCAGCGCCGCGCGAAACTCATCCATCGTCGCAAAGCGATCTTTGGCAACCTTCTGCAACGCCTTTTCGAGCGCAGCACTGGTGCGCTCAGAGATTTCCGGCACCAGCGCACGCGCTGGCGGAAACGAGAAAGGCATCTCTTGGGTTGGATCGCGTCCGGTCAGCAGGTGATGCAGCGTTGCTGCTAGCGCATAGATATCTGACTGTGGCGTTGCCAACCCTTGATACTGCTCGGGCGGTGCATACCCCGGCGTGCCGATCTGCGTACCACGTTCAGTGGGCTTGAAGACTTTGGCAATACCAAAATCAATCAGCTTGACATCGCCACTCGGCTCGATCATCACGTTCGAGGGCTTCATATCGCGGTAAATCAGCCCCTTGCCGTGCAGGTAGCTCAGCACATCACAGATTTCGTCGGCCCAGCGCAACACCCGCTGCTCGTCGATCCGACCCTCGCGTTCAATGATCTGCTCGAGATCCTCGCCGCGAATAAAGTCCATGGTTAGATAATGGCGACCCTCGTCGGTAAAATGGCTGTAGACGCGAGGAATGCGCGGGTGGCGAAGCTGCTGGAGCAATTCCGCTTCGGCGTTAAACCGCTCAACCGCTTCGGCCCGCTCTTTCGGATCGGCGAACCGGTCGAGCATTTCTTTGATGGCGTAGATATTGCCGTCTTGATCAATACCCTCGTAGACCGCACCCTGCCCGCCGCGTTTAATAATCCGGGTAATAACATAGCGGCGATGGTCAGTGGGCTGATCGTTATTGAGAATAACGTCGTGACCACAATGCTGGCAGAACCGTGCTCGCCGCAGGTTCGGCTTATGGCAAATGGGGCAGAGGATTTCAGTCACCTCAGCCATAGTACTCCGTGTTGTTGTATGTGGCGAGCGGTTGGGAGCCATCGTAACGGCAAACCTTGCAATAGCGTCGTAGGTCAGTCTACGTGATGATACGCACGTATCGGCGGCAAAGTTGCACAATTGCGGCTAGTGCAGGAGATGTAGGGCATGCCAAGACATTTGTGGAGCCTGCAACCCTAACATCCTGTCTCACGCACTCATTTGCAGTGCGATGGATGGGTTGAAATCATCAGAGAAAATTCTTCGCTCGGTAGCCCAACCACCCTAACGCCGACGGATCATCGCGCCAATGAGGACGCACCTTCACCCACAGATCGAGGAAAACCGGACGGCCCAGCATACGCTCAATCGAAAGCCGCGCGGCACTCCCGATCTTTTTCAGCATACTACCACCGGCGCCGATCAGGATCCCCTTTTGGCTCTCTTTCTCGACATTAATTGTCATACGGATGTAGGTTGCTGTCTCTTTTTCAATCCACTCTTCCACTTCAACCGCGATGGCGTGCGGCACCTCTTGTTGCAGATAATAGAGTGCCTTTTCGCGCACGAATTCGGCAGCCAATTGTTGCTCGCTCTGGTCGGTAATCTGGTCAAGCGGATAGAGTGGCGGGCCTACCGGCAAACGTGCGCTAATCTCGCCGAGCAAAGCAGCCAAACCGAGTTGCCGTCGGGCCGAGATGGCAATTTCCATCTCCCATTCACCCAACGCGCGGTAGGCAGGGAGGTAATCGGCACCGGGCTGGCGTGGTTTCTGGTCGACTTTATTCAGCACCAGCAGCTTGTGACCACGCGCACGCTGCACCTGTTGCGCGATCATCCGATCGAGTCGACTTGGCGGCTGACTAATATCGACCATAAAGCAGATAACATCGGCATTGGGTAACGTGCGTTCAGCCAATTCGACCATCAACTTGCCCAGCCGGTGATTAGGTTCGTGAATACCGGGAGTATCGATGAAGATGATCTGCTCGCCCGGTCGCGAGAGAATGCCGCGTACTGGCACGCGCGTCGTTTGCGGTCTGGGTGAGACAATCGCCACCTTTTCGCCCAACAACGCATTGAGCAACGTACTCTTGCCAACATTTGGCTTCCCGACTAGTGCGACAAAACCTGAGCGCCACTGATCGAGCGGGATGGTTGCCTCCGCCATTGGCGGCTCTGGCTCTGCCGTTACCTCAGCCGCAGCAAACGTTGGGCCAAACACGACCGGCCCCTCACCAGCGAGCGGCTCATCATCGAAGGGAACTAGCAGTGGCGCCAAACGCACCAATCGTTCCGGCGTGCGCCACTCTTCTGGTAACATCAGCTCAATCCCTAGCACCAGATCATCGTCATCAAGATCAAGTACAGCCGAATCATCAAGCTTCACCACCTCCACCGGCTCTTCATCGGTAATACGGACGTACAGATAACCATACTGACCATCAAGCCAATTGTACGGCCCTTCAAGCACTAGATCGAGCTGACTGAGAACCACCTCATCATCGAGATCAATCCGGCAGCCAACAATCGCCCCTTGCGCATCGAGCAAGAGATGGGCAGGGTATTCCATTACTGCCGTCGCCTGACCCTCTTCTAGGTCAGTAAAGTAGAAGTACAGCGTACCGGCATCGTGATCAAGCGAACAATACTTCATTGCCTTATCCTTATGAACCAAGCGCTACTTCACTGGGTACCGATTCAGGCTGAGCAACCGTCAATGGACGATCAGTATCAGATGGCGGTTCAGGCTGATCGGTCAACTTCCGATAGATATAACTAAGCAAAATTCGAATCGTGGCCGCAATCGGGATGGAAACAAAGAGACCAAACGCGCCGGCCAGCGCCCCACCAGCCAGAATCGCAAAGATCACCACACCGGGATGCAAACGAACCAGCGGTCCCATCACATTTGGAATAATGAAATGGTCTTCGATCTGGCGCAAGACAAAGTAGATAATACCGAGCAAGACGGCCAATGCCACATTTGAAAGCCCAAACGGTGTCACCGGCTGGAAGAGCGCTACCGTCATTGCGATCCCGGCAGCCGACCACGGCCCAATAATCGGCAAAATTTCAAGCACCCCAGAAGCAACGGCAATCACGAGCGCGTATGGTACTTGCAAGATCGAGAGCGGGATATAGAGTAACACCGACATAATGACGATCAAGATCAATTGACCGCGAATATAGGCACTAAATACCCGATCGATCTGATAGCCAAGATAACCGATCTCGCGCCGATATGGTGCTGGAATGAGCTTGCACACCCACTCCTTCAACTGGGGTGCCTGTAGTAGCAGATAAAAGGTAATAATCAAATACACCAACAAATAAATGACGCTCTCGAGGGCTGAAAAGACAATTTTTGGCACATTGCCACTCAACCAACCGGCAATATCGCGAACGACCCCAATAATCTGTGCTTCAAGTGGCAAAAGGCTAATTTCAAAATCACCGACTTGAACCGACTGATTCTGTTCAAAAAAGACCGTTAACTCACGAATGATGATGGGCGCATTTGCGGCCAAATCGCGGCTCTGCTGCACAATTCGCGGCCAAAGCGCGGTAAAGAGACTGTAAAGCGCCAACCCAGCAACGACATAGAGCACAACAATCCAGAGCGCGCGACCAAGGCGGGTGCGGCGATGCAACCAACCAACCAACGGATTAAACAAGTAGGCAGTAATAATCGCACCGATAAACGGTGGTAGGATATGGGAAACCCCCATGACTAATACAATCGCCAGCGCCACAATTATCGCACTGCTGATCCATTTAGCTTGATACGAAAACCGGATTGGGCGGGATTCAGTGTCCATGATGATATTCCTGTGTTTCGATATGGGATACGCGAGCAGCGCAATACTAATACTCCAAGGAGCACTGTGGACGAAGGAGCGTCCCTTACAGCGTTGGCACAGCACCTCGACACGACATGAAATGGGCGAACGAATCATAACGATTCGTCGCCCTTCATTATAGCGACACCAGCAGACGAAGCGGCTACCGATGCTGCTGACTATCCGCCGCGCGGCGGAGCGGCACATCGGCCTTGAGCAGATCGTGGGCCTCACCTCGGCTGAGGGTTACTTCGATCTGATCGGGATCGATTGCCGGCAAATAGCGCTTGAGCACTTCAGCCAGATCGGCTTTCATCTGTGCCATCATCTCAGGCGTCAATTTGTAGCGGTCGTCGATCAGCACCGTCAACAGCCGTTGCTTGGCCAGTTCGGCGCTCGAGTCGCGTTTTCGACCGAAAAGGCCATTCAGAAATGACACAGGCACTCCTTTCCGCTATGTTCGTCGCCGCCTAAACAGGCCGAGCAGTCGATCGAGCATACCCTGTTGATCAGGGATCGCCATAACCGGCACATCTTCGCCGGCTAATCGTTGGGCAATATTGATATACGCGCGTCCGGCAAGCGAACTGGGATCGTAAACCGCAGCCTCGCCACGGTTGGTCGCAATCACAATCGTCTCATCTTCAGGTACAATACCGAGCAATGCGATTGCTAACAATTCCAGCACATCTTCAACGGAAAGCATCTCACCACGACTCACAAGCCGGGGCTTAATCCGGTTGATAACGAGCGAGGGCGGGCCTTTTTCAGCCGCTTCAACCAATCCGACGATTCGATCAGCATCGCGCACTGCCGATACTTCAGGTGTAGTGACGATGATGACCTCATCGGCGCCAGCAATGGCATTGCGAAAACCAGCTTCAATCCCAGCCGGGCTATCGATCAACACAAAATCAAACTCGTTGCGCAGTTGATTGGTCAGATCGATCATCTGTTGGGCATTTACCGCGTCTTTATCACGAGTCTGGGCGGCGGGTAACAAGCACAATTCAGGGAGGCGTTTATCTTTAATCAAGGCTTGGCGCAACCGTGCCCGCCCCTCAACGACATCAACCAGATCGTACACGATGCGGTTTTCAAGACCCATCACTACGTCAAGGTTCCGTAGGCCAATATCGGCATCTACGACGGCCACGCGCGCTCCACGCATCGCAAGCGCTGTGCCAAGATTCGCAGTCGTCGTCGTCTTGCCAACGCCACCTTTACCCGAAGTGACGGTAATGACTCGGCCCATAACACCCCACTAGCGCTTGAATGTTTCCCATCCATCAACCACAATCTCGCCGGCAACCACTCGCGCGAATTCTGGCCGGCTGACTTTATCGCGATCTGGTGCGCGCGCAATTAAATTAGCAATCCGCAACTGGGTTGGATTCAATTCAAGCGCACAGATAATAGCGCTGCTATCACCTAACGCACCGGCATGCACCAACCCGCGCAACCGCCCCCAGACAACGACACTTCCGCCGGCAATAATCTCGGCCCCCGGATTTACATCGCCGATCAAGGTAATATGGCCAGTGTGGCGTAACACCTGCCCCGATCGGAGGGTGCGCATCATCAATAGTGCCTCAGCCTCGACCACAGGCGCTGGTTCGGAGTAGCGCGGTAAAGGCCGTGCTGTTAGCCCTACCGTCCGAGCTGCGGCACGGGTCACGCGATCTGATGAATCGATGGCAGTTGCTTGCACACCATGTTGGCGGATCAGTGCCAACATTTCGTCTAACTGTTCTGGTGACACCTCACGATCGCCGAGGTCGATCACAAGACTGGCGCCATGAAAGAAGCCACGCCGTTCACCAAGATGGTGATCGAGCCGACTGAGTAACTCCGGCCATGCAGCGGTGGCGTCTAAACGAAGCCGTAATCCATCGCGGCTGCCTTTGATCGTGATCAAGTCGCTCATGGCCATACTACCATATAGAACGTACAATTGTTGGCAATTATAGCATAGCTAGGGCATGTTGTCGCGCTTTAGCCAGAAATTTTGCTTACAAGGGCTGAGGCGCACGGTCGTGCGGCTCTACGGTTATTCAACCCATCTTGCCATGGATCCGTATATCGCGTACAATTGCATCAATATGAATTGATAAAACAGGAGGGTTCTATGGCGGTACGGGTGGGGATCAATGGCTTCGGTCGGATTGGACGGCTGGCATTGCGGGCAGCGTGGGGATGGCCTGAATTAGAGTTTGCCCATATTAACGAGATCGGGGGCGATGCAGCGGTTGCAGCGCATCTCCTCACCTTCGACTCGGTGCATGGGCGCTGGAGCCACGAGGCGCAGGGTGAGGGCAATCAGCTCCTGATAGATGGGAAGCCGATTGGTTACAGTCAGATCAAAGACCCCGCTGCTGTGCCGTGGGCTGCGGCGGGGGTCGAGATTGTACTAGAAGCGACGGGGAAGTTTCGCACTCCCGAGCAATTGGCGGCCTATTTCGCTGCTGGCGTCAAGAAGGTGATTGTGGCGGCGCCAGTGAAGGGTGAGGCACTCAATATTGTGATGGGGGTCAATGATCATTGGTACGACCCAACCCGTCACCATCTGCTAACGGCTGCCTCGTGTACAACCAATTGTTTGGCGCCGGTAGTGAAGGTTATTCACGAGGGAATTGGCATTCGCCATGGGATGATCACAACGATTCATAGCTCAACCAATACGCAGAGCGTGCATGATCAGCCTCACAAAGATTTGCGGCGAGCGCGAGCATCAAGCCTCTCGCTCGTGCCGACGACCACCGGCTCGGCAACGGCGATTGGGATGATTTTCCCTGAATTGCAGGGCAAGCTCGATGGGCAAGCGGTGCGAGTACCGTTGCTCAATGCTTCGCTGACCGACTGCGTATTTGAGGTCGCACGCCCTACGACTGTTGCTGAGGTAAACGAGTTGCTGCGCTCCGCTGCCGAAGGCCCACTCAAGGGTATTCTCGCTTACGAAACCCGCCCACTGGTCTCGATTGATTTTGTCACCGATCCCCACTCGGCGATTATCGATTCGTTGTGTACCATGGTCACCGATGGCACACAGGTCAAGATTTATGCGTGGTACGATAACGAGTGGGGCTACGCCAATCGGTACGTCGAATTAGCGCGAAAGGTAGCGATGGCATTATGAAACCGGTACAATCGGTAACTCCGGCAGCTACGGCTGCCGAGCAGCGGCGTGCTGACCGGCGCAACTATCTGTTGGTAACGGCGGCCTATTGGGCCGACACCCTCACCGACGGCGCAATTCGGATGCTGGTGCTATTTTACTTTGCGCAGCTTGGCTACTCACCATTTGCAGTTGCGTCGCTCTTTCTCTTCTACGAAATCTTCGGCGTGATCACCAATCTGTTCGGTGGCTACCTTGGTGCGCGGTTTGGCTTGAAGGCGACCCTGTTTCTTGGGCTAGCGACACAACTGATTGCACTGAGTATGCTGGCGTTCGCCCCACCCTCACTGCTGGTCGTGCCCTACGTGATGGCAGCGCAGGCGCTGTCGGGTATTGCGAAAGACCTGACCAAGATGTCGTCGAAGAGTGCCGTGAAGCTCGTTGCCGGTGAGGGCGAGGGTCAGCTTTACCGTTGGGTGAGCATCTTAACCGGCTCGAAGAATGCGATTAAGGGGTTAGGCTTCTTTGTCGGTGCGCTGCTGCTCAGCCTGCTCGGTTTCCAGACCGCCCTGCTGGTGCTGGCCGCACTGGTTCTAGCCGCGCTGATCGGTGCCGTTAGCGCCATTAGCGGCGATCTCGGCGTTGCCGATAGGAAAGCCAAGTTCAAGCAGATGTTTTCGCCTAACCGAGCAGTCAATCTACTGGCTGCTGCTCGGATTTTCCTATTTGGTGCGCGTGATGTCTGGTTCGTCGTCGGGTTGCCGGTCTTCTTCATCACAGTGCTCGGCTGGGATTTCTGGCTCGCCGGCGGCTTCATGGCAGCATGGACGATCGGTTACGGCTTTGTGCAAGCGGCTACACCGGCTCTCATCCGACGGCGGGTCGCCGGTGCCCGCGCACCTGACGGACGTACCGCGATGTGGTTAGCCTTTGCACTCGCTGCCTTTCCGGTCGGTATCGCACTCGCACTTAGCGCCGGTCTTGCCCCCACTCTCGCGGTAGTTGGTGGTCTTCTCGCCTTCGGCATCGTCTTTGCACTGAATTCGGCAGTGCATAGCTACCTTATTCTGGCCTACGCCGACGATGCCAAGGTGGCGATGAATGTTGGTTTTTATTACATGGCGAACGCATTAGGCCGACTAGCCGGCACCGTCTTATCGGGTGTGCTCTACCAATGGGGTATGCAGAGCAGCCTCTATGGCGGCCTAATCGCCTGTCTCTGGGCCTCAGCCGGGTTTGTGTTCTTGGCCGGCCTCCTCTCAATCCGGCTGCCGACGCCGGTACGAGTCGTTACTGGCGAGTGGAAAGTGGCCGGAGAGTAGATCTTGCATGTCCATTCCACCGAGGGTGAAGAGGTGGTATCACGCGTCTCCACCCTCGGCGGCAACCCCAACATTCGCGCTATCGCGCACCAACGCGCAGATACAATCTTCCCACGGCTTTGCAGTGCGAGTACCTTGCTGGCGCAACGCGATCAGCGTGTTGCGTAGCGCATTGAGATCAGTAATTCGCTGCTCGATTGCGGCAATCTGGCGATCAATGGTGGCAAGCATCGCGGCGCACGGCGGTTCGCCGTGATCGTTGAGCGCAAGGATGGCGGCAATGGCTCGCAGTGATAGGCCTAAACTGCGGGCACTGACAATAAAGCGCAGGCGCTCGGTGGTCTCTGGCGTGTAGAGGCGATAGTTATTTTCGGCTCGACGTGGTGGCGGTAAGAGACCGATCTGCTCGTAGTAGCGGATGGTTTTGGCCGGCACACCAGCTTGGCGGGCGAGATCGCTGATACGCATAGTGATGTTCTGTTGCATAATCATTACAAATTATCGGAAAGTCTACCTAAAGCGAGATGATTAAGAAATGTGTTCTCTGTTACTTCACAAACTACAGTAAAGAGATAATGA
The DNA here is from genome assembly GCF_937951745.1 of uncultured Chloroflexus sp. GTDB lineage: Bacteria > Chloroflexota > Chloroflexia > Chloroflexales > Chloroflexaceae > Chloroflexus. Next base: position 28,145 of record NZ_CALFBQ010000056.1, read on the forward strand.
TGACCGAGTAGCGTAGATTGAGTTGCTTTCTGCATAAACTGATTGTAAACAGGAGTGGCACGTTCGTCAAAACTGCCATTGTAGCCTACCTATTGTGCGCCTCTCTCGCCCCTCGCCCTGCTAGGGCGAGAGAGGCTCATTCGTCGTCCCGTGCGTCCTTGCCGCACCCCAGCCCTTGCGGGGGCTTTCACTTACGGATTGCCGATAATGACATACTGTCATCCAGCCACCGACAACCGTCGTGAACTGAACGACTACAGGTGACGGTCACCCTTGAAACCCCCTGCCGAGTATCACCCTCGCGACAACCGTCACAGAAAACACGCCCCACTCTAGCGGTGAACAGTTAAAGTGCTACAACCGTTCGGTTGTGATATTTTAACGATGATATTCAAAAAATCGCATACAATAGCAGACATGAAGAACACCACTGCCGACAAACAGGCTCGCCTGTTCAAAGCGCTGATGCATCCGGTGCGCATCCAAATTCTCGAAATATTGCGCAACGGTGAGGCATGCGTCTGCCATATCGAAGCGATCTTGGGTCTACGGCAAGCGTATGTCTCGCAACAACTGGCTGTCTTACGCAGGGCCGGTTTTATCAGCGACCGGCGTGAGGGGCCGAATATCTATTACCGCATCATCCGCCATGAGGTGCTAGACCTGCTCGATATGGCTCGCGCCCTAGCCGGTGAATCCGAATCGACGTTACCGTTATCGGCAGGGTGTTCATGTCCGCGTTGTGCAACACCTATTGTGCTACTGGAACGAGGAGTGTAATCATGGTCAATGTCAAAGTATTAGGGCCGGGATGTGCAAACTGCCGCAAACTGGAAGAGCGGGTGCGCAATGTGATCCAGAAGCACCAACTGGAGGCGGAGATCGAGAAAGTAACCGATTACGCGCAAATTATGCGCTGGAATGTGATGCGCACGCCGGGATTAGTCGTCAATGATGTATTAGTCGCCGCCGGTCGCATCCCCTCGGAAGAGGAGATTGCCGGCTGGTTGAAGTGATAGTCAGGGAACGATGCGCAGACCTAGCCAGTTTGCACATCTAACCTCAATGTCTGCAAGAACTACATGACCGAATCGGGCAGCATAGCCCGATCTTTCTTTGAACAATATATGCAAAACTTTGCATACTTGTGATGCACGCTGTCAGTGCGAGCTATCGGCGAAAGGCGAAGGCATCTTGTGGGTTTTGTGCTGACAGAGATGCTTACCTGCTCGCACTGCTTCTTTCGATTGGAGGAATTCGATGGAGCAAACACTCACTACCCCCTCACGCCGTTCTTCCACGCAGGCGTGGATCATTGTAATCACTGCTGCCATCGGCTGGCTGATTGCGTATAACCTGATCCAGCCGCTGGCCAACTGGTTGACGTACCATGTCATCGGCCTGAGCGAAGGCTCACACTTGGGCGAGGCGGTTGCCTTCTTTCTGTACGATGTGCCGAAGATCCTTTTACTCTTGAGCGGGATGATCTTTGTTATCAGCACTTTTCGCTCATTCTTCAGCCCCGAGCGTACCCGTGCCTTTCTAGGTGGCAAACGTGAGGGAGTTGGCAATATCCTCGCTGCCGGATTAGGTGTCCTGACGCCATTCTGCTCGTGCTCAGCAGTACCACTCTTTATCGGATTCGTCGAGGCCGGCATCCCGCTTGGTGTGACCTTCTCGTTCCTGATCGCCGCGCCAATGGTGAACGAAGTCGCGCTGGTGATGCTGTTCGGCATGTTTGGTTGGCAGGTAGCGTTGCTCTACCTCGCGGCTGGGATGAGCGTAGCCATTGTGGCCGGGATCATTATTGGGCGGCTCAAGCTAGAACGCTACGTCGAAGAGTTCGTTTGGCAGATCAAAGGCGGCGGCGGTACAGTCGCGCTAGAGAACCCAACGTGGGCCGAGCGGTTTGCCGGTGCGTGGGAGAATACCCGCGAGATTGTGGGCAAAGTGTGGTTATACGTCGTGATCGGGATCGCGATCGGTGCCGGAATTCACGGCTACGTACCAGAGGATGCGCTCGCCGGCATTCTCGGTCGTGAGGCATGGTGGTCGGTACCGGCAGGTGTTGCTTTAGGTGTGCCGCTCTACTCGAATGCGGCCGGCGTTATTCCGGTCGTGCAGGCATTGATGGCAAAGGGTGCGGCCCTAGGGACGGTACTGGCGTTTATGATGGCGGTGGTAGCGCTCAGCTTGCCTGAAATGATTATTCTACGGCGCGTGCTGAAGCCGCAATTGATTGCCGTGTTTGTCGGCGTTGTGGCGAGCGGGATCGTATTGGTAGGGTATTTGTTTAATGTGGTGATGGCGAGCTAGCAGTACAATTGCCCTTCCCCTTGCGGGGAAGGGCATTCTGCTTGTAACGGAATAATACGTACAGTGCGCTTAACGACTCGCACGCAACGATCTGGCTCCTAGAACTACGCTGAAGGAGGCGAAGAAAGGTGCAATGATGGGTATTGCCCCGATTCACACAATGAGCAATCAGCTACGGATAGCAATGAGATGCTATACCTCCGACAAGATGTTACAACGATCCCTCAAGCCACTTGTACAGCAGAGCGAGGCTAGCGATGTTCTATCTCATCCTGACCATACTGTTGTTTGGATTGTCGTTTCTATCAGGAATGATGGGTCTCGGTGTAGCATTTGTCGCCACACCGGTTCTTGGCCTCTTTGGGCTTGAACTCAAGCACGAAATTATGCCGCTCTCACTGTGGCTCAACGGCATCACTGCCATTGCCAGCGCAGTTACCCTAGCGCGCAAAGGGATGGTCGATTGGCGCACTGCTCTTCCGTTATTGATCATTACCACCATTGTTGCACCAATCGGGGTATGGCTCTTACAATTTGTCCCGACAACCACCATCTGGTGGATCTATGTCGGGGTACTAGTGTTCCTCGCCTACCGCATGGCCTTTCCACCGACACAAGACGACAGCCAACCACGCGCTATTAGTGATGCGACACGGGTCAAGGCCGGATTCGCAAGCGCTGTCATCGGGGTCTTCGCTGGCTTTTTGGGGGTCGGTCCCGGTTTTCTCATGATGCCGACACTGGTGCTGCTGGGTTACACTGCCCGCATCGCTGCGGCAACCAACGCGGTAATTGTCACTCTACCCTCCTTTTCAGCGTTTGCAACCCATTTGCTTGACGCTCGGTTTGACTGGCTGCTGTTAATCTTGACCTCTATCTCGGCTTTACTCGGAGCGCAAGCTGGCGCTGCATTTATGGCGCGGCGGGTTAAAAGTCTGACCTTGACTCGCATCTTTGCTGCGGCACTGATTGCGTTGGCGTTGCAGCGAGCGTGGTTGTTGGTCGTGGGGTAGGGGCGCAGCAGTACTGTACCTTCTACGATGGAGGTATCACCCACCGTGGCCCGGCCCACACCATCACCGCCATCCCGATCAACTCGACCAACGACTGCACCACAATCACGAGTGCCGCCACTTCCCAGCCCGGTGGCAAACTGAGCGCTAGCGGAAGCACAACAAACGAGTTACGGGTGCTGAAACTGAACAGCAGCACCCGGCCTGACCGAGTCGGTAAGCGGCCTAGCCGGTGCAATAGGTAGGCTAGCAGCGTCGCGATGAAGAGAAAGACAACGAATACCGGTGTCACCACCGGGACAACCGCGAGCGCCGCCATTGCCGCTTGAGCCTGCGATACCGCAATTGCACCCACTACCAATGCTAGCAGGGGCACAGTCAGCCCAGCACTTCGTTGCCGCCACACCTGTCGCTCTGGCCGGGCTTCGAGCCAGCGCTCACCACTAATCGCAACGAGTAGCGGAACCAAGATAATCAGTAGCGCCGGCCAAATATTTAAGCCGGCAATCACATCGAGTGTCGTCAGATCAAGCATGAGCCAGAGATACAACGGTAAAAGAACCCCTTGCCCAATCAGCAACAGCGGTGTGACCGCCAATGCCCGCGCGGTGTCACCGCCGCCAAGATGGCAAAAGGCGATAAACCAGTCGGTACAGGGCACTACCAAGACGAGTGCTACCCCTAGCCGCAACGCCGGCTCAGGCGGCAACCAGTGGAGGAGTAACCAGACGATACCCGGAATGAGCACAAAATTGCCAACAAATAATAGGATCACCAATCGCCGGTCAACTAACGCCTCGCGCAGGTGCAGCAGCGGGATCTGGAGGAAGGTGACGGTGAGCAATAGAGCCAAGATCGGCCAGAGCGCTTGATCCGCGATGGGAGCTAAGATAGGCCAACGTTGACCAATAGCAAGCCCAGCGGCGATGGCAATAAGGTAGATGGTAGCTTGATAGCGTTCAAGACGAGAGACTGTCACGATGGCATACTCCACGCTTCAGGGTAGACAACGATGCAACTGCATGTGAGCGATTTGCCGTGCAGCATATCTTAACCTTCACTATCAGTTGCGAACTTTTTTTAATGCGACCCAACCGCGCATGGTACGATCCTTTTGTCACAAAGAATATAGGTAGGGTTCGTGCTAGCCGGCAGAACACGATCACCTTTCCCTTTGTGACACTCTCAGGCAGCAGACAGACCAATTTGAGGATGCTATGGCGCAGCGTCTTAGTCTCATCATTCTCACTATCTTTCTTCTCGGCGCATGCAGCGTCTCAACAACGCCAGCGCCAATGATCCGGCTCAACGATTTGCAGCCATTGCCAATGCCGACACCGGTGACGTCACCGCCGCTCCGCGTATCGGTGGCGTCGGTCATCTCACCACAAGGTACAGTGCAAAGCTATCAACCCCTACTCGACTATCTCAGTGCGAAGCTTGGCCGGCAAGTGGTGCTCGTGCAACGTCGCACCTACAGCGAAACCAATGAACTGATCGGGAGCAACGAGGTCGATGTTGCCTTCGTTTGCACCAGCGCCTATATCGATGGCCGCGACCGCTATGGGATGAGCTTACTGGTAGCGCCACAAGTTAATGAGGCGACAACATATCACTCTCTCTTGATTGTACCAGCAACTAGTCCGGCACAGACGATGGCCGATTTGCGTGGGAAGGTGTTTGCCTTCACTGATCCGACTTCATTTAGCGGACGGGTTTACCCCACCGTGTTGGTGAATGAGTTAGGTGACGAACCAGAAACATTTTTTCACGATATTTTCTTTACCTACACCCACGATAAAGCGATTGAAGCAGTGGCAAACGGACTAGCTGACGGTGCAGCGGTTGATAGTCTTGTGTTCGAGTTTGCGTTAGCGCGTGACCCAGAATTGGCGACGAAAGTGAAGGTCATTCACACCTCGCCGCCGTTTGGCATTCCGCCGGTTGTGGTCGGGCCGGGTGTACGCCCACAGTTACGTGCCGAATTGCAGAACATTTTTCTCGGCATGGCTGATGATCCATTGCCGCTGGCGCAGAAGGCGTTGACGGCGCTGGGCGTTGACCGGTTTGTAATGATTGATGATGTGGCTTATGCCAGCGCACGGCTTGTACGGTCACGAGTAAGTCGGTTGTCGCCATGAACACAGTGCATGGACAACATTGGCTGCGACGATGGGCTGCGGTCATCTGGCAAGTGATTGGCGCAGTCAACATTCGAGCGAAGATTCTTGGCATTGTGCTAGGGTTGGTGGTGCTGATAGGAGTAGCAGCAACGATTGAAGTGCGGCTGTTACTCGAACAAACGCTTACCAACCAAGCCTACGAACACTCGGTTGCAGTTGCGCGTGATATGGCAGCCCGCGCGACCGATCTCACCTTAATGCGTGATTACTACGGCTTGTTTCGTCTCTTGCGCGACACGCAAGCTAATAACCCCGACCTCCGCTATGCCTTCGTGATCGACTCGGAAGGCACGATCATTGCTCATACATTCGGCACCGGCTTCCCCGTAGGCTTGCGCGATGCCAACACGGTGACAGCGAATGAACATCACCGCAGTGTGCTATTAACCACCGATGAAGGCGATATTTGGGATATTGCCGTGCCGATCTTCGATGGGCGGGCCGGTATCGCTCGTGTTGGTTTATCGTTAGCAACCCGTGAGCAAACAGTTGCCGCCGTGACCGGTCAGTTGCTCATCACAACCATTATGGCAGCGGCGGTTGGGATCACGGCTGCCGCCTTGCTAACGTGGATCCTTACCCGTCCAATTTTACAATTAGTGGAGTTGACCAAAGCGGTAGCCAGCGGCGATTTTAGTCGGCGCGCCCAACGTTGGGCGAACGATGAAATTGGCAAGCTGACCGATGCGTTCAATGCGATGAGTGAAGCGCTAGCACAGGCCGAACGTGAACGCGCCGAACGCGAGCAGATGCGAGCACAGTATGTGACCCAGATTATTACCGCCCAAGAAGAGGAGCGAAAGCGAATTGCCCGCGAACTCCACGACAGCACAAGCCAAGCCCTCACTTCTCTCCTGATTGGTTTGCGTTCACTTGCCGACCGCCATCATTCACCTGAACTGCGTCGGCAGGTTGATGATCTGCGTGGGATTGTCGGGCAGGTGTTACATGACTTGCACGCACTCGCCCGCCAATTGCGACCTAGCGTGCTCGACGATTTAGGGTTAGCTGCTGCCATTCAACGCTACGTTGCCGATTGCCGCGCTCGGAGCGGATTGACGATTGATTTGGCCATGCCCGACTTGACCGATGAACGGCTTGATCCGGCGCTCGAAACTGCACTCTACCGGATTGTGCAAGAAGCGCTGACCAACGTCATCCGTCATGCTCACGCGACAACGGCCAGCGTGGTGATTGAGCGGCGGAATGGCCACTTACGTGCCATTATTGAGGATAATGGCTGTGGCTTTGATCCGGCTAGCCTCAGCGGTGATGGTCATCTCGGCTTGAATGGAATCCGCGAGCGGGCAGCATTGTTGAACGGTCAGTTGATCATTGAGTCAGCACCCGGTAGTGGTACAACTCTTTATGTCGAATTTCCCCTGCCAGCAACAAATGAGGAGCGTCATGAGCAGCATTCTGTTGGTCGATGATCACGCAGTCTTGCGTGCCGGATTACGCTTGTTGCTCGAATCTCAACCTGATATGGTTGTGGTTGGTGAAGCGGAAGACGCACGCACTGCGATTACGCAGGCAACGACTCTCCAACCTGACCTTATCCTCCTTGATCTGAGCTTGACCAACAGTAGTGGCCTTGCTGCCATTCAATCGTTGCGAGCGGCTGCGCCACAGGCTCGTATCCTCGTATTGACAATGCACGACGACGAGGGCTACGTGCGACAAGCACTGGCTGCCGGTGCGCATGGGTATGTTTTAAAGCGTGCTGCTGACGCTGAGTTGATTGCAGCGATTCGCGCAGTATTACGCGGCGAGCTGTATATCCATCCCGCCCTCACCCGTCGCTTGCTCGAGGATATCTTGCCACAACCACAACCGACTAATCCATGGGAAAGCCTGAGCGAGCGCGAGCGAGAGGTATTGGTATTGGTTGCACGTGGCTACACCGCAGCCGAAATTGCCAGCCAGTTGAACCTCAGCCCCAAAACGGTCGAAACCTACCGTACCCGCGGTATGGAAAAGCTCGGCCTCCGCTCACGAGCTGCGCTTGTCCAGTTTGCGCTCGACCACAACTTGCTCGCCCCCACATAACCTATCTTACAGCCGGTCAATCCATCGGCAACGAACGGATGCGCTGAAAGACTGTTCATTCGTTCCGGTTATGCATACTTACCGCCCGCCCGTGCAGGTCGTCGGACATGCGAGCGGGCGATAAGCCGCGATTCGTCCATTCATTATCGCGATGTCTCACCGTTGTCGGGAAAATCCTGACAACGACCCTGACAGTACCACATTTTTCCTGCTACCGCTAGCACAAGAAACGTCATACAGTACGGTTAGCGGTAATCTGCGAGTGACGAGGAGCGTAGCCTATGTCTCGACAACCCACTATTCCGCTCACCCCGGTCAGTCGGCGTGGCTTGCTTGGCGCGCTGGTGGCTGGCGCTGGTGCGCTGGCAGCAGCTTCGGTGCAAGCAAGCATCCCAGCCGCAACCGGGAAATCGAACGAATCGATCGACGTTTTAACTCCCGAAGAGGCATTGGCAGCGTATGAGGCCGAAATTGCCCGGTTGCGGGCTGCAAACATCAACGGGACACCGGTCGATCTCCTCGAACGGATGCGCACTGATTTGTTGCGCGCCCTCACTAAGCCGGTCAATGAACGACGCTGGGTGATGGTAATTGACCTGCGTGCCTGCGTTGGCTGTCACGGCTGCACGATTGCCTGCGTCGCTGAAAACAAACTACCTCCCGGCGTAGTCTATCGCCCCGTGCTGGAAGAAGAGATCGGACGGTATCCCAATGTAAGCCGCCGTTTTATCCCTCGACCATGCATGCAGTGTGATAATCCACCCTGCACAAGCGTTTGCCCTGTTTCGGCCACATACACGAACGAGCATGGCGTCGTTGCGGTTGATTATGAGCAGTGCATCGGCTGTCGCGCCTGCATCGCCGCTTGCCCTTACGGTGCTCGAACCTTCGACTTTGGCTATACCTACACTGCCAATACGACTACCTCCGGCGTAATGTTTGGGGCCGAGCAAGCAGTGAGCTACGAGCAGGTGAGCACGTTTGAGTACGGGAAACTGCACGCTCGTCACGACGCACACGATTCGCCAGTGGGCAATGTGCGCAAATGCCACTTCTGTATGCATCGCGTGCTGAATGGTGAATTACCGGCTTGTGTAACGACGTGTATCGGGCGGGCAACCTTCTTTGGCGACGCGAACGATCCCGAAAGCCTCGTCAGCGAATTGATCGCAAAGCCGAATGTGATGCGGTTGAAAGAAGAACTTGGTACTGAGCCGCGTGTGTATTATTTGCAGTGAGGAGCAGACCTATGCTAAAACGACTCCTCTATGTGGTTGGCTCCCTTGGCCTGCTCATCGGCATGTGGGGATTGTACGATCGGTTTGTCTATGGACATATGAACGCCAACTACGGCTCGTATGTGGTATGGGGGCTGTGGGTGGCACTCTATATGTTTTTTGCCGGCGTTGCCACCGGCGGCTTTATGCTGGCGACCCTCGATCTGTTGTTTGAATTGCCATTATTCCGTGGCAGTGGCCGGATGGCCCTGTGGGGATCATTGGTCACCCTGCCGGCCGGTCTAGCTGCTATCGGTCTCGATCTTGGTCATATGACGCGGATTTGGAAAGTCTACCTCCAGCCCAATTTTGGGGCAGTAATGGCGCAACTGGTCTGGGGGTATACAATCTTTCTCATCATCATCATCGTCAGCCTCTGGCTCAGCTTCCGCCCCCAACCCTCACGCTGGCTGAAGCCGATCATGGTCGTTGGTCTCGTGTTAGCAATTTTTCTCAGCGGTGGTATCGGAGCATTGCTTGGTGTCAACCAGAACCGGGTAAGCTGGCATGTCAGCAACTTGCCGGCCCAATTTCCTGTCTTTAACCTCACCTCTGGCGTTGCCCTGATGCTGATCGCCATCGGCTGGTTTGGCCCGGTACACGATCCGCGCCGTTCGCAACAGTTGCATGTATTGGGGTTAGGGCTGGTGGTGCTGCTACTGGTCAAAGGGTACTATCTGTGGACTGATGTCTCGCAGGCGCTTTACCAGAATAGCAGTCACGGCGCCGAGGCAATCAATCTGGTGCTGTTTGGCCCCTACGGTTGGGCCTTCTGGTTGCTGCAAATCGGTCTTGGTATGCTACTGCCACTGATCGTCTTAACGACGCCGATACGGAACAACGGCTTTGCTGCCGGGCTGATGGGCGTCTGTGTCTTGCTCGGCTTGGCCGTAGCCCGCGCTAACATTATCTTCCCGGCTCTCTCCCTCCCCGAACTGCGAGGTCTAGGTGAAGCCTTCCACGGCCCGCACCTGAGCTTTACTTATAGCCCAAGCCTGATGGAATGGGCAGTGACCGCTGGCATTGTCGGTGCCGCTACCATTGGCTTCGTTATAGGTGCCGATCGCTTACCACTCTTTAGCCGTCCGGTCAAATCTGCCGGTGCAGCCGATTAGTCATAGCGCAAGAACACCTGCGATACGACAGGAGTGTTGATATGAAACGACAGCACGACACCTCAACGCCTACTGGATCGAGCATGAGCCGGCGCGATTTCCTCAAGGTTTCGGCGTTACTCGGCGGCAGCGCTGCTTTGGCCGGCTGCGGCCCGCTCGCGAGCCTCTCGCGCGGTGAACCGATCGATCTGCCGCTGGTCGATGCCGCTAACTCGATCCAAACCGTTTGTTTGCAGTGCAATACCGGCTGTGGCCTCAAGGTCAAGTTGCTCGATGGTGTGGCCGCTAAACTTGAAGGCAATCCCTACAGCCCTTGGACAATGGAGCCGCCGTTGCCCTATACAACCCCGATTAGTGCTAGCGGGCCAATTGATGGTGCGCTCTGCCCGAAAGGACAGGCCGGTATCCAGACCGCCTACGATCCGTACCGCTTGACAAAAGTGCTCAAGCGCAAACCGGGGACACCACGCGGAGCCGGTCAATGGATTACAATTGACTTTGAGCAGGCGATTACCGAGATCGTCGAAGGCGGCGATCTGTTTGGTGAAGGGCCGGTCGAAGGGTTACGCGCACTGTATGCGCTCAAAGATGCAAAGCTGGCCAAAGCGATGGCCGCCGCAGTGAACAATATTCTCGCTGCTAAGCCCGAAGAGAAGCCCGCACTAGTCGAGCAGTTCAAGCGTGACTTTGCCGAGCATCTCGATGTATTGATCGACCCCGATCATCCTGATTTAGGGCCAAAGAATAACCAATTCGCCTTCATTTGGGGACGCTTGAAGAACGGACGTGGTGACTTAGTGCAGCGGTTCGTCAAGAGTGGCTTTGGCTCGGTCAATGCCAACGGCCACACGACGGTTTGCCAAGGTTCGCTCTACTTCACTGGTAAGGCTATGAGCGAACAGTTTGATCCGGCAACCGGTAAATTCACCGGTGGTCAAAAGTTCTACTGGCAAGCCGATTTGGGGAATGCTGAGTTTGTGATCTTTGTCGGCACTAATCACTTCGAGGCCAATTATGGCCCGACGCCACAATCACCCCGTATCACGCAAGGTGTGATTAACAACCGCATGCGGTACGTCGTCCTCGATCCACGCCTGAGCAAACTGGCGAGTAAAGCGTGGAAGTGGTTCCCGATTAAGCCGGGAACCGACGCCGCCTTCGCGATGGGGATGATCCGCTGGATCATTGAGCAACAGCGCTATAACGCCACCTTCCTCGCCGCTGCTAACAGAGCTGCCGCTACTGCCATTGGCGAACCGAGCTGGACGAACGCAACGTGGTTGGTCAAGATCAAAGACGGTACACCGGGCAAGTTCCTCCGCGCCAGTGAAATCGGTTTGACAACCGTCGTCGAAACGACCGATGCCGAAGGGAAGAAGACGAAACAGTACGTCACTACCGATGGCACCAACTTCGCCTTCGATCCTTTCGTCGCGCTCGTCAACGGTACACCAACCCCGATCGATCCGAACAACCCCGAAGCTGTGCCGGTGATGGGTGATCTGCTGGTGAATACCGAGATTAACGGAATTCAGGTCAAGAGTGGCTTGCAGATTATCTATGAAGCAGCCAGCGTGCATACGATCGCGGAGTGGGCGGCGATCGCCGATGTAACGGAAGAAGATATTATCGTTATCGCACGCGAATTTACCAGTCACGGCACCCGTGCCGTCGCCGACATCCACCGCGGGGCATCGCAACATACCAACGGCTTCTACACCAATTTCGCCTTCTACACCTTGAATGCACTCATTGGCAATTTTGACCATCGTGGTGGTCTGATCAAGCCTACCACCTATGACCGACTGGGTAGCAAGGCGAAAGGCCCATTCCTGATCGAAAAGATGAACAATGGCGCCAACGTGCCATTCGGCATTGACCTGCTGCGCACCAACACCGCTTACGAGAAATCGACGCTGTTTAACGGCTATCCGGCACGGCGACCATGGTTCCCGCTCGCGACCGATGTCTATCAGGAAGATGTGCCCTCGATGGGTGACATGTACCCATACCAGATTAAGGTCGCAATGTTCTATATGTCGGCGATCAACTATGCACTGCCGGCGGCACAGACGGTGATCGAGATACTGGCCGACCCCAAGAAGATCCCGCTCATTATCACGAGTGATATTATGGTCGGTGAAACCAGCACCTACGCCGATTACATCTTCCCCGACCTGAGCTTCCTCGAACGCTGGGAATTCCACGGATCGCATCCGAGCGTCCCGTGGAAAGTAGAAAACATTCGCCAGCCGGCGATGAGCCTGCCTCACTGGCCGACTGTCAAGGTCTTCGGCGAAGAGATTCCACTTAGCTTCGAGGCACTCGTGCTCGCTATCGCCGAGCGACTTGACCTGCCCGGCTTCGGGCCTAACGGCTTCGGCGAAGGCATTCCCTTTACCCGGCCCGAACATCTGTATCTCAAACTGGCGGCAAATATCGCTTTCGGCGAAAAGGAAGATGGTAGCGACGGCGTCCCACCGGCTGATGATGACGAGCTGGAAATCTTCCGACAAGCCCGCCGCTTCCTACCGCCAAGCGTGTTCGACGAAGCCAAGTGGCGCGCAGCAGTGGGAGACAACGAGCAACTCTGGCGGCAAACCGTTTACGTCCTTAACCGTGGCGGACGCTATCAAGCTTACGAGAAGGGTTGGAAGGGTCATTTGGCAGGCAATCCATACGCCAAACAGATCAACCTCTACCAAGAAAAGACGGCCAGTGCCATTAACTCGATGACCGGTAAACATCTGCTTGGATATCCCACCTACATTCCCGCCGGGCTAGCCGCCGACGGTACGCCAATTGTTGACGAGGGCTATGATCTGCACCTGATCACCTACAAAGAAGTAATGATGGCCAAGGCGCGCGGCATCGCTGATTACTGGCTACTCGCACTGATGCCGGAAAATGCGATCTTGATGAACCGCATCGATGCCGAACGGCTCGGTCTGCGCACCGGTGACCGCGTGCGAATCAGCTCGGCCAGCAACCCTGAAGGTGTCTGGGATCTGCAGAATGGCACGCGCAAGCCGATGATCGGCAAGGTGAAGGTGATCGAGGGCATCCGCCCCGGTGTGATCGCGTTTCCACTTGGCTGGGGTCATTTTGCTAGTGGCGCCAGTGAAATTGTGATTGATGGTGTTACCATTCCGGCAGACCCACGTCGTGCTACCGGTGTGCATGCCAACGCTGCAATGCGGGTCGATCCGGTGCTAAAGAATGTAACGTTGAGCGATTTGGTCGGTGGGAGTGCGGTGTTCTACGACTCGAAGGTGAAACTCGAAAAGGTAGGCTAAACGCCAATCCCGCTACCAATCCGAGAGGGGACATAGCAGTGCTATGCCCCCTCTATGTTCTGCCGCTATTACAACATCAGTATTCAGCCAGTGATTGTCTATCCATACCCTAGCAAACCTACAAGCATAATCTGGTATGATACAGACATAGCACACTTCTGTACCGCATCGAGCGCAATACCACCGGGAGGATAGGCAGTGTCGGTTGATGAGCAGTTTGACACCACTTCATTACAATGGCTTATCGCACCTGAACCGCTCGCCGAATTGCTGCGCCGTTCATCGGCAATGCATCGGCACCTGTGCCCACGACAAGTACTCGGCGCACGGATGGGCATGTACGCTGGTGAGCTGCTGGGGTTGAAGCTACCGCAAACTAACAAACGGCTGTATGTCTTTGTTGAGACCGACGGCTGTTTTGCCGATGGCGTAAGTGTTGCCACCGGCTGCTGGTTAGGACGGCGAACCATGCGGCTGATCGACGAGGGAAAAGTCGCAGCTACGTTTGTTGATACGCTCACCGGCCAAGCGTGGCGACTGGTGCCAAAACCCAACTCACGAGAGTTAGCTCATCAGTATGCACCCGAAGCTCGCAGCCGCTGGCATGCCTACTTGATCGCATACCAATTGATGCCGGTAACCGACCTGCTCGTGGCCCAACCGGTCACATTAACGGTTGATTTGAAAGCAATAATCAGCCGTAACGGCATCCGTACCACATGTGAGCGTTGCGGCGAGGAAATTATTAATGCCCGTGAGGTCATTTACGATGGGCAAGTAGTATGTCGCACCTGTGCGGGGGATAGATACTACGTTGTGCGCCACGGGTAACCCGTGGCGCCGAACATCAAGCACGAGTTAGTACCCGCAGGTACCGCACCCACCACCCACCGGTGCGTCATCGTCATCCTCGCTGTAATCAGTATCACGGGCACGGAACGAATGGCCGCAACCGCACGATGATACCGCATTCGGATTATCAATCTTGAAGCCGCCACCCATTAGCGTGTCGACAAAATCGATCGACGCGCCCATCAAATAGTTGGCGCTAATCGGATCGACCAACACGCGCAGATTGCCGGCGTAGAACTCGTTATCACCCTCGCGCACCTCATCATCGAATGTCATGCCGTACTGGAGGCCCGAACAACCACCGCCGGCGACAAAGACGCGCAGGGCATAACCCTCAAGTTGCTTCTCTTGCATCATCTTGAGCAAGCGAGTAGAAGCCGCTTCGCTGATCATTAACAGCGGTTGGGGGGTGGCCGATTGCACACCAATCTGATCGACACCAATCATCGTCATGGACGAACTCCTTGACCGTACTACGTAGCCGCCAGAGCGGCTATCTCCTTCGATAGATGAAGTATACACCATGTCAGCGCAAATTGCTAGTCGCAGCTTTCGTAAACCAGCTCCTTACCCAAGGATCAGCCGGTCAGCCACCATCACTGCGAACAGCAGCGCCAAATAGAGCAACGAATACTTGTACAAGCCCCAAATTGCCGCCTGATCACCTACCTTCCACACGGCCCACGCATCGCGCAGGAAGCGGAAACCGAACAGCAAGGCACCGACGAGGTATATCCAGCTCATTGCTCCAATCGCCACTGGCAATAGCGATACTGCTAGCATAATCGCCGAATAGACCAAAATCTGCCAGCGCGTCTCAGCTTCACCGGCTACCACCGGTAACATCGGTACACCGGCACGAGCATAATCTTTCTGCTTCACCAGTGCCAAAGCCCAAAAGTGCGGTGGCGTCCAGTAGAAGATGATGGCAAACAAGACCACCGCCATCAGGCTGATCGAACCGGTCACCGCCGTCCATCCCACCAGCGGCGGGATCGCGCCGGCACCACCGCCGATAATGATGTTCTGCCACGTGCTGCGCTTAAGCACACCGGTGTAGAAATAGGCGTAGTAGATGATACCAAGAAAAGCGAAAAAGGCGGCCAACGGGGTCGTGAAGACCCAGAGCACAATGATCGACAATACACTGAGGATCACGCCAAAGATGAACGCAGCCCGTGCTGAGATCCGTCCGCTTGGCACCGGTCGGCGGCTCGTGCGACCCATATTGATATCAATGTCGCTATCAAAAGCACAGTTAATTGCGCCAGCCCCGCCCGCCGCCAAATAGCCGCCAATCATCGTCCACAACACCAGCCACCACGATGGCAATCCGGCTTCGGTGATAAACATCGTGGTCAACGTCGTCACCAGCAACAGCGAGATGACCTTGGGCTTAGTCAGGCTGATATAATCGGCCACCACCTCGCGCCATTTCGGTGTGGGACGAGCCACGGCGGTCGTGGTGGTGAAGGTGAGCGGCGCGCGCTGCAATATGACAATTGCTGCCAACGCGCCGGCCCAGAGCAGGGTTGCGGCAGTTAGGCTGAGCAAATGGCCGCCGGTGGGTAGGAACAAACCGGCTAGCGCCACGAGGGCCAGCACCGGCAAGAGCGGGCTATAGCGCGGCAAGGCCAGCGCCACTACCGACGTTTGTGCAGCCGGGTGCAACCGCCAGCGCGCCTCCACCGCCATCCACCCGGTTAACGCTGCCGCAAAGCTCAATGCACCCATGCTATTGGCCGGCAAAGCCGCTGCCATCTCGATCGCCGGGGCCACACTGCGCGCCCCAATCGCTAATGCCGCCACACCAGCCGCCGCTGCCCCCCACGACGCTAACCCGCGCAAGCGACGCTGGGTCTGCGCCGCCCGTCCGGCCAGCCGATCCGTCGCCGGCTGGGCCGGAATGACTACCAACAAAAAGGTGAGCGTCTGCGCGCCGAACGCTAGCAGCGCGCCAGTGAGGTGCCAAACATCGGCCACCATCGCCGGCATACCCCAAACCAGCAATGCGCCGGCCAATGCCTGCAACATAAAGAGCGCCAATGCGCCCAACGCCGTCCAACGCGGCGCGCCCTGCGTCTCTGGCGCGCGCCACACCATCCATGTGCTGGCAATCACGGCCAGTAACGCGAGCGAGACAATGAGACGGTGACCGAGCGAAATCCACACGAGCGGGTTCGCTTCGCTGCTCAGCGCGTCAAGGCACAACGGCCACGATGGACAAGCTGTTGCGCTGGCCGAGATTGTCACCAGCGCACCGGAAACAATGGTTGCCAACGTCAAGAGTAATCCAATCACCAAGATTCGCGCGAGATGACGAGCCGCCATATCGATCCTCGCTATGCTCCAATAAGAGAATGCTGTAAAGGATTATTCGGTTTTGTTGATATTCGCTACGGTAACGCCGCATACGCCGCCACAAACAACGCTAGCGTCCCCAACGCGGTCACCAGCGTCCAGCCGAGATCGGCCCGGCCATCGCTGCGCGGCACATTGGCCGGCGCCGCCGAAGGTTGGCGATACAAGCGCCACGCCGCCACGATCAGGGGAACTTGCCCGCCAACTGCAATCACCGCCGCGATCCAGAAAATAAACCATGCTAACATTGTAACCCTCAACCAATGATATTTCGTGGATTCTTTCACGAGAATGACACTGGCGGAATTATACCATGCGTCTGCGCACCCAACAATGAACGTTTTGACACTGAAGCGGATTTTAAGGCGCTGTGATGCAGTTTTCTTGGTTGAGATCCGTTAACTATCAGTCTGGTAGCCCGGCGTTACGGCGCGTCAGCAAGCTGCACACTGATGTAAGGTTAGCAGAGGGCAGCAAGGGCAGGAATCATGAAGAGCGGTATATTGCGCGAGAATGCGAGCGCTCGCATCGAACCCCACCAAGTTGTGTTAGAATAATGCACGGATGTTCGTATTATTTCATTGCCAGAAACACGAAACCCTCTGGCATCTGCCAGCGGGTCTCGTGTGGGGGGGGTGTTTGTATTATAACCGTTCTTTTACTTTCTCACAACCCCCCAACGGTACTACCTTTTCATCATTTTGAGTAGTACCTTTGGCGGATTTCTCTTATGACCATGGAGCTACCGATGAGCCAACTAGATGTAGCGCAGCGCATTGCTGAGCTGCGCGCGTTGATTCGCCGCTACGATTACCACTATTACGTCCTCGATGATCCGATTGTGAGTGATGCCGAGTACGATGCACTGATGGCCGAATTGCGCGCGCTCGAAGCGGCCCATCCTGAATTGATCACGCCCGATTCACCGACCCAGCGCGTGAGTGGCACGGCGGCCAGCCAGTTTGCCAAAGTGCAGCATCCCCAGCCGATGTTATCGCTTGGCAACGCCTTTACCACCACCGATTTACTGGCATGGCGCGATCGGGTGCTGCGGCTGCTCGGTAACGATGCCGCGATCGCATATGTGGTCGAGCCCAAGATCGATGGCTTGGCGATTGCACTGACCTATCGCGATGGCCGCTTCGTGCAAGGTGCTACTCGCGGCGATGGCGAGGTTGGCGAGGATGTGACCGCTAATCTACGCACGATCGGGAGCATTCCGCTCACATTGCACCCGCTTGATGGCATACGCGACCCTGATCTGCCGGCGGATCTACCTTCGCTCATTGAGGTGCGCGGCGAGGTCTACATGCGCACTGCAGATTTTGAGGCGCTGAATGACCGGCTCGCCGCTGCCGGCGAGCGGATTTTCGCCAACCCGCGCAATGCCGCCGCCGGCTCGCTTCGCCAGAAAGACCCCGCCATTACCGCTGCCCGCCCGCTGCGCTTTTTTGCCTACGGCGTCGGCCCGGTCGAGGGCGTGACTCTGACCAGCCAATGGCAGACGCTGCGCTATCTACGCACCCTCGGTTTTCCGGTCAATCAAGATGCGCGCCGCTTTACCGATTTCGCTGAGGTGCTCGCTTATTGTGAAGAGTGGATGGCCCGGCGCGATTCGTTGCCCTATGAAGCCGACGGGATGGTGATCAAGATCGACGATTTTGCCCAGCAGAACGAACTCGGTGTGGTGGGGCGCGATCCGCGCTGGGCGATTGCCTTGAAGTTTCCGGCCCGCGAGGCGATCACGCGCTTGCTCGATATTACCGTCAATGTGGGCCGCACTGGCGTAGTGACGCCAAATGCTGAATTAGAACCGGTGCAGATCGGCGGGGTGACGGTGCGTAACGCCAGTCTGCATAACGCCGATTATATTGCCCAGCGCGATATTCGGATCGGCGATTATGTGATTGTGAAGCGGGCCGGCGATGTCATTCCTTACGTGGTCGGGCCAGTCGTTGCTCGCCGCGATGGCAGCGAACGGCTATGGCAGTTCCCCACCCATTGCCCGGCTTGCGGCTCGCCACTCGAACGAGAACCCGGCGAGGCGGCATGGCGCTGCAATAACTTTAGTATCTGCCCAGCCCAATTGGTGCGCCGAGTTGAGCATTTTGTCAGCCGGGGCGCGCTCGATATCGTGGGCATGGGCGAAAAGCAGGCCGAACTCTTTGTGCAGCTCGGTTTGGTGCGCGATGTGGCCGATTTGTTTTATCTCAAAGCTGAACAGCTTGAAGGGCTAGAAGGTTTTGGTTCGAAGCGGATCGCCAATTTGCTAGCCGCCATTGATGCTGCCCGCCACCGCCCGCTTGACCGGCTTATCGTTGGTTTGGGTATTCGCTATGTTGGCACTGTGGCGGCGCAAGCCTTGGTGAACGCGCTTGGTTCGCTCAGCGCGATCATGAATGCCCGCCAAGAGGAGCTTGAGCAGATTCCCGGTATTGGCCCGGTGGTGGCGGCGAGTATTGTCGATTTCTTCGCCCGGCCCGAAAATCGAGCGTTGATCGAGAAGCTGCGCGCCGCCGGCGTGGAGATGGATGGCGGCGCCCAACGCGAACGCCAGAGCGATGCGCTCGCCGGCAAGACGTTTGTGCTCACCGGCACATTGCCTTCACTGACTCGCGAGCAGGCCAGCGAGTTGATTGTTTCCCACGGCGGCAAAGTGACCGATAGCGTGAGCAAAAAGACGAGCTATGTGGTCGCGGGAGCTAATGCCGGCAGCAAGCTGGCTAAAGCGCAGCAGCTTGGCATCCCGGTGCTCGATGAAGCTGGGTTGTTGGCGTTGATTGGTGAAAGGTGATAAGCGATGAGCGTAAGGGCAGGTTTGAAATCCGCCCTTACGATCCACTGCGACCTACCAGCTACCTTGCCGATCCATCCGGATCATCCACTGGGCCGGATTGCGGATCTCGTCAAGCGTTGGTAGATTCTCTGGTCGTTCCCATACCCGGCTGGCAAACGCAATCCCACGAGCAGAAACTACTGCATTGACAAAGGCTTCACCCTGCTGATATTGTGCCAGCTTCAGATCGAGACCAGTCAATCGAAAGACCATCTGATCAAGCAGTGTGCGCTGACGTTGGCGTTGAGCAATCTGCTGTTCGATCTGGCTGAAGCTGGGCAAGAGCCGGCGCCCAACCGCGTTCATCACATGGTTGCCATAGCCCTCAATAATCGACATCAGCGCCTGAATCCGGTCAAAGACCGCTCGCTGCTCAGGCGTCAGCACCGTCTCGAGCCAGTGCTGGCCGCTGCCGATCCCTTGCAGCAGCCGTGTAAGCATATCGACCAGACTGTTACCGCTGCTCAGCATTTGCCCGCTAATGAAAGCAAAATTCTGTTCGAGCAGTTCGCGAAAGTAGCTACGCACCCACGGATACGCCTCGAACTCGAAGGCATGGGTCATTTCGTGCAACGTGATCCAGAGCCGGAAATCCTCGTCGCTCAGACCGAGTTGCTGCTGCACGCGGGCAATATTCGGCTCGACAAAGTAGAGCGCGCCGCCGGTCGCTTCCGCTGAGAGCAGGCTCAGATCGTACTGGCCAAGCACGCGCTGGGCCAAGTAGCCCAATAAGACGCCGATCTGCACCCCTAGCAGCTTGCTGCTTACATTATTCACAACCATCCCCAGCGCGCCGCGCCCGCCGCCGTTCTTCTCGTACAGCTCTTCGATCGGGCGGAAGAGCTGGTTAAACGAGATGATATTCGCTTCGAGCCATTCGCGCCGGTCGAAGACAAAGATCCGGCTGACCGGTTCGGGCAAGCGCACGCCGAGATAATCCGCAATGAGCGGCTCACTGATTGCCACCATGCGCGCATACTGTTCGCGGCGAAAGGCGCGGTTATCAACCGGTGCCTGTTCCCACTGCGAAATGCGCAATGCCGCTTGGCGGGCCTGCTCCCAGTCGATCAGGCCGATCTGCACGCGATTATCGTTGCGCGCGCGCGCCTCGAAATAGTAGCGTGCCGCTAAACCGGCGGCCATGCCTAACAAGAGGGCAGCGCCAAACCGGCGGAAATCGTTTTGATTGTTTGCCAATGCCAGCTCCTTTCCAATGGATGCTGCAATGATTTGGGATAACTGCTCAGAGTCTATCACGGTTCATGGACGTTTGTCCACTGTTACGTGTGCAATCGTCTCATTTCCTACGCCAACACTCGCTCATCGCCTTGGCGGCGCGTAATCCGCCGTTCGTCGAGATGTTCGAGCAGAGCAACGGCATAGCGGCGCGAGATGCCGAAATGGTCACGCAGTTGGGCGACGGTGAGGCTGCCTTGAGTCTCGATCGCGGCCCGCACCCACGCCACCATCTCGGCATAAGCGGCAGGCAACAGGTAGAGATCGGGCGCAATCTTCACCAACAACCCCTGATCGAGCGCCCATGCAAGCAGCTCGCCGGCGAGATCAGGGGTTGGCGGCGCATACGGGGTGCGAGCCATCGCCGCCAGTTGCTGATCGAGTTGTCGCCGTTGCTCAGTGGTGGGTTGCGGCGCGAAATCGGCCAACCGCACGGTAGTCTCGTCAATGCCGATCCATCCCTCAGCCAGCGCTGTCGCCAGTATCCCCGCCCAGAGCCGCGCCGACACTTGTAGCCGCTGCCGCGCCTCTTCGCGCGGCATCCCGCGCCGGAGCGGAAACCGTTGGTGGTATGACGCCAGCGTCTCGCGCAAAGTTGCACGCAGCGACTCCCAGCCAGAGGTGCTGATCAATCCGTCATTGCCGAACACGGCGATTTGCCCGTTCGCCAGCAACGGCGGCAAGGCCGCTGCCGCTTCGGCCTCAGTCACTCCGGCAGCAACCATCACCTCGGTCCGTAAGCGAGGACGGCCATCGGCTAGCGCTTGCAATATGCGCTCGGCGGGGCTGCCCTGCATACGGAGAGCCAGCGCCGCAATCACATCAGCGCGAAACCGGCGATGGCGCGGCGGATGCGGATCGACCACGACGCCGCCAGCCACCGTCTGGCTCGGTGACGGAATGCGCAGAATGAAGCGATCGCCGGCAACCGCCGCCACCGGTCTCGCCAGCCGGATCTGCGCCCAGCCCTCCTCGCCGGGAGCTAGCTCGTCGGCGGCTAGCAACGTCAACCGGCACGGCGCTTCACTGCTGCCGATAAACAGATCGAGCGCCATATTGTGGCGCAGCGGCGGCGCATCTCGCACCACCCGCACCTGCGCATCGAGCAACGTGGTCGGGGTTAATGTCCCCGGCACAGCCAGCACATCGCCCCGGCCAACGTCGCGGTAGTGAACGCCGGCCAGATTCACCGCCACCCGCGTGCCGGGCAGCGCCTGCTCAATCGGACGCTGGTGGCTCTGGAGGCCGCGAATCCGCGCTCGCAATCCTTGCGGCACAATTTCAACCTCTTGACCGATGCTTAGCGGGCCGTCGCGCAGCACGCCCGTCACCACCGTGCCAAAGCCGGCTACTGCAAAACTGCGGTCAATCGCCAAGCGCGGCGCGCCATTGGCCCGATTGCACAGCGGTAATGTCTCAAGCAGCCGATCCAGCATCTGCACCAACTCGGCCAACCCGGCGCCGGTGCGGGCCGAGACTGGTACGACCGGCGCGGTTGCCAGCGCGCTCCCGGCTAATGTTGCCCGCACCTCATCACGCACCAGCGCCAGCCACTCGGCATCAACTAGATCGATCTTGCTCAACACCACGATCCCGTGGCTGATAGCAAGCAGGTCGATAATCGCTAGATGCTCGCGGGTTTGCGGCATCACCGCCTCGTCGGCGGCGATCACCAACAGTACGACATCGATCCCACCGGCGCCGGCCAGCATATTCTTGATAAACCGCTCGTGGCCGGGCACATCGATCAGGCTCACTTCGCGCCCGCTCGGCAAAGTGAGCCACGCAAACCCTAGATCGATCGTCATCTCGCGCTGCTGTTCTTCCACCAGCCGATCGGGGTCAATGCCGGTTAATGCCTTGACCAAGGTTGATTTGCCGTGATCGACGTGGCCGGCAGTGCCGATAACAAACATTGGCGATCCATTCTGGCAAGATTGATAACAATAACGCTGATTCTATTGTACGGTGAAAATCACGAGATCAGCAGATAGCGAGCAAAGCCGCAGAGCGGTCAAATGCAAGAGTACCAAGAACGCAGAGAGCGCAAAGGGGGTTGGCATCACCACTCCCTTTCTCACGCTGCACCCTCGGCGGTAAACAACGTACCTCCTCGCTCACCGTGAGGTGAGAGGGGCTAGGGGGTGCGGACCAGCAGCCCGCGCAACGGGCTTTGTCAGCATCGCCCAGCCTCCCTGCCAGTGGTAAGCGGCTATGCTAGAATACAGATGTTCTGTTTGCCCCGCAAAGAAGGCTGGGGTAGGGGCCGGAAAACAACACCAGTATGGAACATGCGATCAACCATCTCCGTACCGCTGATCCGCACCTTGCGTCGTGGATCGAACAGATCGGGCCATTTGCGCTCCAACCACAACCCCACGGCTTTGTGACGCTGGCCTATGCAATCATCAGCCAGCAAATCTCCCTCGCCGCTGCCCGCACTATCCGCAACCGGCTGGAAACGGCGCTTGGTGAACTCACGCCGGCAGCTATCCTTGCCGCTGAAGAGAGCACCTTGCGCGCCGCCGGCCTCTCGGCGCAAAAGAGCGCCTATCTGCGCGACCTTGCCGAACACATTGTGAGCGGGCGCCTCGAACTCGCCCACTTTCCCCTGCTCGACGATGAAACAATCATTGGCCAACTGACGGCAGTAAAAGGGATTGGCCGCTGGACAGCGGAAATCTATATGATGTTCGCGTTGGGCCGGCTTGACGTGCTGCCCGCCGCCGATCTTGGCTTGCGCGACGCCGTGCGGCTGGTCTATGAGTTGCCGCGGATACCAACACCCCGTGAACTGTTTGCGCTCGGTGAACGCTGGCGACCGTACCGCAGCGTCGCCTGCTGGTACCTCTGGCAAACCCGGCGCGCCATCCGGCAAAGTTAAGCAATTGCACGTTGTATGATGTAGTTGCGTATGGTATGATGCTGAACAAGAAGGAGTGAAATGGTTGCGTATGATGCGAAGTGATGGCCGGGCGCCGGATCAATTGCGCCCTATCTCAATTGAGATTGGCGCCGCTCCGTATGCTGAAGGTTCGGCGCTGATTGCGTATGGCAACACCCGTGTGCTCTGCACTGCCACAATCGAAGACGGGGTGCCGGCGTGGATGCGCGGCCAGCAGAGTGGCTGGGTCACGGCTGAGTATGCGATGCTGCCCCGAGCAACATTGCAGCGCACCCGTCGTGAACGCAACGGCCCCAGCGGGCGCACCCAAGAGATTCAACGCTTAATCGGGCGCTCGTTACGAGCAGCGGTGGATCTCAACGCACTTGGTGAACGCACCATTACGATTGACTGCGATGTCTTGCAAGCCGACGGCGGCACCCGTACCGCATCGATCAGCGGCGGCTACGTGGCGCTTGCGCTGGCAGTTGAGTATCTCGTGCGCAGTGGCGCCGTCGAGAGCATGCCGGCTCTCACCCCGGTAGCCGCGGTCAGCGTCGGTATCTTACGAGATATGATGCTGCTCGATCTGTGTTACGAAGAAGATAGCCAAGCCGCCCTCGACTGCAATGTCGTTATGAATGCCGAGGGCGCATTCATCGAAGTGCAAGCCACGGCGGAAGGCACACCGGTCAGTCGCAGCCAGCTCGATGCGCTCCTTGATCTGGCCGAACGCGGTATCCGCCAGATTCTAGCCGCACAGGCCGCGGCGCTGGCCAGCGTTCTGCCCAACAACACTGTGAGCCGAAACTCAGCACCGTAACTGCATGCTGCATGCGACGTGATGGCTCGCAACAGTCGCCCATCACAACGGGCGAGGAGGTTAAGAATGATCGACGAGACCAAACGCGTCGCCAGTCGTCGCCACTTACGCTACGGATTAGCTTTTGAGCGTACCCAGCGCCCATTGGCGGCAGTTGATCATTTTCGTATGGCAATTGCCGCTGACCCGACCTTGCGTGATGCGCACAATGCGCTGGCGTTCCACTACCAGCAGCAAGGCTTGCTGGCGAAAGCCGCCGAAGAGTTTGCCGCTGTTGCCAATCTGGCTGACGACTACTTTGCCCATTTCAACCTCGGCTACGTCTTGATCGAGCTTGAACGCTACGACGAAGCCGAGCGTGAATTTCGCCGCTGCCTCGAACTTGACCCCGGCGACGCCGCCGCCCAACTCGAACTGGCCTACATCCACGCGGCGCGTGGCGAGTACGCGACGGCGCTGGCCCTGCTCGAAACGCCACGCCAACGCTACTACGATGATTGGGCCGTCTTTCATCTGCTGGGCCGCTGCCTGTTTCAGTTGCAGCGCTATGATGAAGCACAACAAGCGTGGCAACAAGCGTTGGCGCTCGCCCCAACTTCCGACGCACAGTTTGAATTGCTGGCCAGCTTGCAGAGCGTCGAACGGCGGCGCGAGTTTCATACGACCACCGGTCTCAAAGATGACCTTTACGTGCATGAGGGTGTCATTTGCCTTGGTTCGGCAACCGACGACGGGATCATCATTGCCCCTTTAGCCGACTATCACCTGAGCGAGGATGATGTCACCCGCACCCTCTACCGTTTCATCGCCTTAGCGCGGAGCAGCAACTGGCGCTTGGGTGGCATCACCGCACCCGACATCACCAGCAAACCGCTCGCCGCCGCGCTGGCCGCCTTGCTCGACATTCCGCTGCTCAACCTCCACCGCCTGCCTGAAACGACCGCACCGATTCTGATTGCGATTGCAGTGGGGAATTCCGCCGATCTCTTCACTCTCACCCGCGAACGACTGCCCGCCCCCGGCCCCGGTTTCTGCCTTGCACTCAACTGGACGCGGCAGAGCAAATTGTTGCCTGAAATCATTGGCGTGGTGGTGGAAGGTAAATGCACCATGCCGTGGGAGGCCGAACTATCCCACCTACCGCCGTCAGAGCGGGCCACCCGGATTCACCAGATTGCTGGACGGTTAGTACACCGCGTGCAATCGCTACCGGGCGAAGACAACCTGCCGCGCCAAATTCGTTATTACACCCGCCACCACCGCCGGTTGGCGATCAATGGATTGTTGTAGAGGTTAGGAACGTACTCGTCGCAGAGTTCGACTGCGGCGGAGCGCAACAGCCCACCGAATCGCGCGCGTCATCGCAGCGAGGTGCGCTGGCATGGCGCGCTGCTAAGCTGCTTCAAGCCCTGCGCAAACCGCCCTTGACATACTAGAACAAATGGTCTATACTTATCTCAGGATACGCTTCCATGCTTAGGCTTCCGATGGAATGCGTTTGAACGGCTGTGCAGAGAAGATGCCAGCCACACAGAGATGGTGGCTGAACTGACAGGAGATTAGTGCAGGGGTACTACGCCATCGCCATTGCATGCCCACACGCTGATACATCATAGCCGCTTGCCGATGGATCACGATCAGAGCAACGCGGGGTTCGCTACGACGAGGCGAAACGGCCAGACATGACCCAGATCACGGCTATGGCGGAAGGAATTGGAAACGTTGCGATGGATCTCACTGAGAACAACGCGGGGTTCGCTATGACGAGGCGAAACGGCCAGACATGATCCAGATCACGGCTACGGCGGAACGCATCGCAACCGTTTGTTGTTTTATTGTTTCAGCACACTATGATCCGGCTTGGATTCGCTGTCCGCACCGTCCACCAACCCGGCCTTGCCGGCGGTTCGCCGCCCCACCTCAGCATCGCACTCACGCACCTGAGCGATATGCTCGGCCACCTTGAACGCTATGCCATCCGGTTCTACCGCTTTGCCCTGCCGTGCCCCATCACAGCGGCCGATCTGGCAGATTGCCAAGCGCAGATCGAGCTGCTCGGCCATCGGATTGCGGCACTCAATTTGCGACTTGGGATCCACCTCGATCCAGCGCTGAGTCTTAGCCATCCCGATGAAGCTACGGCTGCCGGCACAATCACTGCCATTGAAGGCGCGGCACAACTCTTGGCGGCACTCGATCAGCCCAACACAACGAACCACACCCTCGTAATCCATGCTGGCGCCGGCGATGATCCCGCACTCGAACGATTTACCCGCCGTTGGTCAGCCCTATCGGCCAATGCTCACTGGCGCACCGCCATCGAGCACACCACTACCGGCCCCTCGTTACGCGCCCTGCTTGGGCTAGCTACCTGCACCGGCGCGCCCATCGTGTTCGACTACCTCCATTTCCAGTTGCACAACCCCGATCAGTGGAGCTTGCCCGTTGCATTGGGGCTTTGCCTTGCCACATGGCCGCGCAATGTGCGTCCCGAAGTGCATCTAAGCAGCCAACGCAGCGAAGCTTACCTCTTGCCGGGGCGCAACGGCACGACGCGGGTGCTGCCGCCCCGATCCGGCCAGCACGCCGATTTTATCGTTACCCGCGACGCCATCGAGCTGCTCGCGGCCAGTCGTGGCTTACCGCCATTCGATCTGATGATCGAAGCCAAAGCCGGCGATTTAGCGCTGCTGCGCTTGCGCCACGACCTCGCGCGCTCTGCGCCGGAATGGGCCGAGCGGGTGGGGTGAAGTAACCTTCCTGCCCTCTCAGCAGAGAATAAGGACGGGCAGAACGTATGATATCAATGGGAACTACGCTTACGAAGCCCGCTGCGCAGGCTGCTGGCCCTCACCCCCGGCCCCCCTCTCCCACCGTGCGGTGGGAGAGAGGAGTGGAGAGGCGGAAAGATCCTTACCCGCTCCCCAACCCTTTACGCTCTTCGCGTCTTTGCGTTGATCGTCCTCCGCGCCTTTGCTCACGCTGCACCTACGACGGAATCCGGTTGCCCCCTTTCCCCTCCTCCCGCTGGTCAGAAGAGGACTTGCAAGCTATTGGTCTGCGCGAGAGTGATCCACTCAGGCATATCTTCAGCTAAAGCAGGAGATTGCTACGGGGGCTTCGCACCCCTCGCAATGACAAAAGCCCACGCCCCGCACAATGATAGAAGTCTTGCCTTCAAGATTACGGCACTTGTCACGCCTGCCTACTCGCCAGTATAATGCCTGCGACAGACGCAGATTGCATTGAGGTGTACTGTGAGCACACAACGTCCATCTTCAGCCCCTAACCCATTGGCTGGCATTGTAGCCATCGCCATTCTGCTACTGATCCTTGGCCTCGTCGCCGGTTTGTTGATCAGCCGGGCAGCGCCGCCAGCCGCCGCGCCAGCGCCAACCACACCGCCGCTCCCAACCGTCGCTGCGCCTACCGCTGCGCCCATGCCGGCAGCAAGCGCAAGGCAGGTTATGCCAACCGCGACCACCTACCAATACAACAGCCCACCGCCAATGACGATCGATCCGGCCAAGAAGTACACTGCGACCATCTATACTCCCCGCGGCGAGATTGTGATCGAGCTATTGCCCGACATTGCCCCGCAGACGGTCAACAATTTCGTTTTCCTCGCCCGCCAGAACTTCTACAACGGGTTGACGTGGCATCGCGTGCTGCCGAACTTTATGGCCCAAGGCGGCGATCCGCGCGGCGATGGCACCGGCGGCCCCGGCTACTCAATTCCGGCTGAGTTTACCGATAAAATTCTCTTCGACCAACCCGGCATCGTCGCTATGGCCCGCTCGTCTGACCCTAACAGTGCCGGCTCGCAGTTCTTCATCACCACCGCGCCAGCCCCATGGCTCAACGAGCAATACACCATCTTTGGCCGCGTCATTCAGGGCCAAGAGATCGTTGACGGCATCCCGTTGCGCGATCCGAGCAATCCAGCCGATCTAGCGACGCCGGGTGAGACGATTCTGGGCATCACGATTACCGAGTCATAGCGAAACGCAAGCAGCGTCAAGCCTCTCCCGGAGCGGCGTTGCCAAGCAACGCCGCTCCTTGCCACAACCTGCCTCTCCCTCGTATAATACCCCTATCGCTCAATGTCGAGCTTGCGCTGCGAGGAGGCTATGCAATCCCCCCAACCGATTGTCAACGAGTTCGCCATCACTGCCGCTACGGTAAACGGTTCCGGCAGCCAGACGGCGAATATGGTGCTGATGCGGGCCATCTTTCAGATGGGCATTCCCGTTTCTGGCAAAAACCTCTTTCCTTCCAACATCCAAGGTGAACCGACGTGGTATACGCTACGGGTGAGCCAAGCCGGTTATACCGCTCGCCCCGCCACGACGCCGATTTTGGTGGCGTTTAACCCGCGCACGGCCAACGATGATCTCGCTCAATTACCAGCGGGCGGGATCTGTCTCTATCCGGCTGATGGGCCATGGCAGCCACAGCGCGCTGACATTAGCCCGGTCGCGCTCCCCGTGCGCCAGATCCTCGATCAGGTGGGAGTGAGCCAACACCTGCGCCCGTATGCTGCGAATATGGTGTACGTCGGCGCATTGGCAGCGTTGTTAGGCATCGAAGATGCCGCTTTGGCCAAAGCCGTGCAACACCAGTTCCGCGGCAAATCATCGGCAATCGCGCTGAATCTGGCTGTGATCCGGGCAGCGCAGGCGTGGGCCACCAACACCGCCTCGCCAGCCTATCACCGTTTCCGGGTCACCCGGATGCAGGCCACCACCGGAATGATGCTGATCGACGGCAACACTGCCGCCGCAATCGGCGCAATTACCGGCGGCGTTGGTGTGGTGGCGTGGTACCCGATCACCCCTTCCAGCAGCTTGATTGAATCGCTCGAGAGCTATCTCCCGCGTCTGCGCCCGGCTGACGATGGCACCACCTGCGCTATCGTCCAAGCCGAAGACGAGATTGCTGCGCTGGGAATCGTGATCGGCGCAGGTTGGGCCGGCGCACGTGCGATGACCGCTACCTCTGGGCCGGGCATCTCGTTGATGACCGAGTTCGCCGGGCTTGGCTTTTTTGCCGAGATTCCGGCAGTGATTTGGGATGTGCAGCGGGTTGGCCCTTCGACCGGCCTGCCGACCCGCACTGCGCAGAGTGATTTGCTTGCGGTCTATTATCTGGGGCACGGCGACACGCGCCACGTGGTCTTGCTGCCGGGCACGATGGAAGAGTGCTACAGCGACGCTCAGCTTGCCTTCGATCTGGCCGAATATTTGCAAACGCCGGTCTTTGTGCTGAGTGATCTTGATCTGGGGATGAATATTTGGATGAGCCGGCCCTTCACGTATCCAGAGCAACCGCTGCAACGCGGCAAGGTGCTCAGCGCCGAAGCTTTGGCCAAACTCACCTCGTATGCCCGCTTTGCCGACGTTGACGGCGACGGCATCGGCTATCGCACACTGCCCGGCAACCCGCACCCGCTGGCGGCGACGCTCAGCCGTGGCACCGGCCACAACGAGCGCAACGTCTATAGCGAACGGCCTGACGATTGGCAGCGCAATATGGCCCGGCTCTGGCGCAAACACGAAACGGCCCGCCGCATGGTACCGCGTCCGGTGATCGATCTTCACCCGCAAGCCACTGTCGGGCTGATCGGGTTTGGCTCGACTGCGCCGGCAATTGCTGAAGCGCGTGACTTGTTGGCCGCCGCCGGCATCGCCACCAGCAGGATGCGGGTGCGCGCATTGCCGCTTGGCCCGGAAGTGACCGATTTTATCGCGCGCCACCAATCCTGTGTGGTGATTGAGCAGAATCATGATGGCCAGTTACGGCAGTTGCTCCAGCTCCATTGCCCGGCTTACGCTACTCGGCTCGGTTCGGTAGCGTGGTGCGATGGTTTGCCACTCACCGCGCCGTTTGTACGCGATCAGGTGATGGCGGTGTTGGAACAGATGCGTGAGCTGGCGCTGGTGATGAGCAAGTAAGCGGCGTTGCAACCTCGAGGGACAACGATGACCCAAGCAACTGTTAATGCGATTGGTTTGACCAAAAACGATTACCGCGGCGCGCCTTCGACCCTCTGCGCTGGCTGCGGCCATGACTCAGTCGCTAGCCAGATCATCGCCGCCGCGTTTGAACTCTCATTACCACCACATACTGTCATCCGCATGAGCGGAATCGGCTGTTCGAGCAAGTCGGCGGCCTACTTTCTTGGCCGATCGCACGGCTTCAATTCACTGCACGGACGGATGCCCTCGGTCACGACCGGCGCGCATCTTGCCAACCACACCCTGCGTCCGCTGGCTGTTAGCGGCGATGGCGACACCGCTAGCATCGGTCTCGGCCAATTTATCCACCTCTTGCGCCGGAATGTGCCGATGGTCTATATTGTCGAAAACAACGGGGTGTATGGCCTGACTAAGGGTCAATTCTCGGCCACCGCCGACGAGGGGCAAGAGCTGAAGCATGCCGGCGTCAATCACTTGCCGCCGATTGACGTGTGCGCCGAAGCGATCTTGGCCGGCTGCGGGTTTGTGGCCCGTTCGTTTGCCGGCGACGCCAAGCAGGTGCGCGAACTGATCAAAGCCGCCTTCAACTTCCACGGCGCAGCGGTGATCGATGTGATTAGCCCGTGTGTCACGTTCAACAACCACGACCGCTCGACGAAGAGTTACACTTACGGCAAAACCCACGAGTCGCCGATCCACGACATTAGTTTCATTCCGCACTACGAAGAGGTAACGATCGATTACGAACCGGGTGAGGCGCGCGATGTGCAACTGCATGACGGGCCGGTGATCCGGTTACGCAAGCTGCACCGCGATCACGATCCCACCGACCGGATGGCGGCGCTGGCTCTGCTCGAAGAGGCGCGGGCGGCGAACGAATTTGTGACCGGATTGATCTACCTGAACGAGCACCGGCCCACGCTGGCCGAGACGTTGGGGATCGGCCAAACGCCAATCGCGGCGTTGCCAGAGGAGCGTTTGCGCCCTAGCCGGGAAGCGTTTGCGGCGATGATGGCCGAGCTGACGGGCGCGGGGTAAGGAATGAGGGATAGGGCATGGCGAGGGCGGGTCTCTCACCCGCCCTCACTGCTTTGGCATCGATGACGGCGACTCTTCAACTGTTGCCCCAGACGCTTGCTTGCGGCCCAACCACCCCTGTCGTGGCTTTGCGGCTGCCGGCGGCGGGGCCGATTCTGTCTCCGATACCACAGGCTTCTTGCGGCCAAACCACCCTTGCCGTGGCTTGGCGGCTGCCGGCGGCGGTGGGGCCGCTGCGGGCACCTCAGGAGCCGGCGGCAAGGCGACTTCTGGTTCAGGGTAGGGGCTATCGCTGCGTTCGGCGCCAAGCGCACGCAGCCACGACCACAGCAATCGGCGCCGTTCGGTGCCATTTTCAGGCAACACGAGCGGACGCCCTCGCGCATCTATGATGAGGCCGAGCAGGCTGCCCGGCACCTCAGCCGGATCGCTCTCAACCGGCTCACCGGGAGCATCGCGGCCAACCCGCACCCCAGCGACCGGCTTCACCTTCACTTGCGCGTACCGTCCCAGAGATAGCGGCAGACGCGCTATCTCGCCATAACGCACCTGCACCGTTTCACTGCCGCCGCCAACCGTAATCAGCTCCACCTCAGCTACCGTCTCACCAAGACGGCTGCCGCCTTGCAACACGATACACGTTGCCAACGGCGTATTCGCTATGAGATCATGGTCGCACACCGACAGCGCGGCCTCGGCGCTTATGGTAGCCAATGCGCCACACACTGCCAACAGGCTGAGCGTGTCAAGATGTACATGCAACAGCAGGCCGGGCAGATCGTTGCCGGGCTGCAAGCCGTCGAGCAAGGCTAGCAACGCCATACCGGGATGCGGAGCATGAATGAACGGCCCGCCGCTGGCAAATAACCGGCTATACTCAAGGTTAGGCGCTTCGTCGCGCAGCTCAGCCATCCCCAGCGCCAACGCCTCACGGGTGAGCGCCAGATCGAGATAACATTCCTCGCGCGTTGCCGGCATCGTCTGCGGGCGTAACACCCGATTGAGCAGCCGTTCCACCAGTTCTGACTCATCGATTGCAAACGGCAGCCAGCGGCTAATTGCGGCTGGCCCGACTTCGTTCAGCAGATTGGCAACACCATAGGCCGTACCACGCACGCCGTGGATCGCCGTATGAATCTCACCGGGTGCAGCAGCCATCAACGTGGTCACCGTTGCCCCCACATCAGTATATAAGACCGGTTGTTGCCGACGCTCGGCCAGAAACCGGGCCATTGCATACTGCGCCTCAACCACTGTGCATAGCGTGAGATGGTCACGATCAAATTGGCTGAGACCGGGCAGATCGGCCAGTTGGCGTGCATAGTGAGCCAGCAACGCCTGCCGCAACGGTGAGAGCATCTCGCGGTCAAGCGCCGGGCGCACATTGGCCACGGCAAGTACATTGGCATTGCGGTCGCGTAACGCCATCTGCACCTGCGTTTGCGCCGCGGTATTACCGGCATAGATGACGGAAGGCAACGGTTCCCGAAGGGTTTCGTTAAACAAGAGCTTTAGGTTTACCAGATGGGCAAGCCGGCTTATCGCCTCGACAGCGCCGCCTTCAACCCCGCCGGTCACGACAATCACATCGGGCAAAAGTGGCAGCAGCGTTTCGAGTTGGCGTTCGATCCACGATTGATCATTAGTCACCGGCGGACGGCCCAACGTATCATCGAGCGTCAAGATGGCTAACGTGACACTCGGCACGCCCCGTACCGCGTGCAAGGCACTACGGGCCGAGACATCCGCGGCAACTGCGGTCACGACCACCCGCAACGGTTCGAGCGCTGACGCCATCACAACTACCGCATCGATTCCGTCGCCAGTGCTGGTGTGTGGAATCAGTAAGCGGCCATCGCGCAACAACTGGCGGCTGGTGAGATCAGCCAACTGCGCCGTCGCTTCTTGCACGGCAAAGAAGATATTCTGATAAGGCAACTCGCGGCTAGTGAGCGTCTCGGCCTGACCAATCAACCGGCTCTCGCCATCAACGTGATCGATCAGCGACACGCGCGTGGTGACGCTGCCAATTTCCACTACTAGCACCGCGCGCACAACCTCAACCATGCTCGTTATCCTTTACGGCCTAGGCACCTAGCACGGCCCGCACCCATTCCACAATAAACAGTAACCGTTCGTTCAACGCAGCGAGGTATGAACTAACACTGCCGGCTAAAAAGAAGCCAAAGGCCAGCAACAGCACCCATCGTCCCAGCCGGGCTGCACTATCAATCCAGCGCTGGCGGTTGGGGTCGGGTGAGCGAGTCAGGGCAAATGAGAGCAGCGTTACGATCGATCCGATCAATAACACCACGCTGCCCAACACGGCTGCTGGCGAGGACATATCTTGCCGGGTGGCATCAAGCACTTGCGGCAAAATCGTTCCGATCAAAGCGCCGCCGATTACCAACGCTGCACCAACACCCAACACCAGTGCCAGCGGGATATTTGCCAGCCACGAAGCGGTCTGTTGGCCGCTCACACGGGTGAGCAACAACACCGCTAACACAAACGGGATCAAGCGCAACGTTGCCAACCCCGGCTGGCCGCTCGCTGCTAGCAAATCGATCACTGCCGGACGCAACACCTGATGATAAATAACCACCACCGCATAGCCTAACGCCACGCCAAC
This sequence comes from uncultured Chloroflexus sp., assembly GCF_937951745.1. Taxonomy (GTDB): domain Bacteria; phylum Chloroflexota; class Chloroflexia; order Chloroflexales; family Chloroflexaceae; genus Chloroflexus. Next base: position 62,034 of record NZ_CALFBQ010000056.1, read on the forward strand.
AAAGAGATATTGGACAAAACGAAATGCCGGTGTATCACCCACTAAACGGCTAAAGACCAAGAGGGTCAGCAACACCGGAATCAGGGTGATCGCAACCTCCATCAAGCCTTCCCTCGCGCTGCGGGCCGTAACCGGCCAATGACCACAACGAGACCGCCTAATGCTAGCACCACCACAAATGCAGTAGTCGCCCACGTGTGTACTGCGAGCATCGTGGTTGCCGCTTCATCGGCGACACCCGCAGCCAACAGATCCCTCGCGCCACGCTGGCCGGCCACCGCATAGACGTTTGGCAAGCGCAGATATGGCAATACCTGCGGATAAACCTCCTGCGGCAACAAGAAGGCAATTGGCACTGCTGGCGCTGCGCTGTGGATCTGCTCCATCCAAGCTTGCACATCTTGTACCTGATCGGCCATCACCACAATCAACGCCAGATCGGCCAGCGTCTGCACGCGAGGCGAACCATCAGGGCGCGTTGCTAAGAGACCGGCAGTCGCATCTTGACCAGTATAGTCACGGCGCAACTGCGCGCGCAGATCGATCGCCATACTCCGCAACGCCAACTCGCCACCCGGACGGTACCCTAGCAACACGTAATCGCGCCCGCCGAAGGTGACGCCATTTTCGTTGTTATACCCAGCCGCGCGGAGCGGGCCGATCAGATCGAACGAGAGCAACGCGCCTTGGAGATCGGTGCTGACAATAATCAACTTAGTGCGATCGACAATTAATTGATCGAGCAACGCCTGCTCGAGCGGGCGCAATTCAGCAACCCGCTGCGCGCTCCATTCATACGCGACTAGCACCACATCATCGCTACCCAAAGCAGCCAATCGTTCACTGAGCGCAATTGCCGCTGGCGAGGGTTGCACCTGTTGTACAAAAGGCCCCATCAGATTCGGCAATAACGTGCCTACCAAGACGATAACCAGCAGTGCCAATGCGAGCACTTGTTCCATCGCCGGTAAACGGCGGCGCACAGCAGCCGGTTGTTCGACTGGTGCCGGTATTGGCAAGGGCGACTGGATCAACCGTTCGAGTAAGGCCATCGCCGCAACCTGATCAGCCGTGCGTGACGCAGGAGCCGGCAAGGGTGGCTTGATTACCGCAATTTCTGGAGCGGCAACTGCCTCCTCTTCAACTTCTGCTTCACGATTGCGCAAACGCTCCAACCACGTGATGGAGGGAGAGACTGTCGGTTCAACCACTCGTTCAGGAGAGGCGCGCAACCATGGCGGCAATTCTGCACCGCTAAAGAATTCGTCACTCGTTGAGCTTGTCGTCGGCGAAGGTTCAGAGGCTGCCGGCAATGCCGCTAATTCGGCTTGCAGCCACGGCATCGCGTCTGATGGCGCTGCTACATTCAACCAATCAGGGGTTTCAATTTGGCCTGCTGAGGCATCTTGCAAACACCCCGGTACCTCACTCGGCCCGGCTGGCTCTGTCGTCTGCAACCACGCTGGCACCTCACTCGGCCCGGCTGGCTCTGCCGTCTGCAACCACCCCGGTACCTCACTCGGAGCGGCTGGCTCTGCCGTCTGCAACCACCCCGGTACCTCACTCGGAGCGGCTGGCTCTTCTGCCTGCAACCACGCCGGTACCTCACTCGGAGCGGCTGGCTCTGCCGTCTGCAACCACGCCGGTACCTCACTCGGCCCGGCTGGCTCTGCCGTCTCCCAAGCAGAGAGATCGCTGGCATCAGCCTCGCGCAGCCACGTCGGGATCTCGCTCGATGTTGTCGTAGGCGATCTATCAACGAGGTCAGACGGTTCTGCTTCCTGCAACCACGCCGGCGCTGCACGCTCTTCTGGTTCCGCCTCCTGCAACCACGCCAGCGCTGCGCCCGCCTCTGCTTCAGCAGTTTCCCACCCAGCGCGAGCACCAGCGTCAGCCTCGCGCAACCACGCTGGAACCTCGCCAAAAGAATCGGCGGTTGGCGACGTATCGAGCGATACTGGCTCTGGCGGAACGGCACTCAACTGCCGCTCCGCTTCCAGCAACCAATCAGGCGGCTCTTGCGCTTCCGGTACTTCCGACGCTTCCGGTTGCAGCGCCGGCTCAGCTTCACTAGTTAACCAAGCCGGAAAGTCAGCATCAGAGCCGGTCACGTTGCGCAGAGCCGCATTGCTGTCAGCCACCAAGGTTGGCGCATCCGATGCGACTGGCGGGGTTGTCGTTGTTGGAGGCGACGTAAAATCTTCATCGAGCAGCCACGACGGAAGATCAAGGCGCACCGAGCCGGGAGCAGCCGGCGGCTCATCACCAGCAACATTCTGCAACCAAACCGGCAAATCTGGCACTGGCGGACCACCGGATGGTGAACGATTCGGCGTTGACCATTCCGGCACATCGGTCGCAAAGACGGTCTCTTCATTCGCGGCTACGCCTGTCCCCCAATCCGGCGGATTGGTTGGCGGCGCAATCTCGGCCAATTCATTCAACCAATCATCGAGCGCCGGTTCAGATGGCTGCTCGGCTGCCACAACCGGCTCGTTCGACAACACTGACGGCTCCGATGGCGCTTCAGCAAAGGCCTTTGCAATCTCTTCCTCGCTCAAATCGCGCAACCATTCGGGCACACCAGTATTGGGATCAAGCGACGCCGGTTCTGGCGCCAATTCTGGTGCCGGTTCGACTACCTCTTCCTCTTCGTGGCCAATACTCCGCAACCAATCAGTGGGGCCAACGGGCAGGCGCAGCCGCGAACTCGTGGTTGGCGGCGGTTCAGCCGGTGACTCAGCGGCGGGAGCTGGTTCGCCACTGAGGCCTTGCAGCCAGCCGGTAGCGCCGAAGGTAGACGGACGTTCAGGCGGAGCTTCCGGCGCATCATCAGCCAACCACGCTGCCGGCTCGGCGCTAGCAAGAGGATCGCTCACCTCTGTTTGCAACTCAGCCAGCCAATCGGGCACATCAGCGGGAGCAGCCGGCTCAGGTGCAGTCAGCCAATCAGGAATCGCCTCAGCAGACGATGGTGATGGCGGAGTTATCCGATCAATACCACGCAACCACGCTGGCGTCTCATCGGAGTCGTCCGGCGGCGGCGGTAAGGGCACATTACGAAGCCATGGCGGTAGATGTTCCATAGTGGCATCATTAGCGCCGGTACGCGACCGCCTCAGCGATCGGCATACGGCATATCAAAGCCAATGAGTAGACGCACGCCAGCCACGAGCGCGCCAATCGCTGATCCAAGCAAAAGACCGCGCGCGCCGGCAGCAACAAGATAATCATTGAGCCACTGCACAGTCTGGCCGATCACTGGGATCAAGGTCAATGGCGGCAATTGAATAATCAGCACCAACAGCGCCACAACAACCACAACCACTGCTTCAGCGCGGCCACTGCGCAACGTGCGCAGCATCGCGCTCAACGCGAAAAAGGCGAGGAGCGCAAGCAAGCTTGCGGCGAGCGGTTCATAGATCAAGCGAAACACGATGCGGATCGGCGGCGCAGCTAAGGTTGCCGGCAACGCCAATCCGGTTGCAGTACGGGTCGGATAGAAGATACCGGCCACAATCACGATGACCATACCCGCAATCAACACAAGGCTATAGCGAGCTTCTGGCGTGCGCATCTGTACCCGCCGCATATGCGCCTGCGCCACACTCCACGCGCCGATAAGCACTGCGATAGCCGTAATCAACGCCGCCCACTGCACCAACACCGCTGCCAAAGCAGCGACTGCCGGGCCAGCGCCGACAAAATCAAGCAGCACGATCAGCCCGCTGACACCGGCGATCACCACTGCGATCAGTTGGCGCGGATTGCGCAACGGAGACGACATGCAATCACCACCCCGGCAAGAATGGCCATCCCAATAACGACCGGATCACACCGTACCCAAAAGCCAATACCATCAACCAGATGACCGCTGCCCGCAGCGTATCGTGGGTCAGCAAGCGCGCTTGGGGCGCAGGGGCCGCAGTCAGATATGCCTCAGCCGCAAAGATCTCTTCGCCCACCAACACGTGCGGCGTTGTCACCGCCATCACACCTAGCGCCGCTGGATGGGTGCTACCCAATACTTGTGGAATCTGTTGTTGCGCGCCAATCTCTGCCGCTAGCAATACTTCTTGATCAAAAGCGCCGGCGAGCAAACTCGCTTCTAACGGTTCACGATGATAGCGGGCCGCCACAGCCGCAGCATACGCCATCGCGTCGGCGTGCGCCCAAAGCTCGATCTGGCGCGGGTCGAACGCCTGCGGCTGACCAACAGCGCGGTACGACTGGCGGACAGCGCCCCGCAACGCTAGATGAGCCACTGCATCAGCCGAGCTAACGACGATCGTTGCCCCACTCGCCGCTGCCTGCTCGCTAGCCTGCCGCACAACGTTCAAGCCGGCCAGCAACTCAGCCGTACTGGCCCGTTGCCCATCGCCGGCCCCAATCGTGCTAGCACCGGGAGAGAGATGTACTGCCCGGCCCGTTTCCGCACTGCGCGCCAGTGCCACCCGTAAGGCATCCAACGCCGGCAGTGGCCGCCGTACCGGCAGCCGGCCAGCGAGGACGCGCGCGTGATGCAGCCAGACAAGGGCGATGACCACGGCAAGCGCAATAATGAAGAAGATTGCCGGCAGGCTCATCAGATGCTTCCTTTTTTTCCGACAACACGCAATCGTTTACAGCTTGGCTGCCAATTTCTTATTGAGTGTAACCCACTAGATCGGCTTTGTCAATTGTTTGAGGCAAGAAAAAGCTTCACAAAGCGATAAAACGACACACAATCGTAGAAAGAACGCTAGGGGTAAGATGCTGAGCTGCCAGTTACAGAGTGCGGCAGCGTTGCTGCCACATGCCAGATGACCCACAGCGGGATACCAGCGAGAGAGACCAAACAGCGCTTACATAAACAGTCACAACTGTTTATGTAAGCGCTCCTGCAGCAGATCGCGCAGTGCAGGCCAATGGGCCGGCGTCGTCAACAGATCGATCACGCCGGCCCAGCGCGTACCGCGGGCGAATGGTGCCAGCGCCTGCGCGCCTTGGCTACACACCACATCGAGCGGGGCCACGATCTGCAACACCATTGCAACCGGCACACTCAAGCCGGCCCGCTCGATCTGGTCAGCTAGGTGGTGAAGGAGGTGTGACGGTTCCATTTGGCGTTTGTTCAACCACCCGGCGCAACGCATGCAGAAATTCGAGTGCCAGCTTCTCGAAGCGTTTGCGCTGAGTAGCATCAATCAGGTGCGCAACCAGATCGGGCAACTCCAATTGGTCAAGCCGCTCGATACGGTAACGGCCATCCTCAAGTGGCACCAACCGGCAGCGGTTGATGCCTTGAAACGGCGGAAAACTGATTCGGAAGCGCGTCGCCCGGCTCAACGGCGTATAATCGATTACTTCCATCTCGGCATGCACGAGCATACCGTGCAGTTTAAAACGATACCCATGCCGCGGATGGTCATCCGCCGGCAACTCAATCCGCACCCGTTCGAGCGATGGCATCCAACGTGGCCAATTCCTGAAATCGTCAAGTACAGCCAACACCCGCTCCGGCGGTGCAGTTGTCACCGTCGTTGCGGCGATCTCATAGCGGATCATTGCCTCGTCACCTCTGTGCTGATGCCGGCAACGCGGGCGGCATCAGAGTTCGTCACCAAACACGATTCCCAGACTCCGCGCGCATAGCACTAAATCGCTATGCGGGCGCACCCGATTAAGGTCACCACAGGCTTCGACCAGCGGCACCGTCACAATATCTTGCCCGCGCAGCGCCACCATCTCGCCATAGATCCCGCGCGCGGCAGCTTGCACCGCCGCCGCGCCGTAGCGCGTTGAGAGTAAGCGGTCATACGGTGAGGGTGAGCCGCCGCGCTGCAAATGGCCTAACACCACCACCCGCACATCTTTGCCGGTCAGATGCTCAAGCTGTTCACCAACCCAATGCCCGATCCCGCCCAAGCGGCCTTCAGCGACATACATCTCTTGACCGCCACGCGGGCGGGCGCCTTCCGCAACTACGATAATACTAAACGCACTCCCTTGCACATCGCGCGCATGCACCTTTTCGGCCACCCGCTCGATCGAGAAGGGGATTTCCGGAATCAAGATCACATCGGCCCCACCCGACAATCCGGCGTGCAACGCGATCCAACCGGTATGCCGGCCCATGACTTCAAGTACCATCACTCGATTATGACTGGCCGCCGTGGTGTGAAGTCGATCAATCGCATCGGTCGCCACTTGCAGCGCGGTATCAAAACCGAAGGTACGATCGGTGCCGGCGAGATCGTTATCAATCGTCTTTGGCACCCCAATCACCGGTGCACCCAGTTTGTGCAGCTCCAGCGCAATTCGTTGGGTGCCTTCGCCGCCGATCGTGATTAAGGCGCGCAATCCCATCTCTTCAATCGCTTTGACTGCACGGACATACGGATCCTCTTCCGATAACTCATCGCTGCGTCGCGGGCCAAAATGGCCTTTATTCGTCGTGCGCAGGATCGTCCCGCCACGCGGCAATAATCCTTGCACGTCAGCATTGGTCAACACACGATAGCTCTTCGTCCCCAACAGCCCCTCGAACCCGTCGTGAATACCGAGCACTTCCCAACCGAGACTGGACGCCGACTTGACGACTGCACGGATGACGGCGTTAAGACCCGGCGCATCGCCTCCACTGGTGAGCACGCCGATCCGCTGCTTCTTGCTCGCCATGGCTTACCCCCTCGGACTTATTTCGGTTATCACAGTTTGCTGGCCCGACACACAGATTATACCACCTGCAACTATAGCGTAGCGGTAAATTGTGGCGGTTTTTTTGTAGTTGTGGAGCAACCATAGCAGAGATAGGGCATCGTTCTATCCCTACTCCACGCTGAGCCGGCGACCAAGATCGCGCAAGAAGGCCATCGCGGTTGGATGATCAAGGATGCGCGCATCGTACCACACACTGAGATGCGCGATCGAACCTGTCACCATGGTTTTTTCATCAAGCGCCACCGGTTGCGGATGGGCCGCACTCAGCGTCAACGCCGCCGATGTACCCGACAACGGCGGCACGATCTGCCACCAGCCGTTCGTCGCCGCAATCACACAGGTCGCCCCGCTCAGATCGCTGTTCGCTTGCGCCAATGCCCGGGCAATACCGCGTTCGGTTAAATCACCGGCATCAGCGACTAAACTCCAGCGCCCATCAAGCAAGCCGGCTGCCACGTGGTAGCGATGGCGCACGATAATAGCCGAATCACTCCACACGGCGTTGATCAGGGGGTGCAAGGGGAAGAGCGCCGCTGCCGCCGCAATCAACGCACCGAGCGGGGTGGCTTGCAGACCGCGCGCGGCGAATTCGGCGGCCTGCGCCGCGCACCGGCGCAAGAGCGGCTGCACATTCACGGCAATGGTAGCGCTGGCCAGCGGGATGAGTTCGGTGATGGCCAATGGCGGTTTTATCACTGTCGCGACTGCCACCGTCTGATCGGCCAGCATCGAGGATGGTTCAGCGATAGGCACAACAGGTTCAGGCGGCAGCAACTCAGCCGGCGCCGTCATTATCACTGGTTGGTGATGATAGGAATCTTCGCCCTTGCCAGCCGCCGCCAACACATCATCCCGCCCGATCCGGCCAGCCGGCCCGCTGCCGGTCAAGGTTGCAAGGTCAACACCCAAAACCGCTGCCATCCGCCGCGCCAACGGCGTCACCCGGAGGCGGCGCGGTGGCGCACAACGGGCAAGGATTGCGCCGACAGCTAGCTGTGCTCCCGGCGCGACCAGTTGTTCGGCGAGGATACCGTCACATTGCGCCGGCAGCACCCACTCGGCGTCAGCCGTGAGCACTCGCACCACTGGGGTGGCGGGTGTAATCGGGTCGCCTACGGCGACGAGCCATTCCAATAAAGTCGCCTCACCCAGTGCAGGCGGCAACGTGATGGTCTGTTGTTGCATGAGCAAGCTCCGTTGCTGCTGAAGATACGGTAAAGGCGACGCGGCGCGTCGCCCCGTTCCTCTTCTGAGGACTCGGCTCACCCCGCTTGCAATGCCTCGGCCCAGAAGGCATCGACTTTCTGGCGTAACAGTTCATGTTCAGGGTGCGCCAGCTCAGGATCATCATTCAAAATCGCTTCGGCCAGCCGGCGCGCTTCGGCCAGCAGCCGGGTGTCGCCCTGTTGGGCCATCTTCAGGTCGGGCGTCCCGCTCTGGCGCGTGCCGAAAAATTCGCCCGGCCCGCGCAGTTGGAGATCAATCTCAGCCAGCTTGAAGCCGTCGTTCGTCTCCTCAAGCGCGGCCAGTCGCTCTTTCGATTGCTGGTTGTCGCTATCGCTGATCAGAATACAGTAGCTTTGAAGACTGCCGCGACCAACTCGGCCACGGAATTGGTGTAACTGTGCCAGACCAAACCGTTCCGCACCTTCAATCACAATCGTTGTCGCATTAGGGACATCAATGCCGACTTCGATCACTGCCGTCGCCACCAGTATATCGTACTGGTGATCGCGAAACGCGCGCATCACCTCATCTTTTTCACGGGCCGGCATCTTGCCGTGGAGCAAAGCCACACGCAAATCGGGAAAGACCTCGTGTTGCAAGCGCTCGTACATCTCTTCGGCGGAGGGCAGATCAAGCTTCTCGCTCTCTTCGACTAGCGGGCAAATCACATACACCTGCCGCCCCTCGGCCACCTGCTTGCGGATGTGGCGATAGGCTTTCTCGCGTTCAGAGCGGCTGATCCGGCGCGTGCGGATCTCTTGCCGACCGGGTGGACGCTCATCAAGCACCGAAACGTCGAGATCACCGTAGATGGTCAGAGTCAATGTACGCGGGATAGGGGTGGCGGTCATCACCAGCATGTGCGGGTTACAGCCTTTGTTCTTCAGGCGCAATCGCTGTTCGACACCGAAGCGGTGCTGTTCATCAACCACCACCAAGCCCAAATTGGCAAACTGCACCGTCTCGGTAATCAACGCATGGGTACCAACCACCAGATCGATCTCGCCACGCGCAACCCCTTCCAGCACCCGTCGCCGCTCACGCGTGCTCAAACTGCCGGTGAGCAATGCTACCCTCACCCCCTGCCCCTCCATATCTTCTTCGGGGGTCATGCCCAAAATCGTCACGATTTCAGCCAGCTTGGCCGCCTCATCAGGATCGAGCAAGGCCCGCCAATCAGCTTGTTGGTACGTCTCGGCAGGCGTGGTTGCTGCCGCCTTGCGCGGCACCCGCACCCGACTGAGCAACTGTTTGAGATTTTTGGCATGCTGTTCAGCCAAAATCTCGGTGGGAGCCATCAGTGCGCCTTGGAAACCATTGACGATTGCTTGCAGCAACGCCGCCGCCGCTACCACCGTCTTGCCGCTGCCGACGTCACCTTGCAACAGGCGCGCCATTGGCGATGGTCGCTGCATATCGGCAAAAATCTCGCCGATAGCCCGCTGCTGAGCAGTCGTTAGTTGGAACGGTAATAGACGCTGCAACTCAGCATGCACCTGCGTATCAATCACGAACGGCAACCCCATTTCTTGCTGCCAGAGCCGCTTGCGCTGCAAGACGCCAATCTGAATGAAGAGAAACTCATCAAAGCCAAGCCGGCGGCGCGCAGCAGCAAGTTTCTCGTGATTATCGGGAAAGTGGATTTGGGCAAGCGCCTCGCCAAGCGGTAAGAGTTGTGCCTGTTCACGACGGTATGGCGGCAGATGATCTGGAACGCGCGGCGCCATCGCGTCGATCACCTGCTTGATAAAGCGACGAGCCTGATTTTCATGCAGACCTTGCGTTAACGGGTGGATCGGCACCAAGCGACCGGTATGCAAGAGGGCGTCTGGATCAGGCGTATAACGTTCCCAGCGCGGGCTGCTAAACTGGCGCTTCCCGCCGAACACCGTCACCTTCCCGCTCAGAGCAATTGTCTGGCCGACCTTGATCTGCTGGGCAATCCAGCGTTGATTGAAAAAGATCGCCTCAATCGAGCCGGTCTCATCGCTTACCTCGACCCGCACCCGCACCTTGGGGCCGGCGCCGATCGTGCGCACATCGGTCACCTTACCGATTACTGTCTCCTCAGCCCCGACCTGCAATTCGCTAATCGAACGGCGACCTCTTACATCGTCATAACGGCGCGGGAAGTGATACAGCAGATCGCGAATGGTCACCACACCAAGCCGACGAAATCCACCCACCAACCGCCAATCGAGGCCAGCAACCTGTTCGAGCTGCGCATCGAGATCAAGCTCAGCCAGCGGATGCTTCGGCACCTGCGCCGCCCGATTGCGTACGTGCCGCGTTGCCGCGCGGCGGGGCGTGGGCGGTGCCGGTTCTGGCGCCTGAGCGGATTCCGGTGGATTGTGGGCAGACCGGAAGAGCGACCGCAATTCTTCGATCGCCGCTGCCAACGCTTGATCGCGTTCGGCAAACGTCATGCCGTCGTACCCCACCAACCACCCGATCGCGCGTTGCACCGCCGGCAAACGCGCAGCACTGCCGGCGACAGCCGACCAGTGACGGAGAAACGCCAACAAACCGTCATCGGTCACCCGATCGGCACACCCATCACGACGCTCGGCGGCCAATACTTTGCCGAGCGCCGTCACCTGCTGTCGCTCAACCTCGGTCATGCCTCATCGAAGCCTTCAAACACCGTCACCGCCATTGCGCCGGGGCCAAGCCGGGCCGCAATCGCCGGCCCCATACGCGACACCTGGACCCGATCACGCGGGAAAATCGGATCGAGCTTCTCGAGTAACTTCTCGACATCTTCCGGCGTGGTGGCGTAATGAATGATCACATCTTCAACATGCGGAAAATCTTCGACAAAGGTAAAGAGACCCTCGATCGCCTTGGCGCGAGTCCGCGTGCGCTCGTAAGGCACAATCTCACCTTCATCGAGGATCATGAGCGGCTTGATCCGCTGCATCGAGCCGATAAGCGAGCCGCTAAACGTCAAGATCCCGCTTTGCTCGAGATATTCCATCGTATCGACGAAAAAAGCAGTATGGGTATGACGGATGGTCTGCCCGATCAAGTCGCTTACCGCAGCCGGAGGCATGCCATCACGAATGGCGCGGGCGGCGGCAATGGCGACCGATCCTTGCCCCATCCCAGCTAACTTACTATCAATCACCTCAATGCGCGTATTCGAGGCCGGCAACCGCGCGCAGGCGGTCTGCGCCTCGCTCAGGATGGATCCGAGACGATGACTGAGGTGGATCGAGTATACATAGTCATAGCGCCCCAGCAGACTACGGTAAAGCTGCTCGAAGACCGTCGCCGACGGTTTGATAATCTCAACCCGGTCATGGCCATTGAAGAGCAGATCGTAAACCTGATCTTCGCTAATATCAATCCCAATCCGATACAACCGATCGTCGATCTGCGCCAAGAGCGGCACAACTTCGATCTCAAGATCACGCGCTACCTCAAACGGGATGTCGCTCGCGCCGTCAGTAATGACTTTCATCAGTGCCATGGTCTGCCCTATGGTACGGAGCGGTTTGCCAAAGCGAATACAATATGGTATAGTCTCGCAAAGTGTGACTATTAAAGAGATGTACGTTTCGGAGCGTAGTCCTATGGCAAAATGTGAACTCTGCGGCAAAAAACCTTCGTTTGGTCACAATGTCAGCTTCTCGAAGCGCCGGACTAACCGGATCTGGCGGCCCAATATTCAGAAGACGACGTTGATGGCACCCGGCGGCCAGCCGGTGCAGGTGCGGATCTGCACCCGCTGTATGCGCACACTGGCCAAGACGCGCTAATGTGCGGTTCGATATCCATTAGGAGAGGCCAGTGTCCGGCAGGGACGCTGGCCTCTGCGCTTTTGCTTATTATAGCCGATAGGCTAGTGCCGCGCAAACCATCAAGGCAGCGGGCATGGCTAAAACTAGATGAACAATGGTTCGCCTTGTGTGCTTTCACGAGAGGCTTGCGCTACTGGGCGCAAATCAATTACGCAATCCACCATTGCATTGGGCGACCGGAACGTGATATGTATCGATGTCCTGTGGACAAGATGAGGCACGCCATCAATGGTGTTCCTGACAAGGCTGAGCCAATTGCCTAAGGTTGCTCGATCAGTCAAATCGGCAACGTCCAACATCACGCCACTTCGCTCTGACTTGCCCCCAAATCCCTTCACCGTACCGCGGCTCGTCACGCACACTTTACCCAAACCGCTCGCCGAAACCTCACGCGCCACAATACTGGACTGGTTGCTGTCAAGGCTTCCTGCACCGCCTGCGCATCGCCGGGCAACGACTGGGTCGCCCACCGAAACTAGCACGGCGCATTAGAGTCTTCGGGTTTTTCAAGCATGAAGAGCAGATCGGAGAGAGCATACGCACCGATTTATATCACCGAGCGTAAAACTGTGCGTTGCATAGACCAACTCCGTTGCTGAACGCATCCCTGCCTGTAGCGTAGCCAGCACGGTATTGCCTCCTGTCCGTGCGCGCCACCGTCAGACGGCGAAGCAATTGCCTCCGAGCGCGGACTGAACCCGCTCAGGCATGCTTGCCGCCTGAGCAAGAGATTGCTTCGGGCACGCCGCGCCCTCACAATGACGTAAAGGTCACACCGCACAATGACATCAGCAAGGCAGACATGATCCCGCCGCAACACTCCACCAATAAAGAAGACTCATCGCCGGAAAGTTATGACCTTCCAGCGATGAGACTTCCCCATTCATCTATTCGCTCCCTATTCGTTGTCGATTAACCGAACCGACCCGAAATGTACTGTTCAGTTCGCTCGTCTTTCGGGTTTTGGAAGATTTGCGAGGTAGGGCCATACTCAATAAGCTGGCCAGCGCGATCGCTATCCATAAGGAAGAAGGCGGTATAGTCAGAGGCGCGCGAGGCCTGCTGCATATTATGGGTCACGATAATGATCGTGTAACGTTGGCGCAGTTCAAACATCAACTCCTCGATCTTGAGTGTTGAGATTGGGTCAAGCGCCGAACATGGCTCGTCCATCAAAATCACTTCCGGCTCGACGGCGAGAGCGCGGGCAATGCAGAGCCGCTGCTGCTGGCCGCCCGACAGCGACAAGCCGTTCTGATTGAGCTTGTCCTTCACCTCATCCCACAGGGCTGCGCCACGCAACGAACGCTCCACGAGTTCATCCATCTCACTCTTCGAGAGCTTCCAGCCATTGATCCGCGGGCCGTAAGCCACGTTCTCGTAAATGCTCTTCGGGAAGGGATTTGGCTTCTGAAAAACCATCCCGATCCGACGACGAACATTCACCGGATCAACCCCCGGCGCATAGATATTTTCGCCGTGGAAGAGGACTTGACCCTCTACCCGCGCCGATGGCACCAAGTCATTCATCCGGTTGAATGACCGCAACACAGTACTCTTACCACAACCTGAAGGCCCAATCAGCGCCGTGATCCGGTTTTTCTCGATCACGAGATTAACATCCTTAACCGCACGAAATGAGCCATAGTACACGCTCATGTTGTGCGCTTCAATTGCATTGGGATTATCGCGTTCCAAATCTTGAGTTGTCATCGGTGTGCCTTTAGTAACGCTTCTGATAACGATTGCGAAGATAGATCGCCAGTGCGTTGATAGTTAACAAAATCGTCAACAGAACAAGGATACCAGCCGCTGCCAATGAACGAAAATCATCCTGCGGTCGTGACGTCCAGTTAAAAATCTGGATCGGCAGCACGGTAAAGATATCGAGCAAGTTACGGGGCAAGAATGGAACGAAGGTAAGCGCACCAATGGTAATCAATGGCGCCGTCTCGCCAATCGCACGT
>NZ_CALFBQ010000057.1 GCF_937951745.1 uncultured Chloroflexus sp.
GCGCTTCCCCAAACGGCAACAGATCGGCACGGATGCGTAGGGGGTCGACGGACGCGGGTACATTCATCGCCGAGCGAGGTTCGCCGCAACCAACAACGGATCCCACACCGGCGCGAAAGGTGGCGCGTAACTAAGATCAAGCTCGGCAAATTCATCGATTGTCCAGCCAGCCTGTAACGCGGCTGCGACAGTATCGATTCGTTTTGCCACACCTTCGCGACCAACCAATTGTCCGCCGAGCAGTCGGCGTGTCGTCTGATCGAAGACCAGCGTGACCGTAATCGGCTGGTGGCCCGGCATGTAGTGCGCGCGCGAGGAGGCCGTGGCGCTGACCGCGGTGGCGTTGAAGCCTTCGGCTTGGGCACGGGACAGCGAAAGGCCGCTGATCGCTACTTCTAGATCGAACACCTTCACCACGGTCGTGCCGACAATCCCGCCAAAACGAGCATTGCCGCCAGCGAGATTCTCACCAGCCACACGACCCTGTTTGTTAGCAGTCGTACCAAGCGGAATCCACGCTGGCTTGCCGGTGACGCGGTGCAAGGCTTCAGCGACATCACCCGCCGCCCACACGTGAAGTAGGTTCGTTCGCTGACGATCATCAACCGTGACCGCACCGGTCGGGCCGAGGGCAATCCCAGCAGCTCGAGCCAGTGTCGTGCTTGGTCGAACTCCTGCCGCCAGAATCACCATCTCAGTCGGGATCATCTGTTCACCAACGATAACACCACGCACCCGTTTATCACCGACAATGGCCTGCACTGACTGGCCCAAGCGGAGATCGACATGCTGACGGGTAAGTTCATCAGCAACGTGGGTTGCAACATCAAGATCGAACGAGGGCAACACCTGTGGTAACCGTTCAACCAGCGTAAGCGTCAGTCCATGCGCCGCCAACGCTTCAGCCATCTCAAGACCAATGTAGCCGCCACCAATAATCACACCGGTGCGCGGGCGCTGCTCGATCAACCATGCTTTGATGGCCTGTGCCTCTTCCACATTCCGCAACGCAAACACGCCGGGCAGATCGAGACCGGGCAACGGTGGGCGAGCAGGCTGACCGCCAGTTGTCAGCACCAACTCATCCCAGTGATCGACAAACTCGCGGCCATCCTCCAGATCGCGCACGCGCACCGTCTGCCGGACGGGATCAATCTCGAGCACCTCGTGTCGGATCAAGGCCTGAATGCCTTGTTTGGCAAACTGGGCCGGCGTGCGCACAACGACATCCTCTAGCCGCGCAATTTCACCCTTGATTGCGTAGGGAAAGCCACAGGCCCCGTAGCTCACATAGCCAGAGCGTTCGTAGACCACAATCTCAAGTGCTGGATCAGTGCGCTTGGCCTTGGCCGCTGCGCTCATCCCGGCTGCGCCGCCACCGACAACTACTACCCGTCGCGTCATGCAACTTCCTCCGTCGTGCTATTAGCATTTTCTTATGAAGTATAGATGCAGGGAATGGGTGAGACGTTACGTTGGCCGGCGCGAGCTGACGTGTCGCACATCTTTAGAGCCTGTTATGGACGTTCGACCATAACGGGAATGAACCGCTTCCGCCTGAGCATCGCACTGGCTAGCACATGCACTCCGGCCAAGGGTTCCGGCAACCGCTCATCATCGCGTGCCAACCGGCGAACGCGCGCCATCTAGGTGACGCCTCGCTCAACGACCCAGCGGCGCAGCAGCAGCACGAAGCCAGTGCATAACAGGCTCTAGGCCTTCCAGCTAGGCTAGGGCAGCGGATTCGATATCGGACTCGTTCAGGCGCGCCATTCATCCTCCGGTTCTGGTTGGGTCACCAGTAGGCTCTCTCGGTCGAATGCCCATCGCAGCGGGTTGTCGGCAATGTATTGGCGGATACGGTTCAGGGATTCCTCGTTGCGGATGATGTGTTCGTAATAATTGCGTTGCCACACCCGGCCGCGAAACGGCGGCCAGCCGGATTGTTTGACGCCGCGGATATACGCCACCGTGGTAATGGATTTGAACGCGCCGACGATGTCGCCAATCGTAGGGGCAACCCTTGTGGTTGCCTCGTTGAGGGCAGGCACGAGGGGGGCAGGCACGAGGCCTGCCCGTACCCCATCCGGGGCGGGCATATCCCCATCGGGGGCGGGCATCGGTATCGTAGGGGCAACCCTTGTGGTTGCCTCGTTGGGGGCAGGCACGAGGCCTGCCCGTACCCCATCGGGGGCGGGCATATCCTCATCGGGGGCGGGCACGAGGCCTGCCCCCACGGTGGCGGACCCGGTCAACACGATAATGCCGTGGACATGGTTGGGCATGACGACGAATGCATCCAATTCCAAACCGGGGAACCGATCAGGCAGGGCATCCCATTCATCCCACACCATCCGTCCGGCGTCATTCAACCGCATTTCGCCGTCCACCACCTCGCCGAACAGGCAGGCCCGATCTTGGGTGACGATGGTGATGAAATACGCCCCGGCTTGGGAATAATCGTACCCCTTGAGCCGGATGCTGCGGCGGTGGTGTTTTTCGGGGTCATATTTCATAACCACCTCCTACCTCTTCGTTGGCGCTATATCTTCGGGATGCTGAGGCCCATAGAGCCAGAAGTTGATCGGGTTACTTGGATCGCATGTCCTAAGTCCGCGCGACAATTTCAGGCTAACTCCTATTTTGCGTTGTTTGCACAGATTATTTAACTTCTGCAGCACCGGAAACCGTTCCTTTGTGCTTCCAGATAGTCGCACTTCCGGTTCGATGTTTTCTGGTAATTGGAGTTGGGGTGAAGTCATTTTTAGCCATTATTGATACTCATTAAACTTTTCTCGTAAGAATACGGCTAAACCGGCAAATAAATCAGCAACCTGAAGAAAAGGGTGTTCATGTGACAATGCAGGGAAATTTTTTCGATTGCGAACTCACGTTGCAATCGCAAGCGAAATGCTCCTCGAGTAAAAAGAGACTTTTCAATTTCCACATTCTCACCAGCGCGATCTAAAAAGTCCTGAACACACTTCCAATCCATTGCAGTATGTCCATCGGGATAAAGTTGCCATACTGCATTGGATGGCCACCGTAATCTCAGTACATTTTTAAACAGATGGTAGTACATACGTTGCAAATTGGCAATATCTTCTCGCAATAGAACTTTATGTCGAGCATCCTCTGTATCCCACATAAGAACATCTATACGCAAAATGTATTGATAGGCGTATTCCACGCAGCCTCCAGATCACACACGCACACATGGCCGCCGTTGCGGGCAGGGATCGCGAGCAAGCGCAGACGGATTGGGTGGGTCAGCAACGATAGCGACTCGGCAAGCTGGTTGGCTTCAGCTTCCGTGAGAGCCACATCGATCGTTGGCTGGCAGCAGCCGGGCACTGAACGATCAGCAGTGATACGCTGTTCTAGGTGAGCTTCCATCGATCCTCCGCAGATACAACGACTACCTAATAGTGTAGGTAATATATTGAAGATTGTCAGTATTCATAGATCGGGAAGCACCACAGAGTGCGACGGATCGGGAAGAGCAACGCTTCAAATACGCTTAACCTCGCCTTAACCAACGATGCTGTGTCAAAGGGTTATAATAGGAACGGTTATGCAGCGTTGCCTAGCCTTCGAATTATCTGACATATTCGCTGCACCCATATGAACATATTGCGTATCGTTGCTCTCAGCCTCGTCGCGCTGTTGCTGGTAGCTTGTAGCGGTTCAACTGCTGCGCTTCCTTCGCCTACCCCACCACCAATATCTGCCACACCGCAACCATCACCAACGGCAGAATTAGTGATGCCCAACACCGATCTTGCTGCCCTCAGTGGCGAAATCAAGATCGATGGCTCAAGTACGGTCTTTCCGATTACCGAACAGGTAGCGGTCGCCTTCAGTAATGTAGCACCAAATGTGACTATCCGGCTCGGCGTCAGCGGTACTGGTGGTGGATTTGCCCGCTTCTGCAACGGTGAAACCGACATCTCTAACGCCTCACGTCCGATTAAACAGCGTGAGATGGAAACCTGTGCCGCAAACGGGATTGTGTTCATCGAGTTGCCAGTCGCGTTTGATGGCCTATCAGTCGTCGTGCATCCCCAAAATGACTGGGCGCAGTGCCTCACTGTTGCCGAGCTTAAGCGGATCTGGGAACCGGCGGCTGAGGGCCTGATCACGCGCTGGAATCAGATCCGCCCTGAATGGCCAGACGAACCGTTGCACCTTTACGGCGCCGGGGTTGATTCGGGTACCTACGATTACTTCACCTCGGCAATCGTTGGGCAAGAGGGAGTGAGTCGCAGCGATTTCACTGCTAGCGAAGATGATTATCTACTGGCCCAAGACGTATCAGCAGATCGGTTAGGGTTAGGGTTCTTTGGCTACGCCTATTACGTTGAATACGCCGGACAGTTACGAGCAGTAGCGATTGACAATGGCGCAGGCTGTATCGGCCCTTCTGAAGCGACCATTACTGATAGCAGCTATCAACCCTTGTCTCGTCCAATCTTTATCTATGTCCGTGCCGATGCTATTAAACGACCCGAAGTACGGGCGTTCATTGATACGTATTTACGCAATGGTACGCTCTTCGCCAGCAAAGCTCTGTATGTTCCCTTGCCGGAGAAAGCCTACGAATTGGCTTTACGGCGGGTAGAACGTCAACGCACCGGCTCGATGTTCAGTGGCGGCTCGCAGGTAGGACTATCCATTGAGCAGTTGTTGCAACTAGAGGATCGTTAGCAATGCGTTTTCCGATCCGAGCAAAACTGTTGGGAGCGTTAGCCATCGACCTTATCCTCATGATGGTACTCGGTTTCTTCGCCACCCATCAAATGGCGACGATGAATGATCGAGCTGTCTTCATTGAGCGACACACAATCCCATCACTCGACACCGTTGGTGATATGACAACGGCGATCAACCGCTATCGCGCGCGCCAGTTGGAATTTCTGATCTACACCAACAATGGCGATCGTGGGCGCATTCTTGATCACATGCGGGCGATCGAAGCTGAGATGGAGACCTATTTCCGTACTTACCGCCCCCTGATTGGCTCGGAAACTGAGCAGAACCGGCTTGATACCGTTGTGGCGGCGTGGCAAGAGGTCATCGACGCCAATCACAATCGATTTATCCCGGCAGTGCGTTTGGTGAGCGATGGGAGCGTGCAGCCATTCTACTCACGGATGAATCCACTCTACGATGCGCTCGATAAGGCGATGAACGAACTCGTGCAAGAAAACCAACGGCAAGCTCGTGCTTCACTTGATGTTGTTGCTGCCAGTTATGACACGGCCCGCACATTCATCATGATCGATACTGTCGTAGCGATTATTATCTCGGCTGCGATTGGCCTCTTCCTCTCGGCGCGAATTGCCCGCCGGTTACGGCGGCTCGCGCAGGCTGCCGGTCAGGTCTCGGAGGGTAATTTAGTTGGCTCAATTAACGAGCACATCCGCGACGAGATCGGCGATCTCGCGCAGGCATTTGATCAGATGCTGGCTAGCTTGCGTGGGCAACGAGCTGAACTCGAAGAGCGCAATCGCGCCTTGCAAACGAGCCTTGCTCGGCAAGAGCAGTTAATGGAGGAGGTCATACGTGGGAAGCAAGCTGAGGCTGAAGCCGAACGGGCACGTGCGGCAGCAGAAGCAGCTAGTCAAGCTAAGAGTGCCTTTGTCGCAACAATGAGCCATGAACTGCGCACACCACTGAATGCAATTCTTGGCTACGCCCAGTTGCTCCATCTGAATAAGGCAGTGTCTGAACCGCATACAACATACGTCGAACGTATTCTCACCTCTGGGCGACATTTGCTCGCCCTTATTAGTGATGTGCTTGACTTTGCTCGGATTGAACAAGGCGCGCTTGAATTAGAATTCAGCCGCGTTGAAGTGGCCACACTCGTAGATGAGTTGGCGGCGATGACTATGCCATTGGCGCAACGCAACAACAATCAAATGATCACGCTCTGCCCGTCTGATATTGGTAGTATCAGGACCGACGGTCGTCGATTGCGACAAGTATTGATTAATCTACTCAGCAACGCAGCCAAATTCACCGAGCGCGGTACCATCAGGCTCGAAGTTACGACCGAGTCACGCTATGGTACAGACGGCATCCGCTTTGCTGTGATTGATACCGGTATCGGTATTCCGCGTGAGAAGCAACATAAACTCTTTCAGCCATTCAGTCAGCTCGACGAATCGGTCACGCGCCGGTACGAAGGCACGGGGCTAGGTTTAGCGCTTTCTAAGCAGATTGTTCAAGCGCTTGGAGGCACGATAGAGGTTGAAAGTGAGGTTGGTGTTGGTTCAACCTTCACCGTTTGGATCCCAACAGCACCAGAATCTGCGGTTATTATCGATCCTTCATCGCCAGCACCGCATATGGTAGGAGAGCCCGCATGAGCTTCATTCTGATCGTTGATGACAACTTCGACAACCGTCAGATCATTGGCCAGATGTTGAGTTTCAGTGGCTTTGCCGTTGAGTTGGCGTCCGATGCGCAAACAGCGCTAGAGATTATGAAACATCGTCGGCCAAGTCTCATTTTGATGGATCTGTCAATGCCCGGTCTCGATGGTTGGACAGCAACCGAATATGTCAAGCGTGATCCGCGTTTACGAGACGTTCCGGTGGTAGCGGTTAGTGGTCACGTAACCCGCAATGACATTGAACGAGCCAAGCGAGCCGGATGCAGTGAGTTTCTGCCAAAGCCGATTGATTACGACCATCTGATCACGATTGCACAGCGCTACACGAGAATGAATTAACGAGTTACACCCTCACCCTCAGACCCTCTCCCCTTCTCCGGGAGAGGGAAATTTTATGCCTACCCACCACATAAGCGATGTACGCCCGCGTCCCTGACGTGTTCGTGTCGGCAAGGCAAGAGGAAGTTATTTGCGCGCAGGGGCAATACCCTGTTACCATACTCATATGGATTTTAAACTGTTACCGTATATCACCTGCCCATGCCATCGCGAGACCCCCCTTCGCGTTGAGCAGATTGGCCGGGTTGTTGATGGGGCCATCGAAACCGGTCGGTTACGCTGCTCGCACTGCGCCACTTCGTACCCGATTGTCGATGGTATTCTCGACCTGCTTGGCCGACAATGGCCGGGTAGCATCGCCCAATTCGTCAATGTCTTGCCGCTGGCGGCGTGGGCTTACGAACGGACGTGGCGACCACTGGCGTTGAGTATACTCAGCGGCGAGCAGTTTCCGCTCGAACGCGAGCTGACGTTGATCACCGAGTTAGCCGGCGTTGAACGGGGTGGACTGATGATCGATGTCGGCTGTAGCAATGGCCTGTACGCACGCGCACTAGAACAGGCGCGTCGGCGGAGCGGTGTCGATGGATTTGTGGTTGGGATCGATCTCAGCCTGCCGATGCTGCAAGAGGCACGCCAACGCGCAAGACGAGCAGGCTTGCACATCAATTTTATCCGTGCGAGCGCACAAGCGCTGCCGTTTGCTAGCGGCACAGCCAGCGTGCTGGTGATGGGTGGCTCGCTCAACGAGATCGGTGACATTCCAGCGGCGCTTGCTGAATGGCGCCGACTGTTAGCGCCACGCGGACGCGGCGTGATGATGAGTCTCGCGGCGGCAAGCGGTCAGCTTGGCCGTACATTCCAGCAAGCGTTAGGCAGTGGCGGCTTGCAGTTCCCGACGCTTGACGAACTTAATCAGTACGTTGCGCAGGCAGGCTTGCAGTTGCGGGCGCAGTGGCAGTATGGGATTGTTGTGTTTAGTGTTGTACAATGACGTAATGCGCGCGAACGGTGAATGGTCAACGGCAAATAGCTAACGACTAGAGCGCCGCACGGCAGTGCAGTTCAAACACCAAACCGCAAGTCAACGAACGATGGATGATGAATAGCACAAGGGTGAGCGCATCGATTTGACGAGACAGCGCGATTGTGCTATATTCTTGCTGCGCGGTGCCTGTAGCTCAATGGCAGAGCGCCTGACTGTGGATCAGGAAGTTGTGGGTTCGAGCCCCATCAGGCACCCCACTCAGAAGCCTCTCTGAGGCTTCTTTATTTATTCCCGCACAACACCGGCCCGATGTTGGGCCGGTGTGTATTTTTGTCGCGCGAGGCTCCTCTTCTATGTACAAAGAGTGTATATGAATGAGGAGTTAACTCATAATTAAGCCACAATTCCTCTCTACTGCCGGCAAGTGGATGCCGTTGCACCTTGAACGAAAACCCAAATTGCTATCGTGTTGGTGATTGTTCGTGTCGGAAGCATTGGTCTCTTGCCAGAATCACTTGGTTGATGGTGGTGAATGTTTCAGCAAAACGCTGGTTAGCATCACCGGCGGTAGCTTGGATCCGGTCACGGTAACTGGTCTGGTTGGGCAACTAGTCGATGCACATATTGACCTGCTTGGCGGTTTGGAACCACGCACGGCAGTGCTCGAAATGGCAGCAGCAGCCGGCTTACGGCTGGTACCACGCGATCAACGCAATCCGCTGGTCACAACCACATATGGCAAGATTCCAGCCGAAGTGGCACGTCGGGCGCAGGATTATCGTGTTCTTGTCATTGCGTTGGCCGGTACAATCGGCCATGGCGCCTCAATCAACCAACAGCATGGGATTAGTGCGTACACCAGCGTCTTGTCGCGCCCGATGGCGTTAGAGGAAGCAATTGCTGAGGCTTTTGATCTGGTGGTTGCCCAAGCCGAACAAGTAATGCGCATGGTCATGGTTGGTCAGCGCACAGCTAATAATAGCCGGGCCAGTCGGTATTACTTGCACATGGCGGGACAGTAACGCTGCGCAAAGCGCTAACATCATCTGAATCATTGCCTGCCTTTGCGGGCGTAGAGGGTTGGAGAGCGCCAATAATGCTCCTCCGCTACGCTTTCGGCAATCTGTGCCCATCCACCTGAACCGTTGTATAATATGGATACAATACCCTCTAGCCATATTGAGAACACCTATGGCCAAGGTCATCCTTCAGACCGGCCTAAGCCGGATCGTCTTGATGGATTCCATCTCGTACATCAACGAGAGCGATCAAGGGACGTTCGTTGTCAGTGGCTCGCACGGCGGTGTAAGCTCAGCACAATATGCGCTGGAGGTACCGCTAGCCGGCGTGGTCTTTAACGATGCTGGGATTGGCAAAGACAACGCCGGCATCGCTGGTCTCACGATGCTCGACGTACAGTGCATTCCAGCGATGGCGGTGGCTCACACCTCGGCCCGCATTGGCGACGCTGCCGACACATGGGAGCATGGCGTGATCAGCGCCTGCAATGTGAGCGCGGCGGCGCGCGGGGTGCGCGTGGGAATGGCGGTGCGCGAAGCAGCCGAATGGGTGTTGCGAGAGCAATTCTCACCACACCTGCCTAGCGGACCGGAACATCACGCCAGTGGTGATGAATAACAATAGATGCCAGCCCAAGCGAACGATCCGCCGAAATAACTAGCGAGCTTCTAAACCGCAGCCGGCCAAGACGAGCACGATCTAGTCACGCGGGATGGCCGGGCGCAACAGCCATAGCCATTTGCAACACCACACTTCGTTGTGTCCTGCGGGGAGTCTGTCCACGCCACGGGAATGCCACTCAAATACCCACCCCAAAGCCCGCTGCACGGGCTGATGGCCCTCACCCCTCTCCTAGTGGGGACGGGGTGAGAGTCAAGCATAAAGCAAGCAAAGACTCTAGGAACGCTTAACGTAACGGCGCGAAGCGCGCAGAGGTTTTTGGGAATATCGTGTGCGCCTTTTGCGAGTTTTGGTGGCTATTCCCTGCGTATTCGCTGACCACCTTGCGCTTGTGGCGATTTTGCGGTATCGTTGAATGAAGCAATATTTGATCAAGCATCATTTTGTGCCAACCCAAGGAGTACCGTGTGAGTCGCCAGCGCACCGTCTTGATCACGCTTGGCGTGATGATGAGCATGTTTATGGCCTCGATGGAGTCAACCGTCATTGCGACGGCGATGCCGAGCATTGTGCGCGATCTCGGTGATATCGAGAGCTTTAGCTGGGTATTTGCCATCTATATGCTGGCCAGCACCACTGCCGGACCGATCTTTGGCCGGTTGTCAGATCTGTTTGGCCGGCGACCGATTTATATGGCGGCGATTGCCATCTTTAGCCTTGGCTCGCTATGGTGCGGGTTGGCGATGACCATGCCGGAGCTGATCGCGGCGCGGGCTTTACAGGGGGTGGGGGCGGGCGGTTTGCTGCCGCTGGCGTTTATCATTGTCGGCGATATCTTCACCCTTGATCAACGCGCCAAGGTGCAGGGTCTCTTTGCCGGGGTGTGGGGCGTTAGTTCGGTGATCGGCCCGTTGATCGGCGGCTTTTTGGTCGATCAGATCTCATGGCATTGGGTGTTCTGGGTGAATCTGCCGCCGGCAGCGATCGCAGCGGCACTGGTGTGGGCGGCTTGGCGTGGCGTGACCCAAGCCAGCGGCGAGCGCCCGCCGATCGATTACGCTGGTGCGGTGCTGCTGAGTATGGGAGTCATCTTACTCTTGCTCGGCCTCGATGCACCAACTTCGCTGCCCGGTATCACTATGCTGAGCGTGGCTATTGCTACGCTGGCTTTGCTAGTCGTGGTCGAGCTACGCGCACCGGCACCGATCTTGCCGGTGCGATTGTTGCACGACCGCGTGTTTGCTGTCGCTTGCGCTCACGGCATTCTGGCCGGTGGGGTCTTGTTTGGCAGTATGAATTATGTGCCGCTGTTTGTGCAGGGTGTGTTGGGGGCGAGCGCCACTGAGGCCGGTACGACGCTGACGCCGATGATGTTGGGGTGGGTCTTTACCAGCGTGATCGGAGGAAGGTTGTTGTTGCGCTATAGCTATCGCACGCTCACGATCGGCGGGATGGCTATCTTTGTGGTCGGCGCATTTATGATGGCCCGTATCCGGCCCGATATGAGCCGTTTGGAATTAGCGATTGCATTGGGACTGATGGGAGTCGGGATGGGTGCGAGCATTCCATCATTCCTGATTGCGGTGCAAAGCACGGTGGCGCGCAACGTGTTGGGCGCAGCGACGGCCAGTTTGCAGTTTTCGCGCACGATTGGCGGCACGATCGGCGTGGCCGCACTCGGCACGCTGTTGACGAGCCGGTTAACGGCGGAATTGGCGGTGCGCGGCTTGCAACCCGACGCTATTCCGGTTGAGGCGCTGATCGGCGAGGGTGCGACAGCGGTGATGCTAGCCGGCGAGCCGCGTCTGGCACTGGCGGCGGCGCTGGCCGCGGTCTTCACCACGCCGCTGATCTTTGCGCTAGCTGCGCTGGCCGTGACCTTCCTTGCCCCGGCGCATAGCCCTGACGATCTGCGCCGGCAGCGCGTGCGTAATGATGAAAACAGAGCAATCCCGCAGCACGTGGTGTTGACAGGCTCCAACGAATAGGACAACAAATGAACAAATTGTTTTGGTAAACCGCACATTCGTTCGGCTCCTACCTTCGTTGCCAACGACTAGACGACTTGTTGCGCGGGTTTGCGGTATTTCGGCCAGAGGTTTCGGGCCGTGGGGGAGTAACATGCCGGTGAAGTGGTATGGCAGGGCGGTTTAGCCATTGATTCATGCGGTTGTTTTGTTTAGCGCCGTTGACGGCTCGGTGCAAAAAGGTGCTATACTCCGCAGCAGGCATTGTTGCCGTTGAGGAGTATGGTTATGTTTGAGTTATCTGCCCTCTACGCCGCGTTTGAACGGTATTTCGGCCAGCCACCCACCCGCATCGCCCGCGCTCCCGGACGGGTGAATCTGATCGGTGAACATACTGACTACAACGATGGCTTCGTCTTCCCAATGGCGCTCGATCGGGCAACCTACGTCGCCGCTCGCCCACGCGCAGATCGAATCGTGCGTGTATTTAGCGTTAAATTCCGTGAAGAGGATCGGTTTCATCTCGATCAGATTGTGCGTGACGAGCAACGCCAGTGGGTCAATTACATTCGTGGTGTAGCTAAGGGATTGCTGGCCCGCGATCTGCCGTTGCGCGGCGCCGACCTCTTGATCGATAGTGATGTGCCAGCCGGCAGCGGTCTCTCATCGTCGGCGGCGCTGGAGGTGGCAGTAGGGTACACCTTCCAACTGCTCAACGATATTAACCTGCTCGGCGAAGAGCTAGCGCTGTTGGCCCAAGGCGCTGAGCATTCGTTTGTCGGTGTGAAGTGCGGAATTATGGATCAGTTGATCGCTGCGTTGGGCGAAGCTGACCATGCCCTGCTGATCGATTGCCGTGACCTGAGCTATCGCCCGGTGCCGATCCCGGCTAACGTGCGGGTGGTGGTCTGCGATAGCGGCGTGCGCCACCGGCTGGCAGGCTCGGAGTATAATCAGCGCCGGGCCGGGTGTGAAGAGGCGGTGCGCTTGCTGAAGCCGGCCTTGGGCAAGATCCAAGCTTTACGCGACGTGCGTTTGACCGATCTGGCCGAGTACGGCCATCTGTTACCGCCTGACCTGCTGCCGCTTGCGCGCCACGTTGTCAGTGAGAATGAGCGCACGCTCGCCGCCGCTGATGCGCTTGCCGCTGGTGATCTCGTTAAGATGGGCCGGTTAATGGTCGAGTCGCACCATAGTCTGCGTGATGATTATCGGGTCAGCGTACCCGAACTCGATACGCTGGTTGAGTTGGCGTTGGCCGCGCCGGGGTGTTTCGGCAGCCGAATGACCGGCGGCGGCTTCGGCGGCAGCACGGTGTCGCTGGTAGCAGCCGATCGGGTTGATGAATTTGTCGCTGCGATGATCGCCGGATACGCCATTCGTACTGGGCGCACGATGCAGCCGCTGGTCTGCACCGCCGGCGCCGGTGTCTCGTGTGTTTATGCCAGCGAGGAGGAGTGAACGATGCTCGGACAACTCTTTACTCCGCTTTCGACCGCGGCAGTACCGTTAATCTACGGCCTAAGCCATCGCGCGCTGCTGCGGTTGGGCGCGACGAGCCACGAACGGCGTTTGGCCGAGATTCGCACCCATTACTATTTCATGCCGGCGCGCGGTGAAGGCAACCTGCCGGTGCTGCTCTTGCATGGCATCGCCGATCGCGCCCAAACGTGGTCATTCGTGATGCGGCAGCTCACCGCGATCGGCCCGGTCTACGCGCTCGATCTGGCCGGGTTTGGCTTGAGCGGCTTCCCGCCCGGCCAGCGCTATGCTACCATCGAGCAGCAGACGACGTTGGTGCAGGCAATGATTCGCGAGGTGATTGGGCAACCAACGCTGATTGTGGGCAACTCGATGGGTGGCTGGATCGCGGTGCGAGTGGCGCTCGCCACACCAGAACTGGTCGCCGGCATCGTCTTGCTGGCGCCGGGAGGGGCCATCTTGCGCGGGCGCGAGTCGTGGGAGCCATTCCTGCACACGATTGAGTTGCCCGACAGGCGCACCGTGCGGAAGGTGTTGCGCCAGATGTATGGCCGCCCGCCCTTGCCGCTCTATTTGGCCAGCGAAGGGTTGCGTTCCATGTTCCGCCGTGATCCGGTGCGCCAGTTCGTCGCCGCACTTGACGAAAACGCGCTCTTGCGCCCAGAAGATCTACGCTTGCTGCGGGTGCCGGTGGCGATGATTTGGGGCGAAGATGACTATTTCATTCCGCGTGAATCACGCGATTTCTTCTGCGCCAATCTGCCGCAAGCGCGAGTTGCATTCTTGCCCCGCTGCGGCCACATGCCGCAACAACAACGCCCGCGTGAAGTAGCGGCCTTCATTCGCGAATTTGCCCGCGAGCTGGCCGCAGCCTCAACCCCAAAACGCACCGACGGGTGAGAGACGGCGACGCTAAGCC
This sequence comes from uncultured Chloroflexus sp., assembly GCF_937951745.1. Taxonomy (GTDB): domain Bacteria; phylum Chloroflexota; class Chloroflexia; order Chloroflexales; family Chloroflexaceae; genus Chloroflexus. The sequence goes on from NZ_CALFBQ010000057.1 coordinate 13,737, forward strand.
AATCGACTACCTGATCCTGCAACTAAACGCGGTATCATATTCGCTGTATACGCTCTTACCGAGCACAATAATCACCGCATCCAAAGCGGTGGTTCTTTGTCTGCAATCTACCGTATGTACCATATAACATCAGCCTAAGGAGCCACCAATCATGATCCTCTCTGGTATGCGCGAAGCCGTACTGCTCGAAGTGCAGCGGGTCGATATTCATGGCACCATCTTCTACGACGTCACCTTCCACCACGAAGGCGAAACCCAAGCCATCCGGGCTCGAATTGGGGCCGAGAGCGTCTACCCTCATCCACAGGCAGGCGATCCGGTGAGAGTGAGTTACATTATGGGCGTGGTAACGCAGATCGCGCCTCGTTAGACAACGAATGGTTATACGAATAAACAAAGGAGTGAGCGAAGGGCGTTCTTAAGGTTTGTTGATGGGAGCGCGGTTGTACGACTGCCACGATGCGAGGCCGCAGTGGGGATCGCCAAGCCCCTTGGTCGTTTTCCTGCCGGGCATTGGCTTGCTTGGTGCGTGAGCGATTGATTGCGGCGCTACGACTGCAACAATGCGAGGCCGCAGTGGGGATTGCCAACCAATACCTTGGTCGCCTCCCTGCTGGGCATCTGCTGGCAGAGCGATTGCCATGTCGCTGCAAGCAACGGCAGATTGTGGGTCTGCCCACGCCCCCACACTGACTCCAACAATTCTTCTGGGGTGAAAGTGCGATATGGGGCTTCAGCCAAGACGCTGAGTAAGGTAAACGACGGCAGATCAAGCGCGAGCGGGTGGCCTTGGTACGAAATGGTGCGCGTCGCGAGATCGAAGACAAAGGGGCCAAGCGTAAACGGTGGCGGCGCATAACGCTGCCGTCGCCGTAACTGCGCCCGCACCCGCGCCATAAGCTCATCGGCGCGAAACGGGCGGGTCACATAGTCATCGACACCCTGCGCAAACGCCGTCACAACCAGCCAGTCGTGCCGTGGTCCTAAAACCACGAGCATACCGGTATAGTGAGTGCGTAACGCATTGAGGAGATCGAGATGGTCTTTTCCCGGCAGGTCGATCAACGCGAGATCGGTTTGCCGGTTAAGTGTGTCGAATAAGACGGCAGAGCCTCGTGCTAGTTGGACGTAATACCCCGCGGACGTGAGCAGTGGCGATAAATATTCATCAATATATTCGCCCAATCCGCTAATTAAAATCCCATACGGAACGCTCATTCCCCAACGCCTCGAATTCAGATAAATAAACTTACATTGCTACGGTATGAGCTTGCATTCCGCCGGCGGTGAGGTAATCACCTCAACAACGACACCATCCATCAGGCCCAAGAACTGACGCAGAGCTAGCTCGGCATTGCGTGTTCCCTGTTCCATAATCCCATCTTCACACGCCGCTTGCAGAATCTGCTGTTCGGCTGCTTGCCGTGCCATCGTTTCAAGATTTGGGTTTTCAGGGGCAAAGAGACCACGATCACGGCTATAGACACGCGTTTTGCTGTTGTCAAGGGTCGCGTTCAAGACTTGCACCGGCGGTAAACGCACGGTCATTTTTTTGCCATCAGCAGAAACAGTTACCGCATCAGGTGTGATTTGACTGAGATCAACACCTACGATAACAGTGCCGTGGGCAATTAACAGGATTGCATCGCCGGCCAGCCAGTCGCCAATGATTGGAATATTGCTCCCTTGGCGAATGTCTATCACGCGCTCGATCGTATATTTGCTGGTTTCCAGCCGGCTCAGTTGCTGAATGCGTTGCACCACCGCCGCGCCACTTATAATCTGCGGGGTTGGTGTCTGCACAATAACTTGCAAGTTCGGCATTGCCGCACCAAAGGTATTCATGCGTTGCGACAGCCAGAACATACCTAACCCAACCACTAGTATGAGCAGCAGAAGGAGTATGAATGGCGTTGGCCACCCGCCACTCATCGATCGCGAACGGTAACGAACCGGGGGGGGTTCGTCCCAGTCATCGTCAAGCCACTCACGCTGCCGGCGCAAACGCGACAACCGTTGCGCCCGACGGCGGATATCTTCATCATCATCGTCGTACATCGGAAACCTCATGAACGATTGCGAAAACATCGCACCGTTGCCGACGAGATACGGTACGAACGAGCGGTCGAGACTCTCCCACGGGCAATGCCACTTCCTCGGTCAAAGTTAGCCGACGACCTTTCTCAGACCTTGCGTCGCTGCTACACTTTCGCGCCAACGTGAATAGCAACTGCCCCCAATCCGTACAACCGGTAAAACACGTAACGCCAACCGGCTTCCTGCATCATCGCAGCCAATCGATCGGGCGAAGGAAAGACGCGCGCCGACTGGGGCAGATACGTATAAGCGCGCCGGTCGCCGCCGAGCAAGGCGCCGATCCACGGCACGACCTGCTCGAAATACACCCGGTGTCCCCAACGGATAAGCGGGTTATGTGGACGGGCGACTTCGAGACATGCCATCATTGCACCGGGACGGGCGACGCGGTACATTTCGCGCAACGCAGCCGGAATATCAGTTACATTGCGTAGCACGAATCCGGTGGTAATCGCGTCGAAGGTATTGTCAGGAAACGGTAATTGCAACGCATCGCCGGCGACAAAGGCCGCCCGGCCTGCCGCCGCTAGTTCGGCAATTTTGGACTGGCCAGCCTGCATCATTGGGAGGGTAAAATCAACCCCAACGACGATGCCATCTCTTGCCCAAGCGGCTAATTCCGGCAAAAAGTCGCCGGTGCCGGTGCCGACATCCAACGCCCGGCCATTCACCGGTGGCGCGACATATTCAACTACTTTGCGCCGCCAACCTTGATCCAACCCAAAGGTCATGACTCGATTGACGCGGTCGTAACCACGGGCAATGCGGGCAAACATCCGTTCAACATAGGCCGCTTTTTCTTCCGGCGGTGGTAATACGTTGGTTGTTGATCGATCTGAGGCCATGGACTCCCTCGATAATCTATTTTTGGGAGCCGCACAGCCGTGCGGCTCTTCTTGATGAACACTCTTTGGTCGAACTGCCGTGCGGCTTTACCCTAGGCGGATGGGCGAAATAACGCGCGCAACTCGGCAGGTGAACGGGCCACAGCCAACGCAGCCATTAACTTCAACCGCGCTTTCACCCCGCTCAGATCGGGGGCGAAGATGATGCCCAACTTTCGCAAATCATGATACGCGCCGACAAAGCCAAACTCGTCACCTAACCCACCTGCGCCGGCCCGGCTCGCCGCCACCACCGGAATTCGCCGTTGCACTGCTTCGCCTAGCGCCGGCAGCCACCACGGCGGCACCCGCCCGCTCCCCAAGGTCTCAATCACAATTCCAGCCACATTATCGGCGATGCTGTGGCGTAATTGCCGGTCATCAGCTCCCTGTGCGACCCGGATCAAGTCAACCGGCTCGACTAAGCGCGACGCCGCGATATATTGCCGCGCCAGCGGGCGAAAACGAATAACGGCTTGCTCGCCTTCAATTCGACCTAGGGCGCCGCCGGCAGCGGTAAACATGCCGCTGCCTTGACTGTAATGCGCCCGCACGGTCGCCGCGGCGTAAATGGTATCATCCACCACCATCAACGCCCCTAATCCAGCCGCTGCCGGTGTCGCAGCAACGGTGATCGCCGCCTGCAGGCCATTGGTCGCGGTAGTGCCGCTCGCGTTCAGCCGCGGCAGACTGGTGACGGTCAACGGCGGGCCATCAGGCACAAGCAGATCGATCAAATAGGCTGTCTCTTCAAGCGTATCACTACCGGAAGCAACCACGATCCCGTCATACATGTCGCGCAGTGCGTTAATCCGTTGAACCAATGCCAAGATCTGCTGCGGCGTGAGATGACTGCCGGGTAAATTCGTGAATTCTTCAATGGTCACTATCACATCAGAACGCAGCGCCAACGGCTGGTCGTCACGGCTGCCTAGCGCACGCCGGATGACCAGAGCGCCACCGGTTGAGAGGATCAAAATCTTTGGCATAGCGGTTTTCGGGCAACCCAGCAAATGCGCTGAGTCATCGCGGTAGGCGGTTGAAAGGTAAAGCCGTCATAACACCCTTCGATCATAAGCCCGGCAGTTTCGATCATCATTGCCACCTGCTCTGGCGGATAGGCGCGCTCGATATGGATCTCGTCAAAACGCTCGTAGCCGTCGTGATCATTGCCGATAAAACCGGTTAGCCACATAGTTGACGTATTGCGCACCGGATCAAAATGGGTACGTTCCACCTGCACATAGCCTGCCTGCTCACTGAACGAACATTGGCCCCAATCGACGGATAAGAAGTGGCGCGTATTCATATCGCCGACAAACAATCCGTCCGGTGCCAAGACCTGCGCTACGCCACGCAAGCACGAAGCCAGATCGTTGGCGCTGATCAGATAATTGAGACTATCATAGGTACATGTGACCAGATCAAAGGCGTTTGCCGGCAACAACTCGGCCACATAACGCATATCACCCTGCCGCAACTCAACGGCTGACGCAGTATACGCCAGCTTCCGCGCCGCTTGCGCCAGCATTGCCGGCGAGCGGTCAAGACCTGTTACCATCCAACCGTGTTCGGCCATAATTGCGAGCAACGTGCCGGTGCCGCACGCTAGATCCAGCATCCGTCGCCCGGCAACTTGGTGGCGCTGCAAGATCTCTTCGAGATAGAGTGCGGTCAGTAGCGCAAACCGGATCTGACCGCTACCATCGTACACCGCCGCGTACCGATTGTATATCATAAAGATATTGTACCACTCCGTCCTAGCGGGAACCAGAGCGAGACGATGAAGCCGACAATAATATGCTCGACGTTAATCAGCAAGAAGAGCGCCGCTAGCGTCAAGGCTTGTTCTTGCGCATAGCCATACGCAGCTAGCGTTGCCACCAACACGACATCGCGCACCCCGACGCCGCCGATTGAAATTGGCAACGCTTGTAAGACCGAGATGAGCGCCGAGGAGCCAATCACCACCAATAACGGCACTGCATTCAGACCAAGCGCGAGGTAGAGTAGCCACAACCGCAAGAAGGTAAACAAGACCGACGCGATGGTTGCTGCACTCACGGTGGCAATCAGGCTTGGCGTGAAAGTCAGGCTATGCATTTGCTCGTTCCACTGATCGAGCCGGGAACGCAAACGTGGCGCAATCCGCGGTAACACAACGGTGAGCAGCCACGAGCGTGGCCCACGTGCCGTAAGCAACACCGTGACCGTCACTAAGCCAATCCCCATCGCTATCACGATTGCTTGTTGCAACTCACGGCTAGGCAGCAGCCGGCCTAAGGCAAAGACTCCAATCGTGCCAAGGGCAGACATAATGATGAGATCGCACAACCGATCCAGCACCACCGAGAGCAAGGCCGGCGCTACCGGTTGGCCGCGATCTCGCAAGTAGATAGCCTTCAACAGATCGCCGGCCTGACCCGGCGTCATAGCACCGTAGAAAATGCCGACCGTATACAGGGCACAGGCGGTGGGCAGATCGAGCGAAAGGTTCATCGCACGCAAAATCTGGATCCAGCGCCACGATTTGAGGATGATGAACGGGGGCAGCAGAGCCAGTGACCAGATGATCGGGACGATTTCAGCCGAGCGCACAATCTCCCACAGCAGACCGAGATCGCTAGTAAGAAGAAAACCAATTAGCAATGCCGGCCCGATCAGCCGGAGCAGCCACGAGAAGATGGGTCGCATGAACGCACTACTCCTCTTCAGTGATGCGCGGCGGGCGTTGGAAGCGGAGGGCGGCGACCTGCTCGGCATTCAGCCCGAACATAAAGATGATGATGCTGCCCACAAAGAGACCCACGGCTGAGTTAGGAATATGGAAACGCAGCGGATCGGTGATAAAGAAGCTGATCAAAAATGAGAGCAAGGCCAGCAATTGCATCGAGATGGCAACCGGAAAGTAGACGCGCAACGGCGCGAATAGCGAGACAATCCGCAAGATGATCAAGCCAAAGCGAATGCCGTTGCGCAAGAGTTTTTGCCCGCTCTGGCCACCTTGCCGGCGCTGGCTGATCACTGGCACATACCCAACATGGTAGCCAGCCTTCAGCAACGCCAACGTACTGGTTGTGGGGTATGAGTAGCGATTGGGCAGCAAATTGATGAACTCCATCATCACGTCACGTCGCATCGCTCGGTAGCCGCTGGTTAGATCGCGCACCTCGGTTTCAACCAGATAGCTACCCAACGCATCGAGCGCCCGGTTGCCCCAGCGCCGGAAGACCGAGTCGCCTTGCGTGTCGCGGGTGCGCGCGCCAACCACCATATCGTAGCCGGCGGCAATGCCGCCTAACAGATCAGGGATGTAGCGCGGATCCATCTGTCCGTCGGCATCCATGAGCAGCACGACCTCGCCGCGCGCCCGCCGGATGCCGGTTTTGACGGCTGCGCCGTTGCCGCGGTTGACCGGATGCCGAATGACGCGCGCTCCGGCGGCTTGCGCGACCGCCGCTGTCTCGTCACGTGAACAGTCATCGACGACAATAATTTCGGCGGCAGGCAAGACAGTGCGCACCCGCTCGATCACGTCGGCAATACCGTGCGCTTCGTTGTAGGCCGGAATGACCACACTTACGGTAAACGGATAGTCGCGAACGGCTTCCGGCATTGCCTGCGACGAAATCTGCATTGGTTGCATCATATCCCTTTAGCGAATCGCTATCTGCTGTACCATCACGCTCAACGGGCGCGCGTCAGTATTGTTCGGCAACGATTGGTAAGGTAAGAACGTCGGCGCGCTCAGACTGACCGTCACCTCGCGCATGCCCTGCATCTGCGCCGGCAATGGCAGATAATACACCCGCCAGCCTCCCGGCGCAACTATCACGGGCCAGCGCTGGTTGCCAATCGTTACCGTCAGCGGGGTTGGCGCCGGAGCAGCTAACCGTAGAGCCAGCATCTCATTGCCGGTGAGCGGCTCCGGTAAGGGCAGGCGGATCACTCCTTCCCTTTGCAGCCAGCGATAGGTCGTAGCGGCGGCGCGCTCGCCAGAGGCAAATCCGTACAAATACCCAAGGTCAAGGTCGTTACCAAGCGTCAGTGTTGTCGTTGGTGCCGGCGTTAACCATGCAAACGCCAGCCGTTGCACATCTTCACCGGCTTGTTCTTCAGTATTGCGCAGCAGGGTAATCGCCGTCGCTGCATCACCTTGTGCCCGCGCCAATGCCCCTCGCACCAAATTGCTCCGGTGGGTTGGGTAATCGCCGATGACCTGCCATGCCTCATCATACCGGCCCTGCGCCAGCAACCAACGGGCAAACTCGGCTTGACCATCAGCAAAATCGGGATCAGCCGCCAACATCGCCCGGTAGGCCTGTTCGGTGGCAACCGTATCACCGCGCGCCATCGCCTCTTGCGCTGCTACCCATGCTTGCTCGCGGGCTATGCCGGCGCGGATGATTTGCGGGTAGTCGCGATAGCTAAAGATCAGAACCGCAAGACAAAGACTTGCTGCGAGACCGGCTACCGTAAATCGATCCCAGCGCAACGGTTGTTGGTCGATCCGGGCCAGTGTCGCCGCGCCATACAGCGCAAACCACAGCCAAACCGGCAAGAGGTAACGCGGCTCGACGTGGATGAGCATCACCATCAGACACGTGTAGCCGATCCAACCCAGCGCCACCAGCCGGAACGCGCCTTCGCGGGGTCGCGAAAGCAAAGTGAATGGCGCCGCCAGCACCATCACAAGCCAGATGAGATCACTGATAATCCCGGCTGGCCAGATCTCGCGGACAGGACGGGCAAAGAAACTGGCCTTGACAAAAAAATCTTCAATAAACTGCGCTTTCCAGATATGCTGAAAGTGCGGCCAGAGATAGCGCGTAAACCGCCACGGCTCGGTTTGAATGATTCGCCGCAATTCGGCGCTCACAAAGCGTTGCCGCTCTTCTTGCGGCAAGCGCAGCAAGATCCCTTTCGCCTCTCCTTCCCCCCGCCCTTCATGCACCGCATCGCTCATCGCGATCCAAAGATTGACCGGGCCGAGGGTGTCGATCAGAATAATGTCGCGGTAGAGCACGTAGTTGCGGATCGTCCACGGCGCAATCGTCAGCGCAAACGGCAACAGAAACGCGAGCAAAGCTAGGGCGACTCGCTGCCGGCGACGATGGCCGGCGGCGCGCCACGCACTCATCGCGATAAAGAGCACCGCAAACGCTACACCGTACAAACCCGGCGAACGGGCCAACGCTGCGAACGCCAACGTTACCCCGGCCCCGATCAGCCAGCGTAGCTGCCGGTCATCACGCCAGCGCACGAGCAACCACGCATGAATGAACAGCATGCTGAAGAAGAGTGGCTCGCTGAGGATGAGCGTCGGCAATTCCACCAGCGGCATCCAAATGGCGAGGATGGCAGCAAAGATCAAGCCAGTGCGCTGATCGAACAAGCGCCGCGCCAGATCGTAGCCAAGCGGGATGAGCGCCAAGGACAAACTGACTTGGACAGCGCGAATCAGGGCAATGCCGATAGCCGGATCGCCAAGCCACAACCCGATCCGCAGCATAGCTGCGAAGAAAAAGATATGTCCGGGCGGGCGCACGAGCCATGAATTGTCGACATATTCGCCGGTGACGGCAAACCGGAGGGCACGCACGTAGTAGTCGCCGTCATCGGCTGCCGAAAAGCGCGGATCGATCTGATTGACCGCGATAAACCAGAGCCGCAAAGCGAGGCCAATCACGATCAGCACCCCGATGACCACAGACGGCTTAGCCGCTCGGGTAAGCTTGATGCGTCGCCAACGCGGCGGCTCGATAGCTAGGGGTTTGGTTGGCGAATGTTCCATGGTCTGCTCGTTCCCTCATTCACCGCCGGAGTAGAGGCATACATCGCGTACAGCGTGAATCGGCCGGTGCCAATCCGGGCCGCCTCCGGCTGCGGTATCGGTGGCGGTCCTTGTGCGTTATCCCATAAGAGGTAATCGGTGCGCAGCGCCTGCAATTCGGCATATGTCACCGTTACCGGAACCCGCCGGCTGATCAGGTGCGCAATGGCCGAGTATTTGGCCAGCGGCAACCGGTCGGGGATGGCGGCTACAAGATTTGCGCCAATGGCTGGCATGGTGCGTTGGACTAACTCCACTGCGGCTACCTCATCTGCCGGCTGCGCCGCCAGTACTGTGCGAACGCCATTGGCTGGGCCGGGCAGCAAGATGACAATCACTGCTAGCGTAGCCACTAGTCCAGCGCGCTGCTTTGCCCAAAGCCGCGCCAATGCCCACGCCGCAGCGACGGCGTACAGTGGCGCCAACGGCAAAAAGAAACGCGGCAAGATGAAGGCAGTGGCGATCACTGCAACATACATCCCGATCAATGCGAGGAGCGCCAGCCAGCGTTGATCGGCTTGTTTATGCCACGCCAACCACCCTGCCGCCGCGAGCCCACCGATCGCCAACCAGTTGGCCGGCCAACCAAGTAAGCGCAATTGATCGGCCCGGCCAAACTCGCTTACATCTTCAGCACCGGCGCCGAGAAAACCCACTATGTTGCGGCCCCAGTTGGCCAGAAAGCGCAGAGGATCCCGCCCAATCACTTCTGACAGACTAATGCTATTGGGCACCTCATCCCACCGCTGCCAGTCAGTGTTAGCATAAACCGCCAGCCAGATATTTTTCGCTTGCTGATTGAACAATGGGTGGCCGGTTTGCACCGTGTTCACCACAATTTGCGGCGCTGCCACCAAGGCAAATCCTACCACAAAAGAACTGAGCGCAGCGCCTTTCCCGGCGCTCAGCCAGAGTATGACAGCACCCCACAGCAGTAAGATCAAGCCGGGATGGCGAATGAGAAAGGCGGCGCCGGCCAGCATTCCGGCGAGAAACGCTATCAGGCGCGACGATCGCGAATGAGCGTGCAAGGTTACGGCCACCGCTAACGTGAAGCAGACAGCAAACGGCATATCACTACCGACCAGTAAGCCGTATTGTGCCACCATGCCGCTCAACGCCAACAACAGCGCTGCCAGCATTGCCGGAGCGGGTGGGAGCAGGCTGCTCGCCAGCAGGTAGCCAGCGCCGATCAACACCCCGCCGCTCACAAGCGCAATGAGGCGTGCAGCGAGAAAGGGGTTATCGTTGGTCAATGGCCGTACCAGCCAGAGCAAGAACGGATAGCCGAGATTGTAGAAGCCATCGGCTTGAAAGATGGTTGCCAGCGTGTCACGGGTGGCAAATACGCGAAAATCGTTCTCGACGCCGGGGCGGGCCAGCGTGACGTGCGCTTGCATCGCCGGTATCAGCCATCCCATCCAACCCAGTGCGACGGCAAGAGCAAGAACTGACAGACTCCAGCGCGGCCAAGAGGCGCTCAATCGCGGCCATTGCCAGACAAGGTAACCAGCAGCAATCACCGCCGCCGTCACCGGCGGCAGATAAAGCAAAGGATATGGGCTAAGACGGTAGAACAGCAACCAGAAGAGGCCATACCCAATGACGGCAGCTAGTACCAACTGCCACGATCGCTGATGTAACATCATCCCGGCCAAGGCGCCAATCAATGCCGCATATCCCAACTGCGCTGGATACGGCAGTAATGGCGGCATAGCGCTGAGCGTAACCTGATCCAAAAAGATGGGCGCATCCGTAGCCGGTGGAGCAAAGCGGATCACGACATCCACCACTTTCGTCCAGCCACTGGTGATAGACACCGTGTGCTCTTCCCAATCGCCGCGGGCGAGCACCTGAAGCGGCGCTTCATCATTCACCTGCACCTTCAATGGAGTGCCAGCCGGAGCCTGCCACCGGAACGTCACCATCGCCGGTGCGCCGACCTGCGGCAAGCGCAGCGCTGCTGCCGGCAACACTTGCCGCACTGCCCCATCAGCGCCGGCCATCCGGTATTCAGGTTCGCTGAAGCCTTGCACCACCGCCGCATCATTGCGCCCAATGTCAAACGTGGACTGCACCGGTGCTTGGCTGAAGATTACAATGACCAAAACGGCCATAATCGCGCCAGCCAGCGCAGGATTCAAGGTATGCATAGGAATGAGTGCTCTCACAAGATACGCCCTCACCCATTACGGCGTTACCGTGGGTGTAGTGAGCGGTAACGGCTCTTGAATCGGCACCTCTGCCGATGGCGGTGAAACCAGTGCCCGGTTCACCCAACCGGCACCGCTGCCATCGGGATTGGCAATAAACGAGTCGGGACTGTACCGTTCGCCTAGCCGGATGAGGTACCACTGGTCATTTGCGGTGCGGGCCAAAAAGATGATCTCATCACCGGCATTAATGCGCCCGATCGGTTGATTATTGGTGCCCGGCAACGGGCGCACATTCGCCACTTGCAACGCCGTGCCGGTGATCGGCTGTGCTACCGGTGCTGGAGTTTGGTTCGCCGCCGGCGTTGGCCGACGCGGGGTCGCGGTCGGGCGCGGTGTCGGCAGCACGAGCGTCGGCAATTCGGTCTGGCCGGGCACATAGCGACCAAATTGCTCTAGCTCATTGCGCAACGTTCCGACAACACCAAAAGCAAGCGCCACTGACAACAAAAAGATCACGCTGACAATCGCCAATTTGATCAATTCGAGGCTCTGCGCCCAAATGCTCCGCTTGCTAAGCAAATCGAGTGCGCTCTGCGCGGCGCCGGCCACCGATTCGCCCCAACTGGTGCGGCCTTGATCCGAACGGGCCACTTCGCGGAGGGCCAATAAGGCGCGCACATCGCCGACTTGGGTCAAAGCGCGCACCGCCCCCCACCGCACATTGGCGTTTTGATGCTTAAGAGCGGCAATCAACGGCCCCGTCGCCCGGCCATCGCCAATCTGTGCCAACGCTTCCGTCGCGCGATAGACGACCAACCAAGGCTGATCAGGGTTAATAATGGCGCACAAGGCCGGCACTGCCGCTGAGCCGATGTTGACGAGCGCATCAACCGCTTCGGCGTGGCGCGGATGGGCCGGATCGCCGAGCGCGCCAATGAGATCGTCAATCTCAGCCCGCGATGGGTGGCGTTCTGCCGGTGGAGCTGATCGCGGCAGCCGGGGCGCTGTTAAACGCCGGGTCGGGCGCGGGGTTGGAGTAGGTTCAGGTGGTGATTGGTTTGGTTGCGGTTCAGTGGTCATCAGTCTGCAATCTCTCCGGCACGTGGCTGGCGCGCAAGCAGCCACTGCTCAAACCGGGCTACGATCAGATCAAGCAGCGTGGCCGCCGCTTCAGCTTTCAGTTGCCGCGGCAATTCCACGGCCTGCTCACCATCAAGGACGGTCAAGGTTATCTCAGGTTGGCCGATGCTAGCAATCGCATCGTTGGCAACGATCAGATTCAACCCTTTCCGTTGCAACTTGCTGCGGGCATTAGCCAATAGGTCATGCGTTTCGGCGGCGAAGCCAACCTTAAAGATATCGGTGCGGTGCGCTAATTCACCGACGACATCAGGATTTTGTACCAGTTGCAGGGTCATGCCTGCATCGCCATGCTTCTTAATCTTCTCAGCCGCTATGTGAGCAGGGCGAAAGTCGGCTACTGCCGCGTTCATAATCAAGATGTCGGCTTGGGTACAAGCGGCTTGCACCGCTGCGCGCATCTCTAAGGCGGTTTCGACCGCGACATAGGTGACTGCTCGCGGCGGAGTGAGCGCAACCGGGCCGCTAATCAGCGTCACTGTCGCACCTAGATCACGGGCGCGTTCGGCCAGCGCATACCCCATTTGCCCCGACGAGCGATTGCCAAGGTAGCGTACCGGATCGATCGGCTCACGGGTACCGCCTGCCGTCACCACCACGCGACGGCCCCGCAGCGGCCCGTGTTGGCGACCCAGTAAGGCGCGAAGTTCAGCCAGCAGGTCGGCTGGTTCGGGCAGACGACCACGACCAACCACCGGCTCGGCCATCCGACCCACCTCCGGCTCAAGTACATACGCCCCGCGCGCGCGTAGCGTCGCTACATTGGCCTGCGTCGCCGGATGTTCATACATCGAGGGATTCATCGCCGGCGCAATTAGCAATGGTGCGCGCGTTGCCAGCACCGTAGTGGTGAGCAGGTCATCGCATAGACCGGCAGCCAGCCGGGCAATAGTATTGGCCGTCGCTGGCGCGATCACCACTGCATCGGCCCGCATGCCAAGGCTCACATGACCGATCACCCCGTCTTCAGGCAAGCTCCACATGTCGGTCAAGACTGGCCGCCCAGTGAGTGCTTGAAACGTTGCCGGGCCGACAAACCGCTCGGCAGCTTCGGTCATAATGACATCAACCTGCGCCCCAGCTAACGTGAGATCGCGCGCCACTTGTACGACTTTGTAGGCAGCAATACTGCCGCACACGCCTAGTACAATTCGTTTGCCCGCTAGCGTATCCATACCCATTTCCGTCATTCAGGCAGACTCCCTGCGGGCGCATTGTAGCACATGTGACGCGATGCCACAGCTAGGCGTAGTTTGGCGTAAAATGCTCGCTAAATTACGCGATACAAGCTCTTGCAGAACCGATAAGCTTGTGCTACACTTCACGACACTCTCCCCGAACCAATGGAGGACTTTCGTGGAGCGTTCTGATTTACCACCTGATGTTGTTATTCGGCGACTTCCTCTCTATGCACGGAGCTTGCGCTACCTGCTCGAAGAGGGTATTCACTCTGTCTCTTCCCAAGAGCTTGGTGAACGGATCAATGTCACCGCAGCCCAGATTCGCAAAGACCTTTCGTATTTCGGCGAGTTTGGTAAGCAAGGTATCGGCTACGATGTCGAGAAGTTGTTGAAACACATCGAGCGCATTCTTGGCATCAACCAACATTGGCCAGTGGCACTTGTGGGCATTGGTCTGCTAGGACAAGCCATTGCCCGCTACGAAGGTTTCCGCACGGAAGGGATCGAGATTGTTGCGCTCTTTGACTCTGACCCGGCGAAGATTGGCCAGCAGGTCGGCGAGCTGGTCGTGCAAGACTTCGCCAATGTGCGGCGCGTTATCGCCGAAAAGCACATTAAGTTAGCGATTATCGCGGTGCCGGCATTGCAAGCACAGCGTGTCGCCGATGTGTTGATCGAAGCTGGCGTGCGCGCCATCCTGAGCTATGCGCCCATGATTTTGCAAGTGCCTGAAGATGTCTGGGTGCGGTATATCGATCCGGTAGCGGTGTTGCAAAGTATGACCTATTACCTCGCCCGCGAACAATCGCCCTCGTAGGGCCGCACGGCTGTGCCGCCCCAGCGATGCACCTCTAGCCCGGTGCCTGCGTTAAAACCGCGTAGCGAAAGGAATGCGCGTGCTGGTAAGCCTCAAGCAACACCGGTTCGGAGCACTGATCAGTGGGCTGATGGTTGCTTTGCTGGTCATACAGTTGTGGCCGGTTGCCCCAATTGATATTGCGCTCCGCCCTCTATTCGCGCCGGTTGCGACCCACGCCAGCCATGCTTTCACCGCCTTAGCTGCTCGCACCACAACACCGTTGCTCGCCGCATGGGATGCCCGTACCGGCATCCCCACTGTTCTCGTTCCCGCCACTACTGATGGCCGCTTGCCCTACACTCCGACCGCCGCCGAAATCGGCAACCCGCTTGCGATTGCTCGCGGCTTTCTCGACCACGAACGCGCCCTCTTTGGCCTACGCAGCGTCGCCGCTGAGTTACGCCCATTACCGCCGGAACCTGATCGCCAGCTCGGTTTTCACCATATCCGCTTTGAACAGGTTTACAACGGCGTACCCGTCTTTGGCCGCCGGTTGATTGTTCATCTCGATCCGGCAGGGCAGGTGGTGGCGGTCAATGGTCACTTTGAACCGGGAATTACACTCGAAACCCAACCTGCGATCGCGCCGCAAGCGGCACTAACAATTGCCCTCGGCCATATCTGGCAAGAACTGGAGCCGGACGAGCGGATGCAGGTACAATTTACGCCGGTGCCCGATCGCACCAGTTTGGTGATCTATGTTCGCGCCGACGGCCATGCAGTGCTGGTCTGGTCGGTGCGTGTGCTGACCACCGCGCCGCTCGGCGAGTGGCAGGTGTTTGTGCAGGCACGGCGCGGCAGTGTCGTGCATGCGATTGACCAACTCGCTGGCGCAAAACGCCGCCGCACCTATACCGCCAACAATACCACCCGCTTGCCCGGTCGCTTGCTGGCCGAAGAGGGTGAACTACCCCGCGATGCAATTGCGCGCGTCGCTCACGAAGGAGCCGGCAAGGTCTACGACTACTACTTCAATACCCACCAACGCGACTCGTTTGACGGTCGCGGCGGCGCAATGGTCTCAACCGTCAGCTATGGCAGCGCTCCTGAAGATGCCGACAACGCGGCATGGATTGGCGAACTCAAGCAGATGATCTACGGCGATGGCGGACGGCTCTTCAAACCGTTGCCGTATGGTCTCGATGTGATCGGCCACGAGTTTACCCACGGCGTGATCGATGCGACCGCGCAGTTGATCTATGAAAACCAGTCAGGCGCGCTCAACGAGTCGTATGCCGATGTGTTTGCGGTGATGATCGACCGCGACGACTGGCTGATCGGCGAGGACGTGGTGAAGTCGCCGCCGTATCCGGTCAATCACTTGCGCAGCTTGGCTGATCCGACGTTAAACGGACGATATAATGCGCTCGATCCGCTGCGCAGCGTCGGCCAACCGGCCACAATGAAAGAGTATGCAAACTTGCCCAACACTCGACGCACTGATAACGGCGGCGTGCATGTGAATAGCGGCATTCCCAACCACGCCGCCTACTTGCTCGCACAACAAATCGGGCGCGAAAAGGTGGAACGAATCTATTATCGCACGCTGACCCAATACCTTGCGCCAAGCAGCACTTTCGCCGATGCTGCCGCCGCCACCGCTCGCGCCGCTGCCGATCTTTATGGCCAGACCGAAGTTGCTGCGGTACGCGATGCCTTTGCCGCCGTTGGCATAACCAGCACGGCTACCCCCGGCGGCCCAGTAGTGCAGCCGCCGAGCAGCTTGCCCAACACAACACCGGCGCCGCCGGCAGCACAGAGTCTCCCTCCCGGTTGCAGCGATCTGATGGTTAATGGCGGATTTGAAGCTGATACTGGCTGGGAACAGGTCACATCGCTTGACGCCTCGTTGATCGACCCTGAATTGCCCCGCAGCGGCAAACGCAGCGCATGGCTGGGAGGAACCGATCAAGAGAGTTTGCAGCTCATCTATCAAGATGTTCGTATTCCGGCGAATGCTACCAGCGTTGAGTTGCGCTATGCCCGGCTGGTGCATTTCGAGGCCAGCGGCATCGCTGGTCTCTTTGTCAGTGAAGCGTTCTTCTCAGTCGTCATCGCCGATACCCGCACCAATCCGCTAGCCGTCGTAGAGCGGATTCGCTCACGCGATGGCGATGATACGTGGCGTGACCGGCGCGCCGATGCTAGCCGGTATGCCGGCAAGACGGTGCGCATCGTCTTTGCCGCCGAAAATCCGCGTGGCAATATCAGCAGTATGTTTGTTGATGATGTGGCGTTGATCGTTTGTACTACCGGCAATGCACCAAGCACGCCGCCGGTCAATAATAATGATCTGGTCTTCCTGCAAGGCACGATCAGCAACGCCGACAGCGGGCGTGGTGTGCGCGGCGCGCAGATCTTTATTCTGCGACCGGGCATTACGGCGCGCCAAGCCGCTGCTGATGATACGCTCACGCCCGATGAGGTGTTGACGATGGCAATCGCTGATGACAATGGCGGCTTCCGTACCGAGCAGCCGGTGCTGCGCGGGCAGAGTTATAGCGTGATAGTGGTGGCGCGCGGGTATCGAACGATTCTTTCCGATGGTGAATTGCGCATCCCGGCGACGGCAACCAATCCGTACCGGGTCGATATCTAGATGCGCCGATCGCGGTAGTAGCGGCGGAGCGCGCTCCACCCGAACTGTAACCGGGATTGCAAAGAACTCATTTTATGTCAAACGAACGCTTTGAATGCTGCATCTGCCACCAACCCCAATCGCCGCCCTACCACATCCTCGGCGGGAGGATCTATTGCGCGCGCCATTATGCGCTAGTCAACAAACCGCACCGTGGTTTCTGGCAGGCCAGCCTTATCCAGATTCTCGGTATGGCTGCGCTCAGCGCGATGCTGGCATGGCTAGGCAATGCCATTGGCCCGCTCAGCGACCTGCCCCTGCTCTTGGCCGGCATTGTCTTGTCGGTGTTGCCGGCGGCGCTGTGGCTAATCTTCTTTTATCGCCAAGACCGACTCGAACCAGAACCGAAACACAAGCTTGCCGCCGTGTTCCTTATGGCGTTGTTGCTCACCGATGTGATCGGGCGGCGGGCGGTCGAAGAGTGGTGGCGGGTCAGTGAATGGGCAGCCGCCGATACAACTACGTCGTTGCTAGCGGCGCTCTGTATCTTGGGGCCGCTACGGCAGGTGATCGCTTACGTTGCCGTGCGCACAATGGTCTACGCTACCGATGAGTTCGATGAACGGATGGATGGGATTGTCTATGGCACGGTCGCCGGTCTCGGCGTGGCTACCCTGCTCAATCTGCGCTACGTGTTGGCGAGCGAAGGGGTGGGGTTGGCGCCGGGGGTGATCACGACTGCTACTACGGCGTTGGCACAGGCCAGCTTTGGCGGGTTGATGGGGTACGTCATGGCGGAAGCCAAATTTAGCCATCGCCCGATCTGGTTTGTACCGCTTGGCTTCGCCGTTACCGCTGCGCTGAACGGTTTGGTGAGCTGGCTAATCGCTGAAGTGAGCGCCGTGGGCCTTACCGTCGATCCGTGGCGTTCGCTGGCGCTGGGGGTGGCGGTGGCCCTGATCGCGTATCTCACCCTGATCGCCCTAGTCCGGCGGAGTGTGACGGTCACGTTGCAGCAGTCGTAGTAGCGAGCAGAACCCTAATGATCGGGCAGATTGGCAATGAACGCGTTTGGCGCGTGCGGCTCTGGAATAAAGACCTCGGCGTGGCGCTGGTCACGATGCTGGCGCTATTAGCCGGCACGTTGCTGATGTGGCGCACCGAGACGGCAACCCGATCGTTTGTTAGCCCTGATGAAACTTTCCGCCTCGCCTATCCGGCCCATTGGGTCAGTGTTGACGCGCTGAATGATCTGCTGCTGAAGGTGGAAGATCCGCAAACGGCGAGCTTGTTCAAGACCACGCTAAGCGTTGAACAACGCGACATTGATCCGGCCAATCCGCCGACCTTGCAGGAGCTGCTCGACCGCCGGATGGAAGATCGCAGTCTGCTAACTGCCTACCATTTTCTGCGCGAAGCCGAGACAGCAGTCGCTGGCCAGCGCGCGATTGCTACCGATTTTGCCTATGTGGTACAGCCAATTGATGAGCCGCGCCGTCCGGCTTTACCGGTGGTAGTGCGGGTGCGCGAATATATCTTCATCACCGCGAACCATTCATTCTATCTGACGCTAGCTGCTCCCGCCGCCGAATTTGACCGGCTTAAAGGCACGCTGGCGCGAATTATCGCTTCGGTGGAGGTGCCATGAGTATGCCCGATGAGCAAGGCGGCTGGTCGCTCGGTGAGCGTCTCGCTGATGGCAGCGACGCATCATTGCGCGCACCGGCGCTGCCCCGGCTAGCGTTGTTGAGGGTGAGCCGTAGCGGCGGCCTGCGTTTCACCACCCGCACTATCACCATCTACCACAACGGCTTGGTGATCGGCAACGATCCTGCCCGCCGTCCACGCACCCTCTCGCCGCAAGTCATCGCTCGCCTCCACCACGCCCTCTTGCGCGCGCGCCCCTGCCGCCTCCCCCGCCGCATCGCATTATCGCCCGACAGTTATGTCTACTCTTTCCACGTCCGCATTGGCGAACGCATCTGCCAGTTTGAAGTCGTTGCCGCCAACGCGCCGCCGGCAGTGCATGCCCTGCTGCGTTTGGTGCACCAAGCAGGGTTCTAACCACTGGCGCCATTATTCTGCTTGTGATCGTGCTCAGGGGGATCGACTGCTGTTCAAGCGGTAGGCTGAGCAACGTGCCATCCGGCCACCTACTCGTGATCGGCGACAGCCTGTTTTCCCAACAAAGCCTATTTCGTGGTATGCTGCCAGTAAGCGCATCGCGTGGCACTGTTCGCCGCGCATTGCTCAATCACGAGGAGGTGTTTATGAATAGTAATGACGTAAAACTCTTGCAATCAATGCGCAGCAATCCCTCACTGACCATCACGTTACCCACTCACCGCACCTCCCCCGACAACAAACAAGACCCCATCCGAGTCAAGAATCTGGTTACGGCTGCCGCTAACCGGCTCACCGGCACCTACGGCAAGCGCACCGTCGAACCAATCTTGCGCCGGCTTGAGGCGCTGGCCGGCGACATCGATTACCGTTACACGCTGGACGGATTGGCAATGTTTGTCAATCAAGACACCTCATTTATGTTTATGGTGCCATTTGCGCTGAAAGAGCGGGTAGTGGTGGATGAAACGTTCTACACCCGCGATCTGGTTTACGCGCTCAACCGCACGCCGCGCTATTGGGTGCTTGCCCTCAGCGAGAAGCCAACCCGCCTGTTCGAGGCTACTCGCGAGACGTTGCAAGAAATTCAGACCGGCGGCTTCCCCATGACCCACCTTGGGCCGGGTGGCGCGCGCGGCATTCCCAACGACCCGGCGATTAACCAGTCGGCCTACCGCGACGAACATCACCGCATCTTCTTCCGGCAGGTTGATGAAGCCTTCGCGCCGTTTATGGCTGGCGATCCGTTGCCGCTGGCGCTGATTGGGGTTGATCGCTACCTCGCCTTTTTCCGCGAAGTGAGCAAGCACCACGACGCAATTGTCGCCACCCTGACCGGCAATTACGATACCTTCACCGCCCACGATCTTGGCCGCCTGATCTGGCCGTTGGTTGAAACCAACCTGCAACACCGCAGCCAACAAGTCTTGCGTGAGCTTGAGGTAGCGGTAGGAGGGCAACGCTACTGCTCTACGTTGGGGGAAGTGTGGCGATTTGCCCACGAAGGTCGCATCGCAACCCTGTTAGTCGAGGAAGACTACCACCAGCCCGCGTTGGTTGACGAGAGCAGCCAACGCTTAATCTTCATTGATGAGCCAACCACGCCAGCCGCTCTCGATGACGCAGTGGACGAGGTGATCGCAGTGGTGATTGATCGCGGCGGCAAGGTGGTCTTTGTGCCGAACGGTTCCCTCCAAGCCCACCAGCGGATTGCGGCGATTTTGCGATATTAGTGCCGTGACGTTGTCATTGCGAGAGTGTGCCCCTCGTGTCATTGCGAGGGAGCGACGGCAGCCGGCGCGGCTGGGTACCGCCCGACCACAGCAATCTCCTGCTTCAGCGCAACCAATGGCGGAACCAATCTTTCCCGTGCTCGCAGGAGATTGCTGTGCCGTCTCCGGCGGCTCGCAATGACAATTGGGGAGCGGAACCGGTGAAGGGACTGAACCGTTTGACTGATAAGGACGAGCCAGTGCCAGCCTTTAACCGCTGCCTCATCACACCGTCACAAACCGGTACAGCGCCTCCCAATCGTTGCGCGACCGTTGCCCAATCGCGAAGAATTGATTGAGCAACTCTTCAACCACCTCAACAAAATCGCAATATTCAGCTTCGGTAATCTGGCGGAAGCCGTGGGCGAGAATGCTGCGATTGCGGACGTGTGAGCGATTGCGAATCTCGATTGGTTCCACACGTTGCACCAAAGGATCGTTCAGCGCAGCTAGCAGCATATAGCCATTGAGTAGCGTAATCGGGTTGTATGCGCCATTGCGGTTCGGTTGCAATCCCCGCCCCTGAAAACCGAGCGATTGCTCAACCTGCCGGTAACGTTGATCAAGATCTGGAATCCGTTGCTTGAGCGTATCTAAATCAGGTTCTTCAGCTAACACGTCATAGGTCGCCAGCCGGTGCTGGCTCATCAATTCCATACACCGGTATCGCAGTAATGCGGCTGTGTCGAAGCGTCGCTGCGCTTCACGGCGCAAAGCATTGGCGTGCAGCGAACCAAGCAGCGGCAGCACAGCATCGAGGTCTTTCAGAGTGGCAAGAGCGCGAGCGGATTGTGTCATGGCACTGATAGTCTGGACGAGGTGCGCTAACGCAGTCTGCTGAGCTTGTAAGACGTTATGATGGTGCGCGAGTTTCGCAGGCAACGGTTTACTCAGCAGACTCTGCAACGTCTGGGCAGCAGCCTTCAAATCAAACGCTTCCCATTTGATATAAGAGTCGGCCAATTGTCTGAGGGCGGCATACGTTGCGCGATCGGGTTCCGGCGCCCGCCGGGCTAGATCGGCGTAGATTTGCTCTGCGCGCAGGTAGTCGTGGGTATTGAAGGCGCGAGCGGCCTCCTCTGCTTCGAGATCGCCAAAGACTTCATACGGATCAGGCGGATCGATCAGACGCTGCGTGCCCGGCTTAGGCCGGTTTTGCTCGTAATCACTCTCGATGTAGATGGTGCCGAGGTCGAGCACATAGGCCGCTTTGGCCAACCCTACCGACATAACTTTGGTACCGGCGGTTAAATCAACGAGGATCTGTTCGCGCGGCAGATCAGACCACTTCTCGATGATCGCGCGCAATGCGCGATAGACCTGCTTAATGTCGGTGTAATGGACTTCCTCGCGCAACCAATTCGGATCAGGCGATAACTCGATCTGCTGCGTCACTCGTTCAGGGAAGTTATGCGTTTCCGGCGTCAGCAGAAAGGCAACTCGCTGCGGTTGCAGTGCCGCCAGCAAAAGCGCAGCGGTATCGGTTTGGCCGCTGCCGGTGAGGATTAATGCCACCGCACGCCGGTCACCTACTCGTTCGCAGAAGCGACGGAGTTGTTCGTTAAAGTCCATTGCTGTCTCCTAAGGCATCTCGTTTCAGGGCGGGCCAACGACCTACGCTCCATCGTCCCACCCGGCACCCGGGTGACTCGCCCGCAATCATCACGTTCTAAGCGTTACCGTAGTAGACGCACCTCGATCTAAACGAGCCCTAGCACTGTTGCGGGCAAGCAATTCGTTGCAACGCATAGCCCAACCCGCTGCAAAACAACGCGCCTTTGAACGACGGCAACCGTACTGGCGCCGCCAGCCGCAGCGTGACCCGGATCCGTAACACATGCAACGCCGGCAGAGTCAGTTTAGGTTCAGCCATAACCATTGACTTTCCGTGACCAAAAGCTCGTAACCAAGAACACCGTATTGCCACTAGGCCACCCCCCGGCGGGAGATGGCGCCGCATGCTCCACCTACACGAAGGCGGGAACGGATAGCGCAAAACGTAGGTCGCAAACTAGCTTGGCATTTAGGTGCAAGTATACCGCATTGGTGTTGAAAGCACGTGCGATGAGCTAAACAGATCACGGTTTGCTGAACGAATCGAACAATTTGTACCTTCCCATACGATTGCTGCGACTGGTACGATACATGTATTCATGGCAGACGACCAGTACGTAAAGGATGGTCAAACATGCCGCTCAATCCTGCAACTGAGAAGGCGCAGTCTAGCCCCGACATGCGTTTCAATCTCAACTGGCGGTGGCGCCAGCTCAGAGCATGGTTCGGCCAAGAGCGCGGTGCGTTGTTCTTGATTTGGTGCCTGCGGGTCGGTGGTTTAGGTTTGCTCATCGTGTGGGCATGGCTCAAAGCGCCAAACATACCGGAGCCAAACTTAAAAACAGGCTGGCTTATCATCGGCATAATGACCTGTTTTCAGGTGTTTACGGCTGTTTGGGGTGCGTTTCAACCGGAACAATGGCACAAACCGTTAGCGAAGTTCCTGCAAAATCTGATCGAAGTCATCTTAATCAGCTTGGCTATTCTGCAGCTTGGGGCGGCGTCCAACGTCTTTTGGGTGCTCTACCTCATCCCCATCGTTAGCGCGATGCGCTTTCTCAACAACCTCTGGGGCAGCATCATTAGTGGGCTTTCGATTAGCGCGGCCACCGCGGTAGGCAGCTTTCATGCTGATAGTCTGCTCGAAATCGCGATCGCGCCTACCATTACGATCTTTGGCTTGCTGTTGTTATATGTCTTGCGCCGCATATCGTTGCATCCGGACGCTTTTGCGAGTTTGCAGACCGAATTAGTCCAAATCCTTGATCGATATCAAGCTGGAATCTGCGTGGTCGATCAACATCGCCGGCTCGTGTTTGTCAATCATGCGCTCGAACAGCAATTTGGCCCATGGACGCCAAAGATGACCTGCTACGAGTATTTGGTTTGCTTGCATGCGAATTGCGTAGCCTGCCAACAGCCCCAACCCTATCCGCAACGATACACTATGCAAATTCCCGGTGGGCGTAGAATCAAATTTGATGTCGAGTCGCAACGGGTCGCAGATGGTGAGCAGCTCTTGCTGTTTCTCAATCCACCGCGCACGATCCGGCTGGATTTGTACGAACAATTGCTCAATGCTATTGTTGAAGAGGATCAGCAAGGGTATACAATCGCTCTTCACCAACTGCTGAACTCGGTGCGTAAAGATTTTGGAGCGGAATCAGCGGCGATCTTTTGGTTCAAGGATGGGCGGCTGACCCGTGACATCATCAGTGGCCCGCCCTTACCGTTCGAGGAGAATTACGAATTAGGCCAAGGGATTACCGGGCTTGCATTGCCCGGTTTAGCGGGATCACCGTTTGGGCGAACCGTTGTCGCCAATAACCTCGACGCCGCACCAGTGATCATCGATAATCTTGCCGAATATCTGGCCGCGCATCCCAAATATTTTGAGGCATACAAACAGGCCCTCCCTAGCAGGCAAGTGAAACATCTCTTAGTCGTACCACTCAACGGACGCCGGCGGATTATCGGCGTTGTGCGGTTAGTCAACCGGCTGAACGAGCACGGCCAATTGCACAGTGAGGGGTTTCAGCGCCTGCATGAAATTGATTTGACCATGATCTGCGAACGGCTCGCCCATGCAATCGAGTACCGGGAACTGTACCTTGCCCGGCAACGGCAGCTTGAAGAGACGGAACGGTTCTACCGCATCTACGATGCCAGCACGCGCGGCCAAACCGTTTTTGCTACGATCGTTGAAGAAGCGCTGAAAGCGTTTCCTGCCGCAAGCAAATGTGAAATCCGGCGGCTCGATCGGGCGAGCCAGACCTTACAATTGATCGTGGCCCGCCACCGGCGCGGCTTTGATTACGGCGCACCACCTAGCCCCCTCGCCGGCATTAATGCGCGCGCACTGCGTGAAGGGCACATTCAGTTTGTCACGGATACCGCTCACGACCCCGATTTTATTCACCGCAAACCACCTATTGGCGCGCTGATGGTCGCGCCACTGATCGGCTACCTCGGCATTATTGGCATTCTCACCCTTGATTACGATAAGCCACGGACATTTACCTCCGAGGAACGCCGGCGGTTCGAGGCGCTGGCAACCCATGCCAAGATGGCAGCAGCCGTGATCTGGCGGAACGAACAGGCTGAGCGCCTGCGCAAGCATATTCAGCAGATGAGCGACTTGAGCAAAGGCATTACCGGCGTCTATCAGCATATCCTCAAAGCTTATCATAATCTGATTGGCTACGACAGCGCTTCGATTCAGTTGCTCTACGGCCATTATTTGCAGATTGTCGAATGCGACGGCTTTGCTGATCGGAACGCGGTTTGTTCCTTATCGTTCGATATTCACGATGAGCGGTTCCCTAACAGCCGTGTGTTGCGTGAGCAACAACCGCTGGTTGAGACGGATGTCACCCAAACCTACCCCCACTTTGTCCAAGAATCGGAACGGTATCAGACAGCGAATATTCGCAGTATCCTCTATACACCGCTGATCTATCGCAGCCAATGCATTGGGATGATCGCGCTTGACAGTCATACGCCCGCCTTCTACCGTGAAGGCGATGTAGTATTGAGCATGCTGCTTGCCAATGCCGCCGCTTCGGCAATTGACAACGCGCGGCTGGTGGAAACGCTACAACAGCAACAAAAACAGTTACGGGTGTTGCTTGAGAGCGGCACGGCGTTAATGAGCATTCATGACGAGCGCAAACTCATTGCATCGTATGCCCAGCTCGGAGCGAACCTGTTCGCATGCGAGCACTGTACCATCTTCCTGCGCCGATCACCAGATTATGAGTTTGAGCTAGCGGTGTCATCGCAGCGCGATGGTTACTTCGACAATGAAGCCTATTGGCGTTTGGCGACCACCATTGCGGCGCACAATCAGATCATCACCCTTACTGGTGATACGTTGCTGGCATGGTATGCCGAACATGGCATTGCCGGCGATGAGCTTGAGCATTTGCCTACCGCGCGCGGTCGTTCCTTGCTTGCTGGCCCGATTCGCGACCAGCGCCAGATGGTGGTTGGCGTATTAATCTTTGAAAATTACGAACCTGACTATGGCGAGGGTTTCCCTGCGCCAGCGCATGATTTATTGGAATTATTTGGTAAACAAGTCTTGAACGGGGTGAATATCGTCAATATTCGCCGGACAACCCGCGAAAGTTTAGGTCTCGATGTCCATGATCTGCTTAATTTTGTGCAAGGAACCATAATTTTCTCACTCAATACGATGATCAGACAACTCGAACGAGCTGAGCCGGTAGCTTCGATTACCCCACAGTTACTGCAAACGAATCAAGCGGCGAAGTTTCTCTACCAACAATTGCGCTATATTCAAGACGATCTCCGCGGACGTACCGATCTCGAGCAGTCATTTGACCGGATGGTCAATGATTACATCAATTTGCTTAGAGGATCGGTGCTCAAAGATATCCCGATCTTCTTCGATCCCTTGACCAACATCAGCCTGCCTCGGAAAACGGCTTACGCCCTCTTCCGCATTTGTCAAGAAGCACTCGCCAATATCGCGAAACACGCTGAAATCCATCTCAAGCCAGACGGCGCGGTATGGATTAAGTACACCCAAACAGACACTGGCTTTACGCTCACGATCGAAGATAACGGTCGCGGTATGGCGGAGAGTATGGAAAGCCTGCGCCAGCGGGGTGCGTATGGTTTAACTGCAATTCAACAATGGGCTGAACGGATCGGCGGGCGGGCAACCGTACAACCACGTCCTACAGGCGGCGTCATCGTGCAGATCACCGGACCGATCAAGGAGGAGCAGGCATGGACACCCTCATCAGAGTCGTTATTGCCGATGATTTAGCTCTCTTTCGCGAAGGGCTGAAAAAGGTGCTCACCTATATTCCCAATATTCAATGCGTTGGTGAAGCACACACCCCGCAAGAAGCGATCAGCATGGCAAGCAAGCTCCAACCAGATATCATCATGATGGATATTTCGTGGTACGGCGACAAATGGACGGGTGTTCATGCGATCGAACAGATCAAACGCCAAGCGCCGCGGGTGGCTGTTATTGCGATGACGGCTTATCCAGAGTGGATCGAACAGGTCCAGCGCAAAGGCGCTGATATGGCCGTCTCGAAAGAGGTTTTCAACGACTCTGACCAACTCGAACGCTTGTTAGAGGAGGTGTTGCGGAAAGTTCGGCGGGCGCATACCCGGCATAACCTCACGAACCCGCTCACCGAACGCGAAGAACAAGTCCTTCGCCTGATGGCGCGCGGTGCTCTGATCGAAGAGATGATGAAAGAGTTGAGTTGTAGCGCCGGCACGGTTAAACGGGATATTCAAAACATCTGTGATAAATTGCAAGTGACCAATCGGGTTCACGCTATTGCGCGCGCCTATGATCTCGGTATTTTAAAAGTGGGCAGCAGCTTTCCAGCCGAATCGACCTAAACCGAGAGCCAATAGCGATACTGAGAGACGGCGCAGCCGGCTGCGCCGTTTTTTTGTTGCCGAATGGCGGCGAGCGCCGGCATATCTTTGCCATGAAGCATGATCCTTTTGGCGATCACACTTAATCCAACCATGAGTCTTCTGATGGATGCGATGTGATCTGTGGGTACTTATAATCATCGTAACAAATCAAATCCACATCGCAGCATACAACAAACTTACTTACTTATTAAAAAAGCGTAAAAAGGAGGTGATTTTCCGTACTTTTTGCTAGAAGCAGGCACCTAGCGGAACACCGGCCCTCAGATCGGTTCGTGCTGTCGAACCGGCTCGCGCCACCCGGCGAAGGAGGACACGATGGCGATCATTCACCAGTCTCCCCCGACCCCGTTCCGTCGTCATCCGCTGCGGCGCCTACAGCACTATCTCGGCCTCGCTGCCCTCTACGGAAGCTGCGCTGGATTGGCACGGCAAACCTTCATCACTGGGCATATCTCGCTCGCATTTGGATTCGCCTTCGCAAGTACGACTGCCCTGCTGGTCTTGATCGTGCTGGTGATCCGAGAACGCCGGTTCAACATCGTGATCACCCGTGACAGGCTCATCATCGATTACGGCTATCCGTTTGGTTCACGCCGCATCATCGAACGGATCTATGTCCGCGAATATTGCTTCCCGTCCAATCCCATCGGTTACTGGTTCGATACCGGCACACTAATGATCGAATATGGTGATGAAACGCTCGTCCTCGATGGCTTAACGCCATTCAGCACCCTCCGCGACCTGTTGGAGGTGCCGTGATGACAACGGTTCCGCGCAACGAGGTCGTGGCCAATCGCTTTCAGGTGGTTCGCCTGCTGACCCGCACGGCTCACAGCATTGTTGATCTAGCTTACGATGGGCGGGATAAGCAATTCGTAGTGATCAAACGCCTTGCCCCCACTAGTCGCAGCTTGCCGATCCGCGACGCTGCCCGCGCGTTCTTGCGCGAGATCAAGATAGTTCACGCACTACCGGAGGCATATTATGGTGAATGGCCCTGCTTCCCGCGTTTCATTACGATGGGCCGCGATCGCCACGGGTATTACTATGTCCAGCGTTACATTCCCGGCCAGACGCTAGCGTCCATCCTTGCCGCCGGTCATCCGCACGACGCGCTCACCATCGCGATCAATCTCTGCTGGGTGCTAAGCATCTTGCACGCGCACGGGATCATTCACGGTGATCTGCACCCACAAAACATTATAGTGGGAGTGCGCGGTGAGGTGGCACTGATCGATTTCGGCCTGAGCCGCTATCACGGCCAGCTCGCGCCGGAAGTGCAGGGGATTGGCCGGCCTACCTACACCCCGCCCGAACAATGGGCCGGCTGGCCGATTGATGAACGGAGCGATTTCTTCGCGCTGGGTTGGGTGTTGCACGAGCTGTTGGATGGTGAGCAGTTGCCGTCTTCCACTCAAGCGCTGATCGCGAGAATGCTCAATCCGTTTCCGGCAAATCGGCAGGTGACGCTAGCAGCATTGCAGGCCGAGCTTGAGGTGGTGCGCGACGAGCGCTTACAACCGCAGCCGGCGCCACAGTGGTTTATCAACGGCCTTATCATCGTCAGTATCACCGTCATTACGCTGCTTTATCTCAGCTTGTTGTGGCGATAATCGCATCTCCGTGTCGGCAACCAAGCTGCCGCACGCTATCCCTTTACTCGGCATATACCGCACGCATCCGCTCGATCGTCTGCCGGATCATTTCCACCAACTCATCCGGTTCGAGCACGCGGCAATGTTCGCGGTAGCGGAGCAGAATCTGCTCGGCTTGCCACAGATCGCTGGTTTGGGCCGAGATCTCGGCACTGCCGTCGGGGTGATACGTCACTGAACTGTTGGGAAACCAGAGCGCTACGTCGCGGTTGCGCGCCACTTGCGGCGAGAGTCGGTAACGCAATGACCACATCTTGCGCGGCGGCAGTTCGGGTGGCAAGACCCGCCGTTCGACGTGCAGCGAATCGGGAATGATGCGGTCAACCCGGTAGGGTACGTAGCGCCCTACCGTCGTCGGATGAGGTGAACTGTAGCAGTAGGCTTCGAGATAGATATGGCCGTCGCGCATCAAGAGCCGTACCGGCGCCACCCGATGCGCTTCCGGTTCTTGGCTAAAGGTTGAGCGGTAGAGAAAGCGTAGCGCATGGCGGTGCAGATTGCGCTTGAGTCGGGCTAACCATTGTTGATCAACCGGTTGGCTGCTTTGGGGGAATTCAATCTCCATTTCCTGCTGTTGGCGGAGGTTTGACCGCCGTTCTGGCGGTAGTAACGCAATGACGTGATCGAGTAGCGATCGTACCTGCGGGCCGTTTGGCCAGTTGCCTTCACTGAACATTGTGACGAGAAAGGCCAATGCCTCAAGCTCTTCGTCAGGTAGATTGAGTAAGGTAAGCCGGCCAAAATCGGTCAGTGCGTAGCGCCCGTCAGGTTGGCGTTCGATTGTACAGAGAAATTCGCTGCGGAGCGCGTTGAAATCGTGGCGAAGCGCAACCAGTGCGTTAGCAGGATAAATACCAGAGTCGAAGGTGCGGCGCGCGTCGGCGATTAGCTCGGCGGGTGTCGCCGGGCCGCGCACAAATCGACTGATCAGCCACAACCGACGCTGCACCGTTAATGCGGAACTGCGTTTTTGGCCGCGACCACGACGAGATCGTGGAGTAGCCACATAACACCTCGTTGCCATATCGGACGGATCTTTTGTGTATTATACCTGACTTGACTAGTGATGGGAGTAGCCGCTTGACAAAAATAAATTAACGTTGTGTATTTACATCATAAATAAACACTATCAATTGAGAAAGTCTCGATTACCCGCTTGCGCGTCCGTTCGGTCTTCCTCATGCCACTCTTTGTCTGGCGCACGATGGTGCAGGACTAACGCGCCGATGGCATTGTTCATATCGCCATCCGCTTCGAGTGGGGCAATGTTGTTTGGAAGAAGACGGTCTGGCGCGATGCGACGGCGATGAAGGGCTATCGTAACAGCGATGCGCACCGTTTGGCGATGCGGTTACTGGCCGAGGCTGTGCAGTGAGGCGGCGGTTGCGTGCTGGCCGGTTGTCGCCTATGAAGTGTCCATCGCCCTTTCATGCCGCCGGTCACACTGCGCCAGCGACAATGCAGCCGGGATTTGCGCCGCCATCGCCGCCAGTGCTGGGCTGAGGAAGTTGGGCAGAATGTTTACCACAGAGGACGCCGAGAGCGCAGAGGATGCGGAGTTTATCCCCATCCCCTACGCCCTCGGCGATGTTCACGTCCTTTTGGCTTCCTCTCCTACCTGATCCCTCCTCCGGCGGAGGAGTCGTCCTCCCCTCCCCCAGCGGGGGAGGGGGCAAGCAACGCCCTTTGCTCGCGTTGCGACTGCTCACTCCATCATTGGCGGCAAATCTTGGCCGTAGCTGCGTTGGAGCGGCAGTTCGGGAATGAACAATGCCAGCACCAACCCGATCACTGCCAACCAAATCGCGCACCAGTAGATGGTCGTCACACTGGTAGTGAAGGCATCTTTCAGGGCTGCACTGATCTGCTCGCCGATCGCCCGACCCTCGGCACGGGCCGTCTGCTCGGCTTGGTCAAGCTGCGCCAACACCCGGTCGAGTGCCTGCGTGCGGGCGACTGCCGGCAAACTCCCAACCATATCCAGCATCGCCTTCTGCTGATCAGGGATCTGCGGGTCAGCGCGTAGCGCCTCGATTGCCGCCGGATCAGCATCGCGCAGCGCGCGCGTGATCAACTCGCGCCGGGCGGCAAATTGCTCGGCAATCGCTTGTTCGATCCGTACTGCCGGATCAACCACTTCGCCGCTTGCCCCTTCGCCGGCACCCATCCCATTGCGCAGCGCGCTGCTGTCGAACTGAGCAGCCATTGCCGGCGGCAATTGGGCCTGAATCGGAGCCAGATTCGCACTCAGAGTCGTGGTCAAGACGCTGGTGAGCAGCGCACCGAAGACTGCCGAACCCACCACCTGTCCGATCTGCTGGAAGAATTGCCGGCTGGCCGTTGCCGCCCCCATATCGGTGCGCGGTACCGCGTTCTGCATCGCCAGATTGAGAATCGGCATCGAGGGGCCAAGACCAAGACCAAGTGCGATCATGCGCAGCCGCACCATCCAGATCGACGTCTCAGGGGTGAGCGTTGTCAGCCACCAGAGTGACGCGACGATAATCGCCATACCGCCGATGATCACCCACTTGTAGCGCCCGGTGCGCTGCACGATCTGTGATGACACCATCGCCCCAACCACAAGGCTAAGGGTGAGTGGAATGAGCGTAGTGCCGGCGGCAGTGGCGCTCACGCCGAGCACATTGACCAGATAGAGCGAAAGGAAGAAGATTGCCGCAAAGAGAGTGGCGCCAACCGTGACGCCGATCATTGCGGTGAGGGTGAAGGTGCGGATGCGGAAGAGGTGTAAGGGCAAGATTGGTGATTCAGCCCGCCGCTCGATCAGCAGGAAGAAGATCAAGCCAACTATGCTGACGGTAAACAAGCTCACGATCAGCGGCGACGTCCACGGAAAGTCATTCTTGTCGAGTGTCAACGCTAGCAAGAATGGGATCACCGTCAGCAGCAACGTTGCTGCGCCGGCGTAGTCAATCGCCGGTTTGAGGCCGCTGTGCAAGCGTGGCAGCTTGGCGATGATAAAGCCGAGTGCGATCACGCCCAACGGCAAGTTGACGAAGAAGATCCAGTGCCAGCTCAGGTTGTCGGTCAGTAGACCGCCAATAAACGGTCCCACCACGCTCGACAAGCCGAATACGGCGCCAAACAGACCCATATAGCGCGCCCGTTCCGCTGGTGCGAACAGGTCGGCGGGAATGGCGAAAGCGGTTGAGGTGAGCGCCGCCGCGCCAAAGCCTTGTAAGCCGCGGAAGAAGACCAACTGGGTCATATCACCGGCTAAGCCACACAACAGCGAGCCAAGCAAAAAGACCACGATCCCGAACAATAAGACATATTTGCGCCCGTAGATATCTGACAGCTTGCCGTAGATCGGCACCATCGCCGTTGATGCCAGCAGATAGCTGGTCGAAACCCACCCGATCAGTTCGATCCCCTTCAGATCGGCCACGATCCGCGGCAAAGCTGTCGAGACAATCGTCTGATCGAGCGCCGAGAGAAACAGACCAAGCAAGACTCCGATTAAGATCAGCACTTTGCTGCGCTGATCAAGCGTCACGGCGTAATCAATCCGGGTTGTAGCTACAGTCGTTGGCGATGTGGTCGTAGCCATACGGTTGGGTAACTCCTTGTCTTGCCAAACTTATGTCAAATGTTGTCTATCTTACCCTCAAGTTAGGGTGAGGGAACGTAGCCCACCAGCAATCTCCTCCAACCTGAAGGCGCAGAAGTGATCCACGCAAAGGGTTAGGATGGATCGTCACATGTACCCTCATACCTTCCAACACAAAAGCCTCGCACCCGTTGCCGCCTTCGCGTCTTTGCGTATTGCAAACAGACACCCATGACAGCGCGGCATCCACGCTATCTTCAACGAAGGCGCACTCACTGCGTATAAGGTTACTCAGCCGTCGCGAGGTTCCACTCGCGGCACGCCGCACTGAGCGCCTGACCGAGCCGCTCGAGCAGCTCAGGCGGCAACTGGCGGAGATGACGGCTAGCTTCGCTCAAGCGAATCTGGCGCGCTTCAGCCACCAGCCGCGCTCCGGCGGGCGTGAGTGAGACGAGCTTTTGACGACGGTCATACGGTGATTCGCTGCGCTCTACCAACCCATCTTGCACCAGTTGATCGACGATCTGGCTGGTGGTTGCCATCGTTAAATTGAGATGCTCGCTCAGCGATGAGATGGTCGCCGTTTGGCAACGGTGCATGTGCATCAGTGCAATCAGGCGCGGCATCGAGAGGTTCGTCCGTTGCAAGAATTGTAAGAGCGTCTCCATGCTTTGGCCCATCAGCTCGCTATGCACGAGGTTGAACAACTCGGCGACGCGCTCTGGGGTGTAGGGTGGGTCGAGTTCGTGATACACGATTTGATCCTCCAAATAGTTTGTTTTTTCAAACTATTTGGAGGATACAACTAGTTTCCCAGCTTGTCAAGGGGGATGGGTAGGGTAATCTAAAGATGCGGCCGCCAGATTGCAACATCAGCGAGAGATACACCCTCGCCGCGCCTCAGAAAAACAAAACCGGGAGAGCCGCAGTTG
Organism: uncultured Chloroflexus sp.; assembly: GCF_937951745.1. GTDB lineage: Bacteria > Chloroflexota > Chloroflexia > Chloroflexales > Chloroflexaceae > Chloroflexus. The sequence goes on from NZ_CALFBQ010000057.1 coordinate 46,507, forward strand.
GCTCTCCCGGTGCCGTCATACGGCCCTAGGCCACCCCCTCCAACCGATCTTCCAGATCGGCATGCAACTCACGCAGCCGTTCCAACGTCTCTTCGTCGGTCTGCCAGATCCCGCGTGCGTTCGCTTCGAGCAGGCGACCTACCATATTGCGCGCCGCCGCCGGATTGAGCTGCTCGATCCGGGTCCGCATGGCGTCGTCAAGCACGAAGGTCTTGGCAGCTTCGTCGTAAACCCACTTATCAACCGCATCGGTCGTGGCGCTCCAGCCGAGCATGTAGGTGAAGCGGCTGGCAATCTCGGCGGCGCCGTTGTGGCCGTGACGCAGCATGCCTTCGTACCACTTCGGGTTGAGGAACTTGGTACGGTATTCGACCCGCAGCGTCTGCTCAAGCGTTTGCAGTTTCGTCTCAGCCGTGAAGCTCTCGACAAAATTGAGCGGGACCCGCTGGCCGGTGGCCCGTTCGGCGGCAGCCTTCAGCGCACCTGAATAACCGTAGTAGTGCTGCATATCGGTCAAGCCGTACTCAACGCTATCGATCTCTTGCGCTACCCGGCTGACCGTACCGAGCAACGAGCGCAATACCTCTGGCTGCGCTTCACCATTCTGCCGCCCGCCAAAGGCGTAGGCATTGCGCTTGATGAACAGCTCCTCCAGCTCTTCCCGCTTCTCCCACGCACTGCCTTCAATCGCCTCATCGACATCGGTGCCGTAAGTGCCGGCAGCTTGGGTGAAAATACGCGCCGTCGCCTGATCGAAGCTCTTGCCGGTAGCCATTAGCTCTTGCACATGCTTGCGGATGAAGTTCATCTCCACCGGCTCATCGGCCTCAGCCGCTTCCCGCACCAACCGGTCGAGCATATCCATCGTGCCGGCGAAGATGTCGCGGAAGATACCGGAGGCAGTCATAAGCACGTCGATCCGGGGCCGGCCCAGCTCAGCCAGCGGGATGAGCGCGTAGCGCCCGACTTTGCCTTGCCCATCCTTCACCGGGCGCGCGCCGATTAGGCCGAGCACGATACCGATTGACTCGCCCTTCGTCTTAATCGCATCGAGACCCCACAACACCTGCGCAATTGTCTCTGGGTATTGGCCGGTTTCGGCGCGATGAGAAGCAATCAACGCCTCGGCGATGCGCGCGCCGCGCTCGTAGGCGCTATCGGTCGGCACCCGGAAGGGGTCGAGACTGTGGATGTTGCGCCCGGTAGGCAGCACCGTCACCCCATCGCGGATAATGTCGCCACCGGGGGCTGCCGGAATGTAGTGACCGCCTAACCCGCGCATGAGGTAGTCAAGTTCTTGGGTATTATCGCGCAATGCCGCCAGCAACGCTCGCCCATGCTGGATCAGCCCCAGCACTTCGTTGCCGGTAGGCAAGCCAAACTGGTGCGCAGCCTGATCGGGCGACAGATGACCAAAGACCGTCTGCTGGACGAATTCGGTGCAGCGGGACTCAATCTCGTTGCGCAGGGCCAACGCTTCAGCATCACCCTGCCGCGCCCGCGCCAGTACGTCGCCGTAGCGCATTGTAACGCGCCGTGCCGCGAGGAACAGATCAGCCAAACCGGGCAACTCGCCGCGCGGCACCTTGAGCGTCTCGACGATCAGGGTCAGTTGCTCTTCGGGCGGCGGGGCACTGCCCAACACGTGCAAGCGATCGGTAATCATCGTCGCCGCTAAATCGCGCAGATAGGCGTAGGCCCGCGAAGCGAAGCGGCTAAACGGCTCGTTGGGCTGGCGCACCAGATCGCTATCAAGGTTGAGCAACGCGATCTTCTGCATGATCGCAACCGCCTCTGGGCTTTGGTCATCGTCAGCGACTGCTGCCGGTCGCTCGCGGTATTCAGCCAATAAGTCTTGTAACGCTTGCAATTCACGGTAGAGACCGGCCCGGCCATACGGCGGAATAGCGTGGCCAATGATGGTGCTATAGCCGCGCCGCTTAGCGATATTGGCCTCGGCAGGGTTGTTGATCGGGTAAACATAAAAATTCGGCACATCGCCGAGCAAAATATCAGGCCAGCAGCGATCGGTCAGGCCAAGTTGCAAGCCGGGCATCCACTCGGCGGTGCCGTGCATGCCGAGATGAATGATCGCATCGGCACCAAAGCTCTCACTGAGGTAGCGGTAGAAGAGGGCGTACTGGTGGTGCGGCGTATTTTCCTTATCGAACAGCAGTCGCATCGGGTCGCCGGGCATACCGATCACCGGTTGCACGCCGATAAAGATATTGCCGATCTGGGTACCGGCCAAGCGCACTTTATCGCGCCCCAGCGGGGCAATATCACCGGGGAACGCACCCCAGCGAGCATTAATCCGCTCTTGATCGCTGGGCCGCAGCCAGCGGTAGAAATCTTTCAGATCGGCACTCACCCCCATCACCACCGGCGGATGACCGGGCGGCAGCGGCTGATCGCTCACCAAACCTTCAAGGCAGCGCGCGAAGGTATCGGGATCGCGCGGATAGCGACCCACCTGATAGCCCTCAGCAGTCAACCGATCGAGGATCGCGATCAGGCTGGCCGGCACGTCGAGCAAGGCCGCCGTCGCCACCTTGCCTTGACCGGGCGGATAATTGTACACAATAATCGCCACCTTCTTATCGCGGTTCGCCTTCTTGCGCAAACGGACAAACCCGCACGCAATGCGGGCCAGCCGCTCGATCCGGTCTTGCACCGTTGTGATCGTGCTGCCACGCATCCCACCCAACACCACCGGTGCGATCGCGCCATCCATTTCAGGCAGGCTATAGAGGAAGGTGCTTTGCAGCGGGCCAACGCCACGCTCGCGCCAATCGTCTTCGTCTTGCACAAACAGCGGTTGGGCGACGATATACGGCACATCGAGCTTGCTGAGCAACTCGCGGGCGACATCAACGGTCAAGCCGGCCTTCGTCGAACCGGCTGGGCCGCCGACCAGTGGAAAGCCCATCGTGTTGATCACCAGATCGACCTTCATGTGGCTGAGCCACTCACGCACCACGATATGGCTCTCGATCCCCATCACAAAGATCGGCAGCACCCGCAAGCCAGCGGCTTCGAGCGTCTGGACGATCTTATTGGGGTAATCAGCGCCAGAAAGGATATGGGCGCGGAACGACAGCACCGCCACTGTACCGAGCGGAGCCGGCACACCTTTGCGCGCGCGGTTGCGCTCCTTTTCCCACCGCTCGTACTCGTGGGGATTGGCGAACAACTTTGGCGCATCGGGGTGAGCAAACCCCATATTCGGCAGCTCGACCACCGGGTCAACCCGCAGATGGCTCATCCCGCTATACTCGCGCAAGATGAGCTTAAACATATTAGCTGCATTAGCAATACTGCGATGATTCCAATAATTATTGACATTCGTCCAGTTGCGAAAATCGTTAAGCCGCTTGCCGGGCAAGAAATTGATCAGTTTTGAGGTAATTTTTTGCAATTTGACGTAGCCGTAGAGCGCGTCTTCCTCGCGCCCGCCGACTAACAGCCGCGCCACATTCTGCACCGGTTTGGGCATGCCCTTGCCACCCTTAAGATTATACGAACCAACCTTATTCAGCCGCATCACCTCGGGGAGGCCTTCAAACGAAAAGACCACCGGCGGATCGTGGCGCTCGACCATCGGGATCAATACCTCGGCTGTCTCGTTTAACGTAATTAGGGAAAGGATGAGACACTGACAGCGGGCAATCGCCGCCTCAACCTCAGCCGGGCGCACGGTGACATCGCGATCTTCAAATATATGCAAGCGGAAATCGGGTATCTCTTTGCGCACCTCAGCCTCGGCGCGACGAAAGAAATCCTGACTGTACCGCTGCATCCCCAGCACCATCACAAATTCTGTCGGCTGGCTCATAGCACCATTGCTCCTGTCGTCAGCGATAATAACCTGAGTATATTATGCAAGATCATAGCCTCAAATACAATCTGAACATGAAACGAACAAAACCTGTGCAATTATGCACAGGTTTTGCAGTAGTAATGAACAGAAAAACTATCAATCTCCATATTCCATCACCGTACCAAGATACCGTAATGCCTCTTGTTCGGTGCCAAACAAACCAACCCCACTAACAAATCGCACCAACGGCGCAAACAACAGTAAATGATGTTCAGAAACAATAAAGGCAATCCGGCCTAAATGCTTATGGCGCGCGATTGCTTCGGTACGCTGGCGCGCTCCCCAATCAGCGCTAGAGATTCGTCGCCCATCCACCAGCAGATCCGTCGGCTTCGGGCACTGGTCAAGTAAGCGCCACATTTCTTGATAGTACCGTTCCGCTTCGGCCAAGTGTAGATGATCCTCCAGCACCACCCAGATCAGATCATGGGCCCGGCGACGAATGCGGTAGGGCATAGTGTACTCCCTCACAAATTACGCGGCGTTTTGCACATTATACATACTTTTGCTGTATATGTCTAGCGAAAAAGGTGGCACGTTTCTGGTGCGAACATTGTGCAATGGAGCATGGACGGTTGACGAGCATCCCCGGCGCTGCTATAATCGCCGCCACAATCTAGCAGTACCGACGCTCGGCGACCGTGGAGAGAGGCTTGTCATTATGGGGTTCTTCGACTACTTCGTGGCTGTTAGTCCTACATTTGGCTCGTATGCGTGGACGTTCTTTATTGTGCAGATTCTGCTGGTCGCGGGCGGCGCCTACTTCATCTGGCTGCACACTGAGCGGAATGTGGCCAAAGCGACCTTTTTCCGCCAGTTGGGGATTGCGCTGATGATTGTGGGTGGCTTTGGTGTGGCGCTTGGTGTGGCCCGAATGCTCAATACGCCAACCTTTAACCTGCGTTTCTGGTTTTACATTCAGTTTGTCATTGAGCTGATCTTGGGCGGTTATGTCTTTTACTACATGCGTAATGTGCTGCCCGAGTTGGTGCGTAATTCGCGTACCCGTGCGCCTACCCCTCGTCAAGTACCGGCTGATGCGACACCCGCAACACCACGACCAGTGGCTACCACCGGTCGCCGCGAAGCCCGCCGCGAACGCAAACGCAAACAACGGTAAGGGCGAGGCCTGCCTCGTTCCCATGGGCGCGGCAAGGCCGCGCCCTCTTCCTCACCATACCGCTGGCGTCCGCAACGCCACCCGCAACAACCGGTGATATTCACCGCGCGAGATCTCGATCGTGCCGAACTGCAACATGTGCGGCCCCACCACAAACTGCGAGTCGAGCAGCACAAACCCGCCCCGCCGCAATCGTTCGACCAGATGCACCAACGCCACTTTGCTGGCGTCGCGCACACGGTGAAACATGCTTTCGCCGGCAAACAGACCGCCTATCGCTACCCCGTACAGGCCGCCGGCCAGTTGGCCGTCACGCCAACACTCGACGCTGTGGGCATAGCCCAACCGGTGCAACTCACTATAAGCCCGGATGATCTCCGGCGAAATCCACGTTGTCTCCCGGCCCGGTGCCGGCTCGGCGCAAGCGGTGATCACTGCCTCGAAAGCAGTATCAAACGTTACCTCAAACACCCCCGATCGCACGGTGCGCGCCAACCGGCGCGGGACGTGAAAGCGTTCATCAAGCGGAATGATCGCCCGCCGCACCGGTTCGTACCAGCCGATCTCGCCGTTCTCGTCGGCCATCGGGAAGATCCCTTGCCGGTAGGCGGCAAGCAGGAGTTCGGGGGTCAAGCGTGATGTTGCCATCGTCAGCGCCGTTCGCGGATTGTTGTCTGACTCTCGTGTCGCTTGTCTTGCTTACGCCACCCGGTTTAACCGGTTTAACCCCGACGTGATAATCGCTACACACCACCCCAACAGCAGCAGCGTCAGCACCAATCCTACTCGTGTCGGCCACTCGCCGTCGGGCAACAGCCGGCTGATTAACAACGGCGCACCGGCCACCCCGTAGACCAACCCGCCAAAGAAGAGTGGCATCGGCAAGATAGCCGCCGCCATGCTCGGCCACGAGTAATTCTGTACCGTAATAAAGACGTAGCAGAGGCCATACGTGATCGTGGCGCTCATCAGCGCTGCCAGCAACTCGGCACTGATGCCGAAGGATAATGAACCGAGCAGCGCCGGCGGCGCCGGATCGCGCAAGCCTAGCACGCTCGCCAACAACTGCATGCTGATGAAGATGGCGTAGGTGAAGAGACCGCTCAACAGGCCGGGATTCCACCAGCGATAGAGGTAGAGCGCCGCAATAATCATCGCCGGCAAAGTGTCGGGCCATGCTGCGCGAAATGAAGCCGTGACATTGAAAGGTGTCGTCAGCGCCGTTACCAGCGAGGTCAGCGACGGCACCGTTTGAATGCTGTACAACAGCCGCCAAAACGGCTCGAGCAGGGTGCTCAGTTGACCTGCTGCCAATGCAAAGACGTAAAGCGGATTACGCTGCTGCCACCACAACCAGCATGCAGCGCCGTACAGCAGAAAGGTAATAACAACCGCCAGCAGAGTTCTCGCTCCTTGCGCGCTACCGTGCAATGGCGCGCGCTGCTATTCCCAGATGTACTCTCGAATCTGACCGTCTTCGATAGTGAAGAGCTGATCGGTCAGGCTGTATTCGCGTTGGGCGGCATCAAGCTGGATCTGATGTGCGACGCTGGTCAAGATGTCTTGGTCGGCATCGCTAAAGGCAATCAGAAAATCGCGATTAGGAATACCAATGACCATCTTGCCCGGAAAATGGGGCTGCCAGCTCGCCAGCAGATCGGGCAAGAGCAGCCGGGTCGCATCGTAGCCGTCTTGGGTGTTGGCGACGATGAGCCGCTGCGCCCCTTCGCCGGTCATCAAAAAGTGCGCTCGCTCGTGAGTGCGGGCGGCTAAATTGGCTAACGCCCGCTCGTGCAACTGGTGCTCACCAATCCCCCACCGCTCCAAATGGCGCTCGTTGATGTAGGCTACCCTCTGCGGTTCATCAATCACATACGCAATGATCAGATCGGCCAGAAAGGGCCGGTAGGCTAGCATCGGCAACTTCTTTTCAAACACCGCGTTCAGCAGCGTAATCGGTTTGAGCATCGGCATCACTCGATCTGCCACCTCGGTGAAGGTGCGTGCCTCGCGTGCCGGCGTCTGTTCGTGCAGCACTCGCAAGAGGGTGCTGTACACCAGATCAAGATGCTCAGGCGCCTGCGTGTAGGCATTGTAGAAGTTGGTCAAATCAACCCGCATCCGTTGATTGGCGACGCACACCTGCAAAATATCGCCTTCGCGTCCAAGGAAATCGACAGTTGGCTCAGCCACCAACCGGCGCTCGATGTCAGCCGCAAATGCGGCCCGATCGAGCGGACTCTGCCCGTTCATAGCTCCTCGTCCTTCACACTAATTGCGTCAAGACCATGTTGCCACGTTGCGCGCAATTGGGCCACCGGCAGATTGATCAGGGTCTGATCGCGCCATACCGCCTGCACCTCCGGCGCTGCCGTCACCACACCCAACCGCACGAGCGGCAAGCCGGCCAGCATTGCCTCGAACGCTGCGCTCTGCGCTGGATCGACCGCAACCAAAAACCGGCTCGGCGTTTCGCTAAACAGCAACGTGATCGGGTCGAGGTCAACCCCATTGAGGGTCAGGTGCATCCCGAACTCACCGGCGATCGCCATCTCGGCTGCTGCCACTGCCAAGCCACCTTCGCTCAGGTCATGGCAAGCGCGCACCAAACCGGCGCGAATGGCACGATGGAGCGCGCGGAAGGTGGCACGCGCCGCCGCCAGATCGACTTTGGGCAACGCGCCGGCGTCTTCGATCATACCAACCGCCGCCAGATGGCTGCCGGCAAACTCGGCCCGCGTCGCGCCGAGCAGGTAGATCACATCACCCGCCTGCTTGAGATCCATAGTCACGCACTGGCCAATATCATGAACGTGGCTCAGGGCCGAAATCAACAGCGTGGGCGGGATCGCCACCCGATTGCCATTCGCATCGCGATACTCGTTATTCAGCGAGTCTTTGCCGCTGATGAAGGGTGTACCGAAGGCAACTGCGCCATCATAGCAGGCCGCCGCAGCCCGCACCAACCCAGCCATGCGATCGGGTTGCTTGGGGTCACCCCAGCAGAAGTTATCGAGAATAGCCGTGCGGTCAGGGTCGCCTCCAACTGCCACCACGTTGCGCAACGCCTCATCAATTGCGGCCAGCGCCATCCAATACGGATCGTGACGGCCATAGCGCGGGCAGATGCCAAAGCCGAGCGCCAAGCCAGCCGGATCGTGCGGCACCGGTTTGATCACTGCCGCATCAGATGGCCCGGCGAGACTAGCGCCGACCAGCGGCTTGATCACCGTGCCGCCCCCCACTTCGTGATCATACGTGCGGATAATTCGCTCTTTGGAAGCAATAGAGGGATGGGCCAGTAGCGCCAGCAGCGCTGCTTCCGGCTGTACATCAGCGAGCGATGGCGATCGTCTCAGCGCCGGCGACGGTTCCCAACGGGCGCTGAGGGTACGCTGGGGCCGCCCCTTGTGCAAAAAGTCCATCTCAAGATCAACGACCGCTAGATCGTGATAATAGACGCGCAACCGGCCATCATCGGTAAAGCGCCCGATCGGCGTTGCTTCGACCTCTTCGGCGGTGCAGAGCGTGAGCAGCGCTACCAGCCGATCTGGCGGCACGGCCAGCACCATGCGTTCTTGCGCTTCCGACAGCCAAATTTCCCACGGCTGCAAACCGGCGTACTTGCACGGCACATGTTCGAGATGCACCTCAGCGCCTAGTTCAGCGCCCATCTCACCGACCGCCGACGACAAGCCGCCGGCGCCGCAATCGGTAATCGCCGAATAGAGCTGGGCATCACGGGCCTGCAACAGCACATCGAGCATCTTCTTTTCGGTGATCGGGTCGCCGATCTGCACCGCGCTGCCCACTTCGCTGGCCGTAGTATGGGTCAACTCAATGCTGGAAAAGGTCGCGCCGTGGATGCCATCGCGCCCGGTGCGCCCGCCCATTACCACGATAATATCGCCGGGCCGCGCGTTGCGCGGGTGCATGCCGCGCGGGGCAATGCCGACCGTGCCGCAGTAGACCAGCGGATTAGCCGTATAGCCGGGATCGAACAATACTGCCCCGCCAACGGTGGGGATGCCGAGCTTATTGCCGTAATCGCGCACACCAGCGACCACACCGCTCGCGATCCGGCGCGGATGGAGCACGCCGGGAGGCGGGAGCGGCGCATCGGGCATGCCAAAACAGAGCACATCAATATTGGCGATCGGGCGGGCCGATACGCCCAACACATCACGTATCACGCCGCCAACGCCGGTATTCGCGCCGCCGAACGGCTCCAGCGCGCTCGGATGGTTATGGGTCTCGACCTTATACGACACTTCGTAATCGTGACCAAAAGTAAGGATGCCAGCATTATCCACAAACGCGCTCAACACCCATGCATCATCGCGCCCGGCCAACGCCTGCTCGGTTGCCCGCATCAAGAAGGTACGGATGAGGCTGTCAATGTCAGCCTTGCCGGCGGCCAGTCGGGCCAGCATAGGATGCAACGCCGCATTCGTCGGCAACTCCTCTGGCGGCTGCTCATACTGCACGCGGGCTTTAAAGGTCTTATGCGAACAATGCTCGCTCCACGTCTGGGCAATCGTCTCAAGCTCGCCATCGGTTGGATCGCGCCCCTGCACCGTAAAATAAGCTTGAATTGCCCGCATTTCAGCCAAATCGAGCGCCAGTACCCCACGCTGGCTAATCTCAAGCAATTCGGCGTCATTAGCCGCGCGCAACGGCACCGTTGCCACCACTGGCTTGGTCGGGGCCGGATCGGCAACCAGCATCGTGTAGAACGCTGTCCGCGCCGGGCTAGGCTGGCCGGAATGGTAGGCAATCGTCGTATGCACCACCTCGATGGACAGATCAGCAGCAGCTTGGGCCGGATCGGTGTCAGGCGGTAAGAGATAGCGGCGCAACGCGCGGGCATGCTCGATCCCGCGCACCCCCAACCGATACGCCCCTTCAAGCGCACTCTCACCCTCGCTGTCGGTCACGCCGGGCCGATAGGCCACTTCCAACACTAGCGCCTCGGTCGCTGGCAGAAACGGATCGGTCAAAGGCCGATTCTCCTCCACCACTTGCCAATGGGCCTGCTGCACAATCGGATCGTGTAAGAGCTGATCGACCACGAGGGAAACCGCCGCCGGAACTAATTCATTGCCAGCCAGCAAATAGAGCGTCTGCGGCGAAGCGGCGGCGCGCGACGCCACTGTCACAAGATAGAGCGGCATAAGAACTCCGAAACGTAACGCAAAGGCGCACAAGTACGAGTCAACAGGTTGGCGTCATCTCATTATCACCGCCTAAGCAGGTTCGCACCTGCATCTCTGCGCCAGATTTTGCGCGTTCACATCGTTTATAATCTTGAGTATACCATCTTCTCTTGCCGATGTTGCAGCACGGAGCAGACTATGCAGTTCTATCGCCGGGCAATGGTCCTTCTCATCGGGGTATTGCTGCTTATCGCGCCAACCCTGACCATAGCACAAGGCACTGCCAGCCTCACCGGCACCATTACCTACTACGAACGGATAGCGTTGCCGGCTGATGCGCTCGTGACCTTGCAAATTGCCGAAGTGACTGCTAGCGGCACAGCCGGACGGGTGATTGTTGAACAGACATTTGCCACTAGTGGCGCACAGGCGCCGTTCCGCTTTAATCTTACCTACAACCCGGCGGTAATCGACGCCGGACGGGTGTACACCCTCCGAGGCTACATTCGATCTGGCGGCAACACACTTTTTGCTACTGATGGGATCATTCCGGTAATCACCGGCAACGCACCCCGCAGCGATCTGAGCGTGGTTATGGTCACTGCCCGCAGCGTCAATCTGCCGGCTGCCGGCAGCGAACTGTGGTTGGTGTGGCTGGCGATCGGGTTAGGTATTGCTGGCGGCATTGTGCGGATGGTGCGATTACGCTAGCAATTGGGGCTGCGGGTTGGCAGCCGATTGCTTGCGGGGCACGCGCAATTGATAACCGACACCGCGTTCGCACACCAGATACCTTGGATTCTTCGGATCACGCTCGATCTTCGATTGCAGATAGTACATCCGCCCCCGCAATAAATGGCGCGACTCCTCTTCGTCATAATGTGACGGGTAGAGGAGCTGTGCCAGTTCTTTGTACTGGCAGAGACGGCCATTCGCATCGTAAAGGTATTGCAACAGCTTCAATTCATCTTTGCTCAAACGCACTTCGCGGTGGCCGAGGTAAAGCCGGCGCTGGATGGGATCGATTGCGAACAAACCGGGCGAATCAGCCTCGATATGGTCAGTGGCAAGCACAACCCTATCGTCAGCGACGGGTGTAGGCCGAACGATTGCCTCTAGCAACGTATGTGGCACCGGATACGGCAACCAGAGAACGTATGCTAGCCAACTGGCATTGAGGGCCATAAACAACCACAGGTCGCCGCCGGCCAGCACAATCTTCTGATGCGGCGAGAGGGTGCTACTGATTATTTTCAAATCGCTTTGTGGATCTGAAAAAAGCGTAGCATTAGCAATACAGATAGCGATTCGCTGATCGTTGAGATAATGCGCCATCAGCCGGGCATCGGTTGTTGCCAACACGGGCCATTGCCATTCGTGTAAGCGGTTCACCAACGTTGTGCGACTGGCATTATCGTAGTCAAGGAGCAACGCGATACCACGGCTCATAATATGAATGGCTCCATATGTGATTGAAAGGCTGCTTGGCGGGTAGTATAGGCAGAAAGAGAAATTTGTGCAAACGAACACGAATATCGTATGTAGATGCAAAGCGAAGATTTCATGTCTTTTTTGAAATGAACCTACGTAACTGCTGACCTGCATTGGCCAATTGGCGCTGACGAGTGCGCTGATGGCGGGCCAGAATTCCCATCTGTTTGCGGTATTTGGTAATAGTACGCCACGCAACCGCATATCCCTGCGCAGCTAACCGTTGGGACAGTTCTTCATTGCTTAGCGGGTAGGATTCAGTTGCATTCAGCTCACGTAATGCCTCTTGCATCGGTCTTGCCTCGGCGAAGAAGTTATCAAGCGGCGCCAACGCGCAGTTAGGCAGTAATGCCCATTTGCCAGCTACCGCGCGACATACGGTTGAAACGTGCAGGCCAAGGTCTTGGGCAAGTTAGGTGCGGCTGCGCGGAGCTATCTGAACTGGTCCACAACGCAACCATGCTGCTTGCCGGATCGCCAGCATGGTGCCAATGCGACACAGCGTATCATAACGGCGTTACAAGCTCTGCAAAAAGATGCGCGCGCGCAAGGAACTGGCGGACATGTTCGCGTTCAGTTGCTGAGAACACAGCGGCGCGTGTATCCAGCTCGGAATCGACAGGATTGACACCGAGCCGATGCTGCGGGCGGATTGGCATTTCAAACTCTGAAGCCGGCAGCACGAGGCTTGAAGATCAGATCGGCAGACAAGCGCCCTCACCGTTCTTCGCTTGGTCAGATATGAGAATGGCCATGACCGCGTAGCGCCGGATCAACACGCCTACTACGACCGCCGATTCCGGCAATTCGCTCCATACCAACACCTCGGACGTATCTACCCGTAACAACGACCTGCGCCACTGGTTCGCGGACAATGAGCAATAAGCGCTGTCGGCTACCCTAACTCCAGCGTTGAACCAAGCCGCAGAGCTTGGCAGCAGCGTGGTCAAAACAGATGATGCTAGGCCCGCTCAGGCAGTGCGATGCGAGCAAAAGCTTACCAACCGGATCGAGTGGTAGATGGGAATTGAGTTGCGGTAATGCCTGTTCTTACCACGCCCGATCGTTCTCATGCCAGTGAATCTAGACGACCACCCCAAAGCTCCTTTGCCGTGGTCGATTGGCGCGTTGTAGGGTAGGTGTAGCATAAAGCAACGGATTGGCGAGACCTGTATTAGAAAAACGAGAGACGGTACAACATCAATTTTCTTGTCTGCGCGTGTGAGTGCCGCATAACCGAACCATCTGTTGCCCTACCACCCCACCGCACGCAGCGGCCAACCGGTCACCGGTTGCTGAATCTTCACCATCCGTGCCTCCAGAATATGTGTTTCTTTACAAAATGAGATAACGTATCTATAATGACATATCATATAATGAAAAATAGCTTCTTGGACAAAGGTTGAATCCACAAACGTGACGGCGCCGGCGCGCCGTACCATTGCGTCGCTGCACCAACTAGCAAGGAGATCTGCTATGCGCTTCGTGTTCATGTGTATCGAAGCCAACAACGCTCCCGCGCTGCGCAAGGCGGCGGCGGCAATCGAACGCGAATACGGTCTGCGGTTAGCGATTGATTTCTTTACCCCGCCCGATATGCGCACCGCCGCCGATTGGGAGCGGTTGGCCGCTGCGGTGGCACGAGCTGATTTTGTCTTTGGCTCAATGCTCTTCGGCGAAGAGTATATCCGCCCCTTGAGCGAAATTTTGGCAACCGCGTCGTGCCCGGTTTGCATGATCATGAGTAGCCCCTCGCTGATTAAGCAGACGCGCATTGGCAAGTTTGATCTCCGCCCCAAACCCGCCGCCGAACAGAGCGCCTTCCGCCAGTGGCTGAGCCAATTCCAACCCAAACACGGTCACGGCGAGATTCAGCGCCAGATGTCGCTGGTGCGCGGCCTGAGCAAGATGTTGAAGTTTTTGCCCGGCAAGGCGCGCGATATCCATAGCTATGTCATAGCGCACCAGTTCTGGGCCGCTAGCACGCCCGAAAATCTGCGCCGGTTGCTACTGCTGTTCATCGAACGCTATGTACCCGGCTATAAAGGCAAGCTGCCGGTACTTGATCCGCAGGATATTCCCGAATTCGGTGCGTTTCACCCTGATGCACCAGAGCCGTTTGCTGATTTGGCCGCTTACCGCGCTTGGCGGCGCAAGCAGCGCCAGAAATTTACTGGTGGCACGGTCGGGTTACTGACCATGCGCCCGTTTGCGCTGTCGGGCAATAGCGCCCATCTCGAAGCGCTGATCCGCGCGCTTGAGGCCCGTGGCATCGAAGTGCGCGCCGCCTATAGCCCGACGCTCGATATGCGCCCCACGGTCGAGCGTTTCTTTACCGATGCCGTCCGCGCTCGCCGCCACGAGCCGCCGGCTGATGTTGATCTGATTGTCAATACTACCGGTTTCGCTCTCGTCGGTGGGCCGGCCAGCACCGATCCCGTCCAAGCCAGCGCTATCCTCGACCAGCTCGATACACCGATACTCGATCTGTTCCCGCTGGTCTTTCAGCACATTGAGCAGTGGCGCAGCGATGATCGCGGGATTGCGCCATTCCAACTGGCGCTCAATGTGTCGCTGCCCGAACTCGACGGCGCAACCGATCCGCTGGTAATCGGCGGTATGCCGCGCGGTCGCGAAGATGTGATCCCGCTGCCCGCCGAAATTGAACTAGCCGCCGACCGGATTGCAGGCCGGGTGGCACTACGCCGCACGCCCCCGTCCGAACGGCGGATCGCGATTACCCTGTTCAATTTCCCGCCTAATCTCGGCAACGCCGGTACTGCCGCTTATCTCGATGTCTTTGCCAGTGTTTTCCGCCTGATGCAAGAGCTGCGCGCCGCCGGGTATACGGTCGAATTGCCGCCGAGCGCTGATGATTTGCGCCGGCTGGTGGTCGAAGGTAACGCTCTGCTGCACGGCACCGACGGTAACGTCGCCGATTCGTTGCCAGTTGAAGAGTACCGCCGCCTCTTCCCCGATTATGTCGATATCGAACCGTATTGGGGGCCGGCCCCCGGCCAGTTACTCAGCGACGGCAAGCGGCTCCATATCCTTGGCCGCCGCTTTGGGAATGTGTTTGTCGGTCTGCAACCCAGCTTCGGCTACGAGCGCGACCCGATCCGGCTGTTGATGAGCAAGGACGCCGCCCCACACCATGGCTTTGCCGCATATTACGTCTGGTTGCGCAAGGTGTTCAAAGCCCACGCTGTGCTCCATTTCGGCACCCACGGTGCGCTTGAGTTTATGCCCGGCAAGCAGGCCGGCCTCAGCGCGCAGTGCTGGCCATTGCGCTTGCTCGGTGGCTTGCCTAACGTGTACTACTACTGCGTCAATAATCCCAGCGAAGGCAGCATTGCCCGCCGGCGCGGCATGGCGACGCTGGTCAGCTATCTGGTACCGCCGGTGCAACAGGCCGGTCTCTACAAAGGGTTGCGCGCACTCAAAGACAGCATCGATCGCTACCGAGCCTATCCCGACCCGGCTTTGATCGACGACCTACGCGCCCAAGCCGAGGCACTGAATATTGCGGTCAGCGGCGAGGGTGACGAGTATGTCGCCGCGCTCGGCCACGAACTGTTGCAGGTCGAGCAGCGGATGATTCCGGTCGGCTTGCACGTGCTCGGCCAACCACCCCAAGCGAGCGAGCAGGTCGATGTGCTGAGCCTAATTGCAACCTTTGCCCGCGTGCCGTGCGGCCATAACCAGCCGCCGCTCGAACCGCTGCCCCACATTGTTGGCCGCGCCTTGGGGGTTGACTACCCTGCTTTGACCGGACGCCTGCGCCACGATCCGGCGGCCCAAGCCCAGTATCGCCAGATCGAGGAAATCTGCCGCGCAGCGGTAACGGCGCTAGTTGAGCACGGCACAGGCCACGCCGCCGATGAAGCGTTGGCTCGCCACGTGAAGCTGCCGCACGGCCAGCTTACGCCACTGTGGGACTACTTGCTCGACATTCAACGTCGTATGACCACCGAGCGCGAAATTAGCGGTTTGTTGCGCGCGCTCAACGGCGGCTATGTGCTGCCTTCGGCAGGCAACGATGTGGTGCGCAACCCGTCGGTCGTGCCCACTGGCCGCAACATCCACGCCTTTGATCCGTTCCACATACCAGCTCCGGCTGCCGCCGCCGCCGGTATGGCCATCGCCAACGAGCTACTCGAACGGGTACGCGCCGAACAGGGAGCCTACCCCGAAACGGTGGCGATGGTGTTGTGGGGCACCGATAATATCAAGACCGAGGGTGAGGGGATCGCACAGGCGCTGGCGTTGGTCGGCGCGCGCGCTGTCGCTGACGAACTAGGCCGGATCACCACGGTCGAGCTGATCCCGCTGGCCGAGTTAGGCCGCCCGCGCATTGATGTGGTGCTGACGGTGAGCGGCATCTTCCGCGATCTGTTCGCCGCGCAGGCTGCGTTGCTCGATCGTGCCATCCGCATGGCCGCTACCGCCGATGAACCGCCAGAGTACAACTTCGTGCGCGCCCATGCACTGGCGCAAGCTGCTGAATTGGGTTTGAGCGTCGAAGCGGCGGCGACTCGTGTCTTCTCAAACGCTTCCGGCAGCTATGGCGCCAACGTCAACCATCTGGTCGAGAGCAGCACGTGGGAGGAAGATGGCCAGTTGGCCGAAGCCTTCATGACTCGCAAGAGCTTCGCCTTCCAACCCGGCGGCGAATGGAGTGAAGCGCGCGCTGTGATGGAAAAGGCGTTGGCAACGGTGAGCGTCACCTTCCAAAATGTCGATAGCGTTGAGAATGGGATCAGCGACATCGACCACTACTACGAGTACCTCGGCGGTCTGACCAAGAGCGTTGAGAAGACCCGTGGTGTGCGACCGACGGCGCTCATGGGTGAAGTAGCCGAGCTGGTCACACCGGGGGCCAGTCGGGTGCGCTCGCTTGAGCAGATGGTGCGGATCGAAAGCCGGGCCAAGTTGCTCAACCCGAAATGGTACGAAGGTATGCTCAAGCACGGCTACGAAGGCGTGCATGAGATCGAGATTCGGGTCAGCAACACCTACGGCTGGAGCGCCACCGCCCAAGCGGTTGACGGTTGGGTCTACCAAGGCGTCGCCGAAACTTACCTGCTTGATCCAGAGATGCGCGAGCGGCTCGCCAGTCTCAACCCGCACGCCACCGCCGGCATCGCCGGTCGCCTGCTCGAAGCTCACAATCGCGGCTTCTGGCAAGCCGACGACGCCACCCTTGAGCAGTTGCGCGAGATCTATGCTGACCTCGAAGATCGGTTGGAGGGGGTGCGCTAAGCGCCAAACCTGCCTTAGCGACGGCCCTGCGGGGTCGTCGCTACTTGACATGCTGCCCCTGCTCTACTACACTGGCAACGCGTTGCCTCGCAGAGCGCCAGAGTAAGGAGCAGCGCATGGCGCGGATCGTCGCAGTTATCAATCTCAAAGGCGGGATCGGCAAGACCACCACAGTTGTCAATCTCAGCGCCGGGTTGGCGCTGAAAGGGGCGCGGGTATTGTTGATCGACATCGACGCGCAGGGCAATTTGTCCATGGCGCTCGGTGTGCGCGCGCGCCGCACCCTCTACGAAGCGATCGTCGATCATAAACCGCTGACCGATCTGCGGATCAGCGCACGCCCCAACCTCGACCTCGTCGCCGCCGATGAGTCATTGCTGCTCGCCCAGCAAGCCATTGCCGGACGCGCCGATTGGGTGCGGGTGCTCGAACAACTGGTGCGCCCGTTGCGCTCGGAATATGACTTTATCTTCTTCGATTGCGGCGGTTCGCTGACGGTGCTGAATCAAAATGCGTTGATGGCCGCCACCGAAGTAATCGTGCCTACCACCGTCGAACCCTTCTCGGTGCGCGGCTTGGAAAAGCTGATCGCTCAAATTGCGCGGGTGAAGGGCAGCACTAGCGTGGTGCGTGCAATCATTCCCACCATGGTCGATCCACGGATGAAGCAATCGATTGAACTGCTCGCACACCTCAACCGCACCTATGGCCAGCTTGTCATGCCGCCGGTACGAGTGAACGTGCGCTTATCGGAAGCTTCGGCAGTGGGAAAGACGATCTACGAACACGATCCGCGCTCACGCGGCGCGCTTGACTATGCCCAGATCGTTGAATTACTCAGCAAAGCGTGGAGTTTCCAACCCAAACAAACCGCGCCGGCCTCGCCATCATCGAGCCAAGCCCATCCGGTGGCGCCGGCAGCGCGCCCTGAACCGGTTGTGACCGGCGGCGGCGAAGTGCAAACCAACGTGTGCCCCAACTGCGGGCATACGCTCCAGCGTGCTACGGTTGCCGGATACCGCATCACCTACTGCGTCAACTGCCGCTATCGCCGGCAAGAGCTGATCAACGGTAGCTAAAGCCAGAGCACTGGCCGCTATCCCGCTAACATCACCCGTGGGCGCGCCGTCCACGCCCCGATTACCAGCATACGTACCCTGCGCCGTAAGGATATTGCGCTGCAATGTTCCTACCGCGTCACCAATTGCCGGCCAACCCACTCGACTGCCCCAGCGAGATCGCTGAAGACGTGCGAAATCGGCAACTCAATGCCAAGACTCACCATTGTCTGCGCCACTTCAGGTCGCACCCCGACCAGCGCCACCTCCGCCCCTAGCAAGCGCACGCTCTGCA
The DNA here is from genome assembly GCF_937951745.1 of uncultured Chloroflexus sp. Taxonomy (GTDB): domain Bacteria; phylum Chloroflexota; class Chloroflexia; order Chloroflexales; family Chloroflexaceae; genus Chloroflexus. The sequence goes on from NZ_CALFBQ010000057.1 coordinate 64,769, forward strand.
CCAGTTGCATCATCCCAGCGGCAACCTCAGTATCAATCACCGGCACGCCGGTCACATCGAGGATCAACCAACGCACGCGCTGCTGCTCGATCTGGGCCAACGCTTGCTCTTGAGTCAGCGTCAACCGATCGCGATCAATGGTACCCACCAACGGCATCACCAACGCCTGTTTGCCCACCGGCAGCACTGGCACGCTCAGATCGCGGATCACGTCACGTTGCGCAATCACTTCAGCCAGTAGGCGACTCTGGGCGACAGCGCGATCTTCAAGCTCGCGCAGCGCCTCTTGCAACGCTTCAGTTTGGGCTTCTACCCGCCGGTCAAGCTCCTCGTTCATGAGCTGCAACTGCGTTGCCGCTTGTCGGGTTTGTTGCAATGCAGCCTGCAAACGATGATAGAGCTTTTCATTACCGGCGCTCTGGACGAAACTAATAACCGCGACAAAGCTCACTAACATGCTGGTCGTCACTAAAAAATCGGGTAATGGCAACGAAATAATTGCTGACTCAGCCAAAAATGCGATGCTCACTAATCCAATTAGCACTGCTACCGTTACAACGATAACATCGCGAAACCGTAGAATCGTTGCTGCTAGCACCAACGGCACGACAATAAACACGGCAACCGGACGATCAGGATGAAATATCGTAGCAGAAATGGTTCCAATCAATGAAACCACAACGGTCAGCCAACCGGCAAGATCAACATACCCCATGCGGGTCATGCCAATGATCGCGATGTAGAGCGCGGCGCCAAACCCAGTCGGGATCAAGAGTACAATCAGTTCTGGGAAAGAAATGACAATTGAAACCGCAATGAGCACATTGATGACAAACAAGGCCAGCCCGATAATGGCAATATTTCGTCCTCGCTGGCGGACTTCTTCATCAGAGTGGCGGATGTCGAGCAGGATAGAGAAGAAGCGTTTCATACGTTGTACAGAACAGTTGCAAAAACGATTGTTCGGTGATTATAATGGACTTATCTTATTTTGACAAAGTGTGTTTCTCCATGCGTTCGCTACCCTCTAACCACGTACCCTACCGACTAGCTGGCGCGATTGCTGCGTTGAGCGGCAGCGGAATGCTGCTACGCATCCAGCGCCAGCCATTCACCACATTACAAGGCTTCATCGTGATTGATGGCTTGAGTTGTCTCGTGCTGATCACGGCAGGTCTTCTCATGTTCACTATGCCAGCCCACTGGCGCCGCTTGGGGCAACTGGCGGCGCTTGGCATAGCGATACTGAGCGGTCATCTGGCTGGCATTGCTATGGGCCTGCTGGTAACGCTGATCGTGAGCGAACGTTGGCGGGAACGAGGGGCTGGGTTAGCGTTGGCCGCAGGGTATGGCTTGATCGGCTGGTTGGCATCATCATGGCACGTGAACGCCAGCGGCGATGGCTTGAATAGCCTTAGCTTCATCTTGCTCTTGGCTGGAACAGCAATTGCCGCCGGCATCCTCGATCTCACTACTTCCAAACGAGGACCATTTGAGCCACTAGCGACGCTAGCCGGCATTGCCGCCGTACTACGATTGTTTAGCGTGGGATCGTGGAATCTGGGTTGGCAGTTGGCAATGCTGCTGGTAGGCGGCATGCTAGCGATTAGCACGGCGTGGCGGGCGGCCACAGCGACTGAGCCGCTGGAAACGGAGGAGTGGCTGCAACGTAGTTTGAGCGGCTTAGCTCTCACCGCGACCGGATGCGCCTCACCGGCTGGGGTAGCGGCTGCCGGGTTGCTACTGCTACAGCTCACCTTCCGCCGGCTGGCGCAACCAACCGCGGGAACAGCAGCGTGGGCCGGTTGGCTGTTAGCCGGCGCCGTGCCGGGAACCCTAGGCTTTGTCGCGTTCTGGTCGGCCAGCGCCGCAGCGATGGCTGCCGGCGTGCCGGTCTTGGCCATTGTTGTGTGGGCCACTGCATTGTTGTGCATGCTGGCGGCGAGCCGCCACATGCAAGGGCCGGGCCGTTGGTCAAGCGCAGCCAGCGCGCTGGCCGGTCTCGTGCTCGGCCTTGCAGCACCAGCGTTAGCGCGTTGGCTGCTCCGCCCGCTCAGCGACCATCTCCAAGGCGGGTTGACCCCGTATGGCACGATCGAACCATGGGGATGGGCTGGGTTGCTGGCGCTCGACTCCGGCGCGCGCACAGTAGCGACCGCGCCGGGACTAGCGTTGTCCGCGTTGATGGGGCTGTTCGGCGCGCTCGTCTGGCTGATCAGTCGCTGGCGCGGGTGGGTATGAGCGATCTGCTGGGCACGTTTGGCCAAGGGTGGCCGCGATTGTTGCTCTACCCCGGCGGGTTGAGCGCGGTGTTAGCTGCGTTGCTCTTAGCGCGGGTGCGGGGTATCCGGCAAATGGAACCACTCACTGCGCCAAGATTGATCGATCTGTTGCCGCCGCTCAGCGCTATTGCGCTGCTTCCACTCGCCCCGGCGGCGGCGTTCGCTTACAGTCTCGATTTACTAACCGCCGTAACGTTGTTGCTTTGGCCGGAATTGCGCCGCGCCGCCGCCGAGCGCTGCGATCCGAACCAGCTCGCCGCGCAATACCTGCCCACCTTCCTTGCCGCGCTCGCGCTGGTTAGCGCAGCAGGCACCTTCGAGCTTAGCGGCCTGTTACGCTGGCCGCCTAGCCCGATGCGGCAGGCAGCATTCCTCCTCGGTGCAGGGGCTTGGATCGTCGCTATCCCGCGCCTTGCCCCGCCCCAACCCCATCTAGCTGCCGCTTGCAGCGCATTAGGTCTCATGCTAGTCGGAATATTGCCGCTCAGCGCCGCCATCAACACCATCACTGTCGCCCCGGCGTGGCTAAGTGTAGCGGCAGCGATGGCAATCGCGCTAGCCGGTATAGCGGCATCGTGCCGCTTACCGGTACAATGGGGATATGGATGGGCAATCGCGGCGTTGGTAGCGACAAGTGGCGTGCTGCTCGATAGCGGCTGAAGCAAGGGCGCGGTTTATCGCGCCCCAATGCTAGGCCGCATCCACCGAGCGATAGCCGCCATTACCGTGCGGATGGAAGGTATCGCTCAGATTAGCGATGATCGTGCGGGCCAGACTCATCTCCGAACGCAACAGCCGGCGCAGGCTCTGCACGTCACGGTCTTCCCACTGCTCGAACAGGTCAACCATCGTTGAGCTGACTAACTGCACCGCTTCCAATTCAACCCGTTGCCCGGCAGGTTGATACACGCGCCGCACTTCCACCGAAACCGGCTCAACCTCGGCTATCTCAGCCGGAAAGTGGCGCTCGAAGGCGGTATGGACAGCGCGCTGAAACATGCGCACCAGTTCAATGTCGCTCCGATCACGGTGATTGGTCAGCGTCACCGTGTACGTCATGGTCAATTCGAGCGGATCAGCCGGCAAATCACGGCCTTCGCTAATCAGTTGATGTACCGGCGACCACGTAAAGTTAATCTCAAGCCACGGCGGCATCGTCGCCAAGGTTAACGGCTCGGCGTGATCGGGGAAGAGTTCAATCTTGCAGGTACGATCGTGCGTGGCGGGGATGACGCTCTCTATGAGCGCGTGTTCATGCAGGCCAACGCTAAGCCATGCATCTTCCAGCGCCATCACGAGATCGTCGTAGGTTACCATCAATTGCACTCCTTGCAACAGTATCATAACCTCTCGATTGTACCCGAGTCTGGCGATGATGGCAACCGCCGTTAGCCGGATATCATCGGTACTATTACTGTAACACGAGAACGTAGTTGTTACGGTATAATTCCGTAGAGAATATTTACCCGGATGCCAAGCGGCGCAATTGGGCAAGATCGACCAAAACGATTGCATCGTCAGCGATCCGGATGAGGTTAGCCTCGCGCAAATCGCCCAGCGCCTTCGTTACCGTCTCGCGGTAGGCGCCGATCATCTCGGCCAATTGCTGGTGGGTATAACGGACGAGCGTAGCCGGCGTTGCGCCATCAGCCGGATCGCCGGCCAAATCGAGCAACAGGGCTGCCAATCGCTGCGGCACGCTCTTGAACGCAATATCGGCCAGCCGCTGCTCCATAGTGCGCAAGCGAGCCCCCATCAACTCCATCAGATCAATCGCCGCTCCCGGATGGCGGCTAAGAAAAGCGCGCAACGCTTCCCGCTCGATCCGCGCTACAAGGCACTCGGTCATCGCTTCGGCACAAGTATCGTGAATTCCCGGCCCAATCAGCGCCATTTCACCAAACAAACTAGGTGGATGGAGCACCAATAAGGTCAACGCCCGCCCTTCCGGCGAGAGCTTATAAATCCTGACCCGGCCTTGTTGCAAGAGAAAGACGTGCGTGCCGGCTTCATTCGGCATATGGAAGATATGCCCCGCCGGATACGAACCAATCTGCAATAATGCCGCCAGATCGGCTTGGGCCGCTGGGTCAAGATCGGGGAAGAGCGTCAAGAGATTCTGGCGGTTGGTCATGGTCTGGTTTCCTCAACCACAAAGCGCGTACCGCCATCGCTGAGACCAGCCAAATTTGTGATCCGGACGCTCGCGGCACCACGGCTGAGGACGGCCAAGGCTGCCCGTACCTTCGGAATCATGCCGCCGCTGATGACCCCTGTTGCGATATACGCCTCCGTTGCCGAAGGGGTGAGCGTTGGCACGACCCGGCCTTCAACCAACACACCCGGCACATTGCTGACAAACACCAATTCAGCGCCGCTGAGTGCGCCGGCCACGGCTTCGGCCACCATATCGGCGTTCACGTTGTAGCTCAGGCCATCGGCGTTCCCCAACGCCACCGGCGCAATCACCGGCAACCAACCCAACGCCAGCATCTGGCGCAACGCTGCGCCATCAACCGTTGTCACCACCCCCACCCGGCCCAAATCGCGCCCGTTAGGCCGGTAAGGGTCACAACGAAGCAGACCGAGGTCAAGCCCGCTGAGACCGATCGCGCGCACGCCGGCATTAACCAGTGCAGTCACAATCCGCTTATTGATCGTGCCACAGACAACCATTTGCATCATCGCCATCACTTCCGGCGAAGTCACCCGCAAACCATCAACAAACTCTACCTGCAAACCGGCCTGCTCGACAGCCGCGCTGATCTCTTTCCCGCCGCCATGCACTAGCACCACTGGCTGATGCATGGTACGAATTGTTTCAGTCAGACCTCCCAGAAACGCCGGATCGTCGAGTTCGTGGCCGCTGACTTTGATCACACTGATGGGATTCATACGGTTATTCCGTTCATTATGGATAACAGTATTGCTCTGCATTATTGCCGCTTTCCACCTGTCATTGCGAGCCACGCGGCACAGCAATCTCCTCCGAACACAGAATGCACCCGTTCAGCGTTCGTTCTCACCACAGCGGGAGATTGCTACCGTCGGGTGCTACCCACTCCCTCACAATGACAACAGTTCAGCCATCCCAGCCGCTAGTGCAGGTGTGGGCAACCCCTGCGCAATGACCAACCTCACGCCGCCAACCGCACCCCACCGTTCGCCGCTTGCTGGATGCGCCGAGCCAGATCGACACCATTGCGCTCGGCCAGCATCTGCCGGTAGTGAAGCGTACTCCAGATTGGCAACAGCGGCATCGCTGCTGTCAACCCAATCACCCACGCCACTGCGCTCAAGCCGCGGGTAAGTGGATGTTCCGCGCCGAACAGCAGACCAAAGGGCGCAGGCAGCAACACCGCCATCGTCAGCGTCACAATCACCGCTAACACGCCGAAGAGCAACGCCGCGCAGGCAAAAACAAGCACATTATAGTAGAAACGCCGGAAGAGCAGACTCCACGAGAGCTTGAATGCAAGCCCGATGGAAATGGTGTCATCAATGAGCGGTTGGATGCTATACAAAGCGGCCACCAGACCAGCGGCGCTAAGAACGAGATAGAGAAAATACGCTATGAGAGCCATGATGATAATTAAGGGCACAAACACGATCAAAGCGCTGGTACTTAACGCCGTACTTGTAACGGCAACTACAGCGAACAGTACACAAAAAACGATAAAGAATAAGACTCCGCCAAGCGACGACATGATCATCACCCAAACCAACGCCATTACCCCACCGTATATACTAGCGATTATCCAGCGCCCGATCTGTGGCCAACGCCATATAACGCGGCGCAGCGGCAGCGGCTGTCCATCGACCGCTATCCGGGTGGCGCGCGTCAGCGGCGGGATCATGAGTAAGGAAGTACAGAGCAGACTGATAAGAATCAGGAACAGATCCTCAAACAACATGTCCTCAATATCGCCGAGTGAAAAGAGCAGATTGAACGTCACTACCAGCGCCGGCAAACTAAACAGACCGGCCAACAGCGCAAAGGTGCTGAGGTATTGCCGATAAAGATTGACGCCTTCATCAAGCAGACTGATCACTTCTTGCAACGTTGAACGCCGGGTATTGCGCATCGGTTTGACCTCTCCGAACGTGTCGAGATAGACCGGCAGGCTTGTCGCTAGCCAACTCGATCGGCTTCGGCAACAAGCCGCAATAACTCTGCCTCGCTCAGATCGGCGCGCCGTAACTCGGCCAGCACCCGGCTCAGGACTGCGCGATCGATCGGGCGAATCGCGGCCAATTCCGCGACAAAAGCATCATCGTCAAGCGCAAGCGAAATGCCATACGGCTGGCCTAGCCGTCGTCGGAGCATGTGCCGGTAATGTTCGGCAGCGTAGGAAATCTGTTTCGCGCGGCGCAGCATGCCAGCCATACTGTCGATGAATTCGATACTGCTGCGGCGAGTGGCCTCGCTGCGCAACGGCAGTGGGCGAGCGAACCGGCGACTGCCGGTTAGGATGTACAGGCCAACCATCGCCACACTGTAAAGGATGGCCCAACCAAGCGGATTGCTTAGCAACAAGCTGCGCAAATCGGTTGACGGGCCGAAGCCGTGGTGAAATTCATCGAACACGATCCGCTCGCCGGGAGGCAACCAGCGGAGCAGGTTGAGCGCCAGCGCCGCCGATTCAGGCTCACGCAGGCCTTGGTTGGTGAAGGGATACACGCTTGACAAGGCGAATACATAACCATCACCGAAGCGTTGGCCGGCTACGATCGTCGTTGCACCATCAGCCGCCAGCGGCGCAAACGCTGGCAACGGCGAGGTCACAGCCAACACCACGCGTGTATATGCCGGCACGTGAGCGACCGGCGGCGCGCCGAGCGCGGGGTGCAAAACAGCAGCAGTGGTGATACGTCGTTCGCTTGCGATGAGTTTGAGATCAAACGCAGCCAACAATGGTGACACGGCACTCTGCGGACTGGGCACATTGTCAGCTACCACGAGAACACCACCCGCTTTGACCCACTCGACCACGGCCTCAACCTGCGCCGGCTGGTAACGTTCACTCGGCCCTAACACCAACAGTAGCCCGTCATTCGGAGTCAAGACAAACGGGCGATAGGCCAGCCGGTCAACCTGCCCATACACCCGCGTGAGCCAACGATAGAGCGCCAGCGCACCATTATCGTTACTGCTAAACGAGGTCACCCGCGCGTCAGGGGTGCGCTGGCCGGCCTGCTCGGCGCTGTAGGCGGCAAAGAGACCAAGACCGGCAAAGAGCGTAATCAGCAAGATCAATTCAAGCCGCAACTTCATGATAACGTTCCCGCTGGTTGTTTGGTCAAGGACTGCACCGCCGCCACCTGCTGTTCATAACGGGCGAACGCTTGGTCATCGATCGGCTGGAAACCGTACCACACCGCGTCGAAGGTTGCCACCACCGGCGCGAGCAGATCACGCACCGGCGGCTGGTTCTGCAGCCGGTGGAGGTGTTCGCGGTTGGTAAGCGACCGTTCGTAGCCCAACAACCCCTGTTCATCCAGCCAGAGCAGAGCAGCGAGATAAAGATAGCGCACCGCGCTGCGCCGATCACCGACTCGGCGCGCTTCAGCGGCCAAACGTTGCGCCTCACTGTACGTCACCGGATCATCGCCATCGGCGACCGGTGTCTTGACCGGCGCGCGCAGGGTGCGGCGCACACCACGCACCCAGAAGAAGAGCAAACCAACGATCAAGGCGGCTGCAATCCCTAATATGGTCCAGACTAGCGGGGTAAACACAACGGGATTGGCTGGCGGCCCGTCAGGAGCCGGAACATCTGGGGGATTTGGGGTCAGTTGATCGAGCAGATCAAACAACCAATTTAAAAATCGGGTTAGCCATCCCTCCCCTGCACGATTGAAGGGAGGCTCGTTGTACACCGCTTGCCACTGGCGCAACGCTACTTCCGGCGACACAACGCCGGGTGGCGCTAACGCATCGATCAATGCCCCTAGTCGGGCGGCAATCGCTGGCAAATCGGGAGCGCTGGAGGCTAGCGCCGTTGTAAGCCAGCTCTGATCGACGTGCGCAAGCTGGCCGTCAGGCATACGCACCTGCTTGATCGTCGCCAATTCACCCGCCAGCACCTGTACATCAAGCAGATCGCCGCGCTGCGCCGCAGCATGGGCAGCCCGTAGTAACCGATCGTAATCAGCCAACGACACTTCAGCGGGTTGGGCCGCAACCAGTGCCGGCCATCCCCACCAAATGGCGAAAAAGATGATTAGTAATCGGCGAAATCTCATCCTTTTCATCCTTGACCGTCAGAAAACTTTACGCTATAGTAAAAACAAGTGTGTAACAAAGCCTGTGCAACAATGTCTTGTGGGAGGATAACCAATGACCCCGCCACGCCGGGAGAAGTTGAACGGCATCTGGATTTCCGATGTCTCGATTCGCCAGCCCGTCTTCATCACGATGGTCATGCTGGCATTCATCACCTTCGGTATTCTCTCATTCCGCTCGACCCCCGTCAACCTCTTGCCTGAAATTGACGTGCCGATTGTGGCCGTCAGCGTCACCTATCCCGGCGCCGGCCCCGAAAGCGTCGTCGATCAGGTGGTACGTCCAATCGAGAATGCGGTAAACACCCTCGCCGGGCTCAAGCATATCACATCGCAAGCCAGCGAGGGTTTTGCTTTAATTATTCTCGAATTTGAAGCCGGCAACCGGGCCGAAAAGCTCGAAGAGGATGTGCGGCAACGCGTGAATAGCATCTTGCCGCAACTGCCGCGCGACGTGCGGCAACCGGTCTTCCAGCGGTTTGATCCTAATCAGTCGCCAATTATGCAGATCGCCGTCGCCGATACGAGTGGACGCACCCCTCTCGAACTGCGCACGCTGATCGAAAACGAGATCGTGCCGCGCATCCAGCGCGCCCCCGGTGTCGGCTCAGTGACGGTAAACGGTGGTCAACAGCGCCAGATCAACGTCTGGCTCGACCTCGCCAAGTTGCAGGCGTATGGCTTGCTGCCTGCGCAGGTCAGCCGGTCGCTGCAACAGGCAAACGTTGACCTTGGTCTTGGCACTATCGTTGAGAACAATGCCGAGATCAGTCTGCGCGTACCCTCGCTGTTACGCAGCGTCGAGGATATTGCCCGCGTACAGATTTCGGGCACGCCCTACCGGGTGGGCGATGTGGCAGTCGTCGAAGAGGGTATTGCCGACGTTACCACCATTTCACGGCTGAACGGCAGCGACGCCATCATCCTCAACGTGCTCAAGCAATCGGGTGCCAATACCGTGACTGTCGCTGATAATGTCTACCGGGCGCTCGATCAGGCCTTTGCCGCATTTCCCGAACTGACATACAACATTCCGCTTGACTCGTCCGAGGCAGTGCGTTCATCGGTGCTCTCCTCGCTAGAAGAGTTGATGTTCGCCTCGATCGCGGCATTTCTGGTGGTATGGTTCTTCTTCCGTAACCTGCGCAGCACGATTATCACGATGGCCGGTTTGCCGGTGATCTTGATCGGCACCTTCATTTTTATGCCGATCTTCGGCTTAACGATTAATCTCGTCACCCTGCTGGCGCTCTCGCTCTGCGTCGGTCTCGTAATCGACGACGCCATCGTGGTGCGCGAGAATATCTTCCGCCACCTCGAACGGGGCGAAAGCCCGCGGGTGGCTTCATCACGAGGCACGTGGGAAGTCGGCCTATCGGTAGTGGCAATGACGTTGACGATCGTGGCGGTCTTCGTGCCGGTCACCTTCGCCGAAGGCGTGGCCGGGATCGTCTTCAAGTCGTTCGGCTTGGTGGTCTCGATCGCGATTCTGCTCTCGCTGGCCGAAGCCTTTACCTTCGCGCCAATGATGTCAGCCAATCTGTTCCCCAATGTCAAGCTCAAGCCCAAGCCGCATCATGCTAAGCACGAACCGATCGTCGAAGTGCCGATTTCCGACGAGGTCAGCGAGCGCGACATCGGCTTGCTGCAAGAAGCCAACGAAGACCCCGGCGTAATGGGCCGCTGGTACGGCAAATTGCTGGGTTGGACGCTAGCCAGTCTGCGTAACCGGCTGATCGTGGTCGGCATCTCGATTGCGGTGCTAGTGTTGAGCGTCTGGGTCGCGAGCGGTCTCAAGCTGACCTTCTTCCCTGAACAAGACCCGCACGAGTTCATCATGCGCTTCGAGGCAGCGCCGGGCACAACGCTGGCCGAAACCGACCGGCTAGCGCGGCAGGCCGAGCAGATCTTGCTGAACGATCCGGCGGTCGAGAATGTGATTGCGCGGGTGGGCGTAACCGGTTTTCCTGAGCGAGCCGAATTCGCAGTGACGCTGGTTGGCCGCACACCGACATTACCAACCCAAGAGCGCCTGCGTGAGCAGTTGAATTTCTTGCCGCGCTTGAGCTTCTCGGTGCCGAGCTTCCAACCCTCAAGTGCGGGGGTGGAAGGGCGCGAGCTGCAAGTGAGTTTGCAAACTACCCGTCCCGCCATCGAGCTAGCACCGATTGTCGAAGCCATCCAGCGCGAGATGGCAGCCATACCGGGATTGGTTGACATCGACAGCAATTTGCAAGTGGGCAAGCCCGAATTGCGCTTGCGTGCCGACCCGTCGCGCATCGGTGAGTTGGGCATTACCAACGAAGATATTGCCACTTCGGTGCGGGCCTTAATCAACGGTGACCGGGCTACAGTATTGCGCACCGGTACCAGCGATACTGACGTGGTAGTGCGCTTAGCCCCCCAAGATCGGGCCGGGATTGAGACCCTTGGCGCGATTAGTATCCCGACCCGCGCTGGCGTAGTGCCGCTCAGCTCACTGGGCACGCTTGAGCTTGCCTCTAGTCAAGTCTCAATCCGCCGCTACGATCGGCTCAATCAGGTGTTGATTGGGGCTAATCTTGAGGGCATCAACCTGAGCGACGCTCAAGCGGCGCTGCAAGCGCGGCTCGACGCTCTTAACATCCCAGCAGAAGTGATTGTCAGCTATGTCGGCACCTTTGCCCAGACGAGCGAAGGCTTCTCATCGCTCTTTCTTGCAATGGGCCTGTCGGTGCTCTTCGTGTACATGGTGTTGGCATCGCAATTTGGCAGCTTTACCCAGCCGCTGGTGATTATGATGGCAATGCCATTCAGCTTCATCGGTGCGTTCCTCGCCTTGCGCTTGGTGGGGATTGATCTCGACATCACCGGCATGATCGGTCTGATCATGTTGCTCGGCTTAGTGGTCAAGAACTCGATCTTGCTGGTTGACTTTACCAATCGGTTGCGCGATCTGGGCCTCGACAAGCATTCGGCGCTGAAACTGGCCGGCGCGATCCGGTTGCGCCCAATCTTGATGACGGCACTCTCGCTGGTGGCCGGCGCCATGCCGACGGCGCTTGGCTTGCACCTGCTTGCTACCGGTGAAGGCAACGAGTTCCGCAAAGGGCTGGCGTGGGTATTGATCGGCGGTATGCTGACCTCAACCGCGCTGACCCTGCTGGTAGTGCCGACCGTCTATAGTTTGATGGATGCAGCAGTAACATGGTTGAAGCAACGCTTTCGCAGCTCCCAGCCGCACGAAGGCTTCGAGCTGCCCGCCCCCGGTCCCGGTGTGGCTATCCCGCCGGCAACACAAGTTACCCGACCCGCAGTGCCACCTGCACCACCGTCAACGCCGGCGAGCGAACCGTCTGGAGATTAATAATAGAGATACACTGAATACGATTGTAGGAGCCAAGTGACAATGCGACGAGTGATTGTTCCCACCCTGATCGGCGGCGCGCTGGCGATCCTGACCGCCTGCGCCACTCCCGCCCCGGCGCCGACCCCGGCACCGACGGCGGCGGCGGTAGAAGTGCGCTCAACCGTGGCGCCCCTGCCCACCACCGCGCCGGTGACAACGATTGACTTAGCGAGCGCGCCAACCATTAGCCTTGGTGTCACCGCCAGCGGCGAGGTAGTGGCTCGCAGCAGCGCAAATCTCAGCTTCCGCGTGCCCGGCGTGGTGGCCGAGGTCTTTGTGGCTGAAGGCGACCGGGTCAAAGCCGGTGATCCGCTAGTGGCGCTCGATGCGCGCGAACTCGAGTTACAAGTCGCCCAAGCTGAAGCGAGTTTGGCGCAAGCGCGAGCCAATTACGAGCGTCTGATCGAAGGGGCGACGCCGGAAGAGATCGCGGCGGTGCGCGCGCAGGTAGCGCAAGCCCAAGCGGCCTTGCGGCAGGCGCGCGGCAGTGTCACTGACGCTGATATCGCTGCGGCTGAGGCAGCGCTGGCACAGGCCATCGCCCGCCGCAACGACTTGCTCGACGGGCCGAATAACGCCGACCTGACAGCAGCGTGGGCTGCGGTTGAACAGGCCGAAGCTAATTTGAACCTTCAGCGCACCAACCTCTCGGCAGCGAAGACCAATGCCGAACTGCAAGTGACGCTAGCGGCCAATGCACTACGCGATGCCCAGCAAGCCTATTCCGATCTGTACTGGAAGAACCGTGAGCGCGAAGAGCAATTGGCCAAATTCGGTCTCGAATTGCCCAAAGAAGCGAAAGACGCCGAGGAGCAATTGCTCCGCGCGGTTGAGTCGGCAGAAACGCGGTACAAACAAGCGCAATTGGCGTATGAGCAAGCGCGCCAAAACGAGATTGACGGCATTGCCGCTGCCGAAGCGCAGGTGCGCACGGCTCGCAGCAACTTGCAACGCCTGCTCGATGGGCCGACGGCTGATCTGATCGCAGCCGCCGATGCAGCAGTCGCGCAAGCGCAAGCCACGCTTGACCGTCTACGCGGCGATCAGCGAGCCGGCGCGCTGGCGGCAGCGCAGGCTGGCGTAGCAGCGGCCCAAGCCAATTTGGAACGGATTACTGCACCACCGACGCGCCAGAGTCTGACCGCCGCCGAGGCTGCGGTCAAAATTGCGGAAACTGCGCTGGCGGCAGCGAAACTCAACCTCGACAAGGCCGTGTTGCGTGCACCGTTCGATGGTATCGTGGCACGGGTGAATGTCGATCCCGGCGATCTAGCCGGCACGGGGGCGCTGCCGGCAGTGCAGATCGTTGATGATAGCGAATTGCACATCGAGGCGGCGATCAGTGACACCGACGTGGCCCGCGTGCGTGAGGGCCAGCGGGTTGAAGTGCGGATTGACGCGCTGCCCGGCACGGTTTTCAATGGCACGGTTGATTTCGTCGCGCCGGTGGCAAATGTGGTCGGCAATGTGCGCACCTTCACCGTGCGGGTCAAGCTTGCCGAGCAAAATGGGTTGCGTGCCGGCATGAGCGTGCGCATTACCATCCTTACCGATAAGTGATGTTGGCGGACGATGACCGCAGCCGTGGATCGCACCTCGGCTGCGGCATTGTTGCCTACTTTGTGGTATAGTGCCGGTTGACAACAATGTCGTTGGCCGGTTGATTATAGACGCTTATGAGCACAACGCTCCGTGAACGCCGCCGTCAGATGCTGCGCGACGAGATCCTCGCCGCGACCCATCAACTCATCGCCGAACGCGGCTTTGCCGCACTGGCGATGGATGAACTGGCTGCGCGGGTTGGTATCTCGAAACCCACCCTCTATAACCAATTCCCCACCCGTGAAGATTTGCTGGCCGCTATGATTGCACGCCTGATTCGCGATCTGTTTGCGGTGGCTGCGATTGGTGAACCAACCGATCGATCACCGCTCGAACAGCTCTGCGATCTCTTGCATGCAAGCGTATTGTTCCAGATACAACATCGCGCGGCGGCGTACCAGCTCTGGTTGCCGGAAGTGGCCGAGCTGCTGGAAAAACATCCCCATTCGCGCAATGAGCTGTTGCTAGCGCAGGCCCGCGTCTTGCGCTTGGCCGAAGCTGCAATCGCGAATGGCGAGGTAGCGGCTGATTTGCAGCCGGTTGATGTGATTCGTACATTCTCTTCGCTGCTCTGCTTTCCGTTTGTGGGTGGGCGCAATCTGCCGCCAACCGATGATCCGGCGGCGACAGCGGATTTGGTGGTGCGCATCTTCCGGCAGGGATTGCAAGCGCCGGCTACCCGGCAAGAACCGGTTTGAAGCCGGCAGCGATCATGACCCGCTTGCTATCATCAGACGACCAACCAATTTGGCACGATGCGCCAGACCCGGCATACCCCATGCTCTCCGACGCGATTGCAGTGGATGTTTGCGTCATTGGGTTAGGCGGATCGGGATTCGCCTGCATCCACGAGCTCCTCGATCTCGGTGTAAGCGTGGCCGGCATTGATGCCGGTGCGGTCGGGGGTGGCGCAGCCGGGCGGAACGGCGGCTTTTTACTGGCCGGTCTCGCCGCGTTTTACCACGATGCGGTCGCCGCTATCGGGCGCGAGCGGGCCGCAGCCATCTACCGG
>NZ_CALFBQ010000058.1 GCF_937951745.1 uncultured Chloroflexus sp.
ATTGCGAGTGCTGGTACGCGCAAAAATATGGGATTGGCCAACATGCGCCAACAGATTGAGGTCTTGTTGCAGGGTGAATTCGGGATCGAAAGTTCGATTGGGCGTGGTACCCGTGTTGCGGCGACCATCCCGTTGCCGTAAGGGCGCAGCGAGCTGGAATGTCATCCGCTCCTGATCTTACCCTCCAGCAAGAACCTAGAGCGGCCGGTACAGAAATACCCGCCTATCGTTAAAACCTTTTTTAAACTTTTTGTGATCGTTGGTTTTTAAACTACGCATTGTAGTATTATAATTTCTGTTATTTTGAATCTAACAAAACTTTCACGTTTGAATGGTACACCAGTCCCATTCCAAGGCGGTACTAAGGCATTGTAGTACTGGCACAAAATGGTACTCTCTGGCTATTGGATTTTCATTGCTGAGGTCTTATACTGACGAGCGTGGAGAGTTATTCCACAATATAGTTAAACCGCACTAGTCTTCAGGAGGAACACAATGCTTCGCAGCTTCTTCGCCAAGGAAGAGGGACAGGGTCTGGTCGAGTACGCGCTCATTCTCGTTCTGATCGCCGTCGTTGTCATCGGTGCGTTGACCTTGCTCGGTAGGAACATTTCTACGCTATTCAGTGATATAAGTGCAACAATCCGACAACGACCCGGTAGTTGAGAACATTTCCAACCTGTTCGAGCAACTGGCTGGCACGATCAATCCGTAATTCAATTACATGCTGCTGCTGGCTACGCCCGACCGAAATCGGTCGGGCGTATGATTTAGTTACGGATGTGTTGTAGCATACGCGCAATGACCCATCTGAGCAAGGGGCGACCGGTTGGTCGCCCCTTCTGCGTTTGCATTCCCCATCACACGCCCAGAGTGCGGTAGAATGCTCGCGGTAGTAAGGTCGCGGCGACGAGGTGCATGGTGGAAGAACGGCGGAAATGGTGGGCACTGGCAGCAGTCGGGAGTGGGGTGTTGATTTCGACCATCGATGGCTCGATTGTCAATATTGCGCTCAATACGCTGGTGCAAGCGTTTCAGAGCAATCTAAACGTGGTTGAGTGGGTGGTGCTGGGTTATTTACTTACCCTTGCTTGTACGCTTTTGATTATGGGGCGTTTGGGTGATATGTATGGCAAACGCCGCATCTATTTGATTGGGTTTGCGCTCTTTACCGTGGCCTCGTTGCTCTGTGCGACGGCACCATCGATCGGGACGCTGATCGGGTTCCGTGTCTTGCAAGGCATCGGCGCGGCAATGGTGCAAGCGGTGGGGCCGGCGCTGCTGGTGACGGCGTTTCCGCCTAGCCAGCGGGGAATGGCCTTGGGTGCGATTGGGTCATTTGTGGCTACTGGCATCTTGATCGGCCCAGCGCTGGGTGGTATGCTGCTGCGTTACGTTGGCTGGGAGGCGATCTTTTTGGTGAATTTGCCGATCGGCGCACTAGGGTGGTGGTTGACGATGCGTTCGATTGCGCCAGACCAGCCGGCGCGGGCCGGTCAGCGGTTCGATCTGGTTGGTGCCGGGTTGTTGGCGTTGGCGCTGTTTTGCCTATTGTTAGGTCTGACCGAAGGGCCGCTGTGGGGCTGGAATGATAGACGGGTGATTGGTCTCTTTGTTGCCGCTCTGATCGGGGGCGTACTCTTTCTGTTCTGGGAATGGCGCATACCGCAACCGATGCTCAATCTGCGCATCTTCCAACGTTTGGCGTTCTCGCTGAATCTGCTTGCGTCATTTGTGCTCTTTCTTGGCATTTCCTTCAATTTGTTGCTAACTCCGCTCTTTTTCCAACTGGTCTACCAGTTTGATTTACAACGCACTGGTTTTATGTTGATGGCATTGCCGATTGCCCTGTCATTGACATCGCCGATGAGTGGACGGCTGTCGGATCGCTTTGGCCCGCGAGTGTTGACCATCGCTGGGTTGGCGATTGCTGCCGTCGCCCTGTTGGGTTTGAGCGCCAGCACACCCACGACGCCACCGCCGCAGATGCTGGGGTTTTTGGTGTTGTTGGGGATCGGCGTCGGTTTGTTTCAAAGCCCAAATAATAGCACCGTGCTGGGCAATGCCCCGCCAGAGGCGTTAGGGGTGGCGAGCGGTCTGCTGGCGGTCGTGCGTACCGTCGGTCAAACTGGCGGGATTGCGCTGGCCGGCGCGATCTGGGCGTCGCAGATTTTTGCCTTGAACGGCGGCCCGATGACGCCGATTACGGCTGCGCCGCCGCCGATCTTGGCCGGCGGCTATGATGTGGCCATGCGAGTAGCAGCGCTGTTAGCAGTTCTTGCGATCGTGCCTTCATTGGCTGGGGGGCGGGCGTTGCAACACCAGCTTGCAGGAATGAGACGACCGGTAGCTGATTGAGTCCACAGGTGTAGTGGATGGAGAGGTGCGAAGGGGAAACGCAAAGGTGTGAAAGTCGCGAATTGTTACATTGCTACGATCTGCGTTAGGTGCAGCCAGTGATCTGTCTGTGCGACAGCACGGCGAGGCATACAGGTGGAGGATGGTAAATGAACGGTATGACGCGGCGCCTTGCGCGCCCGCTGGTGACGATTCTTGGTATTGGCATGTTTTGGCTGGCGTTGGTCGGTCTAAGCGGATGCGCCGCCACGCCATTGCTCGGAGAGGTAACGGCGAGTTCCGAACGGTATGAGCCGGGGGCAGGTACACCGCTTGCTATCAGCTATGAGATTGGTCGGGCGGCGCTAGTTGATATTTATGTGCTCGATGCTGCCGGCCAGCGCTACGATCTGCGCCGGGCGCAGCCGCGGGCTGCGGCCACCGAACCGTATGTGTTGCGCTTTGATGGCAGTGTGCCGACCAATGATCCGCAGGTGGTACGCCGGTTGCTGCCTCCCGGCCAATATACGCTGGTCGTGGCAGCGCGCGCGGCTGATGGCAATACGACTGCTGAGCGGCGGTTGCCGTTGACAATCGTTGGTCAAGCAATCGAGCCACCGATCATCGAAAATCTGATGGTCTGGCCGCCAGTCATTTCACCGAATGCAGATGCGATTGATGACGTGGCCGAGTTTACGTATCGCTTGCCAGTGAGTGCGACGGTAAATATTGAGGTACTGGCGCCCAACGGTGAGGTGATTCCGGTAGTTACCCGCGAGGAGGAGGGGCCTTATGAGCAGCGGCACGTTTGGAATGGCAAACGACCGAATGGCTCATTGCTTGAGGCTGGTGTCTATACCTATACAGTGCGCGCCGAAGATCCGTTTGGCAATGTCGTGCAGCGACAGGGACAGATCACGCTGGCCGATGTTGGCCAGCCTGAAGCGCGGATTGTTTACTCGATGATTGCGCCGCAACGGGTCATGTTAGGAGAGGTAATTACTGTCACTATCCGGGTGCGCAACACAGGTACGGTGCCGATCCGAACGTATGGCCCACCAAGTGGGTATGAATACACTACCGATGAGGTCTTCTCATCAGTCGAAGATGGGATCTATGCGGCACAGGCTGGTGGTTTCTGGCGGGTTGGCATGGATTGGGATGCCAACAGTGGCGGTGGGCCGAAGCGTTACCCGTACCGCTGGTCAATTTCGCCGCGCCCGCCCGCAGAGTGGGCACAACCGTTCGTGGAAGATTTTCTCTATCCCGGTGAAGAGGCCGAGATTATTGGCCGGGTGCGGATTTTGCAGCGCGAAACCCGCATGGGCTTCTACGTCGGTCTCATCCAAGATGGGGTCGGCTTCTTCCAAGATCGCACCGGACGGACGATCATTGATGTCGGATTTTGAAGGCGCAAAGCGGGCAAGGGCGCAGGGTCAATAAACGCAAAGGCGCGAAGAGCGCAAGGTGGTTGTATGGGGAATCTTATAGTTGATGAGATAAAACGTTGCCGCCGGCAGGACTAATCCTACCGGCGGCACGCTCACCCCGTTGGCGCGATCACGTTACCGATCGGCCACCTTAAACGCCGCACTGCCGATCGATAGCAGATCTCCGCTCTGCAAACGCTGGCGTCCGTTGATGCGATGGCCGTTCAAAGCCACCAACGCGCCGGTATCAAGCGGGGTGATAAACCAGCGTTCGAGCGCCTGCCCAATCTCGGCATGACGTTCAAGTACCTGCCGATCGTGCAGCACAATGTCGCAGTGACGCGCGCTGCCAATCACCATCGAACGGCGATTGACGACGATGTGTTGCCCGGTTCGTGAACCGGACACGCCGATGAGGGTTAGTTCTCGGCTCATAAGGGCCTCCGACGAACAAAACTAGTGCACTGAAACAATATATATCCTTATGATTCTCATTGACTTCTCATTTTGTCAAGCATGACCTTTGGGCTACTTATGATGTTATACCCAGATTGGTATTATTGGTGAATGTATCTCATTGTCCAATAAGATGAGTACTGCGACGAACCTTTGAGGCGCTCCTCTGCGCCGGAAGTAACACCACATTATAGGAGCATCTAGCTATGGCCGAGCCAACGGTGCAACGAGTGCGTATCTACCTCAACGGTGAAGATCGGGCTGGCGATCGACCGTTGTATCAGGCGGTGCTAGCTGAATTACGCCAGAGTGGAGCGACCGGTGCGACAGCATTGTCGGCATTGGGTGGGTTTGGCCCTCGCCGACAAACCCTGCCGGACGCCGAACGGCAGCCGGTCATTATTGAGTGGGTTGACCACGCTGGGCGTATCCAACGCATCTTACCCTTGATTCGTGTGGTGGCTCGCGATGCCCTGATCACGATCGAGCCGGTAGAAGTGGCGCAGGGTGTATTACGTCCCAGCGGGCCGTTTGGCACCGAACAGTTGGTGTCGGATCTGATGCAGACCGAGGTGGCGACAATTGCAGCGGATGCCCCCCTGCTTGCGGCGCTTGAGCAGATCGCTACTGCGCAAGCTGATCTCTTGGCAGTGATGGAGAACGAAACCGTGGTTGGGACGATCTCGGCCCGTGAATTGGTGTGGCGTGGTGGGTTACGTTTACCGCCCAGTTTGCTCGGTGTGCTGGAACCGGCGGAAAGTGCTGCTGCGCTGACAGCGATGCACGGGCGCACGGTAGGCGAGGTAGCCAATCGCGAGGTGCGTGGCGTCCCTCTGACTATGCCAATCCCGCAGGCGTTGACGATGATGATCGAGTGGGGGTATGCGCAGGTGCCGGTGCTTGATGGGCAGGGTCGGTTAGCGGGCATCTTCGGCCAGCGCGAAGTCTTGCTGGCAGCAGCGCGCCAACCAGAACCAACCGATACGATAGCGGTTGAGGCGCGGGTTGGGATGGTGATGCAGGCTGCGACGGCGCGGGTTACGCTTGGCCAGCCGTTGGCCGTAGCGTTGGCGATGCTGATTACTGCACCGAGTCATCTCTTGTTTGTGGTTGATGGCGATGGACGACTGGCCGGAATCTTGCGTTTGAGCAACGTGCTCATGCGCTTACAGGGTGAAGAACGCGCGGCGCTGTTGGCCGCTTTGCAACGGTCGCAACCCACTCCGGCGGCGGCGCTTCCCGGCGCGCGCCGGGCAATTGATAGCTTGGTCGAGCCGGCACCGGCAATAGTGACGATCGATGCAGGGTTGGGCGCTGCCGCCCGCCAATTGCTGAATGTGAATGCCGAACGGTTACCGGTAGTTGATTCAGATGGCCGGCTGTCGGGTATAATCGCACGTGGCGCTCTGATTCGGGCACTCTTACAACAAAGCGAATAGTAGGCAGGAAATGTATGGCTGATCGGGTTTTAATTACCGGCGGCGCCGGATTTCTCGGTATCAATCTGGTGCGGTATCTCTTGGCGCGCGGCTATGTTGTGCGTTCGCTGGATATTGCCCCCTTCGACTATCCTGAGCGAAGCCAGATCGAGGAGCATACGGGTGACATCCGCGATCGGGCGGTGGTCGATCGGGCCATGAAGGATGTAAAGTTTGTCGTGCATACGGCAGCGGCGTTACCGCTCTATTCGCCAGCTGACATCTTTTCGACCGATATTGACGGCACCCACAATGTGCTTGAGTCGGCGCGCGAGCATGGCGTCGAGCGGGTCGTCCATATCTCGTCAACCGCCGTGTATGGTATTCCTGACCATCACCCGTTGGTGGAAACAGATCGGCTCAGCGGGGTTGGGCCGTATGGCGAAGCGAAGGTCAAGGCCGAAGAGCTGTGCCTTGAGTTCCGCAAGGCGGGGATGTGCGTGCCCATCTTGCGGCCTAAGTCGTTCGTTGGCCCTGAGCGGCTCGGCATCTTTGCTATGCTGTACGATTGGGCAATGGAGGGCCACAACTTCCCGTTGCCCGGCAATGGCAAGAATCGCTACCAGTTGCTCGATGTCGAAGACCTCTGCGAGGCGATTGTGCGTTGCTTGACGCTCGATCGCGATCGGGTGAACGACACCTTCAATATCGGCGCCAAAGAGTTCACCACGATCAAAGAGGATTTTCAAGCAGTGCTCGACGCAGCCGGTCACGGCAAGAAGATCATTACCTTCCCAGCGGCGCCGATGGTCTGGGCACTGGCGATTCTCGAAAAGCTCAAGCTGTCGCCGGTCTATAAGTGGGCGTATGGCACCGTGACCGAAGACTCGTTTGTGTCGGTCGAAAAGGCCGAGCGGGTGTTGGGCTTTACGCCGAAATACTCGAATAAAGAAGCGCTGGTGCGCAATTACCAGTGGTACGTTGCCAACGCCAAGCGGTTTGGCCAGCAGACTGGCGTGTCGCACCGCGTGCCGTGGAGCCAAGGGATTTTACGGTTGGCGAAATTGTTCTTCTAACCGATCACGATCCATCGCAGGGGCGGGTTTGAAACCCGCCCTTACCTTTTTGCTAATCCGCTGCCTTTTCCCCGAGCAAGCTCACCATTCATCGCCAGCGCAATCCCATCTTGCAGCGTAGCGCGGGTTTCAAACACGCTCAAATCGGCGCCGAGGCTAACCAGCGTTTGCGCCACTTCAGGGCTAATCCCGGTCAACACCACATGCGCCCCCAGCAAGCGCACTGCTCGCGCCGCCCGGATCAGCGCGTCGGCGATAAAGGTGTCAACCGTAGCGACACCAGTGATGTCGATGATGACCAT
This sequence comes from uncultured Chloroflexus sp., assembly GCF_937951745.1. Taxonomy (GTDB): domain Bacteria; phylum Chloroflexota; class Chloroflexia; order Chloroflexales; family Chloroflexaceae; genus Chloroflexus. The sequence continues at coordinate 7,020 of NZ_CALFBQ010000058.1, forward strand.
CTCAGCGCCGCGGGTGGCGACGCCTTCGAGCAAAGTCTCAATGATCAAGCTCGCGCGGCGTTGGTCGATCACACCGACCAGCGGCAGTGCAACCGCCCGCTCGCTGATCGGCACCAGCGGCGTGCTCAGCTCGCGCAGCGCTCGCTCTTGCGCAGCGATAATCTCTTCTTGCATACGCAGCCGCTCGAACTCAATCGCCTTGATTTCGCTAATGTTCTGCATCATACCGACCATCCGCGCCGCTTTGCCGTCAGGGCCGGCAAGAAAGTAACCACGGTCGAGAATCCATACATACGAGCCGTTCTTGTGCTGGAAGCGATACTCGATGTCATACTCGCTCAGCTTCGTCTCAGCCTCACCCAACAGTTGCAACGCCCGTTCACGGTCTTCGGGATGGATCAACGCTTCCCATTGAGCAATACCACCGTCAAGCTCATTGATGGTGCGCCCACAGACATATTCAGTTTCGCCACTCCACGAAATCACACCGGTAGCAACATCGTAGTCGTAGATCATCAAACGCAAAGCGCGCACGAGCACGGCATACCGTTGGCGCAGATCGTTAAGCTCGCGCAGCAAGGTCTGCTCGTCGGATGGCATACCAACCTCATATGAGATGATTGCTGACAGCTTGGTCACGTTGCAACGGGGCTATGAGT
>NZ_CALFBQ010000059.1 GCF_937951745.1 uncultured Chloroflexus sp.
AGGCGCTGATGTCTGGTATTTCAACACTCATAGCCGGCAAGTGGTGGTGCTCGCTGGGCAACCGCCCCAAGGCGATCCATACCGCTTGTCGGTGGCCGAATATCTCAACATCTATCAGCGTCAAGCCCAGCCTACGTCGCCCCCGCTGCAATCGTGGATCGATCTGGCACGCCAAATGGCGCAAACACCGGACGAGGCACTGGAGTTTCGTAACCAATGACGTGATGCAAAAGCCAATACCAAATTCACTGCTCCGCGTTGGTTGACGAACCTACCATTGACGCCGGTAACGCAGCAATGGCTGCCGGCAATCCAACAGGCCGGTTTTATCGACCAAATCCAGCAAAGCCATCATCTGTACAACCTCCATCAGGTTGATCAAAATTTTTGGAAATTTGTGGATGGTCAATGGCTTGAGCTGTTTGGGTATGACGCTGCAAAACAAGCTGGGTGTTTTGATGACGTTTGTTATAACTTAGCAATACCTATCCCCAATCAAAATGCCACTAATCAAATCGATCTCGCCGCCACGTATGCCGCATCTCTCTTGATAGCCGAATGTAAAGCGGAAGGTGAACCGTTCAAAACAGCACATCTTGACAAACTAAGCGCCATTGCTAATATGATCGGCGGTTCATTCGTTGTCAAACTGTTTATCACTGCCCGTAGTTGACAAAAAACTGAGTCGTTTCTTGATCAAGCCAAAGCTCGCCAGATTGTCGTCGTGACCGGTGAGCAATTGCCAGACCTAGCCACTATTCTGAAACAAGAGACGCAACAGCCAACCTATGCGCGGGTGTAACGCATACGTTCACCACCGAATCGGTAAGTCATCCACAACAAACAACATCCACTGCCGCTAAGCTTCGTGTACAATATCCTTGTGCATTTCCCATCTTTTAACACTCCTGAAGATATATACTTGTGCGTACCGCAACGTCGCTCCTGCTGCGACGCTTACGAAAGAAGAGGAGGTTCCTATGCAAGGAAGCGAAACCGCTGTCGAACCCTACGTGCTAAGCGAGATTGACGAGCGCGGCATCGTTCGTCTCACCCTCAATCGACCGCGTCAGTTCAATGCCTTATCGGAAGAGATGCTAGCTGCGCTGCAAGCCGAGCTTGAGGCTGTCGCGGCAAACCCGCAGGCGCGAGTCGTTGTGTTGGCCGGCACTGGCAAAGCCTTCTGCGCCGGTCACGATCTGAAACAGATGCAAGCCCACCCCGACCAGCAGTACTACGAAGACCTCTTCGCCCGCTGTTCAAACATGATGCTGACTATTCAGCGGATGCCGCAGCCGGTGATCGCCCGCGTGCATGGGATTGCTACCGCTGCCGGCTGCCAATTGGTCGCGATGTGCGATTTAGCCGTCGCGTCCACTGAGGCCAAATTTGCGGTGTCGGGGATTAGCGTTGGTCTTTTCTGCTCGACGCCATCAGTCGCGCTGTCGCGCAACATCGGGCGCAAGGCTGCTTTCGAGATGCTCGTTACCGGTGAGTTTATTGATGCTGACACTGCTCAGCGGTTGGGGTTAGTCAATCGCGTCGCGGCGCCCGATGAACTCGATGCCGAAGTAGAACGATTAGCCGCAGCGATTCTCGCCAAACCGGCCGAGTCAATCGCGATTGGGAAATCGCTCTTCTACCGTCAGATCGAGCTGCCGATGGAAGAAGCGTACCGCTTGGCTGGCCAGACTATGGCTTGCAATATGATGGAACCATGCGCCCAAGAGGGTGTCGCCGCCTTTGTCGAGAAGCGTCCGCCAGCGTGGGCCAACTCTGAGAGTCGTTAGTCTCTCTCACCTGCACACACGTATCGAAAAGCAGGCTACTCTCTCCCCTCCTTCTCCCTCGGTGGGGGAGGGAGGGAGAAAGGGCCCGGGAAACGTAACCACCAGCATACTGAAACTCCGCTGACGGTGTCGTTGTGCTTCGTAGCCCGCACGAGACGATGCGCTCAGCGACCCAATCGGACTAGCATCTGGGCAGAATGCATCGGGGGTCAATAGGCTATCAAACCCCAGTCTGCTGCATGTGATGATCGTTCTTTCTCTTTATTGACACATTGTATCAATAATGGTATACTCTTCCGGCATCTACTCCTCATCTCTTGATGCCGGAGGTTGGTCATGCGACGAACGTCTGTGCGCACACGGCTTGAAGGAGTCCTGCCACTGCTCTCACTCATTGTCCTGCTGGCCATTATTGGTCAAGTTGTCATGCAAAGCGTGATCACATGGGCTACCGGCAATGAGCTATCTCAGATTGTGCCGGTCTTCGAGGCACCGATTGCCAACGCCGGCAAAGCACTCGGCGCGCTGCTTACCGCGTGGATGCCAACATGGATCATCGCAACGCCGTTTGGGCCACTTGACATCAAATATACTGCCGCATATACGATTTACGAATGGTTCAAGTTACCGATCATTCTTTTCCTCACCACGTTCGGGATGACGCTCCTTCGGTTAGGCGTGAGCACGGTTTGGCTTGAGCGAACGTTGGGGCGCAACGATGTGATCGGCATTCTTGGTGGAACCCTGCTAGGAATGGTGACACCGGTCTGCTCGTGTACAGTAACGAATATCTATGCCGGTTTGGCAGCCGGCGGCGCTAGTCGCCGTGCCTCGGCGGCCTTTCTCTTTGCTAGTCCGGCACTCAACGAGTTTGCTATCATCTTTATGTTTGTAATCGTCGGTCCGCTTAGTGGGGTCGTGTACGTAGTGGCCGGAGTGATTGCTGCCATAATCACCGGTTATCTCGCCCCAGTATTGGGTCTCGATCCGCATCGCTTTGTTCAGCCCATATTACGCTTGCCATTCCACGACTCGCTAGACCGCTCCAGTATCTTGATACGCGCCCATCAAGAAGCATGGGCGCTGTTTAAACGGCTGATTGGGGTTGTGCTGTTTAGTGGGCTGCTAGCCGGGATTTTGGTTAATTTCAATCTGACGTTGGTTGAGGCACTGAAGCAGGCCGGCAGCGTGTGGTGGGGGCCGATCCTTGCAACTGTGCTCGGTTTGCCACTCGACATTAATGCGGCCTCTACTGCCCCGATTTTGGTAGCGTTGCATCAGATCGTACCACTTGGCACATTAGTGGCTGCTATGATGGCTACGACTGTCTCGTCGATCCCCGAATGGGCAATGCTAAACCAGTTGCTTGGCCGAGCTGCTGCGAGTAAAGTAGTGCTTTGGTATGGTTTGTACGTGATCGGATTAGGGTTATTGCTCAATTGGTTATTCGGCTGACGAATGGTCATGACCGCGGCATGAATTAGCACGGATTATGCGGGTACGCATCCGTGCTGAGCTGCCTCATCCCCGCCCATCCGTGGTCTATTCCTTCACCCGTGTCGTTCCGTGGCTCATACCCTATCCGTGCTCAGCCACCGAGATAGAGCAAGTCGCCTATGAGATCCGGCTAGCGCCGCTATTGATGAAGCGTTGTCTCATTAACGGTTTTTTCGTAGAATAAGCACAGTTGGGCCGGCCACCATCGCTCTACCTAATCCCTATGGTATGAATTCTGACACCCTGAGCCACTCTCGTCTTCTAACAGGTCTCGCATCAAACGACGTTGCTGTTATTACGCGCTTGGCCGAGACGATTCAGGTAAAACGCGACACGCAACTCTTCGCCGACGGCGATCCGGCAACCCATCTCTACCTCATTGTGACAGGGCAAATCCGGTTATACAAACTGACTCCCGCTGGTCGGCAATGTGTGTTTCGGATTGCTGGGGCGCATGAAGTGATCGGGTTAAGCACTGTCGTTTCCGAGAGTCGATACACACTCTATGCGCAATCAATCTCAGCGGGCCACATGTTGGCGTGGCCCGCCCCGATGTTTCAGTCACTTATGCAGCAATTTCCCCAATTGCAACGCAACTGCATGCAACTCTTGAGCGAGTATCGCGAAGATTTGCAAGATCAATTACTCGAAATCGCTACCGACGATGTTGAGATACGGCTGGCTAAAGCGCTGGTGCGTTGGATGAAACGTCATTGCGATATGGCGTGTCCTGCCCTCCTCACAATTCCATTATTACAACGCGATCTTGCCGATCTGATCGGTGCCAGTCACTACACCATTAGCCGCTTGTTGCATCAATGGCAGGAAGAAGGTCTTGTTCAAGTTCAGCACGGTCGCCTGATAGTGAGTGATCGACAACGATTGCTCGCCAAAGCGGAGGTGCTGTGACGTTATTTGATCCTGAATTCATGCCAATGTAATTTCTCTCCGCCTGAGCAATCCTAACAAATGTGTTCATCCGCTCGGATCGCGGATCGGGTGACACATATTTCACAAACAGGCCCGTGATCTTGCGCTAGCGCAACGACAGTACCGTAGGTGCTGTCGTATTATTTGTGCCCAGAGAAAAGTGAATAATATCACAAATAAGTCACGTTGGGCTTGGTAGCGTTTGGAGGTGTTTATGTATCCGATTTGGGAAGGTATCTTCATCCATTCGGCCATGTACGTGGCGATTGTTTCGGCATTCCACGTACTCGCCTCGCACTTGACCGTCGCTGCGGCATGGTTCAACCTCTATCTCGAACGACGGGCGGTTTATGAAAAGCGTCCCGAACTGTACGAGTACTTGCGCCGGAGCGCACTAGGCTTGCTCGTCTTTGCGTATGTCTTCGGCGCGATGGCCGGCGTCGGTATCTGGCAAACCACTACCGCAGCGAACCCGCGCGGTATTTCGACGCTCATCCACAATTTCGTCTTCTACTGGGGAGCTGAATGGTACATGTTCTTGATTGATGTCGTTGGTATTATCGCCTACTACTATTCGTTCGGTCGGGTTGATCCGAAAACACATCTACGATTGGCATGGATTCTCGCCCTTGGCGGTACCGGCACGTTATCTATCATCGTAGGAATTTTATCATTTAAGCTCACCCCCGGTCTGTGGTTAGATACCGGGGTGAGTCTGAACGGTTTCTTTAATCCCACCTTCTGGCCACAAATCTTCCTGCGCTTTGCGCTTATGTTCCCGATTACCGCAGCGTGGGCGCTGCTCATCGTAACCGGGATGCCCAAAACATACCCCGAGCGCGAGCCAATTATCCGCAACGCAGCCCTGATGGGTTTGGGCGGCTTAGCAGTCGCGCTGGCTATTTTCGTCTTCTGGTTCTACCCAGTGCTGCCCGAGCACGCCAAAATTATTATGCGAACCCGCGCCATACCACCGATTACCTATACCGTTATTCTTGGCGGAATCGCCGCGACGTTTGCCGGCCTGCTGTTTGCGTGGCGGTTTCCCCAGCGCCAGCAACGCCTGATTGCGTTGGGTGCGCTGTTCGTGTTGTTTGCCGCGATCTTTGGCGCCGAACGCACCCGCGAAGTCTTGCGCAAACCTGATATTATCGCTGGCTATATGTCATCCAATCAGCTTGTCTTCAACGATTTGCCAGCACGTAATATCGAAAGTGAAGAGCAGCGGCTAAACGAGACCGGTATGCTGGGGTCGTTGCCATTCCTCCCTCGGCCTGACCAGATCGTGCTGCCGGCCAATAGTGGATTGCCCAATCAGACAATTGCCGTCGGACGCACCTTAGTCGTGCAGCAGTGCGCCTCGTGTCACAATGTGAGCCAGCAAACAGCATTGATTGGGTTCAACCAACGCTTGGCGTTACGTTCACTGGCCGATCTGTTATATCTCCGCCGAGCCACGACAGCCGATCTGATCAAGTCGCGCATCCGTGCAATTGGCGGGTTCCAGTATATGCATCCGGTGGTCGGCACTGAAGAAGAACTTTCTGCTATGGCTCAATATCTCGAATACTTTGTCCAGCAGGTGCATCCGTCGCAACCCCAAGTAGTCACGCAGAGGTGAGATATGAATGTCGGTGAGATGCTCAAGATGATGCGCGACCCGCTCGGCGCGCCGTTTTATCCGCCAGCGTTGCAGGTGTTATTGGTCGTAACGTGGGTGTTGCATATCTTCTTCGTCACGCTCGCCTTGGGATCAAGTTTGTACGCGATTTGGGGCTTTCTCCGTCCTACTAACTACCGATTACGGCTGGCACGGGTCGCTGCCCGGCTTACCCCGAATGCAGTTGGGCTAGGGATTGTCACCGGCATTGCACCACTGCTGTTTGTGCAGACGATCTACGATCCTATTTGGTATGCCAGCAACACCTTGACTGGGTTCTGGTCGGTCAGTTTCATCTTTGTGGTTATGGGCGGCTACAGTCTCGCATACCTGTTCTACCTAAAGGGCAGCCCTGACGGGAAATTGCTCTGGTCGGCCGTGGCATCGTTCATCTTACTCTTCTTCGCCGGTTGGATTATGCATGTGCTAGCGGCAGTCTCGATCCGACCTGAACGCTGGATGGAGTGGTATGCACCGAATGGCATCATCGATACGCGCGGGGTTATCTTCCATGCGTGGAACATTCCGCGGCTTGTGTTCCTGCTGCCCTTGCAAGCTGGTCTGAGCCTCGCGGTAACGCTGACTTTGTTCGGTTGGTATTTCCGCCGTAACGAGGAAGATGCACCCTTCATGCAATGGGTGGCCAGCCTTGGTCGGAAACTAGGCCTTGTGATTAGCCCGCTCTACGCGCTTACCGGCTTGCTCTGGGCGACGACCGAAGGCGTTGAGTTCGGTATCGGTTGGCAAGTCGGGATCACGTTAGTAGGCGTTGGAGTAGCGCTAACCGGCTATTTCTTCTGGCTGCGCCAACCAATCCGCTATGCGCCGCGCACGTTGCTTGCTTGGATAGGAACGCTGGTTATTGTAGGTATGGTACGCGAAGCGATCCGGGCTGTCTCACTAGCACGATTCGGGTACAGTGTCGCTACCTATCCCTATGCCTTTGATTGGGGATCGATCATCGTATTTACTGTAACCACCATCGTCGGCGTTGCAGTGCTCGCGTATCTCATAATGGTGATGTACCAGTCTGGCGGGGTGAAGCATGATGCGCAGATCTCGCCCCGTGTGGAGCGGCTTGGTACGATTGCCACCGGCATGCTAGGGGCGTGGTTTGGCTTCTTCTTGCTCGTTGGGTTGTACGCTACGTTCTTTCTAAGGTGAACCATCGTCGGCGATCTCGCTGTCAACAATCACCGGCGTAGAGCAATTTCAGCTTGCTCCTACGCCGGCGTTCATTTAGGTTGGGTTCACTTCCACATTCGGTAATGATCCATAGTATCATTAAGGGAGGTAAAAGCACATATCGCATTCTCGTTGATAATCGTATGACCGATCGTCACAACACGATCATCTCACTCAGCACAACAGATTGGGAACAACGGATGACGGCTGCGTTACGCGAACATCACATTCGCCTCACCCAACCACGTCGCGCCATCATTCATTGGATTGCCTGCCAGCCACACGTGTTCAGCACTGAGGCATTGGCAGCAGCACTTGCACCGCCGCCAACACGGGTAAGCCGTGCCACTGCGTATCGTATGGTTGACTACCTCCGTGAGCAGGGCTGGTTAACCCGGATTCGCACTGAACGCGGGTTATACGCATATGCACGCACGATCCCCGGTCATCACCACCACGCGATCTGCCTTCGTTGCGGCACGACCTTACTGATCGACGGATGTGCGATCCTCGATGAACTGAACGTGTTGCTGGCAAGACAAGGCTTTCGTGTCCAGCATCATCTCCTCGAATTGACCGGTCTGTGCTGGCGCTGTCAAGCCTATGAGCAGTGACTTACAAAACCGTTAGCGGGCCGTGATCATCGCAGTGATCGCCGTGGCGATGGTGAAGACGACCATTGACCAAATAGTCAACATGATCCCCGTGCGGCACCAACGGGTGACCGCAGTCTTCGTGACCGCACTGACATGCAATTGGCGCACAGCCGGCGGGATTGTCTGAGCTGACTGCTATCACGTGTTCATCGTAGTGCCCCTCGTGTGGATGGTGGAGATGACCATCATGCAGATAATCGACGTGACCATCGTGCAAAATGCGGAGATGGCCACAATGCTCGCTGTGGATATGGGGATGTGGGTCATGAATTGGATGAGTCATAACATGGCTCCTTTCTCCTTCGTTTGCTACCACTTGCCTCATTATGAGACGGAGCCATACTTATGAACAAGCCCCCAAGCTGGCGTTACTTGAGATGTAATCACAACAGCGATAACCACTGGTCAACATCAAGCATCTGCATTATTAACGAAGGACGGACTCAAACAGCGTTTTCCCCCCTACCTTATAAATACGAGACGGCATCTCTACGAGCATCGAGAGTGGGCAAACAACACACTGACCAACACCAGCACCTAGCAACAAACGCAGTTCTGCGTCCGAGGCCGAACGACCAACGCCAACCTAAAAAACCTGAAGCGCACTGCGATATGTGCAGTGCGCTTCTACTGGTGCCCCCAGCGGGATTCGAACCCGCGATCTCCACCTTGAAAGGGTGATGTCCTAGGCCACTAGACGATGGGGGCCTGACGCGGGTGCATTATACCATACTTTGTAATTGTTGCAACCCACTGGCGTAGAGCATGGATGCGCGCCGATGTGGTTCGCTCTAAGTCCTCAATTAGCGCCAGTTGTAATCCACCGGTACAGCGCATCGCACTGCCAGCCCCTACACCTCCGGTAATTCATCGTAGTAGTCAGCCAGCCCAGCCAGCGTCATCTGGGCCAAAAACGGCGTCACTTCGTTGCCGAGCGAGGTGCGGAACGCGCTATAGTCAATCGCCACCGCCGCCTTCCAATCGCCGGCCTCGGTAAAGCGCGGCAGGTAGCGCCGCAATTGCGCTGCCAACAACCGGCGCGAGTTGGGCAGCGCAAACAACAACACCGCGCGTTGCAAATACTCTGAAAAAGCAGCCGTATTCGCCTCATCGTCCACTGGCGGTTCACCGAGTTTGGCGATAATGCGCTGGATAATCTCTGGCCCGATGTGCAGCGGATCAAACATCGGGTCGCGGAATAACTCGACGCAGTAGGCATCGAGTGCGGCTTGATCGCGGTGCAGCTCCAACGCTAACGCGCGCTGGCCGTTCACGGCCCGCACCGCCGCCGCAATCCGCGCCTGCTCCTCAGCGTCAGGCGGATCGGCTAGCCACGTACCGGCACACCGCGTTAACCGTATCGCTTCTTCCCCGCCGCCGGCTCGATCAACCGGACGCACTGAGCGACCGCGCATACCTGCATCCTCCCTTGTTGGTTTGCTTGCGTCGCTTAGTATAACACGATCTGATACGCACGGCGTTATCTTAAAAACTTGACTTTCTTGCACAACAAATTGACATTTTTTGACGACCTGATTACAATAGAGCAAGGTTCGCCTATTCAGTGCAGAGGAGACTACCGTGGCCCGTATTTACAATTCGATCACCGAATTGATCGGCAATACGCCGCTGGTCCGCCTCAACCGCGTCAACGACACCGATGCTACCGTTGTCGCGAAACTTGAATTCTTTAATCCGGCCAGTTCGGTTAAGGATCGCATTGGGCTAGCAATGATCGATGCCGCCGAGCGCGAGGGTCTGATCCGTCCCGGTGAGACGGTGCTGATCGAGCCAACGAGCGGCAACACCGGCATCGGCTTGGCACTTGTCGCAGCGGCTCGCGGCTATCGCCTGATTTTGACCATGCCCGAAACGATGAGTATCGAGCGCCGCAAGTTGCTACGTGGCTTCGGTGCTGAATTGGTGCTGACGCCGGGCAGCGAGGGCATGCGCGGTGCCATTGCCCGCGCCGAAGAGCTGCTCGCCGAGATCCCCAACAGCTTTATGCCCCAACAGTTCAAGAACCCGGCCAACCCAGCGATTCACCGCGCTACGACTGCTGAAGAGATTTGGCGCGATACCGATGGACAGGTCGATATTGTGGTTGGCGGTGTTGGCACCGGCGGTACCCTCACCGGCATCGGCGAAGTCCTTAAGCCACGTCGGCCTAGTTTGCGTATCGTCGCGGTTGAGCCAGAAGCATCGCCGGTATTGTCGGGCGGCAAACCCGGCCCGCACAAGATTCAGGGCATCGGCGCCGGTTTTATTCCTGATGTGTTGAATACCTCCATTCTCGATGAGATTCAGCAGGTCAGCAACGAAGATGCCTTTGCGATGGCGCGCCGTCTTGCCCGTGAAGAGGGGTTGATGGTTGGCATTTCGAGCGGCGCCGCTGCTACCGCCGCTCTCCGCGTTGCCCGTCGGCCTGAAAATGCCGGTAAACTCATCGTCTTTATTGTGCCCTCAAACGGTGAGCGCTATCTCTCTACCCCGCTCTTCGCCGAAGAGTGAAACGTACTGACGCTAAGCATGCCAAAGCGCAACGCGAGCTTAATGCAAAGACGCCAAAGCGCAATGTAAGCTTAATGCAAAGACGCCAAGGCGCAACGCGAGCCTCACGCGAAGACGCCAAGGTGCAAAGGGGGACGTGTAGGGAGCTTGCAGCTCCTTTTCCCATGCGTTATCCCCCTTTGCACCCCTTGCGTCCTTGGCGCCTTGGCGATTCTACCCTGCGCGCCCCTTGCCTCCTTCGTGCCTTGGCAGGTTTCCCCTGCGGGTCTTTGCCCCCCTTTGCGTCACTCCTCCTCGTCTTGGCGGACATTGCCGCCATCGAGGAAGATCACCTCATCAGCCCGCACATACGTGCGCCAACGGGTTTGTCCGCTTTCACTGTCTTGCCATTTATCAGTACGCAAGCTCCCCATCACCATTACCCGCCGACCCTTCTGCAAGTAATTGCCGCACACCTCAGCCAACCGCTCCCATGCCTCCACCGTCGTCCACTCAGTCTCGCTTGTGCGATTACCCTGCTCATCGTTACCACCCGGTCGATTGGTCGCCAGATTAAATCGGCACACCGACACCCCACTCCCAACCTGCTTGACCTCCGGGTCAGCGCCGAGCCGTCCAATCAGCTCAACCCGATTCATCGTGCCCCGAAAACTGCGCATTACCTGTTCCTTTCTCGTTTGCCCAAAAATTGTCCCTGCATGAAAGAAACCGCAGCAACTGGCCAAAAGTTGCGCATTTTTGGAAAAATTGATCTGCCACTAAAAGATTTCCCACCTTGCAATAGGTGACCATGCTTGATCACAAGTCTAGAGTTGCCATGCTGTAGTTTGAGTAGGTATAATCTGATTTATGACAAATTCGAACAGCCCGCTCAACCCACATCCCACCAACGCAGACATCACTTCACCAATCGCGCCGATCCTTGCCCTGAGTAAGGTCGTGCTTTCATCGCTTGATCTGCGTGACGTGTTACAACACGTGCTTGTCGCTACCCGTGAATTGAGCGGAGCCGATGTGGTAGCGATCTGGTTGCTCGATGAACAGGATGAATGGCTAACGAGCGCTGCGGTATTAGGATTAGAAGATCGGCCCGAACACGAACGTCTTTTTCGCATGCGGGTAGGAGAAGGTATCGCCGGGTGGGCCGTCGCTCATCAACAGATTTTGCACATTACCGATCCGGTTCGCGATCCTCGCTATATCCCCAAACTTGATCGACACCCCGCAGTAATACTGGCTATTCCGCTTATCGTGCGCGATCATTGCTTCGGCGCCCTCAGTCTCTCACGATTTACCATTGACTCTTCATTTCGGCGCGAGGTCATCGAGACCATCACAATCTTCGCCGATCTGGCCGCAATTGCTATTGATAATGCCACCACCGCCCAAATGCTGCGCCGGGCGACAGCGCGCGAGCGCATTTTGGCCTATAGCGCCGAAATCTATCAGGCTGAAACGTTGATCATGCGCGAATTGGCTGATGTGTTAGGGGCTGAACCCCGGCTGATCACGACTACCCCAGACGAGCATCTGCTCGATCAGGCTGGCCAACCGGTCACTGAGCATGAGCTTGACCTTTTACGCAAGGAAGGTGCGCTCATGGTCGATCTCCGCTTCAACGGTCTGCCGGCATGGTTGGTCGTGCATGCCCCCGGACGGTACTGGCGCAAAGAAGACGCCGATCTGCTCGCCTTCGCCGCTGCCCAGATGATGCGCGCCCGCCAGCGCGCGTTCGAACAGCGCGCCCATGCCCGTGCCGAGGCGCTCAGCAACTTAGTTGCTCTCACCAACGCGCGGATCGATCATGCCAGCGTGCTCGACCAGATCCTCATTGAATTGCAACGCTTTGTCAATTTCGACTCGGCGTGCGTCTTTGTTGTCCATGACGAAGAGTATGTGCGCCTGATCGCCCAGCGCGGCCTGCGCAGCAAGGCCGATCAGGTGACACTGTACGCCGGACCCGGTTCGCTGATTAACGACCTGCGCCGGTTAGGAACCGCCATCTATCATCCCGATGTGCAGCGGGTACCCGGTTGGCAGAAAGTGCCCGACAGCGACATTATCCGCTCGTGGATTGGGGTGCCATTGCGAGTTGATCAGAATATAATCGGCGTGCTCACTATTGACAAATGGATGCCTAACAGCTTTACCGCCGAAGATGTTGGCGCTGCGCAAATGTTCGGTGAGCAGGTGGCCGCCGTCATTAATAACGTGCGCTTACTGCGCGAGGCACAAGAACGGGCGCGCCAGTTTCAAGTCTTGCAACAGTTTAGCGCCCGCATTGGCACGCTGCGCAACGTTGACCAATTGCTCGATGAAGCGTCCCAATTACTGCACCGCTCGTTTGGCTATTATCAGGTGTTGATCGGGGTGATTGAAGGTGAACAGATCATGGTTCGTGCCGCGCATGGCCATCTGATGCAAGGCCAATCGCAACAGCACCTCTTTCCGCCCCTGCCGATTACTACCGGCATCAGCGGCTGGGTCATCAGCCATGCTCGCCCGGTGATTGTCAATGATGTGATGCGTGATGAACGGTATGTCCATCACCCTAACCTGCCGGCTACCGCGGCTGAGATGATTGTGCCCATTCTGGTCGACGAGCAAATCTTTGGCATCATTATCATTGAAAGTGCGGTAAGGGGCATCTTTAGCCAAGGCGACCTCGACTTGGTGACAGCTATGGCGCACCTGATCGGAGTTACGATCGCGAACCTCAACCATGATGCCGAGCTGCAACGCGCGCGCGAACAGTTGATCGAGCGCGACCGGTTGCGCGCCCTCGGCGAACTCTCCAGCGGAGTCGCTCACGATTTTAACAATTTGCTGGCGAGCATTCTTGGTCATGTGCAGCTCTTATTAGCTGAAGTCGACGATCCCCGTCTGCATGAAGGGTTGCGCGCGATTGAAGTCGCGGCCCTCGATGGCACGACGACGGTAAGCCGCTTACAAGGCTTTGCCCAAACTAGCCGCTCGATGCCGAATAGTCCGGTCGATCTTAATCAAGTCGTCGCAGAAAGTTTAGCCCTGACCCGTCCGCGCTGGCGCGACGAGGCGCAAAGTCGCGGTATTGCGATCGATGTGCGCACTGAAACATCGCCGCTGCCGATTATCGTGGGTGATGCAACTGCATTGCGTGAATTGGTGATCAATTTGGTCTTGAATGCGATCGACGCAATGCCTGAAGGTGGCGCCATAACATTGCGCACGGCGCCGGCGCCCAGCGATATATTGGGTGAACCGGCGGTGATGCTCGAAATCCAAGACACCGGCGTTGGTATCGATCCAGCGCTCCACGAACAGATCTTCGCCCCCTTTTTCTCAACAAAGGGATCCCGCGGCACCGGGATGGGACTGGCACTGGCGCGCGGCATCGTCCAACAGCACGGCGGGCGAATGACGCTTGAAAGTGACCTTGGCAAGGGAACAACCTTCCGCATCTGGCTGCCGGTAGGGCTTCCGCCGCCGATCGAGCAGCCGGCACAGCCTTCCGTTACAGCCCCCACCAGTTGTATCTTGGTCGTTGATGACGAAGAGGCCGTGCGGCAGGTATTAGTCCGCATCCTCAAACGCTTCGGCCATCACGTTGAAGAAGCCGCTTCTGGCGAAGCGGCATTGGCGCAATTCAGGGTTGGACACTATCAAGTCGTTTGCACCGATCTGGGTATGCCCAGTATGTCGGGGTGGGAACTAGCGGCCCATATTCGGCAGATTGACCCCAACGTGCGCATTGTGCTTGTCACTGGCTGGAGCGAGCAGATTGATCCTGAAGAGGCGCGTTCACGCCAAATTGACGCTATTTTGGCCAAACCGTTTACTATCCAGCAGGTGCAGGCAGTGATCGCTAATGTGTTAGCATCCGCATAGCACGGCAGGGCCCGGTTCGGGCCGCAATATCGAACCGAATGCAGGGAAGGTGCTGGCATGTTTCGCTTCTGGTTGCAATCGATTGGGATAGGGCTACGCTGGCTACTGGTGGGTGCAGTGGGATTGGCTGCCATAACAATGTGGGCCGTCGGCCAACCGCTGGCCGAACCAGTGCCTCTCAGTGGCGATGCGCTCATTATTTCAGCTATCACTCCGCTCGATGTTGAGACGAATAGCCAAGTAGCCAATCTGCTGCAGGCCGGCGCAGCGCCAATCGCCTATCTGGCCGGCTCACAGGCCGAACTCCTTGCCACCGATCTGGCCCAACGCGGAGTGCCTAGTGACCGTTTGCAGATCCTGCCCGAACCGGCGGCGTTGCTCCCAACCGCGCAAGCTGCCGGTCACCGGCGCTTGATTATCACTGCTTCACCAGCTCATCGCCTCGCCCTTGTCCGGCAGGCCCAGACGATGGGGTTTGCCGTGACAGTGCTTGAGAGTGGGCCACCTTCTCTGAGTGAGCGAGTTGCTGCAACATTGATCTATTGGCAAGTGGTCATCGCCGGGCAAGCAAACTGATAACGATTATCAGATTTACTCACAAAAACTGATCAATACCGTTGCCCTTCCAAACGCACCAGAATGCGATATATTCCGCTTGCGTCATAACGCAGTGCGTTGGTTATCCACAAAAAACATTTAACACTTTAGTGTTCAATCGGCGTATTGCAACGAGCAAATACAGCATTAGAGAGCGGCAGCGTGCCACTGTATGCGCGGCCTATTGACAAATCGCGAAAAGTATATTACTATTTCTCTACTTTTGCGACGCTACGCTGTTGATAATGTCTTGATTGAATCACAGTGAGAACGCCGGCAAGAAGCTGAAGTGAGGCTGATACTTTGCTGAGACACTCCCCGAACCAGTCAGCTTCGCTTCTTAACCTGCCGACCTCCAGCACCACCACGCGCGTGGCCACAGTCGCTAACTACGCTGGCCGGTTGGCAGACAGAAAGAGGAAAGACGCTCCATGATTGAGCTGAATCACGATCGCGCTGGTGATCTGCTACCCCTCGAACTGCAACGTCTGCGTGAACGCGCTGTTCACCATCGGAGTAGACACCGGCAACGCTCGCGACCATTTGCTACGCTTGCGGCGCATACTCCTACTACGCCAGATCTGCAACGCTGGCTACGTCAACTTCCCTCCCGTTATCTACTCCACTCTGTGGTTGCCCTCCTCTTCCCGGTCGCTCTGCTCCTCGGCCAACTGCCACTGCGCCCGGCGCCGCAGACTCTTACGCCGCCCACCGCTGCACCGGTTGTGGCTGAAGGCGATGTGCCCCTGATCATTCTCGGCCCGCTTAATCTCAATTCTGCTCGCACCGGTGACGTAGTAGGCGATCCGCCCCTTGAGGCCGATGAGGCGTTGCCGGTGCCGCTCACGGTGCTCTCGCGCAGCGAACAGACCGCACCCCTGATCGTGCCAGCAACCATTATCGCCGACGTAGCCAAGGTGCGCAATGGCCCCGGCTTGGCTTACGATGACATCGCCCGCCTGACCAGTGGCGCTACGATCGAAGTCGTTGGTCGCTACGGCGAGTGGCTCCAGTTCCGTACCGCCGATGATCCGAGCTTGCGCTGGATCGCCGCTGAATTGGTGAATGTGCCGGAAGCGGTCTTCTATAACCTCAAGCCAGTGGCAGACGGTGCGATTCCGCCACCGCCGCCGCCAAAGGTGGCGAGTGTCCGCGAGGATGGGCTTAACTTGCGCGACGGCCCCGGCACCAATTATGTCAGCATGAAACGCCTCACTGCCGGCCAAGAGCTGACGCTTGTCGAGCAGTTTAACGGCTGGTTCCTCGTTGAGACTGGCGGTTTGTACGGCTGGGTCACGGCTGAATTCCTAAACATTGCACCCGGCGTGATCGAGCGGGTGCCGGTCGCCGCAACCATTCCTGATCCGAACCCACCCTTAGTCGGTGCGGTGATCGAGAATTCGGTTAATCTGCGCAAAGGCCCCGGTTCGGCCTACGATCGCATCGGCGCTGTGAATGCCGGCACTGAGGTGAAGCTGTTGGCGCGGCACAAAGATTGGTACCGGGTTGAGCTTTCCAATGGCACTAAGGCTTGGATCTACGCCGAGCTGCTTCAGGTGACGCCGATGGCTGCTCGGCGCGTACCCTATACCAACGATATTCCGGCCCTGCCCAACCGTAGCCGTCTTGCCAACAGCGGCCCGGTCAATATCCCCGCTAGCGGCGATGTCGCGAGCTATGCGGTGCAGTTTGTCGGCTATCGCTATGTGTGGGGCGGCTCTAGCCCGCTTACCGGCTTCGATTGTAGCGGGTTGACATGGTATGTCTATCGCCAGTTTGGCGTGAGTCTGCCCCGCACGGCGGCAAGCCAGTTCAATACACGCTATGGGGCGCTGATCAGCAACCTCAATAATCTGGCCCCCGGTGATCTGATGTTCTTCGCCAATACCGGCGGTGGTCGCGGTATTACCCACGTGGCCATCTATATCGGTAATGGCCAGATGGTTCATGCGATGACACCTGCCTACGGCGTTCAGATCTCCAGTATCTGGGGTTCGTATTGGACGAGCCGTTTCGCTGGCGCTATTCGCCCGTATCGGTGACACATCGGCGGGGCGATGCGATGCGTCGCCCCGCTCTTTAGTCCGCGCCTAAGGCCGCAATCACCGTCCGCGCCAGATCGATCCGCATCAACCAGTTCTGCGGGTCGGCATCAAAGCGATCGAGCCACGCTTCTACCCCTCCCAACGCCGCTACTTCGTCAAGGTAGCGGTCGAGCGTCTCAAACTCTAACCCTTCGGTTGCGCGATAGCCTAATGCCAACCCGGCCCGTTGCGCCAGCAGTAACCATGTGCAGTCAGCACCGATGCTGTCATCGCGACTCGCTGATACGATCAGTTCCGCCGCCCGCCGTGACAAGCCGCGCGCTGCCGCCATCACATCCCACCCTAAGCCTGTCTTGCGCGCAAACACTTCATTAACCATCGCTTCAGTGACGGTCTGCGCACGCGGATGGCTGGCAAATGCCCGTGGCGTGCGCCCCAAAACGGTCAGGTCGAATGCCGGCAGCTCGGCAAGAGTGGCTGCTAGCTCATCTGGCCAGTACTCGATCCAATGCAAAACCCGGTCGAGATCGCAGAAGAGCAGCCACTCAGCATTAGGAAAAGCGTCCAAGGCGAGTTGCACCGCGCCACGCCGCCAACGGCCCAGATGGAGATGGCCGATCGGATCGGCTGCCAACCCGATCCGCAACGCGATCGCCGCCTGCGCCAACCACGCCTGCGTAGCCGGCACGCTGGTTGGTGTGACCAAGACGGCAATGCCGGCAAAATGGCGCTGCAACGCCGGAAAAAGCCGTACCATCTGTTGGTGCAAGCGCCCATCAGGATCGTGATGGGTCGCAGCAAGCACAATCGTCATCAGCGATCCTTTCATCGGCATAAAACGAGCACCCCGCTGATGAGCGGGGTGCAATCGTGATCAGACCGTTAGTGAAGTTGCGTAACAACGTACTGTAAAAGTGAAACTTTCGCGGCGAACCAGTAAACTGTGGGCAAAATTGCTGCTACGATGTCTACTGCGATGAAACTGCGATATTAGCTGCGACGCTGGGCGAATGACAGTTGTAACCTCGTACCGCCGTACTAACGGTCTGATCGTCACCGGACGGGTGGTAAAATGCTAAGCTCTTTGCCGTCCACTCATACTGTACCTGCACACCCGCCATCGCCACAATAGTGTGATAGTCCTATCACCTCATCGTGTTGGTACTAGTTTCATATCACCCAAAAGTACCAACCGGCCCTGCACCAGCCTGCGGACACCGGCAGGACGGGCCCGGGCCCGCTAGCCAGCGCTGCGCGCCGCCGCCACAAACCGCCGCACCCGATTGGGATCGACCGGATTAGCGATGTCACCGTCTTGTTTGATGCTGCTGCCCACAATCACGCCATCGGCCACCTGCATAAAAGCGGTGATATTATGCTCGGTGGTGCCACTACCGAGCAAGATCGGCGTATCACCTGCCAACGCCCGCGCCTGCTCGACCTTCGCCAAATCGGGTGCATCGCCAGTCATACGCCCAGAAATGATCAACGCATCAGCACCGAAAAAGCGCGTCCACTCGATATGGGTGGCGAGATCAATGCCGGGAAAGCGCACGGAATGTTTTTTATCAACATCGGCAAAGATCTTGATCGACTCGGCGTGCAACTCTTTGCGCCGGCGCATCAAATCAGCGGCACAGCCTTCATCCCAACTGCCTGCGTCCCAGATTCCGGCACCGGTGAACATACAGACGCGAATGAAACTGGCGCCAGCGGCAATCGCAATGCCGAGCAAGGCCACACCGCCATTATGCACCAAATTAACCCCCAACGGCAACTCTGGAACCGCCTGCCGCACCGCATGTGCGACTACCGCCTGCGCAGCGATGCTTTCGGGTTGCACATGCGGACCGGCGCGAAAGGGGATATCCCACATATTTTCCACAATCAAGCCATCGCACCCGCCTTCAGCTAGCGCCTCAGCATCGCGAATCGCGTGATCGATGATCGTCTGCATCCCATAGCCGGTATAGCCGGGAGCGCCGGGCAACGGCCAGCAATGCACCATGCCGATCACCGGTTTAGCGGTGCGAAAGATTTCCCGTAGATCACGTAGGCGCAGCCGATCGAGCTGCTCTTTCCAGAGTGGTGGCATGGATATCTCCTTTGCGCTGTCGAGAAGGTTGCGCCCCTTGCTACGTAATAGAGACGCATACGTCATGAAACCGCTGGCAACAGCAAGCCTGAGGTGCCATGTCTGTACTGGCTCACTACGTCTTGCCAAACTCGCCGCCGGCCAGCAGCTTGGCGATGGGTATGCTTCCCCTCGTCAGTAGCGCCGGCGATTTAGCCTGAGGAATGATCCGGCCACAGGCGCTTGGCAATCGCCGCGCTCAACCGGCTGCGGATCTCGGCGGTAGATGGGATCGCCTCCACTGCGCCATAGCGGGTCGCCGTGAGCGCCCCCACCAAATTCGCCAGCGTGGCGCTTTGCGATACATCAAGCCCATACGCTAGCCCCCACGCATAGGCGGCACTAAAGGCATCGCCGCAGGCCGTGGTATCCACTGCCGTCACTGCCGGCGGTAAAACATCGAGCCGGCGGCCATCGGCGCTCGCCACGCTACACCCTTGCGCCCCTCGCTTGATGGCGACATGGCGCACTCCTGAGCCGATCAGGCTATCGAGCGCCTGCGCCACACTTTGCCCCGGCAACAAGGTGCGCAATTCATCTTCATTCATCGTCAGCAGCCACAACTGAGGCAACAATCGCACAATCAGCCGTCGCGCCACCCGCACCGCCGGTAAACAGAGATCAAGTGCAATCAAGCACCGCTGCTCGATCGCCATTTCCATCGCTTGCAACGCTGCCGAACGCTGAGGATCATCAAGCAGCACGTGCGCACCGACCAACAACATTTGGCTTGACCGGATGAGTGAAGGGGTCAAGGTTGAGGCGTCGCAATAGACATTGGCCCCGCGAAAGCTGAGAAAACTGCGCTGGCCGTTCGGCGTAACGACAATGCCGCAGAGGCCGGTTGCCGCGCTCGGATCAGTCTGCACGGCGCTGATCTGCACAGCGTGCGCGCGGGCTGTTTGTAAGGCAAACGAGCCGGCGAGATCGTTACCGACGCGCCCAATCACATAAGGGATTGCCCCTAGCCGGCCAACCGCAACCGCCATATTGAGCCCGGATCCTCCCCCACCCCAATGCACCGCTGTTGCCGGATTATCATCGTTCTCGCGAGGGAAATGCGGCAACATAAAGCCAAGATCGACATTGATGTCGCCCAGCACCGTCACTACTCGCCGCGTTTCCGCCTCCATTGTCATCCTTTACATGTTGCAGCCAGCTTCGCTTCCGTGTACAATTCTACTCTAGAGTCGGAAAGATGCTGCTGTCAACCCACTACCTGCCGGCTCCGCTTCCTACAGACAGATCGGGCCTTCCACTATGGAAGAGATTCTCATCGTTGATGATAATGAGCAGATTAGCCGCATGTTGGCCTCCAGCGTGCTCCCTGAGTTGGGGTACCGCGCTACTACCGCGCTCACCGGCCAGATCGGCCTTGAGCGGTTACGCGCTCGCCAACCCGATCTTATTTTGCTCGATCTGCAGTTGCCCGATATGAACGGGCTTGACTTCCTGCGCATCTTAACACAAGAACGGATTGATATACCAGTTATTCTCATGACTGCGCACGGCTCCGAGATGATCGCGGTCGAGGCGTTTCGACTTGGCGCGCGCAATTATCTGATCAAGCCGTTCTCAGATTCCGAGGCGCGCGAAGCCATCGATCAGGCCCTTCGCGAACGCCGCTTGCAACGCGAACGCGACCGGTTGATGGCACTCTTGCAGCAACGGGTGCAAGAGCTGACCGTCTTAACCCGCGTTGGCAAATCGGTGACGGCGTTGATGGATCATCGCCAGTTGCTCGATCGGATTGTCGAAGCGGCGATATATATCACCCAAGCCGATGAGGGGTTGCTCTGCGAGCGTGATGAGCAAACCGATAAACTGGTGGTACGCGCATGGCGCAATCCTCCCGGCGAAGCGGCCAAACAACTCGGCTTGGCCGGTTCGTTGGTCGAGCATGTCGTGCGGAGCGGGAAGCCGATCCGCCTGAGCAGCGCCGCCACCGGCGAACCGATCGCGATTACGCCGGCCTTGACGGTGCAAGCCACTTTGCAAATGCCGTTACAGCTCGGTGATCGGGTGATTGGCGTATTAGTCGTGAATAACCGGCGCACGCATCGCGCCTTCAGCGATAGCGATCAATACCTGTTGGCCGCGCTAGCCGATTACGCCGCAATTGCGATCGAAAATGCCCGGCTCTATCAAGCGGCCCGCAGCAGTGAAGCACGCTATCGCGCGATCTTTGCCAACGCCTCTGATATGGTACTGATACTTGATGCCGAGTGGCGGATCGTCAGCAGTAACCAAAGCGGCGCCCACATTTTGGGGCAAACTCCAGATGATCTGATCGGCCAACCGCTGCAACGTTGGTGCTTGCCCCAAGAATGGCCGGTTATTGCCCAAACCCTCCAGCGGATCAGCAATGGCGAACCAGCGCAGCCATTTACCGTTTCGTTGCAGCGTCACCTCCACGATATGGCCGTGGTCGAAATGAGCGCGCAACGCCTCGCCGTCGATGCCGAGGAGATGATCGTCTGTATCGGGCGCGATCTGACCGAACGCCGTCGCCTCGAACAGCAACTGATCCAATCGGATAAACTCTCAGCGTTGGGCCAATTGGTGGCCGGTGTTGCCCACGAGTTAAATAATCCGCTCACCAGTATTTCAGGGTATGCCCAGTTGTTGCTGCGCAATCGCTCGCTCGCTGAAGACACTCGCATGGATTTGGAACAGGTGCGGCAACAGGCCGATCGAGCGGGGCGGATTGTACGCAATTTGCTCATGTTCGCCCGTGAACATAAACCCGAACGCTCGGTAGTCCAGATCAACGATGTGATCCAAAGCGCGCTAGCGCTACAGGTCTATCAATTGCGGGTTGATAACATCAGTGTCCAACTCGAACTCGACCCGTCCTTACCCCTGACCATTGCCGATCCACACCAGTTGCAACAGGTCTTGCTCAACCTAATCACCAATGCGCGCCAAGCGATGGCTGAACGCGGCGCCGGCACGCTGACCATTCGCACCGCACTGCGCAACACGGGTGCTGAGCCGCAGATCGAGATTAGCGTCGCCGATACCGGTGTGGGCATCCCTGCGCAACACCTCGATAAGATCTTTAATCCCTTCTTTACGACCAAGCCAGTAGGGCAAGGCACCGGTTTGGGTCTCTCGATCTGCTATGGTATCATTCAAGAGCATCAGGGCCAGATTTGGGCCGAAAGCCGGGAAGGGGTTGGGACGACGATCTTTATTCGGCTGCCACTGGTCGAACCGCACGACGAGATTGACGAATCGCCATCGCCACCGCCAACGACTGAGAGCGGCCCTTGCCAACGGGTCTTGGTGGTTGATGACGAAGAGCCGGTGCGCCGTATGTTGCAGCGCCTACTCGGTGAACTCGGCCATCAGACCACCACCGTCGGCGATGTCGATGCCGCGTTGCAAGAGCTAGCTTCCCATCACTACGACTTGGTGATTACTGATCTCCGCATGCCGCAGAAAAGCGGGTTTGATTTGCGTGATGCTATCAGCCGCACCTACCCCCAATTAGCTGACCGGATCATCTTCATCAGCGGCGATACGCTGAGTTCGCTCAGACCCCAACAGAAAGAACAACTACACGGACGTTTGCTGACCAAACCCTTTTCTATCCCCCAATTGACCGAACTGTTGCGCAATCTTCCCCAGCAGCGAACGATCAATTCGTCTGAACGCCGTTAACGTATGCTATGGTAAGATCAATACCCGGTAGCATTGGAAGCCGGCAACGGGGCCGGCAACGAGCCATGGAACGAGCCATGGGTTGAATACCGGTACAGGAACGACCATGGACCCATTTATCGCCCAGTCCGTTGCCGCGATTGCGGCCGATACGGTCTCAGGCGCGGTAGAAATTGCCAAAAAATGCGCAGAAGTGTTGGCGCGTGCGGTGCGCAGCCGGCCTATGGCAGACCGAGCTGATGTGCAACGCGAGATTCTCACCGTCGGTAGAGCATTGATGCGCAGCCATCCGACCATGGCACCGTTAGTGAATTTGGTAAACGGTCTACTTTGGCGACTCGAAGAGACTCACGATAGTGAAACCGCGCAGCGATTGGTCGATGAAACTACCAACGATTTTCGCCGCCGACTGCATGTCCATGAAGCCGCTATTGCGGAGACCACGCTGCGTCTAATCAGCGAAGAAGCGCGCATCTTGACGATTGGGCGGAGTACAACGGTGCGGGCGGCCTTGCGCCACGCGCAGCGCGCCGGACGGAGGCCGCGCGTGATCTGCACCGAGAGTCGGCCGGCCGGCGAAGGCCGGATGCTGGCTGGCGAACTGGCGGCCAGCGGCATCCATACCACGCTCATTACCGATGCGTCGGCAGCCGCGCATGTGGCGCACTGCCATCTCGTGTTGGTCGGTGCCGACCTGATTAGTGGCGATGGGTTGATCAATCGGGTCGGCACCTATCCGCTAGCATTGGCAGCCCATGCCACCGGCGTCCCGATGTACACGCTCTGCTCGAGTGAAAAGCTGTTACCGCCGGGGTACCGCTTACCGTCGCAACAACCGCTACCGCCCAACCAGCTTTGGCCGGAAGCGCCGCCGGGGATCACGGTGCAAACCGCTTACTCTGATCGCACACCGCTCGATCTACTGACCGGGATTATTTCCGAGCGCGGCATTTCGCCGCCGGTTGGGATCGAAGCATGGTTGGCTGCCACCCATCTCCATCCGTTGCTGCGCGCCGATATGGATGAGGCCGGTTAACGCTGCGCAAGCTGGCGATAGAGGGCCAGCGTCTGCGTTGCAGCGGCGTGCCACGAAAACCGCGCAGCCTGTAGCGGCCCGCGCCGGCGTAGCTCAGCGCGGGTTTGTTCGTCATGCCAAAGCTGTTCAATTAGATCAGCCCATGCCGCCGGATCAAGCGGCGGCGCCAGCCATGCGGCATCGCCGACCACTTCTGGGAGACTGCTCGTATCGGCCACAATGGCCGGCGCGCCACACGCCAACGCTTCCAGCGCCGGCAAGCCAAAGCCTTCGTACCGTGACGGATTAAGGTAGATGCGGCAGGCAGCGTAGAGCCAGCGCAGATCGTCGCCGCCGACAAAGCCGATGCGCGTGACCTGATCGCCAAGCCCAAGCTCGCCGATCAGCGCCAAGATCGGCTCGTCGAGCCAGCCGCGCGCGCCGGCCAGTACCAACCGGTAGCCGGCCGCTGGCCGCCGGTCGCAACAGATCCGCAAGGCACGCAACAACGTCGGAATGTTCTTGCGTGGTTCGATCGTACTCACGAAGAGCAAAAAGCTATCGGCGGCCAACGTCTGGCCGTCGATCACGCGCGTCGCGCCGGGAGAAAGGGGCAGCGGGCGAAAATGGGCATCGGCTGCCTCGTAGATCACGGTGATCCGTTCCGGCGGCACCCCCAGCCGTTCAACAATATCGTCGCGCGTCGCCTGTGACACTGCAATTATTGCTTCGGCGCTGGCTGCCGCCTGATAGATCTGGCCATAGTACCGGCGAGCCGCTTGGTCAAGAATATCGGGAAAATAGAGAAAGGCGAGATCGTGAATAGTAATCACCGCCGGGCACGGGCGCACCAATGGTGGAATGAAATCAGGGCTGTGCAGCACGGTGGGCCGGCGCAGCCACACTTCGAGCGGCAGACTGGCTTGCTCGAAGCGGTGATGGGGCGGGGTCAGCAGCCGACTGCGCCGCAAGCCGGGTGCTAGCGGCGACCGGGCACGCACATGTTCGAGCAGGAGCAGCTCTTCACCGGCAGTCAGTAAGGGTGCCATTGCCGTCGTCAGACTACGGGTGTAGTGGGCGATTCCCCCTTGCCGGTACGCATTGAGGCGAGCGTCGATGGCAAAACGGATCATAGAGCCTTCACCGGCGCACAACCATCAGATATCGATTTCTAAGCCATCATACGCAAAGGTCACACCGGGCGGCAAGCTGTAATCGGCCCGATAATCGACGGTATGAGTCATATGCACCAAAAAGGTACGCGGTGCGCCAACCAATTGCGCGACTTCACCTGCCTCGGCAATCGAGAGATGGGTCGGATGCGGCTCGACGCGCAACGCATTGAGCACTAGCACCTGCACCCCGCGCAACTGCTCGATCGCTGCTGGCGGCACAGCGCTCGCATCAGTCACGTAGCCAAGGGGGCCAATCCGGTAGGCAGTGATCGTCCACGTGCCATGGGGCACAGCAATCGGCACAATCGCCAGCGGGCCAACGTGAAACGGCGCCTCAACAGCACACAACGTAATCGCCGGACGTGACGAACCGGTGGAGGTCTCGTCAAACGCGTAGGCAAAGCGTTGGCGCACATCGGCTAAGGTTTGCGGGCTGCCATAGATAGGCATTGCCCCCTGCCGTAAACAAAACGGGCGCAAATCATCGAGGCCGGCCACATGATCGAAATGGGCATGGGTCAACAACACGGCATCGATCCGGCGCAAACCGGCAGCAATAGCTTGAGTACGAAAATCAGGCCCAGCATCAATCAACAAAGCTATACCATGACTCCGCACAAGGGCTGACGTGCGCAGACGATGGTGGCGAGGATCAGGCGAGGTACAAATCGGGCAATCGCAGCCAATGACGGGAACTCCCATCGATGTACCGGTGCCAAGAAAGCGCAACTGCATATCGCCCGCATCAAGATGAATACATGATGAATCCGATCTTACAACGGCATTATAACATGGCTGCTCGACGCGCGCCCCACACCGAGTACCATCGCTTTAGCACCGGTCATAAGGCCATTGCTCTTCTGTCGTATCATGAATATTGGTATGCAACCGTATCGTATATAAATAAACTGTTACCCATTTGCCATCAAAAATGCATTCGCAACAACCGTAACCTGCTTTATACTATTGTTAAGCGACGTGGATCGTGCTAACCTTTCATGCCGCGAGGATTTGTACGTAGCGGCTTTTTCAGCGAAACTCGTAGAGAAGCAATGACGTGATCACAATGCCGTTCGCTGACCGGCCGCACTCATCACCGCAGGTTGAACACCATGCGCCGGCTGATTGGCGAGCTGCGAACGCAGCTCAAGTACCAAATTATCGGCCCCTTCCTCATCCTTGCGATTGTCGTCGCAGTGGTTGGGCTGTCGGTCGTCGCGTTTTTCCTTGCCCGTCAGCAACAAGATCGCTTTGACAACGAGCTTGCCGCCGCCACTCGAACGGTGAGCGACACCTTCTTCGCCCAAGAGCAAGCCAATCTTTACTTTTTGCGCGAAGTCGCCTTTGCCCAACGTAATGACAGCATCGGCGCGCCTGCCGTCGCTGACGCTTTTCGCGAAAATAACAGCGAAGGGTTGCGGATCGCCCTCGAACCGTTCTTCCTCCAAGGCACCCGGCGCAGTGACGTGCGCCTCGACCGATTGATCGCTTTTGGCCGCGACGGGCGCACGATTGCCGACTTCGAGCGCCCGCCACTCGCCACCGATAGCTCGTATATCACCCATGCCTCATTCGATCTGAGCAGCGCATGGTTTACTGCTAAAATCCTCAACGGCGAAGCTGACTCACGCGGCGATAAATACGCTGGCTTGATCCGGTTTAGCAACACCCAAACCCTCTACCTCGCCACTATTGCGCCGGTGCGGCTGGGGAATGACGTCGTGGGCGGCTTGATTGTTGCCATCCGGCTTGATAACCTCCTCAACACCATCGTCCAGCAGGCCCGGCTCGATGGGCTGGTACTGTACGACCTTGACGGCAAGGTGATCGCGAGTTCTTTTGGCAGTCTTGGGCAAACCCCTACCCTGACCGCCGATCTGCTGGCGAAGGTTAAAGCCAATCCCGATCCGTTCGGGCAATCACTCTTTACGGTGGAGCAGATCAACGGCACCGAGTACCAGTTTGCGTATGTGCCTTTCACCATTCGCGGCGGGCGAGCGGGTATTCTGGCGACGGTGCGAACGCGCGAAGAAGTGTTGGCAACGTGGAGTAACATAAGCCCGCTCCTCGCCCTGATTACCTTTGGCTTAGGTTTTGGGATCGCAGTGCTTGGCTTATGGGTGGCGCGGCGCATTACCCGCCCGCTCGAAGAGTTGGCTGAAACGGCAAATGCAGTCGTCAGCGGCGACCTGCAACGGCGCGCGCAGGTCAGTACGCAGAATGAGATCGGGGTGCTGGCGCAGAATTTCAACCGCATGACCGAGTACCTGATCGAGCTGTTGGCACAAGTGCGCACCGAAGCCAGTCAGCGCGCCGCCATTGTCGAAAGCATTACCGATGGCATCATCTTTACCGATGTTCACGGTGAGATTCGCTCGATCAATCGCGCCACCCGCCGATTGCTGGGCATTAGCGAAGAAGCTCCGATGCCCAAGCGCCTGAGCGATCTTCCGCTCGAACCCCTGCAAGAGGGTATTCCCGGTTTTGGTGACCAACGCGCTCAAGATCTCTATGCGCTCGGTAATTATTTTGTTCGGCTTTCAATCGCTGAAGTGCGCGAAGAGAATGGTGAATTGCTCGGCTATGTCGCCGTGCTCCAAGATCTCACAGAGGAGGTGATGGTCGACCGGGCGAAGACCAATTTCATTGGAACGATTTCACACGAGTTGCGTACACCTTTGACGGTGATTCGAGGCAACGCTGATCTCCTGATACGCGGGTTGGCCGGCCCGCTCGACGATGAGCAGAAGACCTTTGTTGAAGCGATCCGGTTGCATGCGAACAACATGACCACCTTGATCAGCAATGTGATTACGATTGCCAACCTCGACTCCGGTTCGCTCAAATCAACCCTTGAACCGATCGAAGTGCAACGCCCGATCGAAGATGCGATCTGGCAGGTGCAAGCCCAGATCAAAGCCAAAGGGTTGCAACTCGAGATCGAGATTCCGAAGAAGCTGCCTGCTGTGCTAGCCGATTTCGATCATGTGCGCACTATTATGACCCAATTGCTCGACAATGCCCGTCGCTATACCAATGCAGGTACCATCACGATTCGCGTCATTCCACAACCTGATGTGATGCGGATTGAAGTGCGCGATACCGGTCGCGGCATTCCGCCCCATATGCACGATCAGATCTTCGAGCGCTTCATTCGAGGGGAAGGCATTAGTGAAGGCATTAATTCCAGCGAACGCGGCATTGGGCTTGGATTAGCGATTTGCAAGCAATTGGTCGAGCGCTTGGGCGGAACGATCGGTGTCGAGAGCGCACCGGGGCAGGGTAGTACGTTCTTCTTTACATTACGTTACGCCAATGATACCGCCAGCCCTGAAAAACCAGCAACCCGCGTGGAATCGGCTGCTTGACGGACGCCAGTTCCGGCGTCCATTGCCATGGCTGATCCTTGCCTCGTTGTTGCTGTTGCTCCTTTTGATCTCCTGCGTCATTAGCCTGATGATCAATCAGGTGGCGCCGCGCATGGAGTGGTTTAGCGGCGACGTGAGCAACAGCGGGCGGGTAGATTATAGTCTGTGGAGCGGCGGCCCCCAATTACCGCCGCTTAATCCCGAAGCGATTGCTTCACCCAACGAAGAACCGACCCCCATCACCACCCCCGGTACCGAACCAGAACCGGAAGTGCCGGTGGCAGTGATTGAGGTACCAACTGCAACGCCGACCAGTACGCCGACCGTAACTCCGACTGCAACGCCGACTGCAACGCCGACCAGCACGCCAACCCGGACGACCCTCCCGACCCGGACGGCCTTCCCGACCCGGACGGCCACCCCAATCGTAACGACAACGACGGCGACAACACCGTCGCCGCCACCACCGCCACCACCGCCACCATCGACAAATACCCCAACGGCGACGAACACTCCAACGGCGACACCTACCCGCACGGCTACACCGTCGCCAACCAATACCCCTGTCCACACGGCCACGCCTACCCGCACGGCCACGCCAACGCCGACAAATACGCCAACACCTCGACCCGGCGAGTCGATCTTTTTCTTCACAAATGCGAACCTCAGTGTCAATGAGAATGCCGGCGTTTTGACGGTAACGGTGCGCCTCCGTACACCGGCTGAACAGATGGTGCGTGTGCGGTACGAGACAGTGGCCGGTAGCGCCTTGCCCGGTGTCGATTACATCGCTGCAAGCGGGCAATTAACCTTTGCCGTCGGTGAACAGCAAAAGACATTTACCGTTGTGATCATTGCCGATGATCTCTACGAGCCGGCTGAGACGTTTACGCTGCGCTTGCTCAACCCAGAGAACGGTTTTATCGGTATACCCAACACGGCGACGGTGACGATTATTGATACCAGCCCGCCGCCGGAGATCAGCTTCGATAGCGCTGTCAGCATTGCGGATGAAGCGGCTGGCTTGGTTGCGGTGACGGTGCGGCTTAATCGTGTTTCGGCTGTCGATGCCCGCGTGTCGTATACCGTCACTGGCACGGCTTCCTTTGCCGATCACGGCCTCCGTGACGGGACGATTGTGTTCCCAGCCGGGACGCGCGCGGCGCGGTTGCTGATCCCCATTGTTGATGACCCAGAAGCCGAGAATGATGAAACGGTCGTTATCACCTTGAGCTCGCCGGTTGACGCAACGCTTGGCTCGCCACGCACCCATACGCTGACAATTCAGGATAACGATCAAGCCGGCATTGTCCTACAGCCGTCCCTTGTCGATGTGGCTGAAAGCGGGCCAGACGGCGCCTATACTATCCGCCTGAATAGCCGGCCAACTGCGCCCGTCACCATCACGCTGAGCGGTGTACAGGTGATGACAGATCCAGCGATCCTGACATTTACGCCGGCTAATTGGTCTACGCCGCAGACCGTGATTGTGCAAGCGATTGATGATCAGGTCGCCGAACCAACGCCACATCC
The DNA here is from genome assembly GCF_937951745.1 of uncultured Chloroflexus sp. GTDB lineage: Bacteria > Chloroflexota > Chloroflexia > Chloroflexales > Chloroflexaceae > Chloroflexus. The sequence continues at coordinate 29,630 of NZ_CALFBQ010000059.1, forward strand.
CGGTTCGGTGTCACATACTTCAACTAGCGCCGATCCGTTTTATCAAGGCTTGAGCCTTCCCACCTTGGCCGTCCGCATTGCCGATAACGATACGGCAGGGATTATCACGTTGCCCTTTAGTTTGACGGTCGCTGAAGGCGGCCCAGCAGTGAATTATCAAGTGAGGTTGGCAACCCAGCCGACGGCAAATGTGGTGCTTGCGGTTACCCCCTCTAATCAGGTGTTGCTTAATGGGCAGCCGATCCCAGCGCCGATCACGCTAACCTTCACCCCGGCCGATTGGAATGTGCCGCAAACGGTCAGTGTCTTGGCGATTGACGACCAAATTGATGAAGGCATTAGTGAAGTTGTCCAGATCGCACATACCGCCAGCAGCACCGAACCGTTCTACAACGGTCTGACGGCAAATGTTGCGGTGACGGTGATTGATAACGATTTGGCCGGGATCGTGTTGGCGCCCAGCAACCTCACGCTGAACGAAGACGAAACCGGCACGTATACGGTGCGGCTCAATAGCCAACCGGTAGCGGCGGTGACGGTGCAGCTAACACCGGAAATTGTCGCGCCGATCTCGCCGCTCGTTCCTAGCACCGGCCAACTGCTGCTCAATGGCCAGCCGACCCTCACCCTCACCTTTACGCCGGCCAACTGGAACACGCCGCAGACGGTTAGCGTACAGGTCATTGACGATCAGATCGATGAAACTCTCGATCCCGCCACTACATACCTTGTTCATGTGCGCCACACCGCCAGTAGCGCCGGCGACGCGATCTATAATGCACTGCCGCCGGTGTTGTTGCCGGTGACGATTGTCGAGAATGATGTTGCCACGCTGATCCTCACCCCCGCCAGCCTGACTGTGGCCGAGGGCGGCCCGGCGGTGACCTACACCGCTCGCCTCGCCACCCGACCACTGGCTAACGTCACCGTGACCATCACGCCCGAAATCGTCAACGCTGTCTCGCCGCTCGTTCCTAGCACCGGCCAACTGCTGCTCAACGGCCAGCCGACCCTCACCCTCACCTTTACGCCGGCCAACTGGAACACGCCGCAGACCGTCAGCGTGCAGGCGATTGAAGACAATATTGATGAGACGCCAACCGGCCCAACGTATGTTGTCACGCTCACCCATACCACGACGAGCGTGGACGATCCCGTTTACGCCGCGCTG
>NZ_CALFBQ010000060.1 GCF_937951745.1 uncultured Chloroflexus sp.
AGGGGATTTAAACCCATCACATGCGCCGCTTCATAGTGGTGCTTCAGCACCACCTTCAAAAAACCAAAATCCCCGCGAGGGGATTGAAACGCAACATCAAAAGTTGGTACGTCGTTTGATTGCCGAGCTTCAAAAAACCAAAATCCCCGCGAGGGGATTGAAACGTAAAATCCAAAAAGGCGCGGAAGTGGTGCCGTTCGCGTTATCTTCAAAAAACCAAAATCCCCGCGAGGGGATTGAAACGGGAGCAACTCGGTCCGGATGAACTGGCGAAGGTTTTCGCTTCAAAAAACCAAAATCCCCGCGAGGGGATTGAAACGGACAACCCCAATGCGCCGTCCCCGTCCCTGTTCGCCGACCTTCAAAAAACCAAAATCCCCGCGAGGGGATTGAAACTTGACCACACTGGCCAATTGAACGTGTTGACCACACTGGCCTTCAAAAAACCAAAATCCCCGCGAGGGGATTGAAACATAACTAATAGCCATTGCACGACAGCATGAGCATATACCTTCAAAAAACCAAAATCCCCGCGAGGGGATTGAAACACCAACAAGCCGGCCAAGGCCGCCAGCAAGACCAACAAGCCGCTTCAAAAAACCAAAATCCCCGCGAGGGGATTGAAACCCGATGTGGGGCGCGGTCTGACCAATGTCCCCATCGATGCGGACCCGAACGAGCGGTTTCGATATTACTTGGTCGCATTGATGCTCGCCCAAGGATTACCATACACGACCTCGCCTGCGACGTATCTTACGTGCATCCAAGAGGACGACCAAGAGGTTGCCGATAGGGTTCAACGAGCATTTCAAGACGTGCAACCTCTCGTTGAAGCATGGGCGAGCAACCAAGCGGCCATGAACGGGCAGCGGTTGTCCGATGTCTCTATCGAGATTGCCCGTGTCCTTCAAGATCATGGCTTCTTTGACGGGTATCGGGACAACCTCGAGGATGTTATCCGCCGTTTCATCGGAAGTCTACCGGATGCCTCTGTCGACGACGGCGACGGTGACGGCGACGGTGACGGCGACGGCGACGGCGACGGGACGGGCCGTGGCAAAAGCCGCGGCAACCGCCGTGGCAATCAATCGGGTGACGGTGACGGTGACGGTGACGGCGACGGCGATAGCGATGGCGATGGCGACGGCGACGGTGACGGCGACGGGCCGTGGCAAAAGCCGTGGCAAGCAATCGGGCGACGGTGACGGCGACGGTGACGATGGTGACGGTGGCGGTCGTGGGAAGGATCGCGGCAACCGCCGCGGCAAGCAATCGGGCGACGGCGACGATGGTGACGATGGTGACGATGGTGATGGTGGCGGTCGTGGGAAGGATCGCGGCAACCGCTGCGGCAAGCAATCGGGCGACGGTGACGGCGATGATGGCGACGGTGGTGACGATGACGGCGACGGGACGGGCCGTTCCTCTCCGGCGGGAACCGCCGATAGTGCTTCTCCACCTCGTCCGGGGGCGGATCCTACTGCCGGAACGAACCGACCCATCGGTGGTGTCCTCCCGCGCAGAGAACGGTTATCACCCGGCGATTTTGAACAGAGTATCCAAACGGCATCCCAAACGATCCTTCAAGCCATTTCCGGTGAGATCGCTCGGGAGATATCAAGCGCTACTCTCGGACAGCAGAACCGGGGGCGGAACTCGAAGCAGATTGCCGTGAAAAACGGGGTGGTATCCGAAGTCGAGATCGTCCCGATGGAGTCGACCAGTGTGTTTTCACCCGGCGAGCGTGCCGGTATTGAGGTGGTAGCATCGGTGACCGCTGCAAAGATTCTTGACGCGGTTCGGGTGGTTTATGTGCCGCAAACGAACCAACTAAGTGGGCGACTTCCCTCACGTAGTCTTGTGCGAGCAGCCGTTGGCGCGTCTGAAACCGAACTGCCGTCGGTCTTTCGTCGAAATCGGCAGGAGCGGCGGCCTCGCCTTGCCATATCAGGCATTTTCGACGTAAGTGCTTCGATGGTAGACAGCTATGCGCAGCTTGCGTCCGCTGCTGCCGTTATGATCCGCACGGCCGAAATCCTCAATACCAATCTCGCTCCTCACAGCGATGCGCAGGATGCACCGATCCAGATGGAGATGCGCGCCTTTTCGACATCGCAAGGGATCCTGCTTTCCTTCGAGGATAGCTTGGCCGAGGTCGATGTCAACAGGGCTACCGCGCTGCAGACGGATGGTCGAGTCGTCGGGGGCGGTACCATGGGTGAAGAAACGATCAGTGCTTCCATGTATGCCCTTGCAGCCAGCTCGCCCGATCGACAGCGTATCCAGTTAATCTGTCTCGATGGTGCTTTTTCCGACGAGCAGAATGTTGCCGATGTCCTGAAAGAGGTGCGGGGTGCCGGTATCTTACCGTATGGTGTCTTTATCGGGGCATCGCGTGATGACGTGGTTGCCAACCTCGGTCGCCTGTTTGGCGACCGGTTCATGGTCATTCCCAAGGTTGGCGATCTGCCCGATGTGTTCGAGGCGATCGTCCGTGAGAACCTCGCGAATCTATCCGACAGCTGAACCCGTAACCGTGCGGTCGGATACGCCAATCCGACCGCACGAACCTTCGGATCACGGTGCCATCGCTGCACTCTTGATTCGAACTTCGGGAGGGAGCTGATACTGTTGCGTGATGGTGGCGGACGTTGCGGTGAGAAGGTGCTGGCCGATCCATTGCACCAATCGGGCCGGGGACGTTGCCGATTGGTCGAGGATACCATGGTGCTCGATCGTCCAGCGAATCATTGGATGGTCGTTGGGGGGCGGACATGGGACAGCCTTGGTGTACCAATCGTTCATGGCAAGCAGGGAGCGAAGGGTTGCTCCTGCTACGGTCACCGGCAGATGCCGCTCCGTCATCTCCTTGGGTGCCGCGGCCCACGTGAGTAGATGGATAACGATCAAGGCTGCGATGCGTTTTCGGTCTTCTTGTTCGAACGATGCGAGCGGTTCCAGCATCATCACATTCAACGACACGTGGTCCTGCTGTGGTTGTCGGATGGCCACGGCCATTCGGTGTGGCCCGGTATGCACAAGGGCCATGTCGGTCTGCATTCCCACGGTCGCCGTCATGGCGACCGGCGTGATGGTCGCCTCGACCGCTTCGGGCAGGATATGGATCTCAGCATCGGGTATGCGACTTAATCCATCACGAAATGCGAGACTACTAATCGTCCATCCATCGTATTACCACGACTGAATCGGTTCATAGGCATGACATGGAATGGCGATGTCACACCCATCAGGCTTCCGTGATGGAAGACGTAGCATAAACGACCACCGGATATCGTCAAACGGGGGGATGGTCTGGACGTCCACGAGAGTCAGCGATGCTTGGGTCATATCGGCGTGCATATGATCGTACTCCATGATAGACGATGGCGATCTCTCTCCGCAGCCCGGAGGGAGATCGCCGACGTACTCTTAGTGACCACCTAGGAGTTGCCGGAGGAGCACGAGATACGGTTCCCTACTCGGACCGTTTGGCGCGCACCACGTAAGGAAGTTCTGAAACCGTTCGCCGGCTCTGGTTGATAGGAATGGCACCCCGCCGAGCGCTTCTCCCTCCACCAGTGCTTGGGCGGCGAGTTCCAGCGCTTGGTCTGCCATCCGCTCCCCGATTGCTCCATGGGGATCACGGTGAAACTTGTTGAGTTCACCGATAATTGCGTGATACCGTGCGAGCTCCTTGGCGAGTTTCTGCTTCTTGGCGGGTGGGAGGGTGATATCGTTCACCAAGGCGGTTCTACTGATGACCGACAGATAATCCGGCGGTCGTGCCCCCAAGACGATGCGAGACGCGCGGTCGCCAAGCGACCCATGCACGTACTCTTTCCCCGGGAACGGTATCATCGTCATCACGAACACGGTGGCCGGATGGACGGGGATCGTTCCGACCCGCGGGACGGTCACTCGGCGGGTTCCGGTCGGGTCGGCTTCCATCACTTGTTGGAGGGAGGTCTGGACATTGATCGGAAGTTCATTGACTTCGTTCAAACAGACCACACCGCCCATCATGGCAACAGCGACTACCGGGCCGAGGCGGAAGACGGTTGAGGTTGCCCCCCCGGACGATTTAAACCGGATCCCACCGAATAAATCCGTGAGGTCCGTCTCGCCGGTCACGTCTATCGATAGGAAGGGAACCCCATACCGGATACTCCCATCTTCATCTTGCCACGGCATAAATGCCGCCAGTTGCTGAGCAATGGTCGTCTTCCCGGTACCGGGCGGGCCACTGATGAGATAGCTGAGCAGCGACCCACTCTTCGCCAATCTCTTCTTGGCCTTTTGGAGCTTGGCAAGAATGGTTCGTCGCTCGTCGTCCGACGATGCGCGTTCTATCTGCTCGTACAGTTTGGTGTAGATTTTCCGCAAGTCTGCACTGCGCTTGAGGTTGTACTGGATAGCGCCTATGGCCTTATCCAGATGTTCGTTCCGGTCGATGGCGGCGGGTTGTGGAATCGGGAATTGCCGGACGAGCTCGCTCGGCGTCGGTATCTCGGCCGGGATATTATGCTGTTTGAGCCACGCCTCGAGCGGTTGGAACTGTTCACCCGTCCAATCCGGCCTTGGCATCGGGGGGATACTGAGTGCCAATTGTGCAAACGGGTTCCCGATGTCCGCTAATCGCCGGACCTCGTCCTCGCTGCGGGTGTTCGCCCGAATCTCATCGAGGATCGCCTCCCCATACTGCGGGGCCGGTTTTGCAGTATCCTGAATCCCCAAGATCCTCTTGAGGATTTCATGATCCTGAACGGCTTCGGGGTGCGTCGTACGTCCCAAAGCGGCGAGTGCACGTCGCACGTCCGGCCGCTGTGTGAACGTATCCCAATGTGAGGGATAGCGCATGGTGCCGATGTCTTGCATCAGTTGGAGTGTGTATTGGCACCATTGATCCTCATCTGGGGAAATGGTTTCCGAACCGCGAGCGACATTCTTGATGGTTTCGTAGAACACCAGCAGGGCTTCTCCTACCTTATCTGCATTGTCGACATTCAAATGGGCGGCCACTCGGTGCTGGATTGCTTGCACAAAGTGGCGGATCTGGTAATCACACGACATAACGACCTCCTCCTTGGGTGCTGGCGGTGCAGGTAATCGATGCTATTATACCACATCGGTTGCTATCGGTGTCTCTCGGTTCATCCTGACGGTGTGATACGTCGCCTATCCGAGCGACCATCGGTGCCCTCCCGTGGTCGACGCCGATGCATCCGATCAGAGGTTCCGGAAAGACGAGGAAGTCGCGCCGGTATGTGCACGTGGTTACCCCGTTCATCCCCTCTGCTTCGGTGGTGCCGAATCGATCCTGATGGGGTGAGGAATTGGGGGCGTGGTCGGTCGTAGGACGAGGTGCCATTCGGCCACCGGATACGCCCGACCGTCGGTGCCTCCGACCTCCCGACGGTGGCGATGCGTGTCACCACGGACGGTGATGACCGACCGAGGGATGGAGTGGCGACGGGAGCATCCCGACCGAGGGACATGATGCGTGACCACACCCATCGTCTCGCTCCATCCCTCGGCCGTATCTCGTGGAGGAACGGTGGGAGCATGATTACCCTTCGGTGAGGGATCGGCGCCGTGGTGATCCTTGTTCCGTGCCCATGGATCGGCGATCACCCGTCATGGTTCTTGCCTGTCGGTGTGATAGCATCGGTGGCTTGGCCGTCTTGTGGGGTATGGGGGAGGAATACGATGGATCGGGAAGGATGAATCGCGATCGTGGGGTCTGACCTGCGGTGCGACCTCAAGACCGGTCCCCGCTCTTCAACGGGTGACCGCATCGTGCGCTTGTCTCCTCGGTTGAGTCGTCGGGTACCGGTGGGAAGTTCTCCGACCGAATCGGTCTTTGGTATCGTGGAGGGTTTCCCCGCGATGCGGTCGGTGCTCGCTTGAGACGAGCGCCGACCGCATCGCGGGAGGGGGATCGGGTACCGAGACGGCGAGATTCCCTTTGTGCGTTCACCGTCGATTGGTGACCAGCGGAATGTAGACCGTCCATGACGACGGCGGCGGCGGCGGATCGGACGACGGCGGCGGCGGCGGATCGGACGACGGCGGCGGCAGTTCGTTCAGTGGGCGAACCAGCACGTATTCGGCAGTCCACGGACTTTTTACGATGACGCGATCACCCGCTAATGCAATCATCGGAACTCCCGCGATGCTTTCACTGAACCCTCGTTCTCCCTCCCTCTGCGTGACGCATCTCGGTTTGGTCGAGGCCGCATCACCAATCCATGCCCACGTTCCACCAGCATCGGTTGTCCGATACAATCGTGCGACGACACACCAGCGCCGCGGATGTTCCGTCCACCACTCAAATGCGGCGAGAATGATCGTCTTCCCACTCGGATCGCGGGGATCGGCAATCGCCGCATGAAACTGTTGATCGGCGATGATGGATGAGTTCTCCACCAGACGCGTAAGCGGTGCCCGTCGCCTCGTGACCGGCGTCCCGTTGGTGTCCCCTTCGATAACCCATATGTCTGCATCTTCAATACGGTCGTAGATTTGTTCCGCGCTGACAGCATACCATCGAGTTCTTCCCGGTTCGCCTGTGGGGGCAAAGAGGATGGTGACGTAGTTCAACCTCCCATCTTCTGTCACCATGGGCGGGACAGACGCGCACGTGCGGATGGTATACCCGGTACCGTTAGGTTCCCCACAGGTAATGTCGACCGAACCACCTTCCTGATAGCGCACGACATACCATCGGGTCGGATCGGTTGGGTCCACCACGATGTTACCGCGGAGTTCCGGGATGATATCAATATCATCGGTCACCAGCTCATGACCGGGTAATCGGATGATAGGCACCCGCTCCCATGTCGCTCCATAATCGGTAGACCGAAATATCCTGCCGAAATTACCCACGAGGAGGACATTCGGCGTTTGTGGGTTCTGGAAGATGGGCGATACGTCATGGAAGTGCATCGGCAGTCCGATCATGGGATCGCGTCGCCATGTTCGCCCCGTATCATCCGAGATGAACCATCCCTTTGGCCAACCGTTTGGCCAACCGTTCCCCTTATCCCCCTCATCGCTCGGTACTGGGCGCGGTGCCAGTCCATACCATCGGCTCCGTCCATCAGGCAGACGGATCATGCCGAACACCCTTGGGACGGTATGGTCGAAGGTACGATTCGGGATAATCCTGACCGGCCGAGTCAGATCGGTGAGATCGGTGATCTCGTTGCCGACTTGATCTTGGAAATGGTAGGGTCCTACCAAGATCATGCGGTAGAGTTCGGTGTTTTCGAACGGATGGCCCTTACTGGCGATCACGGTCCACGTTTGCCCACCATCCATCGTCCGAATCGCCGGATAGAATGGGCTCGCTGCATACCCGATGTGAGGACGCACCGGATCGCGGTAGAACCACGTATGCCCTGCACTTGGCGACCAATCTGCCTCCCACGTTCGTCCACCATCCGGACTGGTTGCCACTGCATACAAGCGCTCGAGCGGCGACATGACCGACAGCACCATCCGTTGCCGGAACGGGTCGTATCCGAGCATGATGGTGCGTTCGTAGCGGCGTCCCCCCTCTGTCGGTCCATCCCATGTGATGGGCCCCATCCAAGTCCGACCGGCATCATCCGAACGGTACACCTTCGCAGTGACCGGGTGAACGATGATGACCGTCGTCGGCGTATCAGGGACAGTGGCCATGATGAGCTGTCGATAGATCCGTAGGTTCGGATCGATGCGCCACACGGAGTGTCCCGCATCATTGACGACCATATCCGGCATCTGGATGTCCCGAACGGGGGTGGTGGGATGGCGGGGATCCACGTGGACGATCCGCACTTCTCGTTGTCGCCGATTGTTTATCCAGGTGGATTTATCGTGCTGAAACATCACCGTCCAGCGTTGACCATTCCACATCGGGATAAGGGGCGGCGCCCCCAAGAAGGTCTCGCCCTCGAACCACGTTTCACCACCATCTCGGGTCCAGAGGAGTTGTCGCTCGATGGTTTCGGTGTCGTCTGATCCCGATGCCGTCCGAACCATCGCGACGATCACGGTTGGGTCGTCGGGATCGACCCATATCCGAGCGATTCCCTGCATGTACCGGCAGATGGGGTGGTCGGTATCAGGGAAGAGCCGGTGAAACCGAGGATGCGAGAAGGTGATCGGACGCCATGCCTGCCGATCCGGTTGAAACTCAAACAGCACCATGCCGTCATATTGGGCAGCGACACAGCGCTGTTTTACCATACCGGCAACGATTTCCCGTCCGTCTGGGGTCCGCCACTGTGCCACCGGTCTGATGCTTGGCGGATACGATACGTCGATGACCGTAATGGGGATACGGACAGGGGCGTCATGAATGGCAGCTCCGTTGAGACTATCAGGGGTCACAGTCGTCTTGACGAACGTCTGGCCGAGGTCGTCACTCCGCTCTACTACGCTCTCTGCGATCGGGGATAGTGGCAGTACCGGATAGCGATACATCTCCCCGTTTGGACCGAACCAGACTTTCTGCCAGTAGCGATCCTGCGTGACCACACGCATCTGATCGCCATCGACAAGCAGGTGGAAGCCAAAGATCGCCGCCGGTGGATTGGTCGGTCGGTACTGAACCCCTTGTCCGTACCACAGATCCCCTAGCGGGGTCCACCCTTGCTCGGCTGGATGTGAATAGATGGCCGCCGGATGAGGAGGAGCTGCTGCCATCCCGATCCCAACGATGAGGAGCATGAGTACGATGATAGAACGACGTGGATGCATCCGACCCTCCGTTGTGTGGATGATATTTTTCTTTATCTATTGTGAAGTTTTCTGTTGATTTGTCAATACGTTTCCGATCGTCGTGCTGGGGTTCCTCGGTATCCGGTTGGCGCGACTACTGCGGCATCTGCTGCGATCCCGTTTCGCCCGCATCGGGTGGGTTGTCCCGGTGCGTCGCTTGATTCCTTGGCTTGGATGCAGAACGGGCACGAACCGCTGCGGCGATGGCTGCACGCACCTTCGGACGCCGTTTCATCACCCGACGTATGGCATGCGGATCGGATGCTACGATCTGGATCAGGCGCTCGTCTTCCGTATCCGTCAACGCAACCACTTGAATGGTTGCTTCATTCGACCGTGCGATGGACTCCATGATGACATCATCACGAAGCCCTGCCATGATGGCAGCTTGAGCAGCTCGCATCGGGTCGCGTGCGATGGCATGGATTAATCGCGGATCACGATGCTGGGTCTCGCAGACCACCGCGGTCGCCCATCGTGGGCTGTCGGCTACCGCGGCAATCAGGCGCTCGTCGGTTCGCAGGTCGGGACGTGCAATCAAGACTTCCGCAGCACATGCCGGATTGCCGATGATGGTTGTGATAAGCTGTTCATTCCTCCAATTGGTCGATCCCATCACCCATGCAGCGAGATCGGCACTCGTCGCTACGGCACCTATCAAGCGTTCGTTGTCCCGTAGGTCTGCTCGTTCGATCATCACCCGAGCCGCTTCTGCCGGTTCTTGTGCTATCGCTGCAAGGTGAACCTCACGTGCAGCGGCATGTGGACTTCAAAAAAACCAAAATCCCCGCGAGGGGGTTGAAACTCATGAGATGGGTGCGAGGAGCGCCATAAAGGTGCTCACTACTTCAAAAAACCAAAATCCCCACGAGGGGATTGAAACGTATTGAAAGAGCAATCCCTATGTAAAGCACTTCACCAACGATCGCCAGCCAATCGGTCAGGTGAAAGCGGTACTGATAGCGAAACGTGCGCTTCGTGCGGCTGAAGCCGCGCACTTCCATCGCTTCGGCGAGTTCGTCGGCGAGACGGAACGATTGCACGAGCAGGGGAACGAGTAGGGCAGGGTAGTGGCGCAGAGCGGCCCAGCCCGGTTCGAGTGGGATGCCACGCGATCGTTGGGCGGCGATGATATTTTGGATGGTTTGGCTCATAACCGGTACTAGCTGCAATGATGCGCTGAGCGTGAATGCGAACCAGTATGGGAGGCCGCTCTGGACGAGGGCGTTGCCAAGCTCGGTCGGTGTAGTAGTTTGGAAGAAGAGGAAGAAGGCTGAAAGGAGTGCCGTAAGGCGTAGGCCGACGATCACTGCTGTTGCGAGGTCGAACATCCACCAAGTGACGATGATCCACGTGAGGGCTATCGTGGCGACGATCCGTAACCATTGGAGATATGCTTTCACTTTGCCGGTAGCGACAATCATGAGGACGATGAACCCAAAACTGCTTAATACCCATGCCTCTGTTGGGTCAGCAGTGATAAAGATCATGTAGCCAATGACGAGCGCCAGTTTTGTGCGCGGATCGAGCCTCTTCATCATTTTGCTGCGCTACTTTAGTGCTTCTGACCAGTTGCAAGCGGCGGCGATCTGAAACCATTGAGTTGGTTCTAGTTTGGCACGCTGCATTGCGGTCGTATTTGCCATCACCTCCCACGGCTGGCCGGTAGTGACGATTTCGCCGTCGGCTATGACAATCCACCGCGTGGCATGGCGCGCGGCGAATTCGAGGTCGTGGGTGACGATGATGATTGCATATCCACGCTGACGGAGTACGTGCAGTTGCTGAGCGAGCGCTTGGCGAAAGTGCCAGTCTTGTCCTGCGGTCGGTTCGTCGAGTACGAGAATGGAGGCTTGCGCTGCAAGCGATGCGGCAAACGCGACCCGCTTTTTCTCGCCACCACTTAACCGGTATGGTGAGCGGTCAAGCAGCGGCTCTAGATCGAACAGCCGCACCAGTTCACGAATCCAACGCTCGTCGTACCGATGGAGCATGTGCGCACCTACGATGATTTCATTCCAAACCCGGGTAGTGAAAAACTGGTTGTCAGGATTTTGGAATGCAAGGCCGACGTGTCGGGCGAGTTGGGATACGTCGGCTTTGCGCGTATCTCGATCCACGACGATTACTCGCCCGGATTGAGGTCGGTAGAGACCGTTAAAGTGCTTGATGAGCGTTGTTTTGCCGGCCCCGTTGGCGCCGACGAGGGCGAGACATTCGCCGGCTCGAATGTCGAGACTTACCCGACGGAGGATCGGTGTTGGGCCGATGCTGTAGGTCACTTGGTCAAGCTGTATCAGTGGTTGACTGGCTGGCGTGGGTGGGGCAAAAGTCTGGGCTGCAAGGAGGCTCGGCGGCGGTTGATGGCCGTTGATTGCAGGTATGAGTTCTTGTACTTGCAATGGTGTGAAAGGTAATGCCAAATCACGCGCGACCTGTACCACTGGTGGTGGTTCGATCCCAAATGCTGTGAGGTCTTCGCGCACGATAACTCGCGGCGGGCCGTCACTCACGATCTGACCTTGATGCATCACAATTATTCGACTTGCATCCGCAACGATGTGCCGCAGGCGATGTTCACAGATGATGATCGTTGTTCCATTCTGGTTAAGTTGACGTAATATGCTCCGTACTCGTTGAATATTCCTCGCGTCGAGGTTTGCATACGGTTCGTCGAGCACGATTACGCGCGGCCTCAGCGCAATGATTGCCGCTATTGCAACGAGTTGCTGTTCACCACCAGAAAGTTGGCGAGGGTTGCGTGGCAAAAGGGATTCTAACTCGAGCAGTGCAGCTACTTCTTCTATCCGTTGATCAATTTCTGATGGTGACAATCCTAAACTCTCTAGTCCAAAAGCGATTTCTTCAGCTACAGTACTGTTAAAAAGCTGAGCCTCAACATGTTGTGTGACGAATCCAACCAGCGCAAACAGTTCACTGATTGGCAAGGTACAGGTATCAAGACCGGCAATCTGTACCTTGCCTTCCAGTTTACCCCCATAGAAGTGTGGGATCAGGCCATTAAATACGCGGCATAACGTAGATTTCCCCGATCCGCTGGGGCCGCAGATCAAGACGTATTCGCCTGCTGCGATATGTAAGTTAATCCCCTGTAACACCCAATCTGATCCTGCACTGGCGTAACGGTAACGAAGATGTTGCAAGACGATCATTGCTGTTGTGCCTGAATGTCTGCTGCCGGTTCGACCAGTCCAGTTCGGGCGAGTAGCTTCAGCGCCAACACCCCGATCATCGAGCCAATCACTGTACTGCCTAAAAATGAAGCAACCATCACGCCTACTGCCATTGTTTTACCCATAAATATCGGGGCTACAATCAGTGCACTAACCACCGCAGCGATAATACCGGTTCCAACAATTTCACCGAGTGCGCTCAAATAGACGTTGCGCGTGTAGCGGTAGACGAGGCCGGCAAGTAGGGCGCCAATCATCCCGCCCGGAAAGGCTAGTACTGTGCCTACTCCCATCGCATTGCGAATGATAGCAATGATTGCGGCGATAATGACTGCCCACCACGGGCCGAGCGTCACTGCTGCTACTACGTTGATAAAATGTTGGGTTGGATTGACGCGGGCAATGCCGATTGGAAACGATGTAAATGGCGCAAGCGCGACTCCGATGGCAATGAGTACGATTGCTCGCGCGATGAGGCGACTATGAACCGGCATACGAACCTCCGGTGTTTCAGTAGGATGACTGAAATAGGTGATAGGCCATAGGTGTTTAGCCGGTCGGCACAGTTTCCCGGCGACCGGCTGTGTTTCTACTCAACCACGTTGTTTACCGACGGGTAACGGTTGCATCAGTCTGACTCGGGCGATGACCCAGTAGACCAGCCCACTAACAAAGAGGGCGGGCAAGGTCGCGCCTACCTCAGGAAGCATTCGGGTCACAAACTGAAACGTACCGACGCCGATCACCCACGCCAAGAGACCTGTCCAATTCCAGCCCAATAGGTACCAGTACATCCCGTTCTGTTGGTCGAGTGCAGTCGGGTCAATAGCCCGCTTCCGAATAATGAAATGATCGACCAGCACCACCCCAAAGAGGGGGGCGAAGAGCGAGCCAATCAAGAGCAGGAATGCTTCGTATTGCCCGATTGGCACAAGTAGGGCAAGGACGGTGCATACCACGCCGTACCCGATAGCGAGCCATGCGGTTGCGAGTTGGGGTACGATGTTGCCGGTTGACACGGCGGCTGAGTAGATATCAGCGAACGCGTTGTCGGTCTCATCAAGGAGGATAACGACCAGCGCAAATAGCCCGCCGCTTGTGAGCAAGATTGACCGGATGAAATCACCGCTCTCAAGCACGAGCGCATACGCGGCGCCAAGGGCATAGAACCACACATTGGCCAGAAAATAGCCAAGCGCAGTTCCCCAAAACATCTGTCGCGCCGACCGGCCAAAGCGGGTATAGTCGGCAATCAGCGGTAGCCAAGAGAGTGGCATCGCGATCACAAGGTCGATCCCGATCCCAAAGGTAAGTTCACCGGTTCCGCGGTGGTTGACGATAGTTGTTAGGTCATAGCGGGTGATAAGTTGAATGGTTAGCCAGATTGTAGCTGCATAAACCAGCCAAATGCCCCACCGCTTCAGAAACTTGCGCACTACCAGCAAGGGGCCGCCAAACGCGAGGAGCGTTGCCAACGTACCCCAGATCAGTGTCCAAAGCACCGGATGTGAAAAGGTGCCGAGCTGTTGAGCAATCGCATGCGCACTATCGCGCATCACAATGATTTCAAACGTGCCCCAACCAACCAGTTGGACAATATTAGCGATGGTTGGCAATAATGAGCCGCGTATGCCAAGCGATGGTCGCAGGGCAGCCATAGTTGCGACGCCGGTATCACTGCCGACCACGCCGACAAGTGCTAACAGAACGACGCCAATGGCTGAGCCGAGCAGTATTGTTGCCATCGCTGTACCAAACCCTAAACCGGGGACAAGGAGTGCGCCGGCTTGCAGTACCAGTAATCCGACGCCGAGGCTTGCCCATAGCGTGAATGCGTCACTGAAATGAAACGGACGACGGTGAGTTGGGATTGGGGTGAGTGGTGAAACTGTGGTTTCTGGCTCCATTCTGATACCTCCACATTGCTTGGGGAGGCGCCGGCATACAAAATGCCGCTGACCTTGGGGCGATCAGCGGCAGATGCCACCGGTTGCTTCCCTACGCTGGCATGACCCAGGTCAGGTTCGAGGGTCGATAGCATCAGTCGGGCTATCCTCTCAGTCAGGCTCTCCTGACTCCCCTAGCTTTTACCGTTTGCTTGGAGCGGCAAAGCGGTCTATTTATTTGTATAGTACATATTATACAGAACTATTGACGTTAGATCAAGAGACGATAGTCCGCCAAGAGAGCCTCCCCCTCCCCCGTGTGAGGGAAAGGCCGGGGGTGGGGGGCCTCCCACCGCGCCCAGCGGATTGACCGGAGCGGAATACAGTCTGCTCTACGGACGCCGAGCACCCGCGCGATGACGGAAGCGCCTTTCCTTACTTCCCTGATCAGCCAAATATCCGCCTGTAGACGCTGGATGGTACCAATAATACATGGTAGCCTACATCATATACCGGCGAAATCCGCCGGTTCTAGTGCATGGCGAGGGGTCTGTGACTACCACTACTCGCGTCGAGCAGCCGGTCGTGTTTGCCGGGTTGACCCGCACCGATCTGACGATGCTGCTGGTTGTGTTGATTTGGGGGGCGAATTTTAGCATTGTCAAAGCCGCCTTAACCGAGATTCCGCCGCTGGCTTTTGCCACTCTGCGTTTTGCTAGCGCCAGTGTGCTGCTGTTGGCCTTTACCTTTTGGCGTGAGGGGCAGCGTGCTCTGCCCGCTGACCGGGCGACGTGGTGGAAGCTGTTTTGGATTGGATTTGCCGGCAATACGGTCTATCAGGCCCTCTTTACCTACAGTTTGACCCTTACGACGGCGGCGAATGGTTCGTTGATCATCGCGACTACGCCGGCGTGGGTAGCGCTGGCGGCTGCCTTGCTCGGTATCGAGCGCGTGCGGGGTATGATGGCGGCCGGTATCGCGTTGGCGATCGGCGGCGTGGCGTTGGTGGTCGCCGAACGCGGTCTCAGCCTCGGCGGGAGTGGGCTGTTGGGTGATCTGTTGATGCTCGGCGCGGCGTTGTGCTGGATGATCTATACGCTTGGCGTGCGCACGCTCGGCCAAGGACTTTCGCCGCTAGCCATTACCGCGTGGACGATGGTGACCGGGGTGCCGGGGATGCTGCTGGTGAGTATTCCTGATTGGGGCCGAGTGGCATGGACAAGTGTGAGTCTCAATGCGTGGCTGGGGCTGCTTTACGCCACTTTGCTGGCGTTGGTAGTGGCCTATGTGCTGTGGAATAATAGTGTGCGTGTCGCCGGCAGCGCCCGCACTGCGATCTACGGATGCGCTATTCCGCTGGTAGCGACTCTGATCGCGTGGCCGTTGCTCGGCGAGCAGCCGACGTGGGTGCAGGGGGTAGGTGGTTTGCTGATTGTGACCGGGGTCTTGCTGACTCGCCGGACGTGATGGCTGTTGTTGTTCGTGCTACTATACTAAATTAGTTCGGGATGGTGACCGTGCAACGCGGGTAAAGCCGCAAAGGATCATAAACGCAAAGGCGCGAAGGCCGCAAAGGATAAATAAACATCAAGCTCTGCGCCTTCTGCGGTAAAACATCAACCTCCAGTACCGGACAGCATAATCGCATGACCACACTGCCAACAACCTACACCCAACTCCCGCTGACCAGTGTCAGCGCGCTCGGTGCAGTAATCGCCGACCTGCCCGCGTTAGCGGCGCTGGCGGCTGCCTTGCGCCCCGGGTATCAGACGGTGGCCTCCGTGTTTGCAGCGGCTCGTCCGGCGTTGGTGGCGGCTTTGGCCCGTCGGCAGGCCAAGCCGGTGCTTTACGTGACCCTCAGCGCCGAGAGTGCGCAGCGCGCCGCAGATGATCTGCGCCAGTGGTTGGCACCCGATCAAGTCTGGCTCTTCCCCGCTGCCGATGCGTTGCCCTACGAGCAAATGTCTCCCGGCGCTGATGTGATCGGGCGCCGGTTGGCGGTGTTGCGCGGTTTGCGCGCTAGTTCGGTGAATGGTGTGATTGTCACCTCGGTGAAGGCGCTGATGCAGCCAACGTTGCCGCCCGCCGAACTCGATACGGCCACGATCCAGTTGCGGCGCGAGATGCGGCTGCCGGTTGAGCAGGTGGCGCAGGCGCTGCTTGCCAATGGCTATCAGCGCGCGGCTATGGTCGAAGCTCCCGGTGAAGTGAGCCGGCGTGGTGCTATTCTCGATGTGTGGCCGCCGGGTGATGAGTTGCCGTTGCGCGTCGAGTGGTTTGATGATGAGATCGATAGTCTGCGCCGGTTTGATCCGGTCACCCAGCGCAGTGAGCAGCGGCTAGAACAGGCTGAGATTGGCCCGCCGCATGAGACTCCGCTCTGGCGGGTTACTGATGCGTTGCACCGGATCGATGCGCTCGATCTGAGCGGGTTGCGCCGCGAGGTACGCGAGGAGTGGGCCGCGGCCCGCGCTCAACTGGCCGAGGGCCAGCGCTTTGAAGGCCGCGCCTTTTACGCGCCTTTTTTCTTGCCCCAGCCAGCGACGCTGCTCGATTATTTGCCACCAGCAAGTATGGTGGTGCTGGCTGAAGCTCATTTGCTGGCGCAACATGCTCATGAAATCGATGCGCAGGCGTCTGATTATCGTACTCAGTTGATTGCATTAGGCGAGTTGCCGGCAGATTTTCCCCGCCCTTATCTGCGCTGGGAGGAATTGGGGCTAACGGATACTGCGACGCTGATCGTTGCCGATCTGAGCCACAACGAACACCCTGATGCGATCACGCCGCCGCTGTTTGGGGTGCCACCACTTTACGGCGGGCAATTGCGCCGTTTGATTGATACGATCGTGGAACAGGTGCGCACCGGTGAGCTAGTGGTGGCGGTGACGGCACAAGCTGCTCGCTTACAAGAGTTGGTTGGTGAGCAGGTGGCCGGCGAGACGACAGCCGGTCGTTTTGTGCCGATCCACGGCGGTCTTGAGGCTGGGTTTACTTTGCCCGATCTGCGTTTGACCTTGCTCACCGATAGCGAGATCTTCGGTATTCGCCAGCGCCGCCCGCTGAGCGAACGGCGGCGCAAGGCCAATCTCGCCGACCGCAACGCCTTTTTGCG
This sequence comes from uncultured Chloroflexus sp., assembly GCF_937951745.1. Classification (GTDB taxonomy): domain Bacteria; phylum Chloroflexota; class Chloroflexia; order Chloroflexales; family Chloroflexaceae; genus Chloroflexus. The sequence goes on from NZ_CALFBQ010000060.1 coordinate 16,962, forward strand.
CTCGCTCAAGCCCGGCGATTACGTGGTGCATATTGAGCACGGGATTGCCGTATTTGATGGCATGATCCGACGCACCGTCGGTGAGGTTGAACGTGAATATCTGGTGTTGCGCTACGCCGGCGAAGATAAAATCTATGTGCCGGTTGACCAGATTGATCGTGTGACCCGCTATATCGGTGCTGGCGATGGCCCGCCTACCCTGACCCGTCTCGGCACCCAAGATTGGGAACGCACGAAGCGCAAAGTGCGGGCTGCGGTGCAAGAGCTAGCCGAAGAGCTGCTCCGGCTCTATGCCCAGCGTCAGCTCAAGCCCGGCTACGCCTTTTCGCCCGATAACGAGTGGCAGCGTGAGTTGGAAGCCAGTTTCCCCTACCTCGAAACCGATGACCAACTGCGTGCGATTGCTGAGGTGAAGGCTGATATGGAGAAGTCTACGCCGATGGATCGGTTGGTCTGCGGTGATGTTGGCTTTGGCAAGACGGAAGTTGCCCTACGGGCGGCGTTTAAAGCGGTGCAAGACGGCAAGCAGGTGGCGATATTGGTGCCGACAACCGTACTCGCCCAGCAGCATTTCGATACCTTCCGCAAGCGGATGGCCGCTTTCCCGGTGACGGTAGAGATGCTTTCACGCTTTCGTTCGCCGAGAGAGCAAGATGCTATCGTGCGCGATCTGGCGCGGGGCAAGATCGACATCATCATCGGCACTCATCGCTTGCTCTCGCATGATGTAGTGTTCCGCGACCTTGGCCTCGTGATTGTTGATGAAGAGCAGCGGTTCGGCGTGCGCCACAAAGAGCGGCTCAAACTGCTGCGCGCTGAGGTCGATGTACTGACTCTGACGGCTACCCCTATCCCGCGCACGCTGCATATGGCACTCTCAGGGATCCGTGACCTGAGTGTGATTGATACGCCGCCAGAAGATCGTATCCCGATCAAGACCTACGTCGTGCCCGCAGATGATCATCTGGTGCAAGAGGTCATCAGGCGCGAACTCGAACGCGAGGGGCAGGTCTATTTTGTGCATAATCGAGTGCAGAGTATCTACCACGTCGCCGAGCGGCTGCGCCGGCTGGTGCCGGAAGCGCGTATTGCTGTCGGCCACGGCCAATTACCCGAACGCGAGCTGGAACGGGTGATGATGGACTTTTTCGAGGGGCGCTATGACGTGCTGGTCTGCACCACGATTATCGAGAGCGGCCTCGATGTGCCCAACGCCAATACCATCATCATTGACGATGCCACCAACTACGGTTTGGCCCAGCTCTACCAGTTGCGCGGCAGAGTAGGGCGCGGTGCGACGCGGGCCTATGCATATCTGCTCTACCAGCCGGCCCGGTTTATGACCTCTGACGCGCGCCAGCGGCTAGAGGCAATTCAAGAAGCAACTGAGTTAGGGGCGGGCTTTCGTATTGCTATGCGTGACCTTGAGATACGCGGCGCTGGTAACCTGTTGGGGGCCGAGCAGTCAGGTCATATTGCTGCCGTCGGCTTTGACCTCTACTCGCGCTTGCTAGAACAGGCGGTGCGCAAACTCAAGCATGAGGTGGATGCTGCCGCCGATCAGACCGCAACAGTCACCGCGGCTGAGATGGCCGAAAGCCTGCGTGCTCCCACTGTTTCGGAAAAAGTGCTGGTTGCGCCGCTGGTAACCATCGATCTGCCGCTCAATGCATATCTTCCGCCCACCTACATCGCCGATGAGAGAGTGCGACTGGCGGTGTACCAGCGGATGATCGATGCTGCCACGATTGAGGAGGTACGTAGCTTGCGCCAAGAGCTGATCGACCGTTTTGGCGGGCCGTTGCCCGAACCGGTGCTGCACTTGATCTTCTGGTTGCAGATTCGGTTGTTGGCACTGCAAGCGGGGGTGGTCTCGATCACGACTGAAGGCGACCTCTTTCTGATTCGGCTGGCTACGCTGCTCTCGCCGAACCTGCGCGAACGGCTGCGCCGCCGTTTCCCGCGTGACAAGGCGTTAGCTTTTGGCCAGCAATCGATCCGGCTCGACCGGCGGTTGGCGGGGGCGCAATGGCCAGAGCGATTGCTAGCAGTGGTGGAAGCGTTGGCGTGATGCTCATCGCACCCGCACCAATTGCCCGCGCCGGAAAGCGACGATCACGTGATCGTAATGATACCGCTGCCGCGCACCGGTGAAGATCACGCCATCGTAGCCATAGCGGTCAAGCCACCACTCCACAGCGGCATCCGTCTCAATATCGAGGCCGAGACTCGCTGCTTCGCGTTGGATCTCATTCACCTTTTGCTTCCATTGGCCGAGTTCAGCGGTAAACGGGCGTTCAATCCGTGCGCGGTAGTGGCTCGGCGTCAACACAAAGAGGCGCTGTAACCAATTGCGCCGTTCGGTTTCGACCACCTCAACGAGCAGCAAGCCGCGCCCGGCAGGGGTGCGTTGCTGTACATCGCCACCCATTAGTTGGTAGATGCCGCGCGTGACGCTGCCATCAACCCAGCGATCGGCCTCGCTCCGGCTCACCTGCCGGATCGTCTCGCGGATATCCGAGACGCGCGGAATACGAGGTGGAGCCATAATCTGGATCGCAGGAATTGGGTGCTCGACCACCGTCTTGCCATCACCGGCGCGCCACTCGGCATGCGCGACCTCCATTGGCGAATCGTCACCTTCACGATAGCGAAAACCAAGCCGTTCTCGCCCCTCGTGCGCTTGAGCAGTCGCGGCAATCGTGACGTGCAACTGCAACCCGCCGCCACAACCCGGCGCCGGAAACCAGACCCGTTCAGCCACAAAGGTAAATGCCATCTGTGAACCCGCCCGCGCTTGCCGTTCCGTTCGCCGCCAGCCTTGGCCGCTCAACCCGCTCCAGCCGCCGACGACAGCGCGCAATGGCGCATAGATTGCCACCACTGTCTGAGCTGACGGCGGCTCATCGAGCACCCACATCCCCGGCGGGATTGCGCCGGAAGAGGGCAGCTTGACCGTGCCACCGATCACGCTCTGCTCGACGCGCGCATTCGGCAAGCGCACCGTCATACGTCCTGCGCTTGACGGCGGCGGCATAATAGCTGGCCCTGCGCTGAGCGCATGCCCGCATTCAATGCAAAACTTCGGATCACCCGGCGGCAACAGAGCACCACAGTGCGGGCAAAAGCGAGGGGAGCGGTGCGTGTTGTCCATGCTGACCTCTTACTGGAACAAGAACGTGCAGCATACCAAGGAATGCGCGTGCAACGCTTATTATACTCCCAACGTTCTAGCCCCTCGCACTGTCGGCAGGTGCCGAATGTCATCGCAAGGGGCGAGCAGGGATGCACAGCGCGTGACCCACTCGCACCCGACGCAATCCCCCGCACGAGCGGGAGCAACGACCTCCCCCCTCGTGGCGGCGGAGCCATCCCCCCTCCCCCGTGTGGTGGCGGGGCCGGGGGTGGGGGGCCCTCCCCCCTCGTGGCGGCGGAGCCATCCCCCCTCCCCCCCTGTGGGGGAGGGGCTGGGGGTGGGGGGCCCTCCCCCCGTGTGATGGCGGGGCCGGGGGTGGGGAGCATATTGCCCGCTGCGGCGTGATAACCATACCTCGCCACGTTGCGACCTCTGCGCCCCTTCGCGCCCTTGCGCCTTTGCCTCGTTTCCCACTTGACGCCGGCCCAGCGATCCTCTACCATACCTGAAGCGCACTTCGGCGCAATAGAACATAAGCCATACGGAGAATGCCTGCATGGGTCGGATTCTGGAACAGCTTGGCCTCTGGATTGAAAGCATTATTCTGGCGATTGGCTATCCCGGCATTACACTAGTGATGCTAGCCGAAAATCTCTTTCCCCCGATCCCCTCTGAATTAGTCATGCCCTTCGCCGGCTTCTTGGTCGGTCGCGGCGAAATGAATCTCTTCTTGGCGATTGGCGCCGGCACGCTTGGCTCGGTCTTGGGCGCGATTGTGCTCTACTATATCGGGATGCTGGCCGGCGAGCCGCTCGTGCGGCCCTTTTTCCGCAATTATGGTCGTTTCTTCCTGCTGTCGGAGCAGGATCTCGATAAAGCGCTGCATGCCTTCACCACCCACGGCGATGTGATTGTGCTTGGCGGGCGGGTCGTCCCGATTATTCGCAGCCTGATCTCGCTGCCGGCGGGGATGAATCGTATGCCAATGGGCCGGTTTTTGCTCTTCACCACCATCGGTTCGACCATCTGGACATCGCTGCTCACCATCGGTGGCGTCATTTTGGGTGCTAACTGGGAATTTGTGATCGAGATTGTTGACCAGTACCAGAAACTGGTGCTAGTGGTATTGGCGATTATAGCGGTAGTCTTTGTGGTGCAGCGGTTGCGCGGCCTGCGCGGGATGGCCTTCAGCCGCAGCGAATAATGAGGCAGATCAAGCTGTCTGTATGACGCAAGATCATCACAGTTCAGTCACCGAGCCGTATATCGCCCTGAGCCAGTTCTCGCCATTGACGGTGACTGAACGGGGATTGTGTGGCGTTCTGGCGCAATGGTTGCCTCCAACCACGTGGTTGATCATCGGGTCGGTGGCGTGGCCAGTTGCCGGCGGGGCGGCACGTTTAGCGCCGAACTGGCCATTTCCGGCGAGCCGAACGGCGTTAGCTGAAGCTCCGCTCTTGCGTGAATGGATGGGAATGGACGGGTGCTGGGAGCCACTGACTGCGCGCGGAAGCGTGTGTGGCGGTCTCATTGTACCGGATACGACGCCGGTTGCGCCAGCGTTGCTCGATCAGCTTGCGCCATGGGTCGATGTCATCCATACCCGGCGGTATGCAGCGCGGCAGGTGATCTGGCAATCTATGCTCTTGCAGATCAAGGCGCGGTACGCTGCCGGTGAAGAGCGTAGCGCGTTGTTGGCTGAGGTGTTCAAGAATTGTCTTGGTCTTGCCTTCCAACCGGCAATTGATGGGCAGGCGTTGACCAGAGACGCGCTGAGCATTACTGGCCGCTCACGCCCGCTCTGGCCCGATGAGGCCGCATTCGTCGAACTGGTATTAGCTGTCACTCATCCAGCCATCAAGCAAGCACGAGTACTCGGTTTGGCGGCGGCAGGCATTGCCCACGATATCAATAATCTATTGACGGTTATTGTAGGACGTGCGCAATTGCTCGAACTTGATGCAGTCGGGGAGCAAGTCACCGATTTGCAGATGATCGAGAGCGCGGCAGAGATTGGCGCGGCCAGTGCGCGCCAATTGCAACGCTTCGCGCAGCTTGAGCAGTTGCCGGCTCAGCCGGTGGATTTGGCCGCGATTGCGCGTGCGGCGGTTATTATCGCTGAACGTGACTTCATACGGAATAACAATATTGTTCTCATTGCTGAGATCGCTGAGCTGCCGCTGGCTGCCGGCGAAGCGAGCTTGCTGCATACCGCGTTGGTCAATCTGATCGTTGCCGCAGCGCAAGCAGTGCCGCACGGCGGTGTGATTCGTATCAATAGTGGTGCCGATGAACGCTACGTTTGGATCGAGATCACCGATCCCGGTCTACCGCCCAATACCGATCTACAAACTGTCTCGGCGCAAACGCAGCGCGCGCATACGATCGAACTGGCCATTGCTCGCCAGACGGCGCGCGTTCACCACGGCCACCTGCGGATCATAGCCGATCCGGCTGGTGGTACCGTGACCCAGTTGTTGATACCGCGTCTACATGAAAGAGATGGATAGTCTTATGCCAGCGTGGCATGTGCGCGAACGAGAAGTCTTGCTCCATCAGCCGCCATTTCTCACCGTCGAGCGGCATCATGTGGTGTTGCCAGATGGGCGTGAAATCCCGAATTGGCAATGGGTGATGACGCCTGAGTATGTAAATGTGGCGGCTCTTACAGGTGATGGGAAGTTTGTGCTCTTCCGGCAAGAGAAGTATGCCGTCGAGGGATTGTCGCTGGCGCCGGTAGGCGGGTATCTCGAACCGGGTGAGGATCCGTTGCTGGCGGCGCAGCGCGAATTGCGCGAAGAGAGCGGCTATGCTGCCTCTGATTGGGAACATCTTGGCCGTTATGCTGTTGATGGCAACCGCGGTGCTGGCGTAGCCCACCTTTATTTGGCCCGTGGTGCGACATTTGTTGGCAAAGATGAGAGCGACGATCTCGAAGCGCAGGAATTGGTCTTATTGACGGTTGATGAAGTGCGGCAGGCGTTGGCTGCCGGTGAGTTTAAGGTGCTGGCGTGGGCGACGGTCATGGCGCTGGCGTTGTTGCGATTACAAGATTAGTTGAGGTAAAAGCGCGCATGAGCAGCGCATACTTTATGCGCGCCTGCCCAGCTTGATATCTGCCAATCAACTATGGGTCGTGGTCGCTATCCTGCTCGGTTGAAAGTTACCGCGCCTCCGCCAGAGTTGGCGGAGCGTTATTATCGTTCGTGGCCAGCGTATGCGCTGTACCATACACCCGAACGGTTTCCGCTGCTGAGCGCCGACCTGTTTGGGCGCAGCGCACCGTTGACGCTTGAATTCGGTTGCGCTACCGGCGAATATCTCTGCGCACTGGCGGCAGCGCAACCAGAGGCGTGTTTCGTTGGTGTTGATATTGTAGCCAAACCGCTCTACCGCGCGGTTGAACGGGCAGCGGCGCTGAATCTGGCCAATATTCTCTTCATTCACGCCGATGCGCGGCTTCTGTACCAGCGCATTCCCGATGCGGCACTAGCAACAATCATTCTCCACTTTCCACCGCCGTTGCTGCGCAATCGGCAACGGAACCAGTTGCTCGTCTCGCCGCAGATGTTGGCCTGCGCTGCCCGCGTGCTCGTACCCGGCGGCTATCTCAGCTTTCTCACCGACCATCCAGACCTGTTTGCACTGATGCAAGAGCTGCTGCCAAACTTTCCGACGTTGCGTGCGCGACCGGCCTCACCCAGCGAGTTGGCCGTCTTTGAGTCGCACTATCACCGGCGCTGGGCGGTGCGTGGCCGCGAGATTAACGGGTTGCGGATTGAGCGGGTCTCGGCAGGGTGACCTCTTTAGCCCTGATGAACTTATACGCTCTTACTGAGGGGGGAATGCGATGGAATGTCGGGTTGGGTGTGGCGCATGTTGCATCGCTCCTTCGATCTCGTCACCGATACCGGGTATGCCTCATGGTAAACCGGCAGGAGTGCGCTGTGTGCAGTTAACGGCTGACAATCGCTGCGCGCTGTACGGCAAGCCGGAACGTCCGGCGGTGTGCGTCCGGTTGCAACCACATCCTGATATGTGCGGTAACAGTGTGGCTGAAGCGATGCTCTTGCTCAGCGCGCTCGAATTGGCTACCCAACCTGAAAAATGACTGAAAAGTTAGCTGGCAGTGGGAAATGTGCAACTCCGCAGCGCCGATTTGCGTTATTATGGCAGGGACAAACATCGCTGCGCTACCCCCCGCTTGGAAAGGATGTTGTAACAAAATTGGGGTATCATACATGTGGGGGACAGGCGGGCGATCAACGCACACCGCAGTGCGCGCTACCAAACCCATGGACTCTGCTTAGGGGTGTCGAAGCGGGCCGGTCCCGTGCCAAGGGGCACATTCCGGATCGACACTCGGGAAAGGAAGCCGCAGTGACTGACTTCGATCTAGACCGTTTGAGCATATCTGAGCTCGAACGACTGCGGGACGCGATTAACCAGCGCCTGCTGCAACTGCGCTACGGTACGCCGCGTTCGCTGCCCGAACTGTTGCGCATGTTGGAGGAGGTTAAGGTCGTCCTGAGCGATCAGGGCAAGGAGTGGCGCTCGCTTGAGCGTTGGCAATGGATGGATGGCCAGATTCGCTTCTGGCTGAACCCAGCCGATCAGGTGCATTATCGCGCCGGCTGGTATACAATTGACGAACTGATCCTCTGGTCGCAGGATCGCGGCCCGGTGCTCGTCCCGCAGGAGGAAGAGGAAGAAGATTTAGAGGGTTGGACGGAAATTAACGGCGTTCGCATCCGTTGGTTGCCCGACGGCACGATGGAGCGTCTGTAGGCGGCGAGCTTGAAACGAGCCGCCTACAGATCGGCGCACGCCGTCGTCACACCGGGCGCTATGTCGCCGTCTCACCCTTTATAAACCTAGCCATCGCGCCAGCAACGGCGCGAGCAATGAGGTCATTGCGCCGTTTAATCCCATTGCTAAACCGGCTAATGCGCCGGCCTCGCTGCTGAATTGCAACGAGCGTGCGGTGCCAAGACCGTGCGAAGCCAATCCTAGCGCAAAGCCGCGCTCGCTATCGTCGCGTACACCAACGAGGCCGAGTAACTCCCAGCCAAACAGTGCCCCCATCATGCCGGTAACGATCACGATCACTGCCGTCAGCGACGGCAGGCCGCCTAATTGCTCGGCAATGCCCATCGCAATCGGCGTCGTGATCGATTTCGGCGCCAGCGAGCGCAGGGTTTGCTCGGACAGACCCACCAGCCTCCCGGCAAGCACTGCCGCTGTGATGCCGGTTGCCGAGCCAACGATGAGGCCGGCTAGCGCCGGCCAGAAGATCCGACGCAACGTGCGCTCTGACTCGTAGAGCGGAATGGCCAGCGCTACCGTCGCCGGGCCTAACAGAAAATGCACGAATTGCGCGCCGTCAAAATAGGTGGCGTAAGGGGTGCCGGTCAGCAGCAAAATACTGACTAGCGCGATAATCGAGAGCAGTACCGGATTGAGCAGCGGCGGTGAACCTAACCGGCGGCTGATCAACGTCATTGCTCGATAGATGGCGATGGTCGCTGTTAACCAGAGCAATGGAGTTTGGGCAAGATAGACCCAGATCGAAAAGATACGATCATCCATAGTGTGCCATCACTTTCTCCGGCGCAGCCAATGTACGGTCAGGCCGGTCATCAGTAACGTGATTGATGTCGAAATGACAATCGCTGCCAACAAGGGTGCCCCTTCGCGGGCCAGCAACGGCAAATGAACCATCACGCCTACTCCTGCCGGCACAAACAAGAGCGGTAGATGGGCTAATATGCTGTTCGCAGTAGCGCTGAGCGGTTCAGGTGGCCCGCCGCGCCAGCGCAAGACAGCAAAGAGCAGCAGCATGCCGATCACCGGGCCGGGAACCGGCAGGTTGAGACCGCGGCTTAACACTTCGCCGATCAGTTGGAAGATCAGAATACTGAGAAGAGCGTCGATCATAGGATAATGCCTTCTGAGTCAATGGGAGATAGCTGTCTGCCCACTCCTTTGTTGTCATTGCTAAGTGTGTCTGAAGTGCTGCAAATCTTTTTTGCTCCACCGAGACCGTCGAACAAAGACGTAAAGCGTGCCAAGAGCGTAAAATGGCGCGGAATGATGATCATCCTCAACGTCCTCTGCGGTAAAACATAACTGCTCTGCTCCACCGGCAACCTGCTGCCAGCCTGCGCCCAATACCCACTATAATAGAACCAAGAGGACGCATCCCTGTCAGCGTCCGGGAGGAGTTATGACAAAACCGATTGTGGCCATCGTAGGCCGCCCGAATGTTGGCAAATCAACCTTCTTCAACCGCTTGATCGGCGAGCGGCGTGCGATCATTGAAGATATTCCCGGTACGACCCGTGACCGCTTGTACGGTGATACGTTCTGGAACGGGCGAGAGTTTACGGTTGTCGATACTGCCGGCATCTTGTTTGGCGATGACGATCCAACGCTGCCTGAAGCAGAGATCAATCGCCGCACTCGTGCTCAGGCCGAACACGCGATTGCCGAGGCCGACGCCATCATTTTTATGGTTGATGGGCGCGACGGTCTGACCGCGGCTGATGCTGAGGTTGCCGATATTTTGCGCACCACCGCCAAACCGGTGGTGTTGGCTGTGAATAAGTGCGATAGCCAAGAGCGTATGCTCGATGCGGTTGAGTTTTATGCGCTCAATCTCGGCGATCCGATCCCGATGAGCGCCTTTCATGGTCTAGGCACCGGCGATGTGCTCGACCGGCTTACCGAGCATTTGCCGGCCAAGACGTTTGAGCAGGAGGAAGAGCGCCATCTGCGGGTGGCGATTGTGGGCCGGCCTAACGTCGGCAAGTCCTCGCTGCTCAACCGGTTGCTTGGCCAAGAGCGCAGTGTGGTTAGCCCTATTCCCGGCACGACCCGCGATCCGATTGATACCACGATTACGTATCACGGCGAGCTGATCACACTGATTGACACCGCCGGCATCCGCCGTGCTGGTAAGATCGAGCGCGGGATCGAGAAGTACAGCGTGTTGCGCACACTGCGCGCGATTGAACGGTGCGACGTGGCGCTGCTGCTGATCGATGCCACCGAAGGTATTACGGCCCAAGACACTCATATTGCCGGGATGGTGGTCGAAGCGAAAAAAGGCATCATCCTTGTGGTCAACAAGTGGGATGCGGTCGTCAAAGATTCGCATGCGTACTACCAATTTGAAGACCGCGTGCGCGAGGCATTCAAGTTTGTTGATTACGCACCCATCGTCTTCGTGTCGGCGCTAACCGGCCAGCGTGTCAGCCATCTGCTCGACTATGCTCGCGAAGTGTATGCGCAACGCCAGAAGCGGGTGCCGACCAGCGAGTTGAATAACTTCTTGCGGGAAGCGGTATTGCAACAGCCACCGATGGCGGTCAAGAAAGGCGCTCATTTGCGTTTGTACTATGCAGTCCAGCCGCAAACTGAACCGCCGGTCTTCCTCTTTTTCGCCAATGATGGCGAGTTGGTGCATTGGTCGTATGCTCGTTACCTTGAAAACCGGCTGCGCGAACGTTATGGGTTTCAAGGAACGCCAATCGTCATTGTCTTCCGTTCGCGTGAACGAAAAGAGAACGACTAATCACACGCGCAGATCTCTTTCGCAAGGCAGCGTGCAGGAGGCTGTTGGTGGCCAGCTTGCTCGCTGCCTGCCTTTTTATGGAGGTTGTGATCATGCATATCACCGATGTCTGGCCGGGCCGTCCGTATCCACTTGGCGCGACATGGGACGGCGAAGGGGTGAATTTCGCCCTCTTTTCGGCCTATGCCACCCGGGTCGAGTTATGCCTCTTCGATAGCCCAACTGCGCCGCGCGAGGCGGTGCGGGTGATTCTGCCCGAACGCACCGATGATGTCTGGCATGGGTATATTCCCGGTTTGCGCTCTGGCCAGCTTTATGGCTACCGAGTCTATGGCCCTTACACGCCGCAACAGGGTCATCGGTTCAATCCATACAAATTATTGATCGATCCCTATGCGCGTGCCCTGTATGGCGAATTGCGCTGGGATAAGGCCAACTACGGCTATCGCGTTGACAGCCCCTACGGTGATCTGACCATTGGCAAGCGCGATAGCGCGCCGTATGTCCCGCGCTCGGTCGTGATCGATCCGCATTTCGATTGGGGTGATGATCGACCGCCCGATATTCCGTTGGCCGATTCGGTGATCTACGAGCTGCACGTCAAGGGATTTACTAAACTGCATCCAGAGGTGCCGGAAGCCTTGCGCGGCACCTATACCGGCCTTGCTTCACCTTCGATCATCGCCTACCTCAAAGCGTTAGGGATCACGGCAGTCGAACTCTTGCCGGTGCAGGCCTTCATTACCGATCAGTTTTTGGCCGATCGTGGTCTGACTAACTATTGGGGATACCAGCCGATCAACTACTTTAGCCCGGAACCGCGCTATGCCAGCCAGACAGACCCACAGGCGCAAGTGCAAGAGTTTAAGCACATGGTCAAAGCGCTACACGCCGCTGGAATCGAAGTGATTATCGATGTCGTCTATAACCATACCGGCGAGGGCAATCATCTTGGCCCAACTCTCAGCTTCCGCGGGATTGATAACGCCTCGTACTACCGGTTAGTGCCCGATCAGCCGCGTTACTACCTCGACGATACTGGCACCGGCAACAGCCTCAATCTGAATAACCAGCGCACGTTGCAGATGGTGCTCGACTCGCTGCGCTACTGGGTGACCGAGATGCATGTTGATGGGTTCCGGTTCGATCTAGCACGCACGTTGGCCCGTGGCCCCGCCGGTTCGGATCAGCCTAGCCCCTTCTTTGCCATGGTGCGGCAAGACCCGGTGCTTTCGCGTGTCAAGCTGATCGCCGAGCCGTGGGATGTCGGTTTTGATGGTTATTGGGTGGGGCGCTTCCCATCGCCATGGGCCGAGTGGAATGGTCGCTACCGTGATACTGTTCGCCGCTTCTGGAAAGGCGATGCTGGCCAAGCGGCTGAATTTGCTTCGCGCTTTATGGGTTCGATGGATCTCTATCAGCATAACGGTCGCCGGCCCTATCACTCGATCAACTTTGTCACCGCTCACGATGGTTTCACCCTGCGCGATCTCGTTTCCTACAACGAGAAGCACAACGAGGCTAACGGCGAAGCGAACCGTGACGGAGATACGCATAACAACTCGTGGAATTGCGGCGTAGAGGGGCCAACCGATGATCCTGACATCCGCGCGTTGCGGTTGCGCCAAATGATGAATTTCATTGCTACGCTGTTTTTATCACAAGGAACGCCGATGCTGTTAGCGGGTGACGAACGCGGGCGCACGCAGCAGGGCAACAACAACGCCTACTGCCAAGACAACCCAATTTCGTGGGTGGATTGGCGGGCGGATGCGGAAGCGAATCTCTTGCTTGACTTCACCCGCCGGCTGATCGCCTTCCGCCGCGCGCACCCGGTTTTGCGCCGGCGCCGTTTCTTTGCCGGTAATCTGGGTCATGCCGAGTGGGATGTTGAATGGCTTAGCCCTGATGGCCAAGAGGTGAGCGCCGAGCTGTGGCAGCAACCTGACCTGCGTTGTATTGGTCTCTTGCTCAATGGGGCGGTGATTGACGATCGCACCGAACGCGGCGAACCGATGCGCGATGATGTATTGCTGGTGTTGATTAACGCTAGTGATGAAGCGGTGCCGTTTATCTTGCCCGATTGGCCTGACGATGCCGAATGGCACGTGGTCATCGATACCTCCCAACCAAACTTGCATGATCCGCTGCAAGTGATTGATCAGATGTATCACGTTCAGCCGCGATCCTTGGCGGTTCTCGTCGAACGGATCGAGAATGAGCCGCCGATCCATATTGATCTGGCTGGATTGGCCAAGTAGCTCACCTTAATTCCGGAGCATCTTAACGTTTTGGTAACAAATTCGTATGACCGATCAGCTATAGTACGAGAAAGTATTCATTACAGACATCCATCGGAGCCAATCATGCGCACTCGTCTGAAGCTGAAACCCGGCCAACGCGGAACCAAGAAGTTGCAGGCAATATATGGTGATCGCCTCGTCTGCGTGCGTTATCGCTACGATGCCGAACAGGGTCGTCGCCTCAAAACGATTGAACTGATTGTGGAAGAAAAAGAGTGGTTGCCTCGTGATCGTTATGAGTCGACCGAAGCGGCTTTCGATCAAGTGGCGGCGGATTAGCTGGCATCAGCAGTAGGCTGATAGAGGTGTCGGGTAGCCGTGTCTTTCCATTGATAGGCACTGCTCTACGAGGAGCGATGATCGTGATGAGGGCGGCGCTGGCGTCGCCCTCGCTGTGTTTATGGCGCGAAAAGATTTAAGCTGATTAACCGTTTGCGTTGTGGTTAGAGGTACGCCGATGCGCGCCCATGAGTGATACAGAAACGATGCGACCCATGCCAGCTCGGCGGCGATTGAGGTGTCTACACATCTCTGCTATGATTATGATACCGCATCCAAGCATCATAACTACGACAGCGCGATATAAAAGTACGGCCGAGAATGGTATGATGGAATAAGGTTCTCTTTACGGTACGTCTTCACGCGCTGTATGGGATCGCGTAAACAGCATATTGTCGCCGGTTGAGGCGACGGTGCGGGGTTAGCGATGACCAAGGTGTTGTCCCTGTGATGTTTACCTGCGGTATCGCTATGGATTTAGCATGGAGCGCTCGGTGACGCAGTCTCACTTTGACGAATCCGCTCACTTAGCCGACCTCATCCAACAAGTGGCTGAGTTGCAAGCGGAACTAGCTCGGTTGCGCGCGCAGAACCGCTTTCTTCTGGCTGCGGTCAATGAGATGGCAAGCGGGATGATTGTGACCGATGCCGAACCTGATTATCCTATCATCTTTGCCAACCGAGCGTTCAGTACCATCACCGGTTATGCACCGGACGAGATCCTTGGCCGCAATTGTCGCTTTTTGCAAGGGCCGCAAACTGATCGGGCGGTGGTGGCGCGCGTTCGCGAAGCGATCGCCGCCGCGCGCCCCATTTATACCCGTTTGCTCAATTATCGCAAAGATGGCCAACCCTTTTGGAATCAACTCGCGATCAGTCCGGTGCGGGATGAGACCGAGCGGGTGGTAGCGTTTGTTGGCTTGCAAACCGATGTTACTGCGCAAGTAGCGGTTGAACAGGCGCTGGCCGAACGCGAACAGTTGCTGCGCGCAGTTGGCAAGATGGCGAGTGTCGGTGGGTGGGAGTACGATCTGACGACGCGGCAGATGGTATGGTCGGAAGAGATGTTCGCTGTCCACGAGTTACCGGTGGGCGAGCCACCTTCGCCAGAAGCGGCATTGTGGTTCTACCCGCCGGAGGTTCATCACCTGATCGATCAAGCATTCCAGCATTGTCTTGCCACCGGCGAGCCGTGGGATCTGGAATTGCCCTTCCGCACCGCGCGCGGCAATCTACGCTGGATCCGCTCGATTGGTCAGCCAGTTTGGGAAGCCGGGCGGATCGTCAAGCTGCGTGGCACCTTCCAAGACATTACCCGCAGTAAAGAGACCGAGCTGGCCTTGCGCGCCAGTGAGCGGCGCTACCGCATGCTGGCCGATCTGTTGCCGGGAACGGTGGTCTTGATGTTCGATACCGATCTGCGCATTACGCTACTCGCCGGCGCGGAATTAGCCCGGTTTGGCGTCAATGCTGCGCAGGTTGAGGGGCGATTATTGCCGGATATCTTGCCCGAACCGCACCGCTCTGAGCTGTTGCCGCTATGTTATGAGGTATTGTCCGGCGTTCCCTACTATATTGATTATGTTTTTAACCGTGAAGTGTTCGATACGGCCCTGTTACCGGTTGAGATTACAGCGGGACAGATCAGCGGCGGCTTGATTGTGGGTCGTAACATTACCGTCGAACGGCAGATCGCCGCCGATCTCTTACGCGCGAAAGAGGCGGCTGAACAAGCCGAACGAGCGCGTTCCGCCTTCCTTGCCTCGATCAGCCACGAAATCCGCACGCCGCTCAATGCCGTCATTGCTAGCGCTGAATTGCTCTTGACCAGCGCCTTGCCGGAAACGCAGCGTTCGTTAGTCGAGACGATCAGGGTTGGTGGTGAGGCATTGCTGGCGATTGTCAATAACGTGCTTGATCTGTCTAAAATGGAGGCAGGGCGGCTTGAGATTGTTGCTGAACCGGTTCATTTGCAGGCGATTGTTGACTCGGTCATGACTTTGTTCCGTCGTGACGCCGAGCGGAAGGGATTGGCATTTACCGCAGCGATTGATCCGGCATTGCCATCGTTGGTGATAACTGATGGCACGCGCTTGCGCCAGATTTTGATCAATCTTGTGAGCAATGCGATCAAGTTTACTGATCATGGCAACGTGTTGGTCAAGGTTGATATGGTTGATCCCAACGCTGATCAGCCTCAGGTGGTGCTCGCTGTGTGTGATACCGGGATTGGCATCGCTGCTGAGCAACTGCCGCGCCTCTTCCAGCCGTTCACCCGGCTTGACGGTGGTGAACGCACGCGGCGGGGTGGCACCGGTCTCGGCTTAGCCATCAGTGCCCAATTGGCGCACCTGATGGGTGGTGAGCTGAGTGTGGTAAGCCAGCCGGGTCAAGGATCAACGTTTACCTTGCGGCTGCCGGTGCAGGGGGTTGCCGCGCCGGCGCCGGTCTCAGCGCCGGAGGCAGACCTAGCGCCGGAACTCTCCGCGTCATTGCGTGTCTTAGTGGCTGAAGATAATGCGATCAATCAGCAAGTCGCGCTGCACTTGTTACGTGTTTTGGGCCATCACGTCACGATTGTCGCCAATGGGCGCGAAGCAGTGCAGGCCGTCCAGTCGCATCCGTTTGATGTGGTACTAATGGATCTGCAAATGCCAGAAATGGACGGCGAAGAGGCGACCCGCCAGATCCGCGCGCTTGGTGATCAGATCCGGCAGCCGCGGATCGTCGCTCTGACCGCGTATGCCTTGGCTGGGATGCGAGAGCGGTGTTTGGCCGCAGGGATGGATGGTTTTCTGAACAAGCCGGTGCGACTGCAAGATTTGCGCCAAGTCTTGCAGCCGCACACTCAACCGATGAGGCCTATCACGGGGGCGAGCCCGGTTGTTCGTGATCAAGTAATCGATTGGGAAGTCTTTAGCGAACTACTGGCAGCGCTTGGTTCGGATCAAGTTGAAATGGCCGTCAAGGCGCGTGAGCTGATCCGGCGCGAATTTCAACAGCAGCTCGAACAGTTGGCCTCCTCGATCGCTTATGCTGACACCGAACAGACCCGGCGAATTGCGCATCGCCTTAAGGGAGGCGCTCGCCAAGTCGGCGCAGTGCGGGTGGCGGCGGCGGCGCAGGCGATTGAGCAGGCTGTCGCTAGCCAGATGCCGCTCGATCCGTTGTTGAGCGCATTGCAACACGCAGTCGACGAGACGCTGCGCTTACTCGAAGCGGGTTGACAGTTACGCCACACCGTGTTACCGTAGAATTATTCTAGCTGGCAACATAGCGACAGGGTGGTCGTATTTGTTTAACCGTTCAGAGAGGAGCAGGCAATGGCAAAGAAGATCCTCTTCCTCGTCGGCGACTATGTCGAAGATTACGAAGTGATGGTGCCGTTTCAAGCGCTCGCCGCGCTCGGCTATCAGGTGCATGCCGTCTGTCCGGGCAAGAAAGCCGGTGAATTTGTGCGCACGGCGGTGCATGACTTTGAGGGCGATCAGACCTACAGCGAGAAGCGGGGTCACAACTTCACCCTGAATAAAACCTTTGATGAAGTGAATGAGCACGAGTACGATGCGCTGGTCATTCCCGGCGGACGCGCGCCGGAGTATATTCGGCTCAATCCGCGCGTGCTCGACATTGCGCGCCATTTCTTTACCGCCAATAAGCCGGTGGCGGCGATTTGTCACGGGTTGCAGGTCTTGGCAGCCGCTGGTGTGTTGAATGGTCGCCGTTGCACGGCGTATGCGGCGGTTGGCCCCGATCTGCCGCTAATTGGCGCTGAATATCACGAGTTGCCCGCCGATCAGGCCATCACCGATGGTAATCTGGTGACAGCGCCGGCGTGGCCGGCTCACCCGGCATGGATTGCCCAGTTCCTCAAGGTGCTTGGCGCCAAGATTGAAATCGAACCGCAGGCCGAGACGGTCGGAGCGTAAGCGATCAAGCAAGAGCACGCAGTAGGGGCACAGCATCGCTGTGCCCCTGCATTATGTGTGTGACAAGAGGAACTTTTGCCGCGATGGTATCGTCCTAGAAAAAAGGGCCGATCATGCCTTGTCATCGCTGGGTATTCTCGGTACAATGCCAGTACAATCACGTACCAATGTCTCACCGGCCAACGGTTGCCTATGCCATATATATCCTTTATCTATCCTGAAGCGCTCTGGCTGCTCATTGTGCCGATCGGGATGGCTGCGCTCGCATTACTCGCGCCGCGCCGGTTATCGCCGTTCCGGTTCTGGGGCAGCCTGATCGTGCGTACCTTGGTCGCTGTGGCTTTGATCTTTGCCTTCGCTGGCATTCAATGGGTACGCCCGGTCGATCGGTTGACGACCGTCTTCTTGCTCGATGGTAGTGACTCGATGCCGGCCTCGACCCGCGCACAGGCCGAGGCGTTCATTCGCGCCGCCTTGCAAGAGATGCCGGCTGACGATCAAGCGGCGATTATCGTCTTTGGCGATAATGCGCTGGTTGAACGAGCACCAGATAGCGATCGCCGGTTGGGCCGGATTACCTCGATCCCCATTGCAAATCGCACCAATATCGAGTCCGCCATTCAGCTTGGTATGGCGCTCTTCCCCGCTGATACGCAAAAACGGTTGGTGTTGCTCTCTGATGGCGGTGAAAATAGCGGGCGGGCGATTGATGCGGCGCGGTTAGCGGCAAGCCGTGGCATTCCAATCGATATTGTCGATTTGACGTTGGTCGAAGCTGATGCTGAGGCATTGGTGGCCAGCGTGGAGGCGCCCAATAGTGTGCGTGACGGCCAAGAGGCGCTGATTGTAGCCACTGTCGAGAGTAACGTTGCCCAACCCGCTACGGTGCGTCTGATTGATGATACCGGCGTAGTGGCCGAACGCGCGCTTGAATTATCGCCCGGTTCAACCCGTGTCGAGTTTGTGGTGCTGGTTGAGGGTAGCGGTTTCCGGCGCTACCGGGTGCAAGTGGAAGCAGCCCGCGATGGGAGAGTGCAAAATAACGAGGCTGCGGCCCTGATTAAGGTGCAAGGTCCGCCGCGTGTCTTGTTAATTGCGCGTAACGCTGCCGATGCTCGCCCGTTGGCGACGGCATTGGTCGCCGCCGATATGGTGGCCGAGGTGATCTCGCCGGAAACAGCGCCGCGTTCGCTGGCTGATCTCAGCGCCTACGATGCGCTCGTGCTGGTGAATACGCCGGCTCGCGCGTTGCCGATTGGTTTGATGCAAGCTATCCCCGGTTATGTGCGCGATTTAGGGCGCGGTTTACTTATGATCGGCGGCGAAGATAGCTTTGGCGTCGGTGGCTATGGCCGCACCGCCGTCGAAGAGGCGCTCCCAGTATATATGGATGTCCGTAATCGCGAAATGCGACCCGATCTAGCGATCGTTTTTGTGATTGATAAGTCGGGATCGATGGATGCCTGCCACTGCGCTGATCCCGATCGCAATGCACCGATAACGTCTTCGTCCGACCGTAAAATCGATATTGCCAAAGATGCGATTGCGCAGGCAACGGCGCTCTTGGGCTTGCAAGATACGGTTGGCGTAGTGACATTCGATGGCGCTGCGTTTCCAACGTTTGCCGCTACTCGCGGCGCGACGGTCGGACAGGTCATGGATGCGGTGGCAGGTGTTGAGCCGCGCGGCCCCACCAATATCCGGGCTGGCTTGTTGCGCGCCGAAGAGATGCTGCAACAAGTTGACGCCCGCATCAAGCATATGATTCTGCTGACCGATGGTTGGGGCAGCGGGGGTGATCAGCTCGATATTGCCGCCCGGCTGCGCGAACAGGGCATTACTCTGACGGTCGTCGCCGCCGGAAGCGGTTCGGCTAGCTATTTGCAACAATTGGCGGCAGAGGGCGGCGGGCGCTACTATCCGGCGGCTGATATGGCTGATGTGCCGCAGATTTTTGTCCAAGAGACGATTACGACCATCGGTAACTATATCGTTGAGCAGCCGTTTGTGCCGGTACGCTACGGCAGTAGCCCGATTCTGGCCGGGCTTAGCGCCATTCCGCCGCTCTATGGCTACAATGGCAGCACGCTCAAAGACACTGCGCAACTCTTGCTAGCCACCGAAGATCAGCAGCCGATTTTGGCCACGTGGCAGTTTGGCCTTGGCCGTAGCGCAGCGTGGTTGAGCGATACTAAAGGTAAGTGGGCGCGCGACTGGATTGTATGGGAGGGTTTTCCCCGCTTTGCCGCCCAATTGATCGAAGATCTGACGCCACGTGGCGGGCAGGATGTTCGCGCAGAGGTAACTGTTGCCGGCGGCGAGACGATCGTTCGCCTTGCCACGGCTGCAAGCCAGAACGATCTGACGGTGACAGCGACTTTGATCGGCGGTGATGGCTCACGGCGCGAGGTGCGTTTGACACAGGTCGCCCCTAACCAGTATCAGGCGCGGCTCGAGAGTCCTATTCCCGGTACCTATCTAGTGCAGATTGCCGGCGCACGTGGTGATCGGGTCGTGATTCAAGAAACTGCCGGGATGGTCGTACCGTATTCTTCGGAGTATCGCAGCGCACAGGCTAACCCCGGTTTACTGGCTGAGCTGGCGAATACAACTAAGGGCCGGTTTGTGACGGAACCGGCAGAGGTGTTTACTCGCCTGAATCAAGTCTTTTCTGCGCAGGAGATCGCCTTTCCCCTGCTGTTATTGGCGTTGATCTTACTGCCGATTGATATTGCCCTCCGCCGGTTGATGGTACGTCGCAGCGATTTTGGCCCGCTCAGTACGCTAGCCGGACGCTTGCGACCCGCCGGAGTAGCGCCGGTTGCACCTGACCCGGTGCTAGGCCGGTTGCGCGCTGCCCGTGATCAGGCGCGGCGCCAGATGGCTGGTGAACGCACATCGTTGCCGCCGACTCCACCGTCCGCTCCGCCGCCGGCCCCACCGCCAACGGCTGCCGTTGCTGAGAGTGATGAGGCGCTGGCCCGCCTTCGCGCGGCCAAAGAACGAGCGCGTAAGCGGATTACCGGCGAAGGGGGTGAGTGATGGGTATGACAACCAATAGGATGGTCGCTGAACCGGTGCGAGCTTGGCTAGGTCGCTTGGCCATTGCTATCCTAATTGGAGCGCTGGCCGGGGTCGTTGCCTACCTAACCGCGCGGGCTATTGGTTCAGCGTGGCTCTTACTTAATCAGCAATCCTTGATCGACGCCACCCGGCAGGCTTTGCAGGAAGGCGTGATGGGCTTGGCCAATACCAATCTTCGCGCTTTGCGCTTGGCCGCCGAAGCGCAACAACGCTTTATCGCCGAACTGAGCGGGTGGATCGGGCTAGGAGCATTTTTGCTGGCCGCTAGCGTCGCCTTTGTCCGGCTTGAACTGCAAAGCAGCAAATAATGCCATGGTGATTGCCCCTTGCGCAATCTTGGGTTCGACAATGCCGTCAGTCACGGCCCGATCTGTTGCCAGAGCGTTGCCGGTAAGGCTTGCACGAATGAGGATGGTTGATCGGCGCTGGCGCAGACTAATAATTCCCGCATTGCGCGTGAACAGCCAACATAAAATAGACGTTGCTCTTGCGCAATCGCCTCCTCTCGCTCCTCTGGTGGTAAGTGGTCGAAGTTGTGCGGTAGATGTTCTTGCGCTAAGCGTGTGACGGCAACAAAGGGAAATTCAAGCCCCTTGGCTGAATGCAAGGTCATCACCTTAACGACCGGTTTGCGAATATCGATCTGTTTCTTTTCCATAAACTCCGCCGGTACGCCAAGCTGCTTGAGCTGAGCGCAAATGTGCTGCGCCACTTGCTTGCTGTGGCACAGCACAGCCCCGGTGTGCGCCGGTAAACGCCACCTTCGCGCTGCGGCGGCGAAGAAATCGCGAATTGCCATCGCTTCTTCCGTGATGTCGCGGCAAAACTGAATGGTCGGCATATTGCCGTTGTGGATTGCGGCAGCTTGTTCATTGTCGCCGGTTATACCAAGAATGGCGGCGCAGGCGGCGGCAATCTGGGCCGTATTCCGGTAATTACGCCGCAACACAAAGCTACGCCCGCGCATTTGGAGCGCACTATCGATCTGCTGCCACGAAAACCCGCGTTGGTACAGCGATTGTCTGGCATCGGCAGTGATATAGATTGATTGCGGCGACTCGGCGCAAGCGAGCAGATAACGCAGCGCCACTGGCGAAAGGTCTTGCGCTTCATCAATCACGATGGCGCGGTAGGGCCGGGCCGGCTGATGGCGCGCTAATTCCAGCGCCTGCCGCCGCACATTGCCCCACGTCGTCCATCCTTGTTGGCGCAAGAGATTAGACCACGTCTCATACACCGACCACACGGCTTCACGCAGCGAGGCGCGCAGCGGCAATTTGCGCCCGATCCGTGGTTGACTCGCGTAGCCTTCATACGTGGTTAGCCCCCAATGTTCAATCACACTGGTAAACTCGTCGAGCAGGTATTCGACCCCTAACGCTCGTAACGCTTCTCGGCGGTGTTGGCGTTCAGCTTCGTTGTCGCTGACCATGGGCGCTGTCTCTAATGCTTGATGCAACGTGTTCAGCAACTCTCCTTCAGGGGCAAAGCGGGGTGAGCCATACGCGCGGACGTATTGACGGAAGATGACACTATCGACGGTGTTGACTTCGACTCCTTTTGCAGCAAGATCTCCTTGCAGGAGACGTTCCAACAGTTGCGTCGAGTACGAGATTAGGGCGTTGGTAAAGGTGGTAAATAACACCGGCGTTTGCCCGCTCGCTACTAGTCGTTGGATACGGTACAGCGCAACTATTGATTTACCGGTGCCCGGCCCGCCGCGCACCAGTACCGGTTTATCGAGCGGCGTTTCGACCAGCCGCTGTTGTTCGGGATCAAGCATTAGCAAGAAATCGCTCAATTCGCCGGCCACAAACCGGTCAAGGTCTGTGGCATCATTGAGCAGGTATTGTGGTTGTTGCAGAATTTCATCGACGCTGCGCGGGTACAGAATATCGAGTACCCGTTCCATGATCGGTTGCGGTACGGGCGCGTTCAAGAGGTCATCTTCAGTATGCACTGCGAGCAATGCTGGCCAGTACTGTTCTGGGATGTGCCACTGGCGCAGATCGGCGACGGTGACTTCGCGCGTCAGCGGTTGTGACGTTACGACGGTTGGCTCGCTTGGTGGCGGTTCGGACGGCTCCGGTGCGTACAGGAAGCTAACCTCCGGTGGCGCTTCTTCCGGCAGGTCAATCTGGCCGAAGTCGTGTTGGTAGGTTTGATCATCGCGTTTGCGAATCGCAATCAGTTTGACCCATCCCGCATCAAAGGTGTAAATAAGACGATAATCACCAATTCTGACTCGGTACAGCGGCGGGACGCGATTCTTAAGTTTTTTGGCATCTCCTTGCGCTGAAATCGGATCACGTTCAAGTACTTTGACCTTCTGCAAGGCTGTTTTTTGAATCTTTGCGGGCAGACCAATGAGTTCGTTGAGAAATGTAGGTGGTGTGATAATTTGATATTTGGTCATACTTATCGCCCTCGCGGATCAAACTTCGCTTCCTATGGTTTAGCACGTGATTTTCTAAAATGATTGATGGTCACGATGTGATTTGTTCACGTCTTCAGAATCGGAGAGGCTAGTTCGCGTTTTATTGCCAACTGCTTTGCCCCCGCAGCATGTTGTAGCTGAATCTAATACTCACATCATAGCATCCTTGCTGCTTGTTGAAAAGAAGTAAAGAATAACCACGTCCTAGATATATAGCACGCGCTTGTACTCGATGGAGTACAGATGTGATCAACAATTAGTCATCATTATCGTTATCGTTGTCGTCACCGCTACCGCTATTGTCGCTGCCACACCCACTAAGATCATCATCGCTAGACTTTAGGTGAGAGGGTAACGGTCTGATCGCGCCGATTGTCGTCATTGTGTGGTCGTGGTGAGGGGGTGATTGTTGGGCGAGATGGTGATGTCATTGTTACCATCTCGACCCACAATGAAGACAGTCACCTGTACGCCGTTGGCGGCATTTGTCGTATACCCGATCACGACCACCTCAGCGCCGGCTGCTGACTCACCCCGCACCTAGATCGTGTTATCGATGATCACGGAATATCACCGATGGCCCAACGGTTGAGCATTACCTCCCTGAGGGTGTCGCTAAATTCAACCTCGGTTTCACGGCGACGCTGAATCAACGCGATCACTTCGTTTCAGTGGCGCTCGGCAAAGCGCATATTCAACAGATTCGTAACGGCGAACGAGAATTATTGGCCTGTTTCAAGCCAATGCGCTGCAACATTGCCGCCTAACACAATAACGAACACAAGACTGACAGCGAGAGCGAGCGGCAATAGGCGAGTATAACGGCAGATCCATCGTGTCCTCCTTGTCCTAAAGAATTGCATCAGCTTAGCGCCCTCACTCTCATAGCCGCGTGATCGCAGAAAAAGTTACGGCCTCCCTCCAACAGCGCGCCATAATCCGGCAATGGCTCCCAGACCACTGCTGTCTGCGCATTGGTTACTGATCTCATCGTTGCGGTGGAGCGGGAAGTAGCACCAGCTTGCAAAACAATCACCGGCGAGCTACTATGCTTCGCCGGTGACAAACGAACAGCAACAGACTTGATTCGATGACTACCGCTGGAACGGCTGCGGCGCGGGGATGGTGGCCGGATCAATGTCACCGCTGACCGGATCGACGCCAGTGGTCAGTTCGCCTTTGGTCAACGCAGCCAGAATCTCTTCCATCCGGCGCTTGACCGCATCAGGCACCTCATTGGCCGTGTCGTGGTAATCAGCGTAGCCGATACCACCGTTGGCGGCCTCGTACATCGCGATGCCGTTGCCCTTGAAGGTGCCGTTGACGACGGCCTTGATCTGATCGTAGACGGCCACGTCAACCCGCTTCAACGCCGAGGTAAGCAACCGATTGGCACCGGGAGCAGTGCCACGGGCAAACGTCGTAAAGTACTCATCTTGATCGACGCCGATCACGTAGACACCGCGGGCAGCCGCCTCTTTGATCGCACCGGAGCCGGTCGGACCACCAGCACCCATAATCACATCAGCGCCCTCGCCAATCATCTGCTGGGCGGTGCTAGCACCGAGAGCTGGGTCAATGAAGGTGGGCAAATAGACGCCGAGCAGGTTGATGTTGGGATTCACGAAGCGCGCGCCATTGTCGAAGGCGTTGCGGAAGCGCTTGACCGGTGGGATCTCTTGACCGGCGACAACACCGACAGTGCCGGTCTTGGTCATCATACCGGCTAGCGCGCCAACCAAGAAGCCAGCCTGATCCTCGCGGAACTGCAAGCCGACCAGATTATCGGTAACGGTGCCCGGCTCGTAGAACTGGTCAACCCCGATGAAGATAATGTCGGGGTGTTCGGCGGCGAACTTCTTGGTCGCATCGGCGATCAAGAAGCCAACAGTGACGATTACATCAAAACCTTCATCGATGAAGGTCTGGATATTCTTCTCGTAATCGGCTTGGGCCTGCGTCTCGATATACTTGTACTCAAGCCCAAACTCTTGCGCTGCCCGCAACGCGCCGAGGTGGGCCGACTCATTAAAAGTGCCGTCATTAACCTTCCCCAAATCCGTCACCAGTGCGATCCGGGGCAATTTGACACCTGAAGGTTGGAACGGCTGCGGCGCGGGGATGGTGGCCGGATCAACATCACCGCTGACCGGATCAACGCCGGTGGTGAGCGTACCGTTGGTCAGTGCGGCGAGGATCTGCTCCATGCGCACCTTCACCTCGGCGGGCACGACGTTGGCGGTGTCGTGGTAATCGGCGTAGCCGATACCGCCGTTAGCAGCCTCGTACATTGCGATGCCGTTGCCCTTGAAGGTGCCGTTGACGACGGCCTTGATCTGATCGTAGACGGCTACGTCAACCCGCTTAATTGCCGAGGAGAGGATCTTGTCGGCGCCGGGAGCGGAGCCGTTGGCAAAGGTGGTCACGTACTCATCTTGGTCAACGCCGATGACGAACACGCCACGAGCGGCGGCCTCTTTGATCGCGCCGGAACCGGTTGGACCGCCCGCGCCGAAGATCACATCAGCGCCGTCGCCAATCATCTGCTGGGCGGTGCTAGCGCCGAGGGCGGGGTCGATGAAGGTGGGCAAATAGACGCCGAGCAGGTTGATGTTGGGGTTCACGAAGCGTGCGCCATTGTCGAAGGCGTTCTTGAAGCGCTTAACGGGCGGGATCTCCACGCCGGCCACCACGCCCACGGTGCCGGTCTTGGTCATCATACCAGCCAGCGCGCCAGCCAAGAAGCCAGCCTGATCCTCGCGGAACTGCAAACCGACCAGATTATCGGTGACAGTGCCCGGCTCGTAGAACTGGTCAACCCCGATGAAGATAATATTGGGGTGCTCGGCGGCGAACTTCTTGGTTGCATCGGCGATCAAGAAACCGACGGTGACGATCACATTGAAGCCCTCATCGACGAAGGTCTGAATGTTCTTCTCGTAGTCGGCTTGGGCTTGCGTCTCGATATACTTGTACTCGAGCCCAAACTCTTGCGCCGCCCGCAACGCGCCGAGGTGGGCAAACTCGTTAAACGTCCCGTCGTTTACCTTGCCCAGATCCGTTACCAACGCGATCCGGGGCCTGCCAGAATCTGAGGGGGCGGTTGTGGAAGCGGCGGTCGGCGATGCAGGCGCCGGCGTCGCGGTGGGCTGGGCCGCAGGCTGACCACAGGCGGCCAGCATCGGCACGAGTAGCGTGAAGAGCGCTACCAGCGTGAGTAGAGTCTTGCGCATGACTTCTTCTCCTGATCTACGACGATCGGATCCGTTCAGAAGCGCCATGGGGGCGAGCATGGCCCTTCTGTTGTGACGCACCAAATGGTACGTCTCGCAATCTGTGAGTCGGCGCGATTATAGCACATGTAGCGCAACTTTTTCTGCAGGATGCCGTATGTTATAATGTAAGTAACCTACTTAGTTGCAAAAATAGGCAAGAAGGTTGAGAAGAAATTAGATGGAGATTGTCGACCAATCCCCTGATAGCCGGCTCGTGGTTTCGGAGAACTGCCGAGCGCGAATGGATGGCATCACCAAACGTGCGCTTGATGACAGAGTTCACCGTCTCTACCTTCTAATGATGGCTATACCAGTCATCCAACTGGGCTACCGTCACCAACTCGGCCCTAGCGATCTGTTTAGAACGTACCACGTTGCCGCCACGTCGGATGTGTGGGAACAGGTATCTCCTTGTGCCCCCTCGCCCGTCACAACCAGCATCAGCCATTATCACCCAGCGCTCTCTGCGCGCAGAACACTGCGCCTCGCACTGCACTCTGCTCAGGAACACGTTGTCACTGCTTGGGATAGTTGCCTGTTGACAAGCCACAACGAGCTGCGAGTACGTGCCCACCGCGACGGACCTTACCCCGAATACTCGCATCGTGCGGCCTGTCCGACTGCGGGAATATGTGATCGCCTAGGAGGTAGCGTAGCCGGTGTTCGCAAAGGCCATCGTTTCTTCCTCACTCCTGCCTCGTCTCGCAACTTGCGCTGTATCCTCCCCAGCACGTTCATGCGCAGCAGCCGCTTGCAGGCGTGCGATAGGGTGGTGTGGTTCGGCACATGCTGCAACTCCAGCACGGCGCAGACCTTGTCTGTAATCAACAGAATATATTCTGTAATCACAGTGAAAACATTGTGATTACATTTTATCGGGATTTTTGTTCATAAAAACTTTAGGGAGGTCAAGCAATGACAGGTATCTTGTTCTGGGTACTAGTTTGGCTGGTGGTACGCTATTTCTTATCCGGGTTCTACACCGTCGATCAGAATGAACGAGCCGTTAAGACCATCTTTGGTCGGGCCGAACGTTTGCCGGGGCCGCTAGTTGATGATCCATTTCTAGAGTATCTGCGGCCTGATGAACGTGAACGGTATCGCTACCCGCAAGTGCGGGTGATCCCTCCCGGCGG
>NZ_CALFBQ010000061.1 GCF_937951745.1 uncultured Chloroflexus sp.
TAAGAGGAGAGGGGGGTGCCCCGCTCCCCGCCGGGGAGCGGGCGAGCTGCACAGCCGTGGGGCTAGACGGCTGTGCGCGGTTGCTGTCACGCGCTTTTAACGCGGATCGGACGGCGCACGGCAGTGGGGTGCCAGCAGGGAGTGGGTGACGGTTCGGGGGTGGGTTGAGGGTCGGGCTGGGCAGATGGCGCTTGGTCAGGCGGATTGGGTGGCGCGGGCGGGACGGCGGGCGGGGCGACGTTGAGCAGGCGGGTCAGCAGCGACATAGGGTCTATCCTCTCGGCTATGAGATGAAAAGGTATTCATATAAGAAACCGCACGAATCGGCAAAAGGATTCGCGGTGTTGGCAGAGATGTTTGGTGATCCGTCTCTCGCTAGGCGGAGGCTGCGGAGTAGGCTTTACAACGGTCTCCCTCATCCCCCCTTCTCCCGTTCGGCGAACAAAGGGCACTCCTGCGCTGGCAGATGGCGCGTGCACTTACACCGGATCGCACCTGCGGAGCAGGGTTTGGCGAGGTAGCCCAGCCTTCAAGAGGTGGGCGCGCCTCAGGCACTTTTGACCTTAAGCGGGCGACGGATGGCTCTCGGATACCAAAACGGCGCAGGCGGTGGGGTGGGTTCCTCGCGCACCGGCTTGGGGTCAGTCGGATTGGGTGGCGCGGGCGGGACGGCGGGTGGGGCGACGTTGAGCAGGCGGGTTAGCAGTGGCATAGGGTCTATCCTCTCGGCTATGAGATGAAAAGGTATTCATACAAGAAACTGCACGAATCGGCAAAAGGATGCGCGGTGTTGGCAGAGATGTTTGGTGATCCGTCTCTCGCTAGGCGGAGGCTGCGGAGCAGGCTTTACAACGGTCTCCCTCATCCCCCCCTTCTCCCGTTCGGCGAACAAAGGGCACTCCTGCGCTGGCAGATGGCGCGTGCGCTTGCATCGGATCGCACCTGCGGAGCAGGGTTTGGCGAGGTAGCCCAGCCTTCAAGAGGTGGGCGCGCCTCAGGCACTTTTGACCTTAAGCGGGCGACGGATGGCTCTCGGATACCAAAACGGCGCAGGCGGCGGGGTGGGTTCCTCGCGCGCCGGCTTGGGGTCAGGCGGATTGGGTGGCGCGGGCGGGACGGCGGGCGGGGCGACGTTGAGCAGGCGGGTCAGCAGCGGCATAGGGTCTATCCTCTCGGCTATGAGATGAAAAGGTATTCATAGAAGAAACCGCACGAATCGGCAAAAGGATGCGCGGTGTTGGCAGAGATGTTTGGTGATCGATACTTCTCTGAATCAAACTGGCGGAGCGGGCCGCGCAAAGGTGCATCTACCCCTCGAAGGATGAATACCCCTTTTTTTGCGAGCATGGTTTGGTAGCGCGGTTGTGGGCAAACAAGGTGGTAAGGCTGAGTGCAGTTGAAGCGGGTAAGAATGAGGCCTACTTCTATGTGTAATCCGCCTATCAACCCTCTTGACACCAACTCGCTAACCTGCTATATTCTTCTGTATAATTGAACATTTGTTCTTTTTTGTCCGCCACTATCTTCCAATGCAGAAAGGACACTTGCACCAATGGCTTCTCCCGACATCTTGCGCACCATTGAAGAACTGGCCGATGCACGCGATGCGCGCGCGGCGTTAGCTGCGGCGCACGATGCCAAGAAGGCGGACATCATGCGCCAAATTGCGGACGAATTGGCGGCGCTTGATGCCGAGTACGTACCGTTGCTGGCAGCCGCAGACGAGCAGATCAAGGCTTTGGAACAGGACATCCGCGCTGCAGTTCTCCAGCATGGCGCATCGGTGCGCGGCAGTCGTATACAAGCAGTCTATATCCGAGGGCGCACCACGTGGGATACGAAGGGGCTGATGCGCTATGCGATGCGTTATCCCGATGTCTTGACCTACCGCAAGGAGTCGGCGCCAATAGTGCAATTGCGGATGATTAAAGAGGTACCGATGCAAGCGGGGGTAGCGATATCGTAGGTCGCCGGTGCGAATGATGGACGGCTGTGGTGAGGGCAGTGCGTGCCCCCCGCCTGCGCGGCGCTGAGGCAGAGGCAGATCAGCGGTTTGATAAGGCGGCAGTCTGCCCCCGCCTGCGCGGCGCTGCGTCGAGCCGTGATCTACGAAGTGCGAATCTTGCTGGGTTATGCCAAGATTGATCCGGTCGATGGCCCGAACCGGCTTTGGCAGAACCGGCGGATGCGCCGGGTGTGGCTAGAGTTTAGCACTGGCGATTGGATCGAGGCGCTGATCGATGATCAAGCCACATTGCCAGCGATCCCGGTAAACAACATTGCGACTGATGGTATCCGGATCGTGATTTTGGAGAGTTTGCCTCCAGCGCTGGCCGATGGGCGCGATTTTACGCCGATCAGCGAGGTGGAAGTGTTAGGAGTGGTGCGGTGAACGTGCATGCTATACTGTGCTGGGTGTTGGCGGCATGTACGCTCGTGCTGGCTGGATGCGGCAAGACTGCTGTCTCGGTAAGCCAGCAGTCTCTGCCAGTGGCGACAGTGGCGATAGTGATGTCTAGCCCGACGCCGTTCCCGCCAACCCGCACCCCGCGACCTAGTCCGACATCCCTGCCGACCCTAACATCCACGTTAGAGCCGACGCCGGTACCACCGACTGCCACGCCGGTCACGCTCACATACGTCTTCCCGGTGCGCGGCGAACGGATTGAGTATAGCCCTTACCATCACGACTATCCGGCGACCGACATCTTTTGCCCGGTTGGGAGTGAATTTGTAGCCCCAACGAGCGGCATCGTCGATTTTGTCAACCGAGTCGATCGCTGGAATCCGGCCACGAACCAGCCTGAGCATCGCGGCGGCTTGGCGGTCGCGATCATCGGTGATGACGGCTGGCGCTACTACGGCTCACATTTGTCGGCGGTTGCTGAAGGGATCGAGCCGGGGGTGCGGGTCGAGGCGGGGCAGGTCTTGGGATACACCGGTAACAGCGGCAATGCGCGTGGCACCCCGCCGCACCTGCATTTTGGCATCTCACGCCCGACGACGCCGGACGACTGGGCCGTGCGGCGCGGCGAGATCCCGCCGTTTGCGTACCTGCAAGCGTGGGAGCGGGGCGAGCTGCTGCGCCCGTAACCGTAGGCTGTGGGCAGGTGTTTTGAATAGACTATGGATTGCCACGGGTTGGACGGATGTGTACGGATCGGTGAAAATCCGTAGCACCTATACGAATTCGTATCCTAATTTGGCTGAATGGGATACATATTTTCACAATTGGGAACAGATGCACACGGATCAGTATCGCTCAGCCACTTGCCATAGTGTGATGGTGTTGCTGGACGCCGTTCGTGAGTTACGACCCAAGCTTCACAATCATCGGAATGAAGATCTGCGGCTGCGGCGCCTTGCTCCCGTCCGGTTCCACCACTCGCATCGGGAACGGACGGTAATCGGCAGCGCCGTCGCCGAGTTGGCCGGAGTTGTTGCAGTCCTAGCAGCGGACGGTGCCGTCAGTCAGCAGTGTGCAAGTATGCACACTATCCACCGCGATGGCCTTACTGGTGGGAGGGGGCCGTCTTGCCGTCGCCAAGTTGGCCGTAGTGGTTCCAACCCCGGCAATGACCATAGCGCTATCCGCTAGCCCGCAGGTATGATCATTGCCTGCAACCACTTGGGTAAATTCGATCCCCTGCGGCGCCGGCGGTTCGTTGAATGTCGCTGCTGTCGCGCGTGGTACGCGGATGGGCAATGTAGATGGCACGGCGAACGCGGCGAGGACGAGCGTGATCAACAGCAGAGCTGAGCATACCACTGGATGACGCATAGCGAACCTCCTCTCTCAGAACGTATGATCGAGCAACGAACGATGTGAAGACCTGTACTGGCGGGCGCTGCTCGACAGCGCCATTCAGCGCCTGTTCGTAGCGGCAGGCGGCTAGTTTGCCCAACTGATGCGTCATACCGGCATCTATTGAGGAATTTGGCAAGGATGTTCCTCCTATTGAATCGCCTTCGCGCAGCGTTGTCACTGTGATCGGGATAGTAACCGGCGCAGCGTTATCAGTCTTCAGGACTATGAAGTTGAGTTATGGTTAGGCATCTTGAGCAGCTTGGGTGGTGTCGGTATACCCGTGGATTCGACGATATTAGCGTTGGTGTTTTCAGAACAATCTGCGGTGATTGATTTTCGCGGCTGGCGGCAAATCTTTGGTGAAGAGAAGCGAACGTTCTCGATGGCTGATTACAAACGCCACCTGAGCGGTTAAACGTCTGGCGGCTGAGTTGGGGTGGCTGGTGCAAGAGGTTGATTTGGCGATGTGGGAGTATGATCGCAGTATGGATAAGAGATAGTGATGTTCAGAGAGTGTGGTAGTTTTACTACCGCACTCCGTAATGATGTTCGTTATGCAATAGAGTTGTGTTTCTGCATGACGCACTCTGTCGGTGGGGATTGTTGCGAGCAGGTTATAATCCCCCTAGTTATCCTTTTTTACGCGGTGTGGTCAGGTGTTCACGCTGATGATGAGCAGACTGAGAACGAGTGCGCTATACTATGTATCTATAATCGTGTACGTTGCCAACCAAATACCGTCGCGGTGACCCGTTAGCCCGGATGCTAGGGCGTAAAGGTGGAAGCTGGTGCAAGTCCAGCGCTGTGCCGCAACTGTAACCGGTCAGGATTGGCCGGAAGCTAGGACGCCTGCCGCGATGTGTCTGTTCAGCCCTTCTCGAGCTAAGGAGGACGGACATGCCCCGCGCGCCTTGAACGCGCTCTCGCGTTGACCCAGATCATGTTGCCCCGATCTCTGGAAGGAGATCGGGGTTTTTGCTTGTAGCGCGAAGCTGCACTGACTCTTATCTCCCTTAATCGCTCGTGCTGGGAGGTTGTTGGTTTGTTTGTCGTGAGCGCTGTGCCTGCTGTTGGCGTAGGCAGGAAAGGAGCGGGCCAATGTTGCAGTGTGATGTGCGCGATATTTGTGATGAATTGCATACGATCGAGCAGCGGCTTGCCGGCTACTGCCGTGATTTTGTCGAGCTGGTGAACCAGTCGCCATGTCTAGCACTGAGCTATATCGAGCGCATCGCTCATGATCGGGCGCGTATCTTGCACCTCGCCTTGCTATCGCGCGGTCTCAGCACCGATTACGAGCGTTGGGCCAAGACGTCAATGGATGAGCGGATGCGCCAGATCGGTTTCGACCGGTTTTCGCGCCGCAAGTTGCGCTATGTGCGCTGGGCCGGATTTAGTTGTGAATTGTCGGCTTTGCAACCATTCAACTCGACGTAGCTGACCTCAATAACTTGATAATGTGCCTTCACCAATGGCGAGAGGAATGAAGAGTATGCGCATTGTGTCATTGATGCCGCCGGCAACCGAGATAATCTGCCGTCTCGGTTTGGCCGATCTCTTGGTTGGCGTTTCCCATCTGTGCGATTTTCCTGCCGAGGTTGTCACCGGATTACCACGTGTGACCCGCTCGGCGATCCCTGCTAGCCTCTCGGTGGCAGAACTCGATTGGGTGTTGGCGACGCGCCTACGCCGGGGTGAGAATCTCTTTTCACTTGATGAAGCTGCGCTTATCACGCTCGCGCCTGATCTGATCATCACTCAAGACCTGTGCGATCTTGGTTTGCCTTCGTTTGACGAGGTATGCTCGCTGCGGCAGCGTTTGCCGGCTGATAGCCAGATCGTCTCGTTGGCGATGCCTGATCTCGATGACCTCTCTCACGATGTGATGGTCATCGCGGAAGCGGTAGGTTATCCTGAACGGGGCCGGCGGTTGTGCGACCAGATGCAGATGCAGTTAGCGCGGGTGCAGATGGCCAGCGCTGGCCGTCCGCGTCCGAAAGTGGTGGCGCTGGAGTGGCTCGACCCGCCGTTTACCGCTGGTCAGTGGGCAGCGGAGATTGTGCGGTTGGCCGGCGGGAATGAGTTGTTGAGCCGGGTGGATGGGCATTCGGTTCCGGTGAGCTGGAAACAGATACAAGCTGCGCAACCCGATGTGATCGTGTTACTGTTGGCCGGGCATACGGCCCAAGCCACCGAGCGGTATTGGCAGACCGCCAAACTGCCGTGCGAGGCGCGCGCGATCCCGGCTATCCGTGATCGGCGGGTTTACGCGCTTGATGCCCGCCCGCTCAGTATTCGCCCCACGCCGCGTATGGTCGATCTGGTCGAACGTCTGGCAACGCTCTTACCCCCAACTCGATTGACGGAGCAGTGTTATGCCTAAGTCACATCACGTCGAAACACGCATGGTCTTTCCCATTTTCCCCGCCGACACCAATCACTATGGCACGCTCTTCGGCGGGCAAGCGGTAGCGTGGATAGATCAAGCCGCTTTTGTCTGCGCCACCCGCTGGTGCCGGCGCAAAGTGGTGACGGTTCACCTGAGCGAAGTTAACTTTCGCCACCCGGTGCGTGAGGGATCGATCGTCGAATTGATTGCGCGTCTTGTCCGCACCGGGCGCAGCTCGATGCACATTTCAGTGGAGATGTGGTGGGAGCCGATGGATCACGAGGAGCGAGTGCTAGCTTGCCAAGCCGAATGTGTCTTGGTCGCGATTGGCGATGATGGGAAGCCGGTTCCTGTGCCGTCGCTAGATCCGGCGGCACTTGCCGGGCAGTGACAGAGCGGCGCTTTGCTATCATGGACGCTGCACCGGCGAGCTTGCGATAGGGATGAGGAGGGCCACTACGCAATGCCCCAAATGCCATACCGAACGATTGAGGCAGCGTTAGGATCCTCAGCCCGTTGCTGAAGGTGGTCAAAAAGGGCGATATACTGGCTGAGAGGATCGGTCTGGGCACGTCACTCAAAGTTCTGACATCAAGTCGTACTCTTTCTCATCGTGTGGGTATCTGGAGCTGTAGGTTGCCGAGTTGGAAAAGTTGAAGGCGTAACGTTCCGCTTGCGATCTCTTGCTAGCGCGCCGGCTAAGAGTGGCCGGCGCCGTGTTTTGCGAGGCAGCAGTGGTACAGGTTGCTTTACCCTGCCCGCCACATCGTCTACAACTTCCGATACCCAAGCGGTAAGCACGACGGTCAATGCCCTGCAAGTAGGCTGCGTGATCACACCCTACACCGACAGTACCAGCCGGAGATCGGTCGGTACGTGCGCGAGCAGACCAACGACTCGGCGGCGCGTGCGCTTTCGCGTGAAACAGGCGATAGCTTACGCTGGTGGTATCTAACGCGGGCCGGCATCCACGCCGAAGAGGGCGAGCATTCGTTCATCCAGCCCACTGCCGGTTGGTCACACTGCTTGGTCTATGCCTATATCTTGGGCGACGGGCGCAGCCAACTGCATCACTGATTCGACCGTCCGTGGGTGTGCGGCAATCTCAATTCAATCCAGCAACTTATCGCTACCATTCAGGCGCGGGATGATGAGAGTCTGCCGCTGCGGGTCTGGATGTCGCTGGTGTTGCGAGGATCATACGGTGTAGGACACGGATGAAGTCAATCCGTGTCCTACGCCCAAAGCGTCACGGCGCCTTCCCTTTCCACCGCCAACTTTCCATCAGCAAGGTCAAACCCACCAGCAAGAGCAAGCCGGGGAAAAAGAGGCGTGGCATGAGGAACAGCACTCCCAACCCAAACAGCCAGATTGCGTTGCGCATCCCAGCAGCGATGGAGCCGCGCTGGAAGTGAAAGATGAGTTGGGTAATGCCTAGCACCATCAGAATGTTTGGCCAGATCATGGGCGGCAACCGGAAGATGATCGGGATCAATAAAGCCGCCCCGATCAGCAATAAGGTGATGCCTAGTTCATGCTTGCCGCGCGCCGGCTTGGGTTGAGGAGCCGCTACGGTGCGCGCTTGCCCACTTCCCTGCATCGGTTCGCCGCAGAAGACGCAGAAACGGGCGTGGCGCGGATTGACAAAGTGGCAGTGCGGGCAGGTAATGGTTGTGGCATCGCTGCTCGGCAGTTGCACCGTTTCACCCGTCGCCACACGCACCGCTGTGCCACATTCGATGCAGAAGCGGGCGTCATCGGGTAGAGTGGTATTGCAGTGTGGGCAGTGCATAGCGCCCCCTTTCTGAGCCAATACGCAATAAACGATCGTTTGCGCAAGAAGATAGCGCTTCGTCGTTAGAATTGGATCGAACAATCTGACCGTCTCTGGTGGGGAGTGGGGCAGTGCAACTGCCGCACCCTCTTTACTATGACGCTGCTGCACAGGTTAGGGTTGCGCAAACTGGCGCAAGCAGGCCAACGCCTCGCGTTGCATACGTGCTGGCGCATCTTTAAGGGGCGGATCGCCGGTAGTGGCGCTGTACAGGTACGATTCGACGCCAAAGATAGCACAGCGCGCTGCCGGGGTGGGCGGCAGGCCGGGAGCGGTGGCGGCCTGCGTCGCAGCGGCGGCGCGGGCGGGGTCGGTTTGGATGCTGGAATCGGCCAGTAATTCGCGGCGGGCCGGTAACCGGCCCAGTGCTGCACTCAGCCGCAGTTGCACATCTGGTCGGTAGAGTATATGAACGATCGCCACTACATCCGCTTGCGTGGCCTGTCCGTCGCGGTGACGCATGAACAGGCTGCCGCCGATCAGCGGTCGGGCTGGATTGCCGTTGAACGCCGGCAACGGCGCGATCCCGATCTGGAAGGTGTCGCTGATAGCGCGGTAGGTGGGCCATGCCCAATCACCATCGATCGCATACGCCGCAAACCCTTGCGCCAGCAGCCGTTGGCCACGGGCATAACTGTCGCCGTTGCGCGGCGCCGCTTGGTACAGATCGCGCAACAACGTGATCGCATCCGTCATTGCCGGCGTGTCGAGCGTTGGCTCAGCGCCGTCGGGGGTGGTAAATGCGCCGCCAGCAGCGTAGAACCACGGCGCTAGCCAGCGCGCCGCCCCCCAACCCTGCACTAGACCGGCCCGCTCTGGTGTACGCGCCGCTCGTGACGCTGCTACGAGATCGACTGCCGTCGCCGGGGGAGTACGGTCGAGCTGGTAGAGGAGTAGCAGCATATCTTGCGCCATGACTGGCGCTCCCCAGAGCATATTATCGCTGCTAGCAATCGTGCGCAGGCCGGGCAAGAGGTCAGCCGGCAGCTCGATGCTAAGCGGCGCAAGCGCGTTATCAGCCAACAAGCCAACCAACGCCTCTTGATCGGCCCAGATCAGGTCAGGCGGCGGCAGGCCGAGCAGGCGATCGGTGGCGAGACTGAGCAACAGCCCGTCGGGGTCGCGAGGAATGATGGTTAATTGAATATCACTTGCTTGCGCTGCCGGTTGTAATTCGGCGGCAATCGCCGCTTGGGCGTCAGCCGGCTCGGCGACCCAGATCGTCAATTGGCGCGCCGCCGGGGTAGCCGTGGGGATTGGCGTTGCGGTAGGCATTGCGGTCGCCGTGGGCGCTGGGGGCACAGTTGGCGCTGCGGTCGCCGTGGGCGCTGGGGTTGGCGCAGGCACCGGTGCAGCGCAGGCGGCGCAGATCAACGCCGCGACGCCGATCAGCGCCGCGGCGCGGGCAATGCGAAGACTCACGGCACTATCCCTGCAAATGGGCTTCGAGGAACCAGAGATCCTTGTCGATGATGCGGGCGATCTCGGTCATCAGATCAGCGGTTGCCTGATCACCCATCTCGGCGGCGAAATCAATCGCTTGGCGCGTCGTCTTGCCGTAGGCGGCAAAGCGATCGGCCAAAGCTGCAACATGGGCCATGCCGTCGGTGATGTCGGTGGGGTATTCGGGCAAGCGCGACGCTGCAGCGGCGAGGCGCGCCGTACCCATTGCCATACCGCCAAGGGCCGTGACCCGTTCGGCCAATGCATCAACGAACCCGTTCAGCCGCCCGGCCAACTCATCAAACAGCTCGTGCAGCTCCATGAAATGCGGCCCTTTGACATTCCAGTGGGCCTGCTTGGCTTGGCTCATCAGATCAAACGTATCAGCCAGTTGCTGGTTGAGCATCGTGATCAGCGACCGCCGCCGCTCGAGCGGCAAATCGATCCGGGTGGCAAATTCCGTGGTTTGAGTCATTGGTTCCCTCCTTATCAGTCCATCCTAGCCAAACCGCCCAGTGCGGCTGGCTACAGCGATGACAGCAGGTGAGGGCGTCATCACGGTACTTTCATCATACCAAAGTCAGGCTAGTTATGCCAATACACGGTTGGTACAATAGCCAACATAACCTGCCGGCAATGCGCATGATAGGAGCATACCGATATGTGGCGATGGTTGGGCTTCACAGTGATTGGCGTCATCATGCTCTGCTCATTGTTGCCTGCGCAACCTGTGCAGGCCCAATACCGCATCTGCTTCGCCGAAGTGCCAGATTGCATTACAGGCCGATTTGCTGAGTACTGGCAGCAAAATGGCGGGTTACCGGTATTTGGTTTCCCGATTTCGCCTGCCCTGACGCAAGAGGTCGAAGGGCGTGCGCGGCTCGTGCAACTCTTCGAGCGCAATCGCTTTGAACTGCATCCCGAATTAGCGCGGCCTTATGATGTGCTACTCGGCCGGTTGGGTGATGATTTGTTGCAACGGCGGGGGATGCCGTGGCAAAGCGAACCGAAAGCGCCGGTGACGCAACAAGCCGGTTGTCGTTATTTCGCCGAGACCCAGCATCTCGTTTGTGATGCGTTTTTGCACTATTGGCAGGCGCACGGTCTTGAGTTTGACGGTAGGCGCGGGTTCAGCGAGGCGGAAAGCTTGGCGCTCTTTGGGTTGCCGTTGACTGAACCACGTATGGAGACCAATGCGTCGGGTGATACGGTGCTTACACAGTGGTTCGAGCGGGCGCGGTTTGAGTTGCATTCGCAGCTTGGGCCAGATGTGGTGTTGTTGGGCTTGCTTGGCCGCGAGGCCTTTGCGCCTCCGCCGGCGTTGCCTGCCTATTGGCTGGATCGGCTGAATGCCTACCGGGCGTTTGCCGGCTTGGCGCCGGTGCAGGAAGAGGCAGTGCTCAGCGATAACTGTTGGCAACACGCCCGCTATGTGGCTGAAAATAATCATCTGACCCATGATCAGAACCCTGCGCTGCCGTATGCCTCGCCGGCCGGGCAAATCTGCGCGCAGAAGGGGAATGTGTGGATAGGGTGGGGCTTCTCGTGGCAACCGGCCGCTGCGATTGATAGCTGGATGGAATCGGTCGGTCATCGCCTCTGGATGCTCTATCCAACCCTCCAGCGCACCGGATTTGGTTTCTACTCAGTAGCCGATGGTGGGCGGAGCGCGGCAGCGCTCGATGTGTTGTCGTCTTTCGACGAAGGAATCAATTATACCGGCTGGCCGGTGTATTATCCGGGGGTGAACCAACAGGGTGTGCCAGCGGCCATCTACCCAATTACACTGCACTGGCGTTATTTCGGCAGTACGCCAACGGTCACTGCAACCGATCTGCGAGTTGTGGGCGGTACGGCATTGCCGCATACGGTTTCGACCGATTTGCCGGCTGGCCATAAGGGGATCACGATTATGCCTGCACAACCGTTACCGGCATCGGCTACGATTGAGGTGACGGTAGCCGGTAGCTACGATGGGCAACCGTTTAGCTATACGTGGCAGTTTCAGACAGGGCGGTGAGCGTCACTGGTCAGCGCGGTGTGATAACGTATGGAGGATGCGGCAGTCTCACTGCCGCACTCCAGACTGGGCACATTGCTTGGGGTAGGATCCGGCAGCGTGATCGCCTGCCGTACTCTCGTCAGAACATACGGTGTTTGTGATGCGTCTCTTTCCGATCATTATCTACCTACTGTTCGTCGTTGCGCTCGCTTCCGTCCAAGCCCAAGCCAACCCGGTGACAGTGTGGGTGCCGTGGGTGCAAGCTCCGCCGCCTACGGTGGCTGGTTATCTGGGCAGTAGGCAGGACGATACGCTGGTTGCGGCCGGCTTTACGCCTACCGGTGAACTGGTGCTGGCTGGGAATGTGCCGGCGCTGACCGGCGCGCCCGAGACGATCGTGCCGGGGGGCGGGTCTGGCGCGTTGATTAGGATTGCCGCCGATGGCCGGACGATCAGCGGGGTAGTGCGGGTCGCTGCAACGCTCAACCATGCGGCGCTTGCCAGTGATGGTAGCGCCGTTGCATGCGGGCTAGACGGGGTGATCGTGTTGGAACCTGATCTGGCGACGGTGCGGTGGCGGGCGACGCCGGGCGCGGTCGCGCGTTGCGCGATTGCCGCTGATGGCCGGGTAGCAGTGTTGCGAGCCGCCGATCGAACGGTACTGGTCTATCCACCAACCGGCGGCGCACCGTTGGCGATGACCGTGGCCGGCACTGCTGTCGCCGATATTGCGCTTGATGCGGCGAATGGGCTGGTCGTTGCCACCGGCTACACCCAAGCGGCTTCCGATCTGAAGGTGGCCTTTCTGCGCGCCTACCGTCTCACTGATGGCAGTGTGGCATGGCAGCGCTATGGTTTCAGCGCTGCGGCTGTCAAAGGGGTGAATCTGGCTGCTGATAGCGA
The DNA here is from genome assembly GCF_937951745.1 of uncultured Chloroflexus sp. Lineage (GTDB taxonomy): Bacteria > Chloroflexota > Chloroflexia > Chloroflexales > Chloroflexaceae > Chloroflexus. The sequence continues at coordinate 12,380 of NZ_CALFBQ010000061.1, forward strand.
AGGGCGGCGGGTAGCGCTAGGGGCTGACGGTCTGCTCTACTTCGCCGGCTATACCGATGGCGGTAATTCTATCTTTGGCCGCGATCCCGCCGATCTACACCGTGTCCTCAGCAATAGCGAGGTGATCACATTCGACCAATACAACAATCCGTTCAATCTCAGCGGTGCAAAATCGTTGGCGTGGTACGGCCGGTTCGATCCGGCGACCGGTGCGCTGCTGCGCGGGCAGTGGCTGCTCACTCGCCTGAGCGATGGCAAAGGCAATTCGATCACGATCCGGGCCTTGGCGGCGGCGGATGATGGGACGCTGCTGGTTGTGGGCGATACCGCTTGCTGTCTGCAAGGGCGCAGCACGATGCAACTCTGGGGCCAGACCCTTGGCAATTACGAGGGAGGTGAGCCGTTTGTGCTCGTTGTTAGTCCTGATTTTAGTCGAAGACAACTCTGGACGGCGCTCGCCGCACCGGGGGCGACGGCGGGCAGTTCGCCAGCGGTGGCGGCAGCGATAACCGGCGACCGGCTGGCGCTAGCGGTCAATCTGACGCCGAATACTGCTCATACGCGCGCATTGGTGACGGTAGGAAATCCGGCGTTTCCGGTCAGCAATGGCGGGCGCGAGGGTTACTATCTGCTGATGGCGCGGCCTTGATAGAGGGGGGAACGTCGCTGGTTGGCAGTTCGCCGCACCTTCGTAATTTATGGAGTGCGGCAGTCTCACTGCCGCACTCCATCCAACCGGTGCACCGGTGATGATCGTATCGTGGTACCATACCAGCGAGAGCCTTTGACCGGCAAGCTTAATGGAGTTGTATCGTGTCCACCGTTTCCGAAACCGCCATTGCCGAGATTCATCGGGTCGCTACGGCCATTCGCGCTCGCATCGGCCAGATCATCGTTGGCAAGGAAGCGATTATTGACCTCTTGCTGGCAGCATTGCTCTGTGAAGGGCATGTCTTGCTTGAAGATGTGCCCGGTACCGGCAAAACCACTCTCGCCCGCGCACTGGCAAGTGCGCTCGGCTGTACCTTTCAGCGCATCCAGTTCACCCCCGACCTGTTACCCTCTGACGTGACTGGTCTTTCATTTTATAACCAGAAGTTGGGCGAGTTTCAGTTTCGGCCCGGCCCGATCTTTGCTCAGATCGTGTTGACCGATGAAATCAACCGGGCGACGCCGCGCACCCAAAGCGCGCTGCTCGAAGCCATGCAAGAACGGACGGTCTCGATTGATGGCGAGACGCGCCTGCTGCCGCGCCCATTTCTGGTCATCGCCACCCAAAACCCGATTGAACTCGAAGGCACCTTCCCATTACCGGAAGCGCAACTAGATCGATTCTTGATCAAAGTGGCGATGGGTTATCCGAGTATGGAAGAAGAAGAAGAGATTGTGCGGCGTTCGTTATCACCGATAACGGATGTCGTGCAGTCGCCGGTTGTAACTGCCGATACAGTGCGCGCTTTGCAAGCGGCAGTGCGTGGAGTAGCGCTCAGCTCGGCAGTGCGCCAGTATTTGGTAGCGATTGCCCGAGCCACCCGCGATCATCCCGATATTGAGCTAGGCGCTAGCCCGCGCGGTTCGCTAGCATTGGCCCATCTGGCCCAAGCGCGCGCGGCAATGGCTGGGCGCAGCTTTGTGTTGCCTGATGATGTCAAGGCGATGGTCGCACCGGCCCTTAACCACCGCCTGATCCTCACCGCTGAAGCGCGGCTGCGCGGGCAAACTGCGACAGTGATCCTCGAACGCATTCTTGCCCAAATCCCGGTGCCGGTAGAGGGAAGTTGATCCTCCCTCCGCCTGATCGGGATAATATTTACCGCAGAGGCGGACAGGCGTCCGGCGCTCTTTGCCTCTTCGCGGAGCCGGATAGGTGTCCGGGTTTATTGTGGTGTTGGGTTGTCCCCTTCCCAACCTCCCCATCCCCGGCCCCTCCCCGTTAGAGTTGGAGGGTACTTCTCCCTTTGAGGGAGAGGGTGAGAGTGGAGCATCGGTATTGCTCATCCAAATGACCTTGCGATCCTTGGCGGGCTTAGCGCCGTTGCGTTGAAAACTTTGCGTTTTTGCTCACTTTGCGCCCCGATCATGCTCAATCAGTTGGCGGATGCCGCCCTTGCAGACGCATAATTGTGGGCCACACCTCATCGGCAGGGATGGGGTGTGCAATCAGGTAGCCTTGCAGCACATCGCATCCCATACTGAGCAAGGCGGCCCGCTGCTCATCAGTTTCGACCCCTTCAGCGACGACAGCCAATCCAAGGCTATGCGCCAAATTGATAATCGCACGCAATAAGGCGCGGCTATTCGTGACCATCCCATGCTGTTCGTCAATCGCGCGCACAAACGCTTGGTCAATCTTGAGCGCATCAAGGCGGAGTTGGCGCAGATAAGCGAGTGACGAATACCCGGTGCCGAAATCGTCAAGCGCAATGCGCACCCCCATGTGGCGCAACTGGTCGATCTGGCGCGCAGCGTAGATCGGATCGTCGAGCATGACACCTTCGGTGATCTCTAGTTCAAGATACTGGGCCGGTAAACCGGTGGTATGCAGGACGGCTGCAACTTCAGCCACAAACTCAGGCCGCAACAGTTGGCGAGCCGAGACATTGACGCTGATGCGCAGGAGCGGATAGCCAGCCTGTTGCCATACCATTGCTTGCCGGCAAGCTTCACGCAGCACCCATGAACCGATCTCAATAATCAGATCACTCTGTTCGGCAATTGGCACAAACTCACTGGGGGCAATAGGGCCGCGTTGCGGATGGTGCCAGCGCACAAGCGCCTCGACGCTGATGATGCCTTCGCTGACCAGATCGTACTGCGGTTGGTAGTAAACTGCCAGTTCGCCCCGTTCAATTGCGTGGCGCAGTTGGGCTTCCAAGGCAAGCCGGGTGTGGGCGCGCCGGCTGTGTTCCGGCCGGTAATGCAGAAAACCGCTGCGCTTGAGTTCTTTGGCGCGGTGCATGGCGCTGTCAGCGTTCTTGAGCAGGGACACCACATCGACCCCATCGCGCGGAAAGAGGCTAATCCCGATGCTTGCGGTCAAGCGCAATTCATGCCCATCGTGAAGGAACGGCGTTTGCAACGCATCAAGCAAGCGTTGGGCTGCAATATCGGCTAATCGCGCATCAGGCAGATCAGGCATCAGCAAGAGAAACTCATCGCCGCCCATCCGGCCAAGGGTGTCTTGCGGGCGGGCGCAGGCAGCGAAGGCATTGCTCACGTGTTTGAGGAACCGATCACCGATTGGATGGCCCAGCGAATCGTTCACCTGCTTAAACCCATCGAGGTCGATGAAGAGCAGCGCTACAATATGGCGTCGTTCGCGCGCATCGCGCAGGGCTAGCTCGATCCGTTCTTGCAGCAGATTGCGGTTGGGCAAGCCGGTCAGAGCGTCATAGCGCACCTGATAGTGGAGCTGCGCATTAAGGTTGGCGTGATCAGCGATCAAGTTAAAGAGTTCGGTCGCGACCCGTAACAGGGTTTGATCACTCTCGCTTGACCAATCGGATTGTTGATGGAAGATGGCGAGCATACCGTTTGCTTTTGGTAATGGCCAGATCCAACCTCCACTAACGCTCAGATGACCGAGTTGGTCGCCGTGGGTGCGGAGATCGAACGTGATCGGTTTTTTGGGGTTATGCCGAGCCATGATCTGGCGTAGGCGCGACCCAATCAGCTCGGCTGCATCAGCCAATGGTTTGCTGGCGGCAGCAGCGTAACCGTCCAATTCAGCCCATACCAGCCAGTTGGGTCGTTGCCGTTCAATGAGGTTCACCAGCCGGTCAAGCACGGCGGTAACTGGGGCATGCTGGAGCAGCAGGGCTAATATGTCGGAACGGTCATGTTCGAGGAAGGTAGCTAGCTTGTGCGCGCTGATGTCGCGGTGTAATGCGATAAAGTGGGTTGCTTTGCCATATTCATCAGTGACTGGCGACAAGCTGAGATCAACCCAGATCGGTTCGCCAGCGCGCGTGTAGTAGAGGAGTTCAAGGCGCACTGGTTGCTGCTGCTCCATAGCAACCCACAGGTGATGAAGCGTCGCCAGATCGGTGGCCGGGCCGTGCAAGATGCGTAAGCTGCGTCCGATCAACTCGTTAGTGGCGTAGCCGGTCAGCCGGCTGCAAGCGGCGTTGGCGTAGCGAATAAAGGGGCCGGGTGCATGCAGCGGTTCAGCATCGAGGATGATGACGGCGTCGTTGGTATTCACTACCACCGACTCGAGCAGGCGCAATCGTTCTTCGGCTTGTTTGCGGGCAGTAATGTCGCGCACCACAATTAGTGTACCGCCGTTGGCTAGCTCGTCGTGATACAGTGGATCAATGCTCACATCAACGATAATGGCCCGCCCGTCTGGCAGGCGATGGATTAATTCGCCGCGCCAGCCTGTACTGACACTCTGCACTGCCGGTTGCATCGGCTGGTACGGCAACGGTTCGGCAGTAAACAGACGGCTCAGCGGCTGGTCGATCATCGCTTCCGGTTGCACGCCGTAGAGGTACGCTGCCATCTCGTTGAGGTAGACAATCACGCCGCTGCGGTCGGTCACGATCACCGCCTCGTGAATTTGCGACAGTACCCGCGCTCGCAAGTTTAATTGCCGTTCCGCTTCGACCCGGTCGGTGACATCGTGACCGATCGTTAAGACCTGCGTTTCGCCGGTGCCTTCGATCAACACGCCTTGCACTTCCACCACGCGCACCACCTGATCGCGGGCATAAATGTGGTAACGAACCGGTTGGAGGAGTTGACCGTTGCGAAGCATATTGCGACGCTCACGGATCAAATGGTGTTCTTCACCAGAAAGGAACGCTGTGAATGGTTGGTTGATCAGTTCTGCCGGATCAGCGACCCCGAAGATGCGCGCGCCGGTGGGGTTGCAGTAGCGAATAATCCCTTCCGGGAAGCTACTGATCATAATGAGCATCGGGGCCAATTCGAGCAATTGGTGATAGCGCAATTGGTTGTTGCGCAGCGCATAGTCGGCGGCCAGCAACGCCGTAACATCATAGCCGCTGATGACGATCCCTTCTACTGCGGCTTGGGGCCGGTAGTTGCAACACCGAAACTCAAAAATCCGCCAGCCGCCTTCAACATGCTGTAAACGTACCCGAATTGGTTGGCGCTGGCATTGGTAATCGATCAAAGTGGCGAGATGTTGTTGCAGCGGGTCATGGTCATCTTGATGGACGAATTCGTAGATGGAGCGATTTACTACAAGAGATGGCGGATGGCCGAGTAGGTTGGTCAGGGTAGGGCTAGCAAAGCGGATAGTCTGATCGGGTGCGAGAATGATGACTATCTCGGCGGTGCATTCTAGTAGGGTAGAAAGGGTCGCAGCGGCAATATCACTGTTCAACAGAGGAGGAGGTACGGATGGGGTGTCGTCAATCATAAGTGTTGCGTGCTCGGATGCCGTATTGTGGATTCCGCTGCCGCTAGTATACCGCGTTTACTACATTTCATTGCATCCATGAAAGAAACTCCTGCCGGCATTCCTTTGCGGTAAAAGGCTACCGGCAGGTGGCAGTGCAGCCAGAAGGAGAGACCATTAGGTGAGTAGTTGCCAAATATCAAAGCCCAACGAGAAAAAAATGATAAAGAGGATGACCAACGAGAGCGGCAGCATATCGAACCGGCGCGGGTGCCGGGTTTGCCAGAAGTAACGCAGGCTGCGTACCAGCATCGTGATCGCAAGCAGATCGAGCAGGATCACGAGTGGGAGTGAAATGTCAGTGGTCAACCCGATGAGTGGCAATCCAATCGGCAAGAGCACGTATTGCAGAGTGCAACGGGTGGCCGAGATGAAGAGCGAGATGCTGAAGGCTCGCTCTCCCGGCGTCGCTGGCGGTGCGTCGTCAAGTGCTTCTTCCTCAGCCGTTTCTGCGAGCGGGGCCGGCAGTGCCGGCTGCGGCGGCAACCAGAGTAGCCGGTCGAATACGCGATCGAGCGTTTCGGTGATAGCAGACATAGGCAGCACTCACCTCATGATGCAAGAATAAACAGAGACGTTACATCGCAACGTCTCTACTTATTTTATTATAACAGCATCCGGTTAGACTTCGATCAATGCTAGTATAAGTATAGATAACTTGACGTTGGTTAGTGTAACATTAGCATACGGCGGCCAAGTTGCTGCATGCCATCCAAAGCCTCGCATATGCGTAATCTGCAACCTGCCCCTATAATAAGAAGTGGGCCGATGTGTTGTTTACTCTCTATGAATGAAATACTATGCGCCATCTGAAATTGGTTCTGGCCCTTGCTCTGCTCCCCCTTGCCGGTTGGTGGTGGTTTGAGAGTAACGTCTTCATTACTGAATGGTTGCTCAGTCACAACGAGGGCTTCCAACGATTTGTGATCTGGATGATTTCAACCTTGCAGAGCAGCGGTTACGTGACCATTATTGTGTTGGGCACCGTCTATGTGTTGTTTAGCCTGATCGAGCTGCTGTTGTGGCCGACTGGTGCATTAGCGCGGAGTTTGGGCATTTCGGGGCTGATCTTTTGGCTAACAGTGGGTGCGCTCGAAGCGATTGGGATTTTCAACGGCTACAGTGTCCGCTATTTCGGCATGTTTGCCGTTGATGGCCAACCGCCCCCTGAATGGGGCCGCTGGCTGAGCGGCGTGCCGCTGGCGCTGCTCTTTGCCATCGGCCCTGAAGGGTTGATCCGCTGGTCGTTGCTAACGATGTTCGCGTGGGGACGGCACTTCTTCGCCCGTTCGGTGGCGGTCGGGGAAGGGTAGCGGTTCGTTCTGCTCTAGCAGAGTGTACACCGGCTTCCCGCTGACAAAGACCTGTTGCACTACCGGATCGGGCATCCGGCGGACGACGATCAGGTCGGCGATTAGCCCCGGTTGGATGCTGCCGATCAAATGGTCGATGCCGACGGCGCGGGCCGGGTGGTGGCTGACCAGCGCTACTGCATCAGGCAGGCTGAGGGTGCCGCGGTCGGCGAGGCGGAAGATCACTGGTAACAACGAGGCTGGGTAGTAGTCGGCGCATAGCCAATCCACCACACCGGCTTCGATCGCGGCTAGCGCGCTCAGGTTGCCACCGCTCGACTTGCCGCGCAGCACATTTGGTGCGCCCATGCCCACCGCCATCCCGGCGGTATGGGCCGCTTGGGCGGCGGCTAAAGTGGTGGGGAATTCAGCAATCTTCACCCCTAGCTCTACCCACTGCGCCACCCGTTCGGGAGTGTCGTCGTCATGGCTGGCGACTGGCAAGCCATACTTCGTCGCCCACGCAATCACCTGCCGAATCCGGTGAGGCACATCGCTCTGCGCTGCCCGCTTGCGGGTCAGTAGTTCGTCAATTTCAGCATCGCTACGCCCAGTGGTTTTAGCGACATAATCGCGAAACGCGGCTTCAGTGGTGTACTGCCCCTGTCCCGGACTGTGATCCATAATCGAGACTAGCCGCAACAAGGGATGGCCAAACATCGTCTTCAGCGCCTCAAGGCCGCGTTCGCTGCTAACTTCGACGCGGGCATGCACGAGATGGCGCGCACCGCAATGCCGTTCGGCGGTGAGTCGGTGGAGGAAGTCTCTGACGAAGCGATCGCTGCGCACGCCGAATTCAGCGTCATCGAGTGATAGGGCGTGGAATTGGCAGGTGACGCCACACCCCAGCAAGAGCCGGTCGGCGGCGTGGAGCGCGATCCCAGCTTCGATCTCAACGCCGGGGCGCGGTTGCACCAGTTTCTCAATCGCGTCACAGTGCAAGTCGATCAGGCCGGGCAACAAGTACGCTCCGTCGAGATCAAACTGTGGCATCGTTGCCGCATACGGGGGTGCGCCGCGGCCAATCGCCCCGATCCGGTCCCGTTCGATCGTCACCCAACCCTCTTCGACGACCCGATCGGGTAAGACAACAGTAGCGTTGGTGAAGAGAAATTGCATAAGTTGCCTCGATTGATGCATGCGTAAAGCTAAGGATGTCTCGTTTGGTCTGGGGCGGGCTGATATGCAGGTCAGCGGTCTGGATCTATGGGATGGGCGGGAGTGGCCTGCGTTCAACCAAAGCGCACATTTGAGAGTCATGCCTGTTCAAGGTTCGATTTGAGCAATGAATATCCCCTCTTGCGCGCACTAAGTTGCCTATTCTTACGACAATACCACGCCCTTACTGGAACGTCCATTGCCGGTTGGCATGCGCCCCTAGCCCGGCCAAGTCGTGCGAGACGCTGATGATCGCGGTGCCTTCACTCTGCGCTACCCGGATCATCTCAATTACTACTTGCTTTGTTGCTTCATCAAGACTGGCCGTTGGCTCATCAAGCAACAAGAGGCGCGGACGGGCAATGAAGGCCCGGCCTAGGTTGATCCGTTGTTGTTCGCCGCCGCTGAAGGTGAGCGGGCTGGCTTGCCAGAGCGCCGGTGAGATACCGAGTCGTTGCAGCCATTCGCGTCCGATCGCTTGCGCCGTCGCCCGATCCATCCCCTGCCGGTAGAGCGGCTCGCAGAGCGTGTCGAGCGCCGAAACGCGTGGCAGCACGCGCAAGAATTGTGAGCAGAAGCCGATCTCGTGCTCGCGCAGGTTGAGGATGACGCTCTCGGCGGCGCGGCTGAGGTCGATCCGACCAAATTGGTGCGAGTCAAACCAGATCTGGCCGGAAGTCGGTAAGTAGGTGCGGTAGATGCACTTGAGGATGCTAGTCTTGCCGATCCCGCTGCGACCGTGGATCAGCAGGTGTTCGCCGGTGGCGACGCTCAGATTTACGTCGCGCACCGGCGTAATTTCGCGCCCGTCGATCAGGTGCAGGGTAAAGGATTTGGATAGGTTACGGATTTCAAGCAGTGGGTGGCTCATAGCGTGCAGCCTTTGTTACAACGCCGACGAGACCAGCAGTTGGGTGTATGGGTGCTGCGGGTCTTCGAGGATGTGGTCGGTCAACCCCGCTTCGACAATGTGGCCATTCTTCATCACAATCGTGCGGCGGGCGAGTTGGCGCACGACACCGAGATCGTGCGACACCAACAGCATCGTGATCCGGTCTTCCCACTGAATCCGGCGCAGCAGGTCGAGCACGCGGGCCTGCACCGAAACATCCAGCCCGCTGGTGATTTCGTCGAGTAGCAAGAGGCTGGGGCGGCTGGCTAGCGCCTTAGCAATCTGCACACGTTGTAGCATGCCGCCGCTGAAGGTAGGTGGTTCGTCGTCAATCCGTTCTGGTGGCAGTTCGGTTTTGACCATCAATTCGGCGGTGCGGGCGCGGATGCGGCCAAAGTGCCGCCATTCTGCTAGTAATAGCTTTTCGGCTACGTTGCCGCCGACCGAGAAGCGCATGTTTAAGCCCAGTTCGGGACGCTGGTAGACAATACCGAGTTTGGTGTTGCGGAATAACCGTGCTTCATAGCGGTTGAGAGTGGTGAGGTCGCGCGGCGGTCCACCATTGTCGCGGTACCAGATGTGACCGCTGTCGGGGTGCAGGGCTAGATAGATCATCTGTAACAGGGTGCTCTTGCCGCTGCCGCTCTCACCGACGATGCCCAACACTTCGCCTGCGCTCAATTGCAAGTTCGCCTCAACACAGGCCCAGACCGTCCCACAACGCGGGCACTGTGAGCGGCCAAGATCGGGGCCGGTCAGGCGGCGGCAGTCGGGGCACGTTGGCCCAAAGTGCTTCGAGAGCTGCTCAACCCGCAGAATCCAATCGCCAGTCATGCCGTCGCCTCCATCTGTGCCACGCGCTTCGCACAGTACGCTGCGTCAGAACAGGTAGTTTCCCACCGTCCGCCGTTGCTATCGCTGACAAAATGCTCAGTGAGAAAGGTGTGTTCAGCGCCACAGCGAGCACAGCGCTGGCCGGGCCGGTATTCGGTACGGAAGGGGTAATCCTCAAATTGGAGCGGTTCGACGATCGTGTAGGGCGGCACCGCATAGATGCGCTTCTCGCGTCCGGCCCCAAACAGGTAGAGGGTGTCGGCCATATGCAGCTTCGGCACATCCCAGCGCGGGATGGGTGTGGTGTCCATCAGGTAGCGCCGGTTGACGATTACCGGATACTGGCTGGCGATGCGCAGATCGCCGGCCCGCACCACACTCTCGTACATATAAACCCACATCTTGCCGTAATCGGCTTCGCTGTGCATCATCGTGGCCCGTTCGAGGTTTGGTTCCACCCAGCGTAGCGGATCGGCCATCGGCACCTGCAAGACAAGAATTTGATCGGCCCGCATCGGCTCTTCGGGGATGCGGTGGCGGGTTTGGATGATGGTGGCCGCAGCGGTGTCGGTGGTGGTAGTGACGCCGGTGGTGCGATTGATCAGCCGGCGCAAATTGACTGCATTGACGCTCTCGTCGTCGCCTTGATCAATCACCTTGAGCGTGTCCGCTGGGGTGACAATTGACAGGGTAATTTGCAACCCGCCGGTGCCCCAGCCGCGGGCAATCGGCAGATCACGGCTGGCAAACGGCACGAGGTGGCCGGGGAGGGCGACTGCTTTCAACAGCTTGCGCCGGATCTCGCGTTTGGCGTCTTCATCGAGCAGGGCGAAGTTGTAGAGCTGATCGGAAGCTTCGCTCATAGTATGCGTTGTCCTTGGTTGGCGTGGGATACGGACGTTTGCTGCCCGTGTGTGTCTGTGTCCCCCGTATTAGAACGAATCGCTTGTGATCGCCTGATCAACCAACTGGCCGAGCCGGCTCTGGCGCTGGGTGTGATGCTCACGCGCCCGATCTAGCACGCTCAGGTCGGCGGCAAAGGTGACGTAATGCGGCAACTTGTAATGGGTGACGAAGCCGCTGGCTTCGATTCCATCGGTATGCAGCAAGACAAACTCCTCGTTGGCCGCCGGCCCCGACTCGCCAGCGAGACTGCCGGCACGGGCTTGGGTCAACACGCTATCGAGAATGGCCATGCTCATCACCTTCAGCTCGCTCTGGCCGAAGGCGAAGCCATAGCCAACGTTGAAGCGCGGCGGTTCGGCGTGATTCGTCACGCTATGCGCCTTCGAGGCGATTTCGGCCTCGGTCGCTTCAATCTCGCCAATAGTGATCGGTTCGCCGGTGAGCGGGTGCGCGACTTGCACCGGCAGGTAGCCATAGCGCAGTTCCACCAGTGTCGGGTGGGCATCGCCGTAGCCACGGGTACTGCTGTAGGCCAGACTCATGAGGCTGCCGGTATCGGCTTGGGTCATGGCTTGCAGACGGGCGCTGCGCGGGCAGGGGAAGGTGAGTGGTTCGCGGGTGATGTCAAACGGCTCTTCACGCACAGGTTCGGCAGGAACATTGACAATCATCTGCTCTTGCCGCATATACTCGGTCACCTTGGGGAAGCGGCCCCACGCGCCGGGTTGGGGGCTGCCGGCCTCAACCAGCGCTGTGTAGCGTTCGGCGGCGGCAATCACTGCCCGCACATCTTCGTGGGCTAGCGCCGGCTGCAACAAACGGATCAGGTAATCGGTGGCCGGCCCCAGCATCTGGCCGCCGGGAATGTCTTTGAACGAAGCCGAAATCCGGCGCAAACAGAACATCTCGCGTCCCGATACCGGCAACGAAGCCATCGCCCGCGGCAAGGTGGTGCGGTAAGCGCGCAACAAAAACGCCGCTTCGATGCTATCGCCTTCGGCCTGCTTAACCGCCAGCGCTGCCAGCAACGGCGCGTAGAGCGCGCCCTCATGCATAGCCCGGCTGACGGCGTGGCGCAGTTGGTCGCGGATCTGCGGCAATTGCAGCGGTGTGCTGCCGCCAAGCAAGCGCAAACACGCGACTAACTCTTCGGCGCGGGCAACGGCTTCACTGCCCCCGCGCACCGCAACGTATCCCATACCAGCTCCTTTATCGCCTTAGCAGTTGTATGGCGGGTCGGACACCCTCACCCCTACTCCTTATCCTCGTCCGTCGCATTCTCTGCGGTAAAACTCCCTCATTCCTTAGATGACCTCAATCTGCGTCGTGCGCGGCAACCCCAAGCATCGCCCCTGCTGATCAATCAGAAAGAGATCGATCCCCAACGGAAACTGGCTTGGCCGGGCCGCAATAGCGGCTAGCTCGGTCGGGGCGACGCCGCGCAACCCGACTGTAGCGGTGGTAGCAATCCCCGGCCCGCGTAGGCGCAGCGCCGCGCCATTGGGCACAATCTCTGGTAGGCTGAGAAAGACGGTGCAACTGCGTTCGGGTTCGAGTAGTGATCCAATGTTGAGGTCACCAAACAGCGTTGTCCCAGACGGATCATGCAAGAGGGCGAAATCGGTGGCAGAAGGATCTGCCGGGCGCGCGTTCGTGCGCAGGGCAAGCCAACGTGTTAGTGGATAATCAACCGGCAACCATTCCGCACCGACGGCATGGGCAAAGCTCACGGTCTGGTCGAGCAGGCTGAGCCATGCGGCAACAGCGACGGTGTTGGGCGGGGTGCCGTCCGGCAGCGGCGGCAGATCGGCGAAGGGCGGCGGCGGCAAGCGGCCAACCTTGCCGGGGCGGGCTAAGCAATCGAGCAGCACGCGGAAGGCGAGGCTGTTGAAGCGTTCGAGCGGTGTAGGCGGCGTGGCAACGATGGTCATAGGCGGGTCTCAGTAGGTTATACATCATCTGAATTACGGGTTGAACCGGGGCCGGCCCTCACCCCCGACTTCTCATCCAACGGGGAGTGTTACTGCATGCCGCGCCAGCAATGCCATACTTACCTGCCTCACGACTCCCCCTCTCCCGCCGTCAGGTGGGAGGGGGCCGGGGGATGAGGGCCATGCGAAAGCCACAACGCGAATAAAGACGCAGAGTTGTTAACGCAAAGGCGCAACAGTACGCGAAGATCACAAAGAGTTAGATTTGAACATCATCCTCTACGCGCTCGACAGTAAACCCGATCTGGCCCCCACTCCCGGCCTCTCTCACAGAGGGAGGGACTAGGATGGAGCAAGCGACTTGTGCCTTTTATGTCTTTGCGTGGCTATTTGGCTCCCGTTCATCAGCGCGGCGCAATAGTAATTGCGTCGATCAAAACGTCTCAAACTCAACCCGCGTCGCCGCGGCAGCGGCGAAACGGCGTTCGTAAGCGGTTCTCAGTGCCTGCTCCAGCTCGGCGATGCGCAGGCGTAAATCGGCATGCGGATCACCCGGCATGCGCAGCGCCGCGTCGAGCACGGCTAGCGCCGTGGCGTGATCGGGGTCACGCCCGATCACCATGCCAAACCCAAACTGGCCAGCCAGCTCTAGTCGTGTCTCGGTGACGAGGATCTCACCCGCGTTGAAGACCGACTCGCCAACGCCCTCGATCATGCGCAACTGCACCAGCACGCAGCGCGGGCCGCTAATGAACGTCACTGCATTGCGGTCATACCGCTCTAGCACCTGCTCGGCTAATGCGCAAACGAGGTGGGGTGGGCTGCAACTCAAAATATGCGAGGGGGTGAGCATGGAAATCTCCTTCCGCGGCTGCTGCGCGGGTTTGCAAACGTTACGCCTGCCGCTTCACGCCAACTGTCTCTTTCAACCGGGTTGCGCCCCATTCTAACAGAATGGCGAAAATAAGCACTGCATACGTAAAGATACCCAACTCGCGCAGATCGAGGTAGAAGGCGCTAGCCATAAACATATCGAACCCGATCCCGCCAGCGCCGGCAGTCGCACCCATCGCAATCGCCACCGAAAAGTTAATCTCAAACCGCACGAACGTCCACGAAAGCAGGGCCGATGCCGACGAAGGCACGACCGCTTGAAAAATCGTCTGCCACCAATTGGCTCCACTCGCGCGCAACGCCTCTAGCACCCCCTCATCTAGCTCCTCGAAGGTCTCGGCGTAGGCCTTCACCAAATAGCTGATCGAGTGAAACGTCATCCCGACTACGGCAGCTATACTGCCCAGACCGGCTGTGACTGCAAAAAACAGTACCCAGAGCACGGTCGGCACCGCGCGGATGAAGGCCATCACTGCCTTAACCGCATCGGTGACCCGGCGCGGAGCCAGATTTTGGGCGGCGAACAGTGCTACAAAGAAGGCTATGATTGCGCCTAGAACAGTGGTGATCAGCCCCAACGCGACGGTGATCATCAATTCGCGGAACAGCTCCAACCAGCTCAAATTTTTCAACCGTGCCTCGAACAGCACGATCCGAAAATTATTGAGCATGTCGCCAAAGGCAGTAAAGATGTTGATATTGCGCGTATCGAGGGTCGCCAAGCCGTAGATGGTCAGCAACACCAACACGATGAGCGTTACGTGCAGCACAATGTTAGCGCGGGTACGCGGTCGCACGCGAATGCGACCAGAGGTCAAGGTCGTCTCCATCAGAGGATCGTCCTTCGGATATAGTTCGATACCGCTTCAATCAGCAACACAGCCACCACGGTTGCTAGCACGACGAGACTAGCCGAGCCGTAACTAAAACTCTTGAAGTAGAGATCGAAGAGAAAACCAATACCGGTGCCAGTAAGGATACCGACTAGGGTGGCACTGCGGATGTTCGTTTCGATCATGTACAGCACCCAACTGATCAACTGCGGCAAACAAGCTGGAATGACGCTCTGGCTAATGATTGCCGCATAGCTAGCCCCGGTAGCGCGTAACGCTTCGACCGGTTCAATGCCCACTTCATCAATCGTCTCGATCATCACGCGGGTGATAAAGCCGAAGGTGACAAAAGAGAGGGCAAAAAAGCCGGTAAAGCCGCTTTGGCCGAACGAAAAGAGCAAGATCAGCGCCCATACCGACACATCAATATTGCGGAAAATGCTGGCAATGGCGCGGGCCGGCAAGCTAAACCACGGATGCGGGCGGGTGGTATTGGCGCCGAGCAGAGCTAGCCCTAAGCCAAAGATTGAGGCAATGGTTGAGGAAGCCACCGCAACCAACACTGTCTCTTGCAACTTCTCTAAAATGCGCGGCAAGCGCGACCAAGCGCGTTCGTCGGGCACGAAATTGGTAATTGCCCATACAAAAGCACGTGGAATCACGCCTAAGCCTTGCACGAGATCAAATTGGGTCAGTACCATACTGCCGTAGGTAATAGCGGCAATCACAGCCAAGAAGAAGATTGATTGCAGACGACGGCGGCGCAGAAAGGCGTTAGGCTGCATACCGTTCCTTCAGATCAAGGATCAACTCGCCAGCTTCTGAACCGTAGATGTGGTAGATCTGATCGCTACTGAGATTGTGTGGTGCGCCATCGTACACAATGCGGCCTCGATTCATGCCGATGATCCGTTTGGCATAGTGCAACGCGACATCGACTTGATGTAAGTTGACCAGCACCGTAATCCCAGTAGAGCGGTTAATCTCTTGCAAGGTATCCATGATCACCTTCGCCGAACTAGGGTCAAGCGAAGCGATCGGCTCATCGCAGAGCAGCATTTTCGGTTGCTGCACTAACGCGCGAGCAATGCCAACCCGCTGCTTCTGACCGCCGCTAAGCTGGTCGCAACGTTTATACATCTGCTCGCTCAAACCGAGTGTTTCGAGAATGCGCACTGCCTCACGCTTCTCTTCCTCGCTGTACAGTCCGAGGATGCCTTGCAGCGTATTCTTGTAGCCGAGTCGTCCGTGCAACACATTCTCGAGCACGCTGAGGCGATTAACAAGGTTATAGTGTTGAAAGATCATCCCAATCTGGATGCGATGGCGGCGGAGGGCCGAACCGCGCAGTGTTGGTACACTAACGCCGGCGAACCGAATATCACCAGCGGTAATATCGATCAGCCGGTTGATACACCGTAGTAATGTCGATTTCCCTGCCCCCGAAGGGCCAATAATCGCGACAAATTCGCCGGGTTGGACTGAGAAAGTGACCGAATCGAGCGCTAATGTCTCTGGCCCATAACGCTTAGTGACGGCATCGACTTCAAGCAAGCTCATAGAACCCCTTTTCGTGCGTATTGAGTATAACGTTGGAGCTGAAACATGTCGTTCAGCTCCAACATCATTGTTGCGTATAGTGACGAATGCTGTTTAGCGCATCTCTCGAATTGGGTTGAAGAAGGAGTCATCAACGACCAAGAAGCGCTCGTCCTTCGTCTTGCGCAAGAGCGGGCGGAAGCCGGCATCAATCTCGGCCTTCGTAGCAAAGATGCGGGGGTTATTGGTCACCTCATCTGAGGTCAGCTTGTCTTGCAGACGCTTAATCTCATCGGCGGTTAGCAGGCTGCTATTGGCCACAAAGGGCGCACTGATTACCGGCACTGAAGCGATAATAACAAACTCAGCGCCGGGAAACTTATCAAACGGCTCACTAGCATTATTGAGCACGCGATACACGGCGCCGGGTTGATTCTCTACGCCCGATACCAGCTCGACGTAGTTCTGAACACAAACGTCACAGAACGAAGCTACTTCGACGGCGCCAGACAGCAAGGCAACTGCCGCACCCTGATGCGAACCGCCGAACTGCACGTCGCTGAAGAACTTATTCTGCCCACCTTCGATGAGATCGTCGGGGGTCAAATTTTTCCACTTTTCCTTCTGACTGAAGTATTTGACAATCGTCGCCGCTGGTACGCGGAAGCCGGAGGCTGAGCTGCTCGAGACGAAGGCAAAGCGCTTGCCCTGAATATTGTCGATTTTGTAGACGCCATTCTCTTGATAGTTACCCTCTTGACCACGAGCAACTGCTAGCCAGCTATAGTAGACCGCAGTTTCGAGCCGGCCATCAGTACCGCTAGGAATGACCAATGGGATAACTTTTGGATTCTTGTCGTGCGCCTGAACGTAGGCTTCAGCGCCGAAAAAGCCGAGGTGAGCCGTGTTATTTGCGATGGCTTCAACTGCAATCAAGTAATCGGTTGTAGTGCGATGTTCGACGGGGCGACCAAGTGTTTCGCTGATGACTGCACCGATTGCCTCACGTGCATCTTTTAATTCAGCGCCCGATTCATTTGGTAACCATACAATGGTGACTGGTGTGTTTGTATTCGAGGTAGTGTTTCCACCCGTGTTTCCACTAGCACCACAAGCCACTAAAACCAATGCCGCAATCGTCGTGATGAACAAAAGCTTGAGCGACCGCATACAAAACATCCTCCTATGTAGGGAGAACTAGCGATGCTGTTGCATCGTTGTAGGCAGTCTAAACGGCTAGGGTTATGAAAGTATTATAAACAGATTATTTCTTGGCTAAGGTTGTATCAAAGCGGTACAGCAGTTGGGCAAGCGGATGCGTGAACGGGAAGCTAGTAGACCCATTAATCGCAATTGAGCAGTAACACGTCTCACCCCTGCTCCAGCCAGTGGAGCAGGGGTGAAGGATAGCAGAGTGGCAAACCTATCCTTCGTTTGCCCTCGTCTGAGGCAGGTGCAAGCGCACCGCGCGCGCTTCATCGATTGACATCTACCACCACTCGCCCGCGGGTCTGGGCATTAGTGATCTGTTCAGCATAAGCCGGCAGCTCGGCAAATGGAATGACGGTGGTCATTCGATCGAGCAGTTCCGGCGACAGATCGCGGGCCATACGCTCCCATGCGGCGAGACGTTCCTCGCGTGGCACCATCACCGACTCGATACCGATCATCGTGACGCCGCGCAGAATGAAGGGATAGACAGAGGTAGTAAATTCGGCACCACCGGCATTGCCGCAAATTGCAACCGCACTGCGCATCGCCATCGAACGTAACACACCAGACAACACTGCGCCGCCAACCGTATCAACTGCGCCGCCCCAGCGTTCGCTTTCGAGCGGACGACCGGGCGCACTGAGGGTATTGCGGTCAAGGATGCCGCTCGCGCCAAGTTCGCGCAAGTACGATTCTTCGTGGGGTCTGCCGGTGGCGGCGATCACCGTGTGCCCAGCTTTGGCCAGCAACGCCACTGCTACGCTCCCTACACCGCCGGCTGCACCAGTGACGAGTACTTCACGACCGGCGACAAAGCCGTGCCGTTCGAGGGCCAGTACGCACAGCATAGCGGTAAATCCAGCAGTGCCCAGCGTCATGGCATGCAGCAAGCTCATACCGGTGGGCAGCGGCACCAGCCATTCACCCTTCACCCGCGTATATTGGCTATAACCACCCCAATGCCGCTCACCGACCCCCCAGCCGGTCAATACCACTTGGTCGCCGGGTTGGTAGCGCGGATCGGCTGATTCCACAACGGTGCCGGCAAAATCAATCCCCGGCGCTAATGGGCTGCTGCGCAAGATTTTACCTTTGCCGGTGATAGCCAAGCCATCTTTGTAGTTGAGGGTTGAATAGGCTACTCTGACTAATACCTCACCGGGCGGGAGTGCGCTCAACGGCAATTCACGAAACTCGACCCGCCGGCCATCGGCCCCTTCTTCTACCACCAGCGCAGTAAAACGTTCGTCGCTCATCGTGTGCCCCCTTGCTTTGGTAGTACGTGCTTGCTGTAGTGTCGATTATAATGAAGCAAGATACCTTTGCAACAATGGGCCGCTGCCGATCGCTACGGAGTTGCTATGATCCATTCCCTCGATCACGTGGTTATTTTGGTAGAGCAGTTGCCGTCGGCTGTGGCGGCATATACTGCGGCCGGTTTTGTGGTTGCTCCCGGCGGCGAACATGCCGATGGCGCGACCCACAATGCGCTGATCAGCTTCCCCGATGGCACCTATCTCGAACTGCTCGCCTTTCGCCGCCCTGCCCCCGAACATCGCTGGTGGCGGCATGTGGCAGCCGGGCCGGGGTTGATCGATTTTGCTCTCTTGACAAATAACACCACGATTGCGGTGGCTGCTGCTGCTGATCGCGGCCTGATGATGAACGGCCCGGTTCCCGGCGGGCGCATCCGGCCCGATGGTATCAGCCTCGCGTGGGAGACGGCGTGGCCGCCTAGTCCTGATTTACCGTTTCTCTGTGGTGATGTCACCGATCGGGCGTATCGTGTGCCTGATGCCGATTTTTGGGGCCACAGCAACGGTGCGCGTGGGATTGCCGAGGTGGTTGTCGCGGTGACCGATTTGGTTGCTAGCGCCGGTCGTTACGCTGCGTTGCTCGGTATGAACCCCCAAGCTGCTCCTGCGGAAGTGCGAATTCCGCTTGGTGAGAGTGAGATCGTGTTGCGTGGGCCCGATTCGGGTGATCCGCACGTGATCGATCGTCTCACCCGGCGCGGCGAAGGGATTTGTGCCATCACCTTGCGAGGATTACACTTTCCCGACCTTGCTGCGTCGTTGGGGGCGACGATTATGGCTGCACGGTAGATCGTAGCGACGCACGGCCATGCGTTATAGCGCTTCATGGTCGTGTGGCTGCACAGCCGTGCGGTTTTACATTGTAGTGTACGGATAGCATGGCATGTCCAATCATCTTGACCGCTTCACTCACCAAGCCTATGCCGAGCGGGGCGGATTTTTCGACCGTGACCGCTCGATTACGGTAACGCAAGCGCCGGGGTGGGTGGATCTGTTTAGCGGCGTTGTTGCCGAAGCGGGCATCTTGTCGTTGCTGTGGCCGGGCAGTAGTAGTGTTATGGTTGCGCTCCAGCCCGATCCCGAACCGATCATCCGGTTTCGCAGCGGCCAGCGTACCGACTCAATCCCTTGCACTGCGCTGTTTCTGCCGAGCGGGCCACGCGAATACGCTGATGCTGTCATTGAGATCGACCTGCACCAACCGCCGCGCAGCCCATGGTGGGGGCCGGCGCTGATGGCGTGGGTGTCGTTGATGCGCGAAGAATTCGCCCGTTTTGGCGGCGGCGCGCGGGTAATGCTGCAACCGGTGGATGCGTTTATGCCGGCTGCCAGTGTGATCGCCGCTGTCGCCAAGGCGTTGGTGCAGGCGTACAGCATTCACCTTGCCCCACGCGAATTGGCCATTACCTGCGCCGAGGGGCTGGCCCGCCTCGATCGGCGTAGTACCGGTGCTGAGCTGATCGGTACGCTCACGACTATCTGTGCGCCGGTCAATGAGCTGGTCATCGTCAATCCACTGATGGCGCATATCAGTGGAAGTGCCCATCTCCCCGCCGGTTGTGCGTTTTGGGCTATGCAAGTGGGTGATGAGCCGCGCCAGCATCTGGCGCGGGTGCGCGCGGCCCTCACGCACATCGAGCGTCTGCTCGGCGCGCGCGATGGTGAACCAGCGTTGGCCAGCCTTTCAATAAGCGACTTCATTCGCCATCAACGGTCCCGCTTGCCGACGACTCCTCCCCCCAGTACGTATCCCCATCATTCGCCGCCAGCAGCGTTGGCCGCCTTCGCTCTCGCCGAGCAACAACGGGCCCGCCTCGCGCTAGCGTTGCTGCGCGCTGCTGCCAGCCGTGCCCAACGCGACGACGATCTGCGGCTGGTGGGCGAACTCCTCACCCAAAGCCACTGGGAACAGGCGGCGCTCGGCTTGACCGATCCGCACGCCGATACCATTATCGAACAGCTCACCACGCCGGCCATCTTCGGCGCCCGCCAGCCGGTTGCGACCACCCACGCCACGGTACTCGTCTTTGGCCCCAGCGACGCCGAAGCTGAGGTGCGGCGCGTTGCCGCAGCGTATCAGGAACGAGTCGGTGTAGTGGTGCGGGTGGCGCGGGTGTGAGGGGGAGTGTGGCACTGCTTGAGCGCAAGCAAGCAGCGACCCTCTCTCGCTCCCGTGGTAGGAACGAGGGCATTTTTACCACAGAGAGTGCAAAGGAGGCGGAGGATAATCACTACCCTAGCTTTGCACCCTTTGCGTTAATCCCCCAGTCCTCTTTCTCAGCGGAGGAGGAGCGAGGGGTACGGGTGATCCCAGCCCTTCAGCTTCCTGTGAGGTTGAGTGTCCCTTTATGCTATTCTGAGCGTGTAACGACAATTGCCAAACGCATACGCTGTAGGATAGACCCAAAAAGTGGCCGCAAACCCTACTTACGGAGTAACCTCCATGTCTCAATCACGCTATTGCCCGCAATGCGGATTACCGGTGCCGGCAGGCGAACGGTTTTGCGCCAATTGCGGCGCGCGAATGTCGGAACAGTCGTCGCCGGTAGTACCGGCTCCACCACCCCCTTTCACACCCGTACCATCCCCGCCGCTCGCTGCGTCATCGCGCGCAATGGGCAAGATCGTGCTCTTCGTTGTCATTGGTCTAATCGGATTGCTGGTTGTGAGTGGGGGGATTTGGTTGGTCTTGATGAATCGACCAACCACCACTGCCACAACCGCCACCGTCACTGCTACCCCTCGCCAAGCGGCTACTGCTACCCCGTTGCCAACCGCTACACCGGTAGCTGGCGTCGCTGGCCAGCCCACTCCGCTCGGCGCAGCGGTACTGGCTCGTACTTCCCAAGCCCAGACCGTGCAGGCGCAAGCGCTGTTGGCCCCTACCCAGACTGCACAAGCGCAGGTGTTACTGGCCCCTACCCAGACCGCGCAGGCAATCGAGGCTGAAGTGAGTGCGTTGTTTGCTAATTCGCGGCGGGTGTTTTACGATGAATTTGTTGACAATCGAAACGCATGGTTTACCGGCGTTTTCCAAGAGATCGAACTCGACCTGATCGAAGATGGTGTCTTTAAGGTGCTTTGGACGGGACGCGGCACCTCGTATGAGTTGTATGAACTTAGCGCGTTCACCAACTTCATTGCCGAAGTCGATTGTCATATCGCGCGTGGCGGTGGTGACGGGAGTTGCAGTCTGGTCTTTAGTCAACGCCGTGACGTTGGCATGTACAAGTTTGAGTTCTTTATCGATTATTATCGGCTCTTTACCGTGCCGGCTGAAGGCGAACTGGTAACGCTGGCCGAGGGCGATCCTCGTCTGTTTACAACGATTGGCGGTGTCAACCGCTTGCGCGTGATCAAGCAAGGCGATCGCATCCGCTTGTTCATCAACGGCGTCTTAGTTGGTGATCTCCGTGACGCCACCTTCGCCTCTGGCCGGATTGGCGTCTCGACAACGTGCTACCGTGAAGAGGGCGGAGTCGAGGTGCATTTCGATAATTTCGGCATCTGGTCATTACCAGACGTTTAGACGTAAAGACGCACAACCGTGCGTCTCCACAAGACAAGGAACGAACGCTATGTCCTCTCCCTTTCCCTACCTCCTCGAGGAATTTGTGATGGTCAATACGCCAATGGATCGGGTCGAGCAGGTGATGACCGACCAAACCCTTATGGAGCGTTGGATGTCGCCGGCGGTGCAGTTTACGCCACTCGATGGTTGGCGATTTGATGTTGGTGCGCCGTGGCGGTTACGCCTCACCGGGGTTGGCCCGTTGCTCGAAGCCGGCTATGTGGTGGCCGAACGGCGGCCCGGTCTAGTGTTGTGGGCCTTCGATGGCTTCTGGGAGGGGTTCGATGCATGGCATTGGCTGCCATGGCAGGGCCGCACTGATCAGACCCTCATCCAAAACCGGATCGAATATCGCCTCAAGGTGCCCGGTCTCGATCTGATCTGGCCGCTGACCATCGCGCCGCTGATGCAACTTGACGCTAAAGCGCAGATGCAGCGGTTGAAGGTTGTGTGTGAGCGGGGGTAGTGTGAATGGAACACGGATACGCACAGATACGACGGATTGACACGGATTCGCTAAGCTTGTCTAACCGTGTCAATCCGTTCCCACCTGTGCCAATCCGGGTCTAAGGTGTTGTACATACCACCCGCAAGATGTGTTACTCTGATGAAGCATTCACTCCTAGCTGAGGCCGGAGTGAAATCCTGCAGACAGAGGGTTTGCCCACCAATTGGATGATGCAATACCGCCCTCGAAGCGCTATCGCTGCGCAATCAACGGAGCCACTATGTTGCCATTGAAAGACACGATTCCCTCACGCTCGTTTCCGGCAGTCAATTGGGCCTTGCTGGTCGCGAATGTTGTGGTCTTTTTCTTCATGGCGCGCGATGCTCGCCTTGCTGAGGCTTGGATTGCTGCGTTGGCGTTGGTGCCGGCCCGCTTTTTGGCTAACCCGCTCGACCCGACTGAGCTGATCACCGTCTTTACCTCGATGTTTATGCATGGTGGCTGGTTTCACCTGTTCAGCAATATGCTGGCGCTCTACATTTTTGGCGATAACGTTGAAGACAGCATGGGTAGCCAGCGTTATCTGATCTTCTATCTGCTCTGTGGGGTGGCAGCGGCGTTGACCCACGTCTTTTTCAACCCAGCTTCACCAATTCCAACAGTTGGTGCTAGCGGCGCACTGAGTGGCGTGTTGGCTGCTTACTTGCTCTTCTACCCCTCGGCCCGCGTGATCACGCTGGTGCCCATCTTTTTCTTACCATGGTTGATCGAGATTCCGGCGGTAGTGTATCTCGGTTTGTGGTTTATTTCCCAACTGGCGAATGGCGTCTTTTCCATCCTGATCGACGTGCAGGCGATGGGTGGCGTGGCGTGGTGGGCACACATCGGTGGCTTTGTCGCCGGTTTGGCGCTGGCTCCGCTCTTCCGGCAACGGCGTTACGTGCGGCGTTACTATCGTGACCAGTATTATCCATGGTGATGGCTTGTGCAGAGGTGAGCTATGGACTTTTTTTCGCTGTTGTGGCTCTTTTTCATTATCACATCCTTACAGCCGGTGATTAAGCAGCGCATGCTCGATGCCGCCCGCCAGCGTTTGCTTGAACAGTTGGAGCGGAAGCGCAAGAGTCGGGTGATTGCACTGATCCATCGCCAAGAGACGATGAGCCTGCTCGGTTTTCCGCTGGTGCGCTACATTAGCATCGAAGACTCAGAGGCGGTGCTGCGGGCGATCAAGATGACTGATCGCGATATTCCGATTGATCTGATCCTGCATACCCCCGGCGGCTTGGTGCTGGCTTCCGAGCAGATCGCTCGCGCGCTCCAGAAGCATCCGGCTAAGGTGACGGTGTTTGTACCGCATTACGCAATGTCGGGTGGTACCCTGATTGCACTCGCCGCCGATGAGATTGTGATGGACGAGAACGCGGTGTTGGGGCCGGTTGACCCCCAATTGGGCCAGCATCCGGCGGCATCGATCTTGCGCGTGCTTGAACGCAAGCCGCTCAGCGAAGTTGATGATGAGACGCTGATGATGGCTGACATCGCCGAGAAGGCGATCCGGCAGGTGAAGCGCACGGTTTGCGAGCTGCTGCGTGATAAGATGACGGTTGAGCAGGCGGAAGAAGTGGCCCATACGCTGGCCAGCGGCGTGTGGACGCACGATTATCCGATTACGGTTGATGAGGCGCGTGAATTGGGTTTGCCGATCAGCACCGAGATGCCCGATGAGATTTACCAGATTATGGCGCTGTATCCGCAAACTGCCCAGCGCCGCCCTTCGGTTGAGTATATCCCCGCGCCGCGTTCGCGTCAGTTTGATGTGTCGTAGCGTGGGAAGATGCGTTGGTATGACGTGCGGCAGGTAAACTGCCGCGCGCCTATCGATTGATGCGCCAGTATTCGGATGGCCGCGAACGATACGTTGGTATGACGTGCGGCAGGTAAACTGCCGCGCGCTATGTTGGTGCGACAGCGGGTAAGGTTCGCTCGCGCCGATCACTAGATAATTCCTCTCCCCGCCGTTGCCTGTTTTCCCCTTGAGCTTTCTCTTCAACCAGATATAATCATTACTTAACAAAATCTTGATGCCAGCTAGTACGGGCAGAGCCACGCTCTGCCCTTGCTGCCCTTGCAAGCTAGGTGCTGCGCTGTCTGTATAAACAGGTTTCAACCATGACGCTCTCACTTCGTCTCGTCGATATCAATGGCCCGTTTATCGATCAATCGGCCCCGGTGCGGAATTGGTCGTCGTTTCCCTTTTGCCAGATCGATCTGCCAGTACTGCCGTATGTTGATCAAGTGCGCTTGCAGCGTGGCGTCCAGCGGGCGCGTACCTATCTAGCGGCGGTGCAGGCACAGGGGTATACCGGCATCGTCATCGATAATCTGGCCCACTTGGTCACATTTGATCAGGCACCCCAGCAATACTATGCGCCCAATAGTCCTTTTCGCTTGCGCGCACTTGCCTACCGGCAAGCCTTGTTGCCACTGCTGCACGATGCCGCTGCGCGCGGGATGCAGGTCTACGTAACCTGCGATATGCAATGGATGACCAATGATTTGCGCCGTGTTGTTGGGCCAATCGCGACTGATAATCCGCAGGTAGCGGCGCTCAACCGGGCAGCGTTGATCGATCTGTTTACCGCGTTGCCGATGGTGAACGGTGTGATTGTGCGGATCGGCGAGACGGGCGGTGCGCACGATGTGGCTGGCTATACCGGCCATCTGATCTACCACGAGGTGGCCGCGATTCGTCATCTGATCGCAACCTTGTTGCCGGTGTGTACTCAGTTTGACCGTCACTTGATCATGCGCACATGGACGCTCGGTATCGGTGAGGCGGGTGATCTGATCTGTTCGCCGGAACGCTACGCCGCCGTTTTTTCCGATCAGCGCGATCCGCATCTGTTGGTCTCGATCAAGCATACGCCGGCCGATTTCTTCCGGCTGTTACCGCCCAATCCGACCTTGGGCCTGCCCGGCCCGCGCCAGATCGTCGAGCTGCAAAACCGGCGTGAGTATGAGCTATTTGGCTTGGTTCCGGCGGGGTTGGTTGGCTTGCACAGCGCCGCTATCCGGCGCGCGGCTCGCGATCCGCAGTGTGTGGGGGTGTGGGCTTGGAACAGCACCGGCGGTTGGGGCGGCGGCGGTGCATCGGTGGGGCCAAATGGCTGGAACCTGTGGACAGAGGCTAGCAGTGCGTTGACGGCGGCCCTCGCGATACATCCCGAACGTGACGCCGAGCAGTTTGTGAGCGAGTGGTTTCAGCAACGGTTAGCCGGCTACGATTCCGCTTTCGTGCGCGCCGTGACGGCTGCCTATGTGGAGTCAGAGCGGTTGATCGAGCAGGGATGGTATCTGGGCCACGCGCCGGGGATGCAACGGATTGGCGGGATGGTCGTGCCTTCGTTGTTGTGGGTCTGGTGGATGCGCCCCACCGCTGCCTTGCCGGTCTGGGTCTATTTGGCCGAATTGGTGGGTGACGTTGAGCCGGTGATTGCGCAGGCAGAGTGGGCGGTGCAGCGTGCGCAGCAACTGCGCGCTGCTGTGGCAGCGGCGGCGCCAGAGGGTGATCCGCTAGTGCAACAACTCGTCATGAGTCTCGACTATTTGGTTGATGCATTGACCATTGCGTGGCGGGTGCGCGCGCTCTTGCTGCCGCTGGCGGCGCAGGCGCGCGGTCATCAGCGTTGCGATCTCGGTGAGGCAGCAACGATGCTGCGCGCGGCGATGCAACAACATCGTATGCGCTGGGCTGGCCGCACCGATTTCCCGCCGCTTGAGCTTGATGAGTTAGCCTCATTCTTGGCGCGCTGGGAACGCTCACCGGGTGTAGTCTGGCAGCGGGCCCGGCTGGCGGCCCGGCTGGTGGCGTTAGCCCGCCGTCAACCGCCGCGCTCGACCCGCGCGCGGGCTGTGCTCAGCTTCCTGTTTCCCACCCGGTTGCGCCGGCGACTATTGCAAACCGCCCTGCCATGGCTCAGCCGACGGTTAGACCTGTTGCCGACCATCTTTTTTGAAACCGGCCCAGCTCTCGGCGAATGGGCGCGATCGTAGCGCCCGTTCCCGCACCACGCCGGCCACCCCTCGCCATCCCCAATAATGCCCGATCACCTGCGTCTCGCCACGCTGCAATGCCCGCCGCAGATCGGCGGCGCTCGTCCCAGCAAACAGGGTGCGCCCGTAGCCGATCATCGCCAGATCGTGAGCGTCGCTGCCGCCAATGGCGGTTAATCCCAGCGCTTGCGCTTTCTGTGCTGCGCGCCGGTTGTTGGCCGGGTTCCACAGACTAGCATTGAATACCTCGACACCATCGAGGAGGTGCCAGTTAAGATCGGTGCGTTCGGGGCCGAGCAGGTGTTGCCGCCCCACCGATGCGACCAGCGCGCCGAAGGGGTGGGCGGCAAACGCCAGCCCGCCCTGTTCATGCACGAACCTGACCGTTGTAGCCAGATCGAGCCCGGCAGGGATCGGTTGCTCGATGAACAGTGCCAACACGTGCCCGATCGCGGTCGAGATTTCACATCCTACGATCACGTCTATTCCATACCGCAGCGCTAACCGGCGCGCCGCGAATGCGCCTTCGAGCGTGTTATGGTCGGTAATTGCGATCACACGTAAGTCAGTTTCCTCCGCTACATACGACAACACCGCCTCTGGTGAGGCGGCGCCGTCGCTAGCCGTAGTATGGATATGCAGATCAGCAGCGTTGTAGAGCGATGTCACGGGTTATACTCCTTCCCCATTGTGTAGTTCCCGTGGTGAGTGTAGTCTACCTTGATGAAGCCGTTGTGATGACGAGGTCAAGCACAGATGAAGAGCAGTTAAACGGTAGAGCCGGTGCCCTGCACCGGCTCTACGCTCTGCACTACAACGGCTCTACCGTCCCGGTAGCAACGTATACTCTGCTACCGCGCGTCGTTCGCTACGATTACCGTAGGCGCTGATCGCGTACCGGCCAGTCGGGTCTTGCTCGCTCAGATACAGTTCAGCAGCGAAACTACCATCACCAGTCGCTGTCACATCACCGAGCCATTCGGTCGAGTAATCGGGCAAGGTGGCCCAGATAGTGACCACTTCACCGGGCAGAAAACCGCTGCCTTTCAAGCTCACCGCGCTACGTTGCTGGCTGCTGCCCGGCCCGACCGTGAGTGTGGCGTTGCCGCGCGGGCGGAGTGTATCGCCAACCAAAACCTCGAAATCGGCAATGCCGTTGCCGCCGCTCTGCAAGCCGCGTGCGGTCAACGCGTAGCGCCCTACCGGGATGCCATTGCTAGCGATTGTGAGTCCGATCCGTCCTTGTTGATCGGCGGTCTGAGTGCCGAGATCGGCAACACCATTGTTCGGGTAGCGCAGCCAGAGGGCAACTTGCTCTCCTGCTCGATAGCCGCTGCCGCTGAAGGTAAAGGTTGCCCCCTGCGCTTGCGCTGGCTTATCAACTGTTAACTGTACGCCAGCCGTTACGCCGGGGGCCGGCGCAATCTCGACCTCAAGGCTCGCATACGCTTCTCGCCCGCTCTGCCAACCGTGCGCTGTGTAGGTGTAACGACCGGTGGGAGTGAAGGTGGCACCGAGAAAATCGGGTACGTAAGGATGGTTGAAGCGTCCTTGTTTGTCAATAGTCACAGTAGTAACGCCGTAGACGGTGTAATCTGGATAGGTAATCCAGATACTGACCGTTTCGTCGGGTAAAAAGCCGCTGCCGCTAAGGGTGACAATGCTGTTTTGGTGAGCAACGGTGGGTGAGACGGTGAGGGTCGCTGTTTGTGCGCCGGCTGGCCAGCTCCAGATTCCAATGATCAGCGCCAGCGCGCCGGCAAAGACAAGGGTGAAGGGAGTGAGCAACGAGCGGTTGATCATCGGCATAAGCGCCTCCGTTTTGACGAAAAATCAACGTTTCCACGCTTACGAACGATGATTGCGCTAGTTGCTTGCCAACCGATAGATTACGGGAAGCTGACGAGATTGGGTTGGAGCTATGATCCCTATCCCTAATCTCTCACCCAGCGGGGGCGAGGGCGAGGGCCAATAGCCCGCGTCGCGGGCGGTGCGCTGCTGCTAGGGTAGGGCTGGGGCGGTGTCTATCTCCCCTCCCTGTGCCCGCTGCGCCCTTCGCGTCTTTGCGTTACCCGTCTCGGTGTCTTTGCACCCTTTTGGGGAGGGGAGAAAGCCTTCTCCCCCCGGAGGGGAGCTAGGTCAGGTAGGGGCGGGGGCGAGGGCCAATAGCCCGCGTCGCGGGCGGTGCGCTGCTGCTAGGGTAGGGCCGGAGCAGTGTCTATCTCCCCTCCCTGTGCCCGCTGCGCCTTTCGCGTCTTTGCGTTACCCGTCTCGGTGTCTTTGCACCCCTTGCGTCTGTACGTTCTGCGAAACATACGCTGCCGTCGCTGCAACCAATGCTATTGCCGCCACTCCCCACGCGACCACTGCCAGCGGCGCGATCGCAGATTGTTTCAGCGCAATCCCGCTGGCGGCCCATGCGATAACCAATGGCAACACACCATCACCCCAGCGACGGGCAAACCACCAGCTCAAACCAGCAGCCAGCGCTAGCAAGACGATGGTGCTGGCAATGCCGCCGGTTCCAGTATCGCGCCAGCCCAGTTCGTACAAAAAGACGCTGCCATTGACCAGCGTGGCCACGCAGATCCACCCTAGATAGATACTGAACGTTGGTCGCACCAGCCAGCGTTCGCCAGCGGTAGGCGTTCCGTGGCTGCGTAACGCGAGGTAGACCCCAATGAGGCCGATCAGTACGCTCACCATTGCCGGTAACGAGAACAGTGGTAAGTTGTAGTGCCACACCAAAAGCCAGATAATGTTACCGGCGCAACTTAGCCAAAACCACGGTGCAGCCGCACGCAGACGGGGATTGCTCGCCTGCCCCGGCAGCGCCTGATAGATGGCGTAGCCGATCAAGCCGGTGTAAATCAGCCCCCAGATGGCAAACACATACCCCGGCGGCGTGATCAAGAGCGGGTACTGATCCGAGATAGCGGCTGTGGTCTGTCCGTTGAGCGGCAAAGTATTGGCCAGCGCATTGATCGCTACTGTCGCCGCTAAGGCTACGATAACGCCGATCTGTTGCAATTGAAATATTGGACGCGCAAGCAATGTCGCCATAGTATTCTCCGGTATAATGTCGGTATCGGGGCGAAAGCTGTGCGTCCGCCTATCTCTATTGTAGAGGAGAGTTGACCATTATGCTAGACTGGAAAGGCTATCTCACCGAGCAGCAAGACCGTTTTCTCAACGAGTTGATCGATTTTCTGCGAATTCCCAGTGTTTCTGCCATCTCGGCCCATGCCGACGATGTCTTACGCGCTGCCGAGTGGGTTGCCAACCGGCTGAGCGCAGCCGGGATGGAGCACGTTGCCATCCTGCCCACGGGCGGTCACCCGGTAGTTTACGCCGATTGGCTGCATGCCCCCGGCAAGCCGACCGTCTTGATCTATGGCCACTTCGACGTACAGCCGGTTGACCCGCTCCACTTGTGGACGCACCCGCCCTTCGAGCCGCATATCGAGCATGACCGCATCTATGCTCGTGGTGCGAGCGATGACAAAGGCAATATGCTGATCCCGATCTTGGCGGTTGAGGCGCTCTTGCAAAGCAGTGGTGCGCTGCCGGTGAACGTCAAGTTCTTCTTTGAGGGCCAAGAGGAGATCGGCAGCCCCCAGATTCCCGCTTTCCTCCAACACGAACGCGAGCGCTTTGCCTGCGATATGGTGCTCAGCGCTGACGGTGGTCAGTGGAGTGAAGAGCAGCCACTGATTTTAGTCGGGTTGCGCGGCGGTTGCGGCGTTCAGATTGATGTCCGCGCGGCTAAGATGGATTTGCATTCGGGGATGTACGGCGGCGTGGTACAGAATCCGATCCACGCGCTGGTGCAGATACTCGCCTCGATGCGTTCAGCAGATGGCATGATCACGATCCCCGGCTTCTACGATCAGGTGCGGCCACTCACCCCTGCTGACCGCGAACGGATCGCTGCCATTCCCTTCGACGAAGAGAAATTGAAAGAGACGCTTGGCGTACCGGCATTGTTTGGTGAGGCCGGCTTCACTCCCCGCGAGCGGGAATGGGTGCGCCCGACGCTGGAGGTGAACGGTATCTGGGGTGGTTTTCAGCAAGAGGGGATTAAGACAGTGCTGCCCGCCGAAGCCCACGCCAAGATTACCTGTCGCCTTGTGCCCGACCAAGACCCGCAGGTCATTCTTGATCTGCTCCAAGCCCACATTAAGCGCCACACTCCTCCCGGTGTCACGGTGACGGTAACACCGCTCGCTTTCCAAGCCTATCCCTACCTCATTCCCGAAGACGATCCGGGTAATGTAGCTGTGCGCGAGGTGCTGGTCGAGATGTACGGGCGTGAACCGTACTATGTGCGCAGTGGCGGCTCAATTCCAGTCTGTACGCTCTTCCAGCGTCAGCTCGGCGCTTATACGAGCAGCTTTGCTTTTGGTCTTGACGACGAGCGGGTGCATTCACCTGATGAATTCTTCCGTCTCAGCAGCTTCCGCAAGGGCCAGATCGCCTACTGTAAATTGCTCGAACGGTTGGGAGGCTGAACGCTCTATCGTTCGTCGTTATATCTGCTTACACTCAGAGGTGTTGCTATGCTCGACTATGCCGCGCTCTACCGTCGCGAACGCACCATGCAAGAAATTGTCGGCGATATGACTGTCACCGATTTGCATGCCGAAACCGACGAGATGTACGATACCATCGAACGGCTAATCGCCGATTGCGTTGATGCCGACGTTACCTTCCAGCCGGTTGATCCCAACGCCAACGATCCCTTCGCCAGCGATCCGAGCGCCGTCAACCAAGCATGGACACTCGGCCATGTGATCGTTCATCTCACCGCGTCATGTGAAGAGTCGGCCTTTCTAGCTGCCGAAATGGCGCGCGGTGTCCACTTTCATGGCCGCTCGCGCTACGAAGTGCCGTGGGAGACGGTGACAACGATGGCGCAGGTACGTCAGCGCCTAGCCGAGAGTCGGCGTATGCTGCACGCATCGTTACAGATGTGGCCAGATCAGCCCCACCTCGATTATCTGGTCGAACCATGGCCCGGTGCGCCGCCGGTTGATGCCCGTGGTCGCTATGCGCTCGGCCTTGCCCACGCCTACGATCACCTCGGCCAGATCGAAGAGATTGTCCGTCAAGCTCGCGCTGCGCGGGGGTGAGGACAGGTTGGGATAAAATGCGCCGAGGCTGAGCCGGTAAGACAGGGCACGAGACGTGAGGGGCGGGTTACAAACCCGCCCTAATCCTAATTTCCTCTCGGTTGCTCGATGCCATCTGCGACTCGTGATCAACCCTGCTGCAACGCCCGCCATACCACCTCATCACGCATTGGCAGCTCATAGATACGGACGCCGGTCGCATCGCGGATGGCATTAGCAATCGCCGCCGCCCCAGCGGTGATCGGCGGTTCGCCAACGCCGCGCGCGCCGAAGGGGCCATTGGGAGCCGGGTTCTCTACCAGCACCGCTTCGAACGGGGGGAGGTCGGCAGCGCGGGGCAGGGTGTAGTCCATCAAGCTAGCGGTCAGCAACTCGCCGCGCTCATCGTAGCGCAGCGCCTCGTAGAGACCCCAACCCACCCCTTGCGCCGCGCCGCCGTGGATTTGGCCCTCGACCATCAGCGGGTTGAGCGGGAAGCCGACATCTTGGATTGCAACGTAACGCAGCGGTTTCACTCTGCCTGTCTCGCGATCGACCTCAACCTGCACGATATGAGCGACAAAGCCGGGCGCATTCTCGGCGGGGGCGGCTTTTCCATCACCCACAATCGGCCCCGGCCCACCAGCCTGCTCCTCGGCTCGCTTTGCCACCTCACCGATCGGCAACTCGCGTCCGGGAACGCCACGAATCTGCACTATTCCTTCGCGAATATCGAGGTCATCAACCCGCGCTTCGAGCATATCAGCGGCTATTTCCAACAACTGTCGGCGCGCCTCACGTGCGGCGGCGGCCACTGCGCTGGCCACGCTGTAGGTAATCTGGCTACCGCCGCTCGGCCCGGCAAACGGCCCGCTGCGCGTATCACCAGTCACAATCTCAACCTGCTCTGGCGGCACCCCCAGAATCTCTGCGGCAACCAGCACAAAGCTGCTGTTGACGCCGGAAATATCAACCGATCCGACATGCACGCGGACAACCCCGTCGGTATCGACGCGGCAAATCGCCGCAGCCGGCGACATGCCGCACGGCCAGCCGCCGATTGCCAGTCCAATCCCGCTACCCGGTTGGCGTTCGCGCCAGAGCGGGTGGTGAGCGGCGACTTCGAGCACCTTGGTCAAGCCTATCGACGGCCACGGATCGTTATTGCCCATTGGATCGCCAGTAGTGGCCGCATTGCGCAACCGTAGCTCCAGCGGGTCGAGGCCCAGCTTGTGGGCTAATTCATCCATCGCCGACTCGATGGCGAAGGTTACCTGTGGCGCACCGGGAGCGCGGTAGGCGCCGGCTTGCGGCTTGTGGGTCAGCACTTCGATCACATCGATCTGCACGTTAGGACAGCGGTAGTAGCCGCCGAGCAGCGTGCTCATAATCCCGCCGAGCGTAAATGGGTAGACGCCATTATCATTCACGATCTCGGCTACGAGCGCGGTCAGCGTGCCATCGCGGGTCGCGCCGAGCTTGAGCGTGATCGTGCTGGCCGGCGAGGGGGTGGTAGTAAGAAAGTCTTCTGTGCGGTCAAGGGTGATCCGCACGGGCCGACCCACGGCGAGCGCCGCCGCTGCTGCCAGCGGTTCGAGAATACCGTACTTTGCTCCAAACCCGCCGCCGACTGTCATTGGGACAACCGTTACTTGGCTTGCGCGGAGGCCTAGCAGTCGCGCTACTTCATCGCGCACGCCAAACTGGCCTTGCGTGCTGGTGTAGAGCGTAAGTTGCTTGCGCACCGGATCAATGTCGGCCACGACTGCGTGCGGTTCGAGGTAGCCTTGATGCACGATTGACGTGCGGTAGGTTCCCTCCACCACTACGTCGGCGGTGGCCAAGGCCGCCAGTGCGTCACCCCGGCTAAACTGTTTGTGCTCGTGAAGGTTTGACGCCTTGTGCTCAGCCTGATCGTCACCGCGAGCCACCGCAGCGTGAGCGGCAGTCAGGTCGGCCTCACCCTTCGGCGCGCCCTGCGGCCAGATCACCGGCGCCGCCGGATCGAGCGCCGCTGTCGGTGTGACCGGGCCGGGCAGTGGTTCGTAGTCGATCTGTAACGCGGCCACACCGTCTTCGGCAGCAGCTAGACTCGTCGCCAACACTAGCGCCACCGGCTCGCCACGGTAACGCACCACGCCATCGGCCAGCGTTGTCGTCTGGCGTGACGAAGGCTGGCGGCCACGAGTGGGCAAGTCCGCCGCGGTCAGCACCGCCACCACACCCGGCACAGCGCGGGCTGCGCTGGCATCAATGCTGACAATGCGGGCATGGGCGTACATGCTTAACGCCAGTTTGCCGTGCAACAGACCGGGCAGATGCACGTCGCCAGCGTAGCGGGCACGCCCGGTCACCTTCTCTATCCCATCAACTGATTTACGCCCTTTGCCAAGGTAACGATGAGACGTAACGTTGGTCATAGATGTGCTCCCTTGCTCAATAACATACTTCTCTATCGTACCATGGCTTGATCAGGCAACGGCGCGTTGATGGGCATAGTTGAGCGGCAAATACCATCGAGGCGCATAGCCGTGTGTTTTGTGTCTCACCCTTCTCCTTTCTCGCTAGAGGCGGGATGCTTTCTTGCGTTGCCGGTGTCTCTTGTTGGTAGGTCTCCTACCCTCCCCCACAAGGGGGGAGGTCTACTCCCCCACGAGGGGGGAGGGCGACGGCGACGGGGGGAGGGCTACGGATACGGCGACGGGGGGAGGGCTACGGACGACGGATACGGGGGATACCCCCCACCCCCAGCCCCTCCCCCACAAGGGGGGAGGGGGGAGGACGTATTATGTAGGGCGGAATTTATGCCGCCCCTTGCAATCTGTTGAGCGCGATGGCTGCCCCCCACCCCCAGCCCTCCCCCACGAGGGGGGAGGGCTACGGATACGGCGACGGGGGGAGGGCGACGGCGACGGGGGGATATCCCCCACCCCCAGCCCCTCCCCCACGAGGGGGGAGGGGGGAGGACGCATTGTGTAGGGCGGAATTTATGCCGCCCCTAGCAATCTGTTGAGCGCGATGGCTGCCCCCCCACCCCCTACCCTCCCCCACGAGGGGGGATACCCCCCACC
>NZ_CALFBQ010000062.1 GCF_937951745.1 uncultured Chloroflexus sp.
CCCCCTCCCCCCTGTGGGCGAGGGTGGTGTAGGGGCCGTTCCGTCGGCTACGATTACCCATCCCCCTCCCCCCCTGTGGGGGAGGGGCTAGGGGTGGGGGCCTGTCGGGCTAGGGGTGGGGGGCCCGTCGGGCCGGGGGGGCCTGTCGGGCCGAGGGTGAGGATCCCCCACCCCTCTCAGCGGATTGAGAGAGGCGGAATTCATTCCGCCCTACAGGTGACCATCCCCCTCCCCCCTGTGGGGGAGGGTGGTGTAGGGGCCGTTCCGTCGGCTACGATTACCCATCCCCCTCCCCCCCTGTGGGGGAGGGGCTAGGGGTGGGGCCTGTCGGGCTAGGGGTGGGGCCTGTCGGGCTCGGGGTGAGGGCCCGTCGGGCCGGGTGGGCCTGTCGGGCCGAGGGTTCTGTAGGGCGCCTCGCCCTCGCGCAATCACCGGGCGTGCCGTTCCCTTTCGTACCTTCTGCAAATTACGGTCAAGTTGTAAATAATTTTGTAACCTTCTTTCTGCTTGACACAACACTGATCTCTGTGCTACACTAGCGGCGCGTGCGCGAATACCAAGATATGCACCCTACCACTCATCGTACACACTAGATGTAGTATTTGCTTCTAGTACGGTCTTTCCGCGTCGTGATGGAAGTTAAAATAACTCTTTACACTTTTGGGTGTCCTATCCCGGTTTCTCCGCGTGCCGATGGTTTGTCCAACAGAGGAGTATTCTAGCAATGACGAAACGAGAGCTTGTCCCTGCTAACCTGACCGACATTGCCCGCACGGTGTTGAAGAAGCGCTACCTGCTGAAAAATGAGCACGGTGATGTGATCGAGACGCCAGAGACGATGTTTTGGCGGGTGGCCGAGACGATTGCCGCCGTCGATGCGCGTTATGGCGCTTCGTCCGAGCAGGTCGAAGAGCGGGCCGAGCGCTTTTATCACCTCATGGCGCAGGGCTATTTCGAGCCAAACAGCCCAACACTGATGAATGCCGGACGGCCGCTCGGTCAGTTGAGCGCCTGTTTTGTATTGCCAATCGAGGATAATCTGACCAGCATCTACGAGACGCTCAAGCATCAGGCGCTGATCCATCAAAGCGGTGGCGGTACCGGCTTTAGCTTTTCGCGTCTGCGTCCACGCAATGATGTTGTGCGCAGTACAATGGGGGTGGCGAGCGGCCCGGTCAGTTTTATGGATGTCTATAACCATTCGACCGAGGCGATTAAGCAGGGTGGTACCCGCCGCGGCGCGAACATGGGTATTTTGCGCTGCGACCATCCTGATATTCTGGAGTTTATCACCTGTAAGCGTGATACGACCAAGATTACCAATTTTAACATCTCAGTTGCAGTTACCGATGCCTTTATGCGCGCGGTCGATCGCGATGAGGAGTATGATCTGATCAATCCGCGCACCGGCCAAGTGCATATTGCCTCCCGTGAAGGACTGAAGCATCCGCTGACCGGTGAGGTTTTGGTGCAGCCCGGCCAGCCGATGCGTCTCCGTGCGCGGATGGTCTTTGACCTGATCGTGGAGTCGGCCCACGCCACCGGCGAACCCGGCCTGTTCTTCATCGACCGTGCCAATGAGTATAATCCGGTGCCCCATCTCGGTGAGTATGAGGCGACCAATCCGTGCGGCGAGCAGCCATTGCTGGCCTACGATGTCTGCAACCTCGGCTCGGTCAATCTGGGCAAGTTCGTCACTCCCGACAAGCAGATCGATTGGGAACACCTGCGCGAAGTGGTGCATGAGAGTACCCGCTTTCTCGACAATGTGATCGACGCGAACCATTATCCGCTCGAGCAAATTACCCAACTGAGCCAGCGCATCCGTCGGATTGGGTTAGGGGTGATGGGTTGGGCAGATATGTTGGTGAAGTTAGGTGTCCCTTACAATTCGCATGAGGCGATTGAGCTGGCGCGAAAGGTGATGCACTTCCTCGACGAAGAGAGTAAAGTCGCTTCCGAGCAGTTGGCTCGCGAGCGCGGCCCCTTCCCCGAATGGGAGTTCAGCATCTGGGGGCCGGACGATACCTGTGCCCGCCGACCTGACGGGTCGCGCATTCGTCCGCAGCGGCTGTTGCGTAACTGCAACGTGACTACTGTTGCTCCTACCGGTACGATCAGCATTATCGCTGGCTGTTCGTCGGGGATCGAGCCGCTGTTTGCCATTGCCTTCTGGCGTTATCAAGCTGATACCCGTATGCTTGACATCAACCAAGACTTTGTTGCACAGGCCAAGCGTGAGGGGTGGTACAGCGCCGAGCTGATGGAGCGGATCGCTGATACCGGTCACATCCACCATCCTGAAGTACCTGCCGAGGTACAGCGGGTCTGGGTAACCGCGCACGACATTGCGCCTGAGTGGCACGTGCGTATGCAGGCAGCGTTTCAAGAGTATACCGATAGCGCAATTTCCAAAACGATCAATTTCCCGCACGAAGCGACGCCCGATCAGGTGCGTGAAGCCTACGAGTTGGCCTTCCGCCTCGGTTGCAAGGGCATTACCGTCTACCGCGACGGCTCGCGTGAAAATCAGGTGTTGTCAACCGGTTCGACCGGTAAGAGCGAGCACAAGCCGGCTGAGCAGCCAGTCGCTGCTCCAGCGCCGGTGGAACTCACCCCGCGCCCGGTGCCTGCTGAGGGTCTGCCTAGCCACTCCTTCCCGGTGGTGACGCCGCTCGGCAAGCTGCGCCTGTTCGTCACCGAGCTGGAGGGTAAGCCGTTCGAGGTCTTTGCTATCATTGGCCGGGCCGGGAGCGATGTCACTGCCTTTACTGAAGCGATCGGGCGGCTGATCTCGTTGGCGCTGCGTTGTGGCGTGCCGGTCAAGTTGATCGCTGAGCAACTACGCGGGATCGGCGGTTCGCGTTCGGCGGGCTTTGGCCCGGATCGGGTGCGCTCGGTGCCCGATGCGATCGGTAAGGTGCTGCTTGATCACTACGTGAAGGGTAACGGGAATGGCAATGGGAATGGCAATGGGAATGACAGCAGCGAATACACGTTTGCCAGTGACTATAGCAACGGTGTTGTCGATGTGCCTACGCCGAAAAAGCAACCACCGATACCGATGACGCCGGTGATGCAGTTGCTGAAAGACCCAATGCATACTGCGCTGGAGTCGGGTGAGATTTGCCCTGAGTGCCAGAATGCGTCGATGCTGAACGAAGAAGGTTGCCGCAAGTGCCATTCGTGCGGCTATAGCGAATGTTAACAATCGCGTAGGATGAGGCAGGGCCGCACGCTGGTGCGGCCCTTTGCCATTGACCGTAACGCGCTGCCTCGTTACAATACAATCGCAACCTGTACAGACGCCCAGCAGTGCGTCTCCTGCGGCTCTGAGGAGTATGCAATGAACATTCGCGAGGCGATTGCCGCGGTGGTCGCGCGGCGCGATCTGACGCAGGCCGAAGCGGCCAGCGTGATGGAAGAGATTATGAGCGGGACGGCGACGCCGGCCCAGATTGGCGCTTTCCTGACCGCGTTGCATATCAAGGGCGAGACCGATGCCGAGATTGCCGGCATGGCAGCCGTCATGCGCGAAAAGGCGACTCACGTCTATTTCGATGGGCCGGTGATCGATACCTGTGGTACCGGCGGCGATGGTGCGCATACGTTTAATATCAGCACGACAGCAGCGTTTGTGGCGGCTGGCGCTGGCCTAACAGTGGCCAAGCACGGTAATCGCGCGATGTCGAGTGTGTGCGGTAGTGCCGATGTGCTAGAAGGGCTTGGCGTACAGATCGAGCTAGACGCCGAGGGAGTGGCGCGCTGCTTACGTGATGCCGGTATCGGCTTTATGTTTGCCCCCAAGTTCCATCCGGCGATGCGGTTTGCCGGGCCAGTGCGGCGCGAGATCGGTATTCGCACCGTGTTTAACATTCTCGGCCCGTTGACCAACCCAGCCCGCGCCCGCTATCAAGTGTTAGGGGTGGCGAGTGCAGCGCTGGCCGAAAAGCTGGCTAACGCCCTCAGCCGGCTCGAAACCGTTCACGCGCTGGTCGTGCATGGCGATGGCGGTGTTGATGAGTTAACCCTTTCCGGCCCCAACCTGATCTTCGAGGTGCGGGCCGGGCAGTCGCCACGCCAGATGATGGTCGCACCGGAAGATATCGGGTTGGCGCGCGCGCCGCGCGAAGCGTTGCGCGGCGGCGATGTCGCCTATAATGTGGCGATTGTGCGGGCGATTCTGAGCGGAGAAGAGCAGGGGCCACGTCGCGATGTGGTGTTGTTCAATGCCGCAGCAGCGTTAGTTGCCGGCGACCTCGCGCCCGATCTGGTCACCGGCGTCAAAATGGCGCGGGCCAGTATCGATAGCGGACGGGCGCTCGAACGGCTCAATCGGATGATTGCGGTCAGTCGCGGCGAGGCGTAATTGGTGATGTGCAATGCAACGGTGCAAAGGGTGTCGCTAGCACCGTTGCGCCTTCGTGTTTGAATAGAGACAACCATTGCTATGGCCCAAGACATCCGTCTCACCCGCCTACGCCGCCGCCGGTTTGCCCTCTGGCGATTGATCATTGCCAACATTATCGATGACCTACGTATTGTGCGTGAGGCATGGTTCCCGATTACCGCTCTCATGTTAGTGTTGGCGAGTTGTACCATCTACATGCGATGGTTTTATCTGCCGGAACGGCTTGATGTTCCGCCTGATACCGCGTTTGCGCTCTTCGAGACGCTCAAGTTACTGGTGTTTCAAACCGATCTCGATCTGCCTGATGAATTGACTGGGCGTATACTCTTCTTTCTGACCCCGCTGCTTGGTCTCTTCTTTCTATTACAAAGCGCAGTTGACGTGGGCCGTTTGTTAGTTGACAAACGCGCCCGCCCCGAACGTTGGCAAGAATCGTTGGCCATTACCTATCGCGGTCACATGATTGTCTGTGGTCTTGGACGGGTTGGCTATCGTGCAGTGCTCCAGTTGCTCGATTGCCGCCGTGAGGTTGTGGCCGTTGAAATGAATCCGTACTGTGAATTTATTCCTATCCTTAGTAGTTTGGGAGTACCGGTAGTACGCGGCGATGCTCGTGATCCGGCTGTGCTAGTGCGGGCCGGGCTGAAGCGGGCGCAGGGGCTGATTGCCACCATCGACGATGATCTGAAGAATCTCGAGATTGCGCTAGCAGCGCGCCGCATTCGGCCTGAATTGCCAACGGTGCAGCGCATCTTTAGCCGTGCCCTCGATGCTCGTATCGAACGTACCTTTGGTCGCAATTCGGCGTTTAGCCCGGCGGCCTTGGCTGCGCCAACATTTGCTGCCGCTTTGCTCAGCTCGAATGTGCGCTACGTGCTCGATCTACCAGCCGGTTTGCTCGGAGTGGCTTATCTCACCGTCAGTAATGATAGCCCGTTAATTGGGCCGGTGGCCGATCTGGAAGCTCGTTTCGGAGTGCGTCGCTTGCCCGGACCAAATGCCAATCTGCCTATTTTGCCCAGTGAAGAGATCGCGCTGGTTGGCCCGCTTCCCGCACTTGAGGCTGTCCAGCTAGCTAATCATCCACGCCCAAAGCCGAACGTTGATCGGCTGATCGTGTGTGGCTTGGGGAAAGTTGGTACGCAAGTGGTGCGCCTGCTCAATCGGCGCGAGCCACGTCCGCCGCTGACCGTCATCTGCAC
The DNA here is from genome assembly GCF_937951745.1 of uncultured Chloroflexus sp. Classification (GTDB taxonomy): domain Bacteria; phylum Chloroflexota; class Chloroflexia; order Chloroflexales; family Chloroflexaceae; genus Chloroflexus. Next base: position 5,614 of record NZ_CALFBQ010000062.1, read on the forward strand.
GGTTGAGACACCGCAACGCTATATCGAGGCGCTGACCGGGCAAGGGGTGCAGGTACTGCGCGGCGATGCGCGTGATCCAGAATTGTTGCGTGAGGCAGGTATTGAGCAGGCGACGGCATTGGCCGCGCTCTATAGCGATGATCTGCTTAATTTGCAGATCGGGCTAGCGGTGCGCAGTATGTACCCTGATGTGCATTTGGTACTGCGCGTCTTTAGCGATGTGCTGGCTGACCGGCTGGCCGATCTGTTCGGCATTCGCACCGCCTTTAGCACCTCGGCGCTAGCCGCGCCCAGTCTGGTGGCGGCGGCGCTGTTGCCGGATGTTGAATCGGCGTTTGACATTGGTGATCAATTGCTAGTTGTACGCCGCCAAGTGGTCACCGATCGTCGAAGTGGGAAGACGGTTGCTGATCTGCGTGCTGCCGGTCAGTTGCCGTTGAGTCTGCGCCGCAGTGGAGAATTTCAATGGTTGCCGCCCGATAATCTGGTGATTGAGAGCGGAGATGAGGTAGAGGTGTTGACCTATTTGATGTAAGATATACGAACAGTGTCTTGCTTTTAGTAAAAATGTTGTTGTGTTTATGCTTTTTTTGAAGTTAAGTTCCAAAGTAGCCATGTTATGCATCCGGCAAGAAATGACAAATAACCTAATAAAGATAATGATGTAGTGATTAAATTACTAGACAAGATATCTCCTATAAAACCGGTTTGGAAAAAGGTGAAGATATCGAATGTAGGTAAAGTGAAACGCGTCAAAAACAAGTCAGTTATACTCGTGCGCTCAAGTCCATACGCTGTTGTCCCTTCAGGAAAATAGCCGAGAGTGATCCGGATCAACAACATCAACATCCATCCGCAGCTTGCAAGTGCTCCAAAAAGTGCCAAACCCGTCCAACGTCGCTTAGCCAAAGCATCAATGATAGCGGCAAGGCCAATTGCGTACCACACGGCTAAGCTGGTCAGCCGGCGGGCGCCGAACGTACCGCTGCCATGCCAATCGGTCAACCAACCGTTGAACGTAATGTACAACAATGCGCTACCGAGCAACGAAATACCTAGTATCGGGCTGCGGCGCGCGAGCAACACTAATCCTATGAGGCCTGCCATAGCGGCTGGCGACCATTGCACGAGACCGAAACGAGCAAAGAAAAGTTCAAGAATATGCAGTTCCTGCCAATTAATGCTCGGTGTAGCCTCCGGCTTGATAAATGGTGATCCGTAAATAATCTGCCATATTATGATTTGGGGGCTAAATACTATCAAAGCCGTTAAACCGGCAATGAAGATACCGATCATCATGGGTCGCCATTGGTGAGGAGTATGGCGTGTCTGCCACAGCAAATAGCATGTGCCGATCACAGGAATGATGAGGAGTAGAACAGTGGCCCAATATGTGATTGCGACTAGACCAGCCGCGACGCCGAGCGTGAACCAACGCTTGTAGCTCGGTTGTTCTTGCACTCGGATCCAAGCTAAGACCATAAAAGCGCAAGCAAATGCGTTGAGTGCGTGAGCAAACCCACCTTCGCGCATACTATAAAACCAAAGCGTGCTGCCAAAAAAGGCCGTCAGTGCGCCGAGGGCGCTTTCTATGGGGCTAAACCAACGCCGGGCACAATAGTACGCGATGATGGTGGTGCCAAACCCAAAGAGCGCGCTTACTAAGGTAGCGGTTGCAATGGCGCCAATATCGTGCCCGTCACCTCCGAAGAGCCACCGATATCCAGCTAGTGGTAGTATCCAAAATAATGATGGACCAACTGACCAAGGATTATCGACAAATCCGCGACTGGTGAAGCGGATTGGCATTTGGGGGGCAAGTGCAGCGAACGTTTCTTCCATGCCAAGATCGCCGCGATAGATAATAGCGCGAGCATATGCATAGTAGCCTACTCCGTCGCTTGAAATGTATGGAAGAAACGTCAGCACGATCGTAATGATGCCAATTCCTGCTAACCATCCGACAATAATCCGATCAGTGTGAACGTAAGAAGATAGCCACCGTTTGCCGCTCCGATATACGATGATGGTGAGTAGAAACACAAAACTGATATTAGATACCCACCATGCTATCTCTAACCGCCACTCTGGATATATTGATCCTGTAATGATGACCCCTAAAAGAATAATTGGTGTCAAAAATAGTTGATAACCATTATTGTTCGTCAAACCTGTCCAAGAGATGCCGGCGAGTGCGAGCGGAAGAAATGGCGCGAGAAAGAATGTGGCGAAAAGATCGCTAACGTTTGTCGCTATCATATGTAGTTTTGTCTGTAGGAGTAATATGCCCAGCGAGCGCGGGTCATTGTGGGCATATAAGGGGGGAAATATGCTTAGAGCAAGCTCGCATTGACCGGGTTTGATCATCATCTGATAAAGCCGCTGGCCCGGAATAATAGCGACCTGTAAAGGCGGCTGGTTGCATATCTTCAGGGTCAAGGTTGCAAGGTCAGGTCGCGCGACTTTGAGATACAGAAGTGCTGGTCTCTCCGGTGGGATTGGCCAGAATTGCAGTGATGCCCCTTGGTCGGGTGTCCAACGGAAGGTTATGTTCTGGGTAGCAGAACGTTCACGCGCGTAACATCGTTTGACGTAACTGCCATCACTTGCTGTGCCAATGGTAGCGCCTTGAGACGATATGGCTTGCGTTTGCCAAACAGCACCGAGCATAATACTCAAAACAGCCAATATTAGAGCAATAGCTTTCGCTTTATTTTCAATTAATCGAGAGTATAATCTTATCATATCATTGTTTCGTCAGTTTTTTTGATTTGAAATTTGATTCAAGTACGTAATATCACCTTTCAAACACTACCTTCCCTCCCACCATTGTCAACATCACCTGCGCCGCCGCGATCTGGTCAGGTGGGCCGCAAGTAATGTCACGGTCTAGCAGGACGAGGTCGGCTACATAACCGGGTGCTAGCCGGCCCAATTCGTGTTCGCGGAAGCCGGCGTAGGCGGCCCATGTGGTATAGCCAGCTAATGCTTCAGCTACCGTCAGCCGCTGATCAGGAAAATCGCTCTCTAGCGGGCTGAGATCGAGCTTGCCCCGCGTGCAGGCTACCTGTATCCCACGGAGTGGATCGGGATCGGCGACCGGCCAATCGCTGCCGAGTGCCATCTGTGTGCCAGCACGAAGAAGATCACGCCATGGAAAGCCAAACCGGTGGCGTTGTGGCCCTACCAATCGCCACCACGGGTTAGCTAGATCCATACCGAAATCGACATGCAACGGCTGCACTGAAGCAATCACGCCAAGGGTGGCAAAGCGGGGGATATCCGTTGGATCGACAATCTCGGCATGTTCGATCCGATGACGGGCGTCGCGTCGGCCATTAACCCGTTGGGCAGTAGCAAAAGCTTCGAGGGTCTGGCGCACACCGCCATCACCAATGGCATGCACACAGACCTGTAACCCGGCCGCGTCGGCGCGCGTGATGAGATCAACGAATTCTGCCGGGTCGTAGTTGGCAACCCCGCGCTCGCCGCTGCCATCGGCATATGGTTCGATCATCAGGGCCGTTTTGGCTTCAACCACTCCGTCGACAAACAGCTTAACCGCATCGGTCTGCACGAAAGGATGCGGATGATGGTGGGCATCGGCGGCCCACGCTGCGATTCGATCTGGATCAGTCCCCGGTGACAGCGAGAGGGGCACGCGGATGCGCAAGGTTAATTCACCCGCAGCCGCCAGCTCGCGGTAGCGGGTACGTTGCGCTTCATCGCCGTCCATATTGTGGACGCCGGTTAATCCCAGCGCTGCCAGCTCGCGCAGCGCGCGACGCAGCAAATCGCGCAGCTCAGCTTCGGTCGGCGGCGGGACGCAACGCCGCACCAGATCCATTGCTGGTGCTTCGCGCAACTCGCCGCTAGCCCGCCCGTCTGCACCCATCACTACGGTGCTAAATGGATGGCCCGTTTCCGCTCCGCCCAAGATGCCCGCAATCTGCAAGGCAACCGTATTCGCCCACGCTGTATGCCCGTCAAAGGCGGTCAACAATACCGGTCGGTCGGGAACGACTGCATCGAGTAAGCGCCGGTCAGGCACCTGACCATCAGCAAACAACCGATAGCGCCAACCGCGTCCGATTAGCCACGGCAAATGCGGGTGGGCGGCGGCGTAAGTTGCTAGCCGGGACTGCAACTCGGCGACGCTCTGGACATCTTCGAGGCGCAGCACCCCTAACGCGCGCGCCCCATTGTGCAGGTGGAAATGACAGTCGGTCAAGCCGGGTAGCGCCAACATCCCGTCGCCATCAATCACAATCGTTGTTGCGCGTTGCCACTGGGTCGCATCGCGGTCAGGGCCAACCCAAATGATGCGCTCGCCGCTGATAGCGATCGCATACCGCCCGGCTTGTCCGGCCAAAATCACATTACGCAGCAGCAAATCAGTTAGCGGCATAAGATTACGTCATACGGGCAACGCGCTGCTCTGCCCCTCGTGCCCCGTCAAGAAACCGTCTGGGCGCAGTGCGCTGCTCTGCCTCTCTTGCCTTATCAATAGCCGGTATGGTAGCGCACTGCGCCCCTACGGTGATCTTTTATCGCACCAAGCTCAACAATACACTCAACGTCACCAAACTTGCAAACGACGACACCACCACCGTACTCACCACCAACTGCGGGCGAGTATCAAACTCAATCGCTAGAATAGTTGTATTCACCGCAGTCGGCATTCCGGCCATCATCACCCCCACCCCTAGCGCAATGCCGTCCATACCGAGCAAACGGGCTAAGCCAAAGGCGAGGATCGGCGACACGATCAGACGGATCGCAGTGGCAAACGCAACCATCGTTGGCTGCACAATCGGCGCGCCGGCCCCCAATTGCACGCCGAGGATGAGCAGCATCACCGGTAGCGCCGCCTCGCTGAGCAGTGCCACCCCTTCAAACAAGCTGCGGGCAATGCCGGTGGCTTCCGCCGGATGAAACCCGATCCCACGCAATGCCAACGCGCCAGCCACCGCATAAATCTGCGGCATGTGGGTGAGGCGGTCAAACACCTGCCGCCATGCCTGTTTGCGGCCGCCAGCCGCGCCGGCAGCCGCCACCCCGACTCCTAGCGTCTGCGCCATGATGGATTGCATGATAAAGTAAAACACCCCTAACGTAAAGCCAGACTCGCCGAAGGCGAAGCGCGACGCCGGCAAGCCATAGTTACCCGAATTCATAAACATACTGGTCAACAACAGCGCCGTCACCTCTTTGCCCTTCAGTCGCAAGACCAACGCGCACAGCCAGACCGTCAGCGCCATCAGCGCCAGCACTCCCACCGAAAAAAAGAGCATGCGCCCCGCGTCAGGTC
>NZ_CALFBQ010000063.1 GCF_937951745.1 uncultured Chloroflexus sp.
ATATTCCTCATCAGCCGCAACCGTTGAGCCATCAGCTAACGGTCTGGTCATACCATACAGACCGTGCAGATCCGGGCCTACGCCACCACCAGCCGGGTGACAACTCATACACCCAAGATTAGCGAAGAGCTGACCGCCAGCCGATGACGCTAGATCCCTCACTACCGACCCGTCATTTGTTGCCGAACTTCCCGATGATGATCCGTCGGTTGTCGTTGTACTACTTGACGTTGGTGCGGCGGAGGTGGACTGCCCATCACCAAGCGACTTAATATAGGCAACTAACTGGTTTAGTTGATCATTACTTACCTGTCCATCATACGAAGGCATTACCGGCCCGTAGCCAGCCGCAACTTTAGCCGTCGGATTAAGGATCGACTCGCGCAGGTAATTTTCATCAACCGCAACCGTCGAACCATCAGCTAACGGCCGAGTTGTACCGAACAGGCCGTGCAAGCTTGGGCCTACACCGCCGCCAGCCGGATGACAACTGACACACCCAAGACTAGCGAAGAGCTGGCCACCAGCGGCTGCCATCGGATCACCTGACGAGGCCGGCGCCACAACCGGTTTACCGGTGTCTATGGTGCCATCGGGTAACACGACAAGACCGGGAGTAGCCAACCAGCGCTCATAATCGGCCAATGGCAACGCAACAACCCGCCCTATCATCAGTGAATGCTCGGTACCGCAATACTCGGCACAGAAGAGATGATATTCGCCGGGTTTCGTTGCTTCAAACCACATCACTGTGTAGCGACCGGGCAAGACATCTTGCTTTACCCGAAATGCTGGGATGTAGAAGCTGTGAATGACATCTTGTGATGTCATGATCAACTTCACCGGCTGACCAATCGGGACGTGCAATTCGTTATTTTCGCGCTTGCCATTCGGATGCTGTACGTGCCACATCCACTGCTTGCCGATCACATAGATATCAAGCGTGCGCGCAGGCGATGTGCGCATCTGCACGTACAAAAATGCGCCCCAGAAGAAGACTAGCATGACTAAAGCCAGTGGAATCAATGTCCACGTCAGCTCAAGTTTCAGGTTAGAGTCAACCGGATTGCTGCGATCAACCTTCTGGCTCCGATGATAGCGAACGATCAGGTAGAGAATAACGAACGGCAACACCCCAGCGAAGATCAGGCTTAGGGCCACCAGAAAGAAGTAGAGTTGGTCAACCTGCGATGCAAAGGTTGACGCCTGATCGGGAAATAACGGAAAATCGCGCATACCTCTTCCTATCTGGGGGCACAGCGGCCCCGGTCGCTCCTACCACTAGGCCGGCGCCGCTTCACGCGGCGGCGGCAGATTGCCGCCAGGAGTCGAACGGCTTAACACTACGATTAGCGTAACAATCCCGATGACGGTCAGAATACCGGCGATTCGCACAATGGTCATAATGGTCGGCGTATATTTGCCGGTGATCGGATTATACTGATAGCAGAGGAGCAATATCTGATCGATTGGATTGCCCACCTTGCCGGCTGATGCCTCGACAATACCGAGCCGGACATCAGACACATTAAACTCGATCCCAAAAAAGTACCGCGCAGTTTTTCCTGCTGGCGTCAATACCACCATACCGGCAGCGTGCGCATACTGCTTGATCGTCTCGTCGTAGAAATACTTGAACCCAATCGCATCAGCCACTCGCCGAATCTGTTCTTCGCTACCAGTGAGAAAATGCCAACCATTTTCACTGCCGGCACGAGCATAGCGCTGGACGGTCAATGTCTTAACGCCTGCTGCCATCATTGGCGTCTCGAGCGGATCGATGCTGATATTGACTACCTGAAAATCACGTCCCGCTGTGAGGGGGACTTGTTGTAGCGCAGCCAGCACTCCTTCGCGCACAAACGAGCAGAGCATGGGGCACTCGTAGTAACTCATGACGAGAATGACCGGCTGACCAGCAGCAAAGAATTGACCAAGCCGCACCTCAACCCCTTGCTCGTCTATGAAGATAGCATCGAGCGGCACCTGCTCGCCCATGCGCTGCTCGAAGGCAACGCCATCAGTCGGATTGGGCTTAGTACCTTGTGCCAACGCCACTACCGGCGTAAGCAAGAAGGCTGCCAACCAACCGATCACCGTCAGAGCAACCCAACCTCTCATATACCTGCTCTCGATCTCGTAATGACTGTAAGCTATTTCACCGCATCTAACCCATGTTCGAGCAACAGTTCCATTGCACGCTCGATCGGAATATGAGCCCGTTCGGCCTGCTCATTCACCCAGCCATAACTTTCGAGTCGCGCAGTCGCTTCAGCAATGATCCGATCACCGTCAACCCGTGGATTTTGCTCAAGCCGTGGCGCCGGCGGCAATTGTAATTGGGTCACTTCGCTATCAGAAAGAGTATTGCTCGCATCGGTAATTGATCCTGCGGTGATAGCCAACAAGCCCCCCATAAAGACGAAGGCAAGGATCAGAACGCCAAACACCATCACCACGCCCCAAATCACCGGTTGCGAACGCGCGTCGCTTATTTCGTGATTGAGGGCCAAACTCTCAGCAGAAGGACCTTCACTGTGCGCATGAGCGTGACTCATGTTCAACTCCCCTCTAGCGGTGGCACACGAAACAGTTGGTCAACCGGCCATCGGTGGGAATTTGGTACTCAATTACCAGTTGCTGCCGTTGGGCCAGTGACAACGCATTCACATCCCACTCCATATTGAAAACCTCTTCGCGCGGGCGAATGTGATCTTCCGGCGCACGATGGCAACCTAAGCACCATCCCATATAGAGCGGTTGGGCTTTGGCAGCCAACTGTTGCTGGTCAATCCGGCCATGGCACGAGCTACAGCCGATACCTTTAGCCACATGCACCGAATGGTTGAAGTAAACAAAATCGGGCAGATCGTAAATCCGGTTCCACACGACCGGCTCGCCGGTCTGATAACTGGTGCGCACCACCTCTAGCAACGGGCTGTTCGTCCAAACTTGCGAGTGGCACGACATACAGGTTTCGGTGGCCGGAAAACCGGCGTGTGCCGCCTTCTCAACCGTCGCATGGCAATAGCGGCAATCGATCTTCAACTCGCTGACGTGGTGCTTGTGGCTAAAAGGAACTGGCTGGGCTTTAGCAACACCAACATCAGTGTACCACGGCGAAAGGTAAAACCCGACCATGGCGGCAATGATGCCGATCACCAGCATCACAAGGCCAAAGAGGCTGGCCAGAAAGATCGCGTTGGCATTACGCGGAAAGATTTGGGCAGACATAGGTTGCGTCTCTCGCTCTCTAGCCTAGCGGCCGGCTCTGACTTGCTGCAACTCAGCCTCGGTCAATAAGGCAATATCGGCATTCTGGCTCAATTGCAAGGCGCGCACATACGCGGCAATTGCCCAGCGATCTTCGGGTGGAATACGTGACGCATAGCTATACATTTTGCCAATCCCGTTCGTGATGACGTCAAAGAAGTAGCCAACCTGTACTGTCCGCAACCGATCGCTATGCAAACTTGTGACTGTCATTGGGCCACGATACGCGATAACCCCCTTACCATCGCCGACCAATCCGTGGCATGGCGCGCAGAAGGCGTTGTAGCGCGACTGGCCATGTGCAAGCAGCGCCGCGTCAAGCTTGATCTCTGGCGGCAATTGATCGGCCAATTGCCCCTCGATCCGCCCAGTCATCAACGGCGATTCAGGGTTATAGCTGTTCATCGGCACCGTATTGGCTGGCGGCGGCTGCATTGCTCGTCCGTCTGGGAAGAAGTTGCTGACCGCGTTCGGCTTATACTTTGGCTGATCGTACATATCAACGTGACAAGCGACCAGCAGCAAACAGAGCGGCAACCACGCGAGCCGCGCTACTCGGGTAAAGAACGATCTACGGATAGCGTGCATCATAGGCGATAACTCATTTCTACCATTGGCCAGTTGCTTCGGCCAGCCTACTTCTACCCGGCGTGACCACTGCCATCAAGCGCCTGATCAGGATTCCGTACTCGCGCTAGATAACTCGTGCGCGGTTTGAGATTTAGCTCATCGAAGACGGTATAGTTATGCGGCTGCTGCTTAATCTGGGCCACCCGGCTGTTTGGATCGTTAATATCGCCAAAGATGATCGCTTCGGTCGGGCAGACCTGCTGGCAAGCGGTGGTGACCTCGCCATCGCGAATTGGGCGATTACCCTCAACTTTGGCCTTAATCCGCGCCGCGCTGATCCGTTGTACGCAGAAGCTGCACTTCTCCATCACGCCACGGTTCCGCACCGTCACGTCAGGGTTGCGCATCAGTTTTAAGCTCTCGCTGGTGAGATCGCTGTACTGCAAGAAGTTAAACCGGCGTACCTTGAAGGGGCAGTTGTTCGAGCAGTACTTGGTACCGACACAGCGGTTATAGACCATATTGTTGATGCCTTCGGCGTCATGCACCGTCGCTGCAACTGGGCAGACCAATTCGCACGGCGCTTGCTCGCAGTGGGCACAGGTCATTGGCATCATGTAGGCTTCTGGATTATCGAGGTCTGCGCCAGCGTAGTAGCGATCAATCCGAATCCAGTGCATTTCGCGACCACGGGCCACTTCCTGCTTGCCAACAATCGGGATATTGTTTTCAGCTTGGCAAGCCACGACACAGGCGTTACAGCCAATGCACGCCGAGAGATCGATCACCATGCCCCACTGGTTGCCGGTGCTGTAATCAAAACCGGGCAAGAGCGATTGGTATTTTGGTTTTTGTTCGGGTGAACCGTATTTCTCGGTGTAGACCTCTTTGGCAATGTACTTCGGATCTTGCTTAAAGCGGGCAAACTCACCAACCCGCACTACATCACGCCCTTCCAGCGTCCAGTGATCTTGCGTGCTGACCAATTGATAACGTTCTTGAGTTGCGCTCACGCTGACGTTAGTCACGAACCACGGACTATCACTCTGCCGCAAGCGGTAGACGTTGAAACCGGCTCCTTCAGCAACCCGCCCACCGTGAGTACGACCATAGCCGAGGGTTACGGTAATGGTATCATCAGCGTGGCCGGGCACAATCCAGATCGGCAGCCGAAGCGTGCCGACCGGTGTGGTCACATCTATCATCCGTCCGTTCTCGCGAATGAGACGCTCGAGCGCCTGCTCACGCGCGCGACCGGGGGCAGCGAGATTTGCCGGATCGAAGGGAAGACGCAACAAACGAATGGCAGTGCGCGGGCTAACTAATGCGGCATTATCCCACGTGAGCTTGGTCATTGGCCGCGGCAGCTCTTGCAACCAGCCATTATTTGCGAAGCGACCATCCCAGATCGCCGGATCAGGACGGAAATTCAACTCAAGCTCGCTCGCTGGCGCTGGGGCTTGCAAAGACAAGTCAGGCACCAACTCAACCGACAGCGCTTCAAACCGCGAATCGGCAATGACGCCGGTGCTAAGCGCCCGCTTGAAGAAATCATCGAATGCAACCCCTTCAAGGCCGGTCTGCTGCTGCCAGTAGTTACGGACAATATCATAGTCAGTCGTTCCGACAGAACCGTTCAATAACGCCAACAACTCGTGAGCAGTGCGCGAACCGTAGAGCGGCATAATCAGCGGTTGAACGATACTCGCCGTGCCGTCATAGCTACGCGCGTCCGACCACGACTCGAGCGAATGAGCTAGCGGAATGAACCACGTCGCCATCGCCGCTGTCTCATCTTCGTAAGGATTGAGCACAACGATCTGCTTGGCCAACCGCATCGCCTCGGCAAAACCAAGATCGGCCGGCGCAGTAAAGGCTGGATTGCTATCAATAATCACCAGTAACTCAACGCTACCGGCGCGCAAATCGTTCACTAATGTCGCGAGATCCTGCGGATCGGACGGCTGGGCGACCGGATCGGTATACTCAACCGTCGTGCCGACAGCGCCAAGCTGCACATTAATCGCATGCGCAATCGCATGTACCACCGGCGGTTGTTCTTCACCAACCACAACGACCGCTCGATTGCCGGCACGACGCAGATCGGCAGCGACCACCGTAGCCCACTTCTGCTGTGCTTCGCTAAGACCGGTCGGCGGAGCAACTGCCGAAACACCTAACTGATTCGCAACCGCAGCGGCCAATTGGCCGATCAGGCTTGCCTTCACCGCCAGCCGGTGATCGGCAATTGCGCCAATGGGCGAAAAGACCGGCTCGGCAACGTACAACCGACTCATCGCCTCGGTATTGGCGCGAACACGGCGGCGCTGCATCAGATCGCGAGCGTAGCGCACACGCCCCGGCCCCTCGCTGACAACGTCGGCATCGAGCGCCAAGACAACCTCGGCCTCGGCAAAGTTGTAGCGCGGTTCGTATGGCTTGCCGAAGGCCAACCCAGTGCCGGCATAGGTATTGCTACGACCAACCGGATCGTGTTGCACCCAACGCGCCGCCGGGAAATTCGTCAGCAATTCAGCAATCTGGGCTCGCAATGTCGGCGAGGTAATGGTCGGCGTCAACAACCGCATCCCTTGACCTTGCAAGGCGCGCTGCACCTGCAAGGTCTCGGTAATGGCGGTGACGAAGCTTTGCCACGTACTCAGCAAGCCACTCCGACGCACTGTCTCAGGCCGATCGGGATCGTACAGGGCGAGCAGTTCTGCCTGCGCAAAAGCATCGGTTGCGCCGAGGCTGGCCGGATGGACCGGATTACCCTCGATCTTGATCGGACGTCCTTCCCGGCTCTTCACCGTCACACCAAGGGCAAACCCATCAAGCGTTACAGCGGTCGCGTAATAGTTAGGAATGCCCGGCATCTGATCGCGTGGTGCGCGGGCAAATGGGGCAACCTTTTCTTGCGGCTGCCTCATTGCAAAGGTACAACCCGACAAACCGGCAAGCGCCAGCGATGCCCCCATCAGCTTGAGGAAGGTGCGGCGTGAAACCGGATCGGCTAGCTCGCTCGCACCTTGCGGAAATTCACGCGCGACTAGCTCACGGAACGCAGGCGTGTCGACCAATTGGTCGAGCGAACGCCAGAACTGTTTGCCGCGCGCCTGTTGCAGTTGAGCGCGCACGGCCTCGATTTCGGACGCAGCAGGGTGAAGATTGATCTCACTCATTGGCGTGGCCAGACTAGATATGGGGCGAATCCTTCATCCGCACACAAACTTGTGAATTTAAGCACATTATATCGCTGCCACATTATAGCAGAAGCCGTGGATTGATCAACACTGTGCGTTCGGTTCCTGTTACATCACGCTGTCACATCGGCTAGGCTTGACAAGTGTGGTCGCACTCGATCCTAGACCGTTTTACTAAGATTGTCACCTATCCTGTTTTCTGCTGTGTGATGAGATTTGGTAGCGGTATTACAGTACTGACGCGATATTTGTGCCAATTGATGCAATTATAATAACATACGTTGAACTATCTTCGCAACATGAACAAGCCCTGTGCAACTCTCGCATGGCTGCACAGGACTGTTAGAAATCACTTGCTCAGATTGTTAGGCAGTCGTTGCAGATTTTCGATACGCTTCATCGAGCAATTCGATAATATATCGCACCTGCACCTTCTTACCACGCCGACGCAGCTCACCAGCCAGTTGGAGGGCGCAGCCGGGGTTGGCCGTCGCAATAATTTCAGCTCCAGTTGTCAGCGCATTGTCGATTTTACGTGCGCCAAGGCTCATCGCCATGTCAGGCTGGGTGACATTGTAAATACCGGCACTGCCGCAACACAACGACGACTCAGGCATCTCTTTCAGCGTGAGGCCGGGGATAGCCGTGAGCAGCGCACGCGGTTGGGCACTAATTCGTTGGGCATGCACGAGGTGGCATGGCTCTTGGTAGGTAACGGTGAGATCGAGCCGACCCAACGCTGCACGGTTGAAGTCGATGCCAGCGAGAAATTCATGCACATCCTTCACCTTCGCGCTGAACCGTTCTGCCCGCTCGCGCCACGCCGGATCGTCGTGCAAGAGATGGCCGTACTCTTTGAGGGTGCTGCCGCAACCGGCAGCATTGACAATGATGGCATCCACTCCCAAACCTTCAAACGCGGCAATATTACGCCGTGCCAACTCGCGCCCGCCATCGAGATCGCCGCCGTGGGTATGCAGCGCACCGCAGCAACCTTGATCGGGTGGGACGATTACCTCACAACCGTTCTTGCGTAATACACGAATTGTCGCCTCGTGAACGTGAGCGAAGGCGGTACTCATAATACAGCCGGTGAGTAGAGCGACGCTGTAACGCCGTTCGCCTTCAGCAGGCAATATCTGTCCCTGCGGGACGCTGAAGTGGTCGCTGATCGGGGGCAACATTGCCTCAGTGTCGGCTAACCCAAGCAGCTTGAGGAGACCGCTCTTGCGCGCCAGCCACTGCGCGCCGCTGCGCTGGTAGAGGCGCATCATCGCTGAAAAGAGGCGGAAGACCTCCATCCGCTTAAACAGCACCCCAAAGACGGCGCCACGCAACGCGCGTTGCCAGAGCGGACGCGGCGGCAACTTCGGCTCCGGCGCCCCGGGAGTCGCCGGCGGGCCGGCCTTGCCAGCGCGGGCTTGCTCAATTTGAGCCCGGCTCGCTTCAAGGATCGCGCCGTACTGCACCCCCGACGGGCACACCGCTTCGCACGCCCGACAGTTAAGACAGAGGCTCATCTGCTCTTGAAAGACCTCGCTGGCGAGGCTGATCCGACCTTCATCTACCGCCTTCATCAAATAGATCCGGCCACGCGGTGAAGCCATCTCAAGGCCGGTCTCGCGGTAGGTCGGGCACGACGAGAGGCATAACCCACAGTGAACGCAGGTGTTGATAATGTCAGAGCTGGGTTTATCTTTTGCGCTAAAGCCGATCATCAGCGGAATGACCGGCTGCGATGCAGGCGACGAAGGTTGAGTCACTGTCACAGGTGTTTCTCCTCTGATGAACACTAATCAGCAAACCAAAATGCGCCCGGATGCATCCGGTGATAGGGGTCAATCGCAACTTTGAGCGCACGCATACGGTCAAGCGCCGCCGGCGGCTGGCCCCACACCGGCGCCGGCGGGGTGAGCGCAGGTGGGGCGACGAGCAAGCGAGTATGCGGAAATGCAACGACTAACTCGGTGTGATAGGCAGCCACTTGCGCTGGATCGCCGGTCACTTGAAGGTAGATGATGCCGTTGAGCGCATGAGCGGTGACGGCAACCGCCACCCGCTGGCGTTGAGCAGCCTGCTCGATGGTCTGAATAGCCGCAGCAAAACGGGCCGGCCAGACGCTCAGCCGCAGCAACGCCAGATCGGCAACCGGCGCATAGCGAGTGACGGTCTGCCGCCAGAACGCGGCCTCATCGGCAGTGCGGACAACCGACACTGCGCCGCCGCGCTGCTGAGCCAGCGCCGCCGCTTCGCGCAGATGGCGCTCGACCGCCGCCGGATGGCCTTCGGCCCGCATCGCCACCACCACACTATTGCTATCGGCCAGATATTCGACCGCTGTGGGTAACAACCGCGAGGCGGCCAGCGCGTCGAGCAGAGCGCATGCCGTCGCCGAATCGGGCATCTGCGCAAGCAGGGTCGCGCTATCTGGCGGCTGAGGAAAGACCTTAAGCGCTACCGCAGTGATCAGGCCAAGGGTACCGGCGCTGCCAACGTAGAGTTTCACCAAATCATAGCCAGTGACATTCTTGACCACCTGTGCGCCGAGCCGCACCAGTTCGCCATCGGGTTCGAGCACATCGAGCGCCAGCACCCAATCACGGAACGAACCGTAACCCAAACGGCGCGGGCCATCGGTCGCCATCGCCGCCAGACTGCCGATGCTGCGCTGCGGATCAGCAATATCAAGCGGAAGCATCTGGTTATGCGGCGCTAGCAATGCCTGCAACTCGGCCAACGAGGTACCGGCGGCCACCTTGATCGTCAGATCGTCTGGCTCGTAGAGCAGTGGCCCGTGCCAGCGCAAGGTTGAGACCGTTACTGCATCCGGCGCACAAGCCGTCGCGCCGCCGGTCGGAATCACTGCCACGCCAGCGTGATGGCAAGCATTGAGCAACTCGGCAGCATCAGCCGGCGTGTCCGGGGCGACAAACGCACCGGGAGCCGGCGCAGCGGCAGCGCGGGCTGGATCATGCTGTTGCAAGCGGGCAGCGCGCGCAGCAGCCAACTCGGCGGGGGTCGTGTCAGCGGGAAAGATCTTGGCCGGGTTAAAACAGCCGGTTGGATTGAAGACCTGATGAATCGTAGCGTGCAACTGCAACTCAGCCGGTGAGAAGAAGCGCGGCAGATACTCGCACTTTTCCAACCCGATGCCGTGCTCACCGCTCACCACACCGCCATGTTCAATGCTCAGTTCAAGCACACTTGCTGCCAGATCATGCGCCCGCCGGCGCTGATCAGGGTCACGCGGATCGTAGAGCACGAGCGGGTGCAAATTACCATCACCGGCATGGGCGACATTGCACACCTCTAGCCGGTACTCGGCGCGCAACCGCTCGACCTGCTCCATCATTAGCGGTAATTTGGTGCGCGGCACTACCGTATCAACCAGATAG
Organism: uncultured Chloroflexus sp.; assembly: GCF_937951745.1. Taxonomy (GTDB): domain Bacteria; phylum Chloroflexota; class Chloroflexia; order Chloroflexales; family Chloroflexaceae; genus Chloroflexus. Next base: position 10,442 of record NZ_CALFBQ010000063.1, read on the forward strand.
TACGCCGGGGCAAGGCGACCAATCGCGCCGGCTACCGACTTCCGCGCTGTCCAGACCCGGGCCTGTGTTGCCGGATCGCGGGCCGGGCGCAGATCAAAGGCGCCGTGCGCGCGGCAGATGGCGATAATCTGATCGAGCTGATCGTCAAGGCCATCATTGACACCATCAACTTCGATAATCAGCGCGGTCGTACCGGTCGTTTCGGGCAGACCCAGTTCATACGCCTGATTGACGGCCCGGATCGCGTTGTGATCCATCAATTCGAGCGAGGTCGGCAGCGAACCGGCAGCAATCACAGCGCTCACTGCCGCCGCCGCCGCCACCACCGACGGGAAAAGCGCCAACACCACTCGCACCGATTCAGGCAGTGGTGTCAGGCGCACAATAGCCGCCGTCACCACCCCTAGCGTGCCTTCGCTCCCAGCAATGAGACCAGTCAAGTCATAGCCAACCGGATCAAGCACGCCATCGCCCGTCCAGTAACGTTGGCCGGTATGATCAACCACCTCGACCGCTAACACATGATTGCTGGTCACGCCATATTTGAGGCAATGGGGGCCGCCAGCGTTGGTAGCGATATTGCCGCCGATGGTGCTGGCCCGTTGGGAAGAGGGATCAGGCGCGAACTGGTAGCCACGAGGAGCGAGATAGGCATTGAGTTCAGAGTTGACCACACCGGGTTGCACCACTGCCAAGCGCGAACGCAGATCGACCGACAGAGTTTTATCCATACGCGCAGTGCTGATCATCACGCCGCCACGCAGCGGCACTGCGCCGCCGGCAATCCCGGTGCCAGCGCCACGGGCCACGATCGGCATGCCAGCGCGGGCAGCCAACCGCACCGCCTCGGCCGCCTGCTCGGCGGTGGCCGGCAGCACTACCACGTCCGGCGGATGCGAGACCAGCATACTGCCATCGGAGTCATACGTCAGCAGCGCTTCGGGGGCAGTAACAACGGCATCAGCCCCCAGCGCAGCGCGGAGATCATCGATCAAGGTTGCCGGTACAGCAACAGACACTATAGATACTCCTTATGATATGCTCAGCGTTTGTGCCTCTATGCTACAGTCTTGCCCCTCGGTTTGCCATCGTCGGGCCGGGTGTTCGGCCCTAAAGGGCCGGGCTATCCTTATGCAGCCCGCTGACGCAGGCTGAATGTGCGATACGTTGTGTACGTGCTCGGGTGCCCAACCTAGAAGGACGGGATCAGCCCGATCCGTTGCGTGGGCGAGAGCTTGAGCCGGGTTGTTACATCTATCCTGCTTGATCAACCACAAACCGGCCCGGATTGAGCAGATCGGCGGGATCGAACTCCTGCTTGATTCGGCGCATCAGATCAAGGTTAGCGATGTGCGTGCCGAAAGCCGGCAGCTCGGCGATCAATGCCAGCGGCGCGGCGAGCAACATCGTCTGGGGCGCGGCTTTGAGCAGGGCAGCGTGCCACTCACGCAACGCTTCCGCCGGGCCGCGCACACGCAGATAGGCCACACCGTTCAGTGCGCGCGCCGTACCTTGCATCGGCAGATTGGCGCGCTGGGCAGCCGCGCGCGCCGCTGCCAGTATATTGCTCAGATCGGCAGGCAGGCAGGTCACACGCACTACCAGCTCATCAGCGGCGAGCGTTGCCGTCTGCGGTACATCATTGATCGCGTTCCAAAGCTGTTCATGGGCGGCGTCGCGCAGCGATTCGGCGCTAACGCCGGCTTGCCGGGCAAACGCAGTGACATCGCGCACATGGCGCTCAACCGCCGCTGGCAAGCCCTCGCTGCGCACCGCCACCGCACACGGCGCACCAGCGAGATCAACCCCCTCAAGATACTCAACGGCCACCGACACCAGTTGGCTCGCAGCAATCGCATTGACCAATTTCCACAGCGGGGCCGGAGTCGCGGCGCGGCAGAGGATGCTAGCTGCAGCCCGTGGCTGCGGAATCAGCTTGAAATTGGCTGACGCAATGATTGCCAGCGTACCGAAGCTGCCGAGATAGAGCTTCATCATATCGAAGCCGCTGACGTTCTTGACCACCATCCCGCCAGCTTTCGAGACGCGCCCAGTCGCTTCAACGACGCGAATGCCGATCAGCAAGTCGCGAGCCGAGCCATACCCCAACCGGCGTGGGCCATCCATTGCGGTGGCGAGCAAGCCACCAATCGTTGCCTGCGCCGGCAACGGGCAATCGAGCGGCAACATCTGGCCATTGGCAGCCAAAGCGGCGCTCAGTGCGCCCAAGGTCATACCAGCCTCGACCGAAATAGTCAGGTCGTCAGGGGTATAGTCGAGAATACGGTTTAGGCGACTGGTCTCTACAATCACAAACGGGCGAGCCGGCGGACGGCCCCACGTCTGCTGGGTACCACCGCCCCACGGTACAATCGCCATTGGTTCGGCAGCGAGACGGGCCACCGTCTGGGCCATCTCTTCGAGTGAACCGGGAGCAATCGCCAACAATGGCGTTTGGCCGTAGATGCGGCGATCGACAGGATGTTCACGGACGTACTGCTCACCGCTTATTGCTATGAGATCGGCGCGCAACAGTGTGAGGTTCATGGGCTTAACTCGACTTCAAAGCACTCCACGCCACCCCTGACCGGCGCAGCGCAGCCAGCTCGCCGCAACCGCGCCCCTTAGGGAAGACCTTACCGGGATTAAACAGATCGTGCGGGTCGAAACTCTGGTGTAACCCGGCCATCGCCGCTAGATCATCCGTCGTAAAGAGCAAGGTCATATAATCTTGCTTCTCCACGCCGATGCCATGCTCACCACTGATGACGCCACCGAAATCAATACTCACCTTCATCACACTAGTGGCTGCTTCAAGCGCGCGCTGATTTTGGGAACGATCGCGGCGGTCAAAGAGGATAATCGGATGCAAGTTACCATCGCCGGCGTGGAAGACATTAGCAATCGGCAGACGAAACTCGCGCGAAATCCGGCCCACTTCATCCATCGTCTGCGGTAGTTTGGTGCGCGGCACCACTGTATCAACCAGATAGTAGGTCGGCGCGAGGCGGCCCATCGCGCCAAACGCATTCTTGCGCGCCGCCCAGACCTGATTCTGCTCGGCCATCGTGCGGGCCGGACGAACATCGATCGCGCCGTTGCGCCAACAGATCGCGGTAATATCGTGCAGCAGCTCGTCGAGACCATCTTCGACGCCGTCAACCTCGATCAGCAACGCAGCACCAGCGGCTTCCGGCAGCCCTAACTTGTACATGTCATTGACGGCCTTAATCGCTAGCCGATCCATAATCTCTAGCGCCGCCGGCAACAAGCCGCTCGCGATCACTTGTGATACCGTGTTGGAAGCGCCGGCAATATCGGGGAAGAGCGCCAACACTACCCGCACCGCTTCGGGGAGCCGGGTTAGGCGCAACCATGCCGCCGTGACAAAACCGATCGTCCCTTCCGAGCCAGTGATCACGCCAGTCAGATCATAGCCGGGGGTATGCGCACTGCCATCACCCGTCCACACAATCGAACCATCGGGCAACACAACCTGTACGGCCAACACATGGCTGGCGGTAATGCCATACTTAAGGCAATGAGGGCCGCCGGAGTTGTTGGCGATATTGCCGCCGACAGTGCAGGCTTTTTGCGACGAGGGATCGGGGGCGAATTGGTAGCCGAACGGTTTGAGATACTGTGACAGCTCCCAATTAATCACACCGGGCTGGCACAACACACGGCCATTGGCGGTATCAACCTGTAAAATCTTATCCATGCGGGCAGTAGAAATGACAATGCCACCCTGCATCGGGGTTGCGCCACCCGAAAGGCCGGTGCCAGCGCCACGCGGCACGACTGGCATGCCGGCGCGAGCGGCTAGCCGGACAATCGCTGATACTTGCTCGGCACTAGTTGGCAAGGCCACCACGTGCGGCTCGTGGGTATCCATCACGCAACCATCAGCATCGTAGGTCAGCAACGCATCGGGTGTGGCCACCACGCCGCGCGGGCCAAGAATGCGCTCAAGTTCTGCGATCAGTTCAGCACGGTTCATTCCGCACTCCTGCGGCTAGCGGGCCGCACCTTTGATTTTTGATAGGAAAAACTTTTGCAAGTGGGTGCTATGTCTTAGTATACCATGAAATATGGTAGGGATACGGTGGAAGTAGGGCTATGAGCCATCGCATTGGGGTGAGGGTTTGTTGACCGCGGCGGGTGAAGAGAACGCAGAGAGTTGTGAGCGCGGCTAGACAGTTGGGCAGGTCAGGGTGCCGCAGAAGGTGCGAAACGCGCAGCGGGGGCCCTCACCGGGCGGTGTAGCAGTTGCAGCCTTTGCGCCTCGGCTCTTGAGTCCACTGCGCCGTGCGATAGCATAGCTCGAACTGCACGAGTTAAGGGTATCATCTATGCAATTACCACCTTCACTACAGCGCGCCCTAGAGCGTGTGATCGCCACCCAGCCGGCGGCGACGCTTGAGCAGACCGCCACTGCATTATCGAATCGCTACCGGGAAGCGAGCACCGGCAGCACGCCGGTCATCACTTCGCCGCTTGAGGCAATAGCGTATGCGGCATGGCGCATGCCGGCCACCTACGCCGCGCTACGAGCTGTGTTCAAGCGGTTGGCAGAGGCACAACCCAATTTTGCTCCGACCCGCATGCTCGATGTTGGCGCGGGCAGCGGTGCCGCAATCTGGGCCGCTGCCGAACAGTGGCCGTCGCTGCGCCGGATCGTCGCGATCGAACGGCAACCGGCCATGGCGCGCCTCGCTGAGCAATTGGCCGCCGGTGCCGATCTACCTCCCATCACGTGGCAGCGCAGTGATGTGCTTGCCCTCGACCGGCTGCCAGAAAGCGATCTCGTGGTCGCCGGGTATGTCTACGGCGAGATCGAGCCGGCGGTGCGTATACTATTGCTCAGCCGGCTCTGGAAAGGAACAAACGGTGCGTTGGTGATGGTTGAACCGGGCACCCCGGCAGGCTATGCAACTATGTTGAGTATCCGCAGTGAACTGATCAAACGTGATGCCAAGATACTAGCGCCGTGCCCGCACACCGGTGAGTGCCCGCTCGCCGCCCGTAATGATTGGTGTCATTTTGGGCAACGGATTGCGCGGCCTGCCTTCCAACGTCGCCTCAAAGGCGCCGCAGCGCCGTTTGAAGACGAAAAGTTCGCTTATCTCATTGCGGCACGCCGTGGCGTGCCGCCGGCTAACGGGCGGATCGTGCGCCACCCCGTTACCCGCAGCGGGCGGATCGAACTCCAAGTTTGCACTGCGCAGGGCCTGCAACACATCACCATCACTCGTAGCCAAGGCGACGCATGGCGACGAGCGCGCGACAGCGCATGGGGTGATGGGTGGCAAAACGAGCATCTGTCTCAGGCTATAGGCGATAGTGAAGCAGAGTGATATAATATTAAATACCCGGTGCGATCTGTCGCCTCGGTGTACGCATAGGATACCACCATGGCCGGCACTCGCACCCACCTCCTTTTCTTCGCCGTTGATGATCTGCGGGAGTCGCTCATCCAGACGTTTGTTCCTTTTCCCCAGATTAGCTATTCCTTCGCTCCTACGCTGAGCGACCTGATCACCCATCTCGAAACTCAACCATCGGCCCTAATCGCCTGCCGGCCAGCCGCGCGCTACAGCCTGCCGGTAGGCATTGCGCTCGTGCTCATCTGCACCTTGGAAGAATATGATGTCACGCATTTTGTCAACGAGCAGGCAATTGTCGATCTCGTGATCGAGAGCGATCTGGCGCGCCTGCCATTGATCGCGCAGCGCGAGGAGCGGATGCAGCGCTGGGCCGACCGCGAAACGAGCCGGTTGCGCACCGTCGTCGAACATGCGCCGCACGGCGTGATCGAAGCCGAGCTGGTCAGCCGACAGGTACGTTGGGCCAACCGCGCTATGCACGTACTCTTCGGATATTCGGCAGCGGAAATGACCACCCTGCTGATCGAAGAGTTACACCCAAGCGAATCCCGCTCAGCAATCATTGACGCCTTTCAGCGCATGAGCACCGGCGATGACGCACCACTACTCAATACCATTTGTCAGCGGCGCGATGGCACAATCTTCTACTGCAATATCGCACCGGGAGGCACTTATGGCAACGGCCAAACTTTTCTTTTTGTTTTTTTCACCGATGTCACCACTGAATACGAAAGTTTGCAAACGCTTCAGATCAATGCACGCCGGCTCGAACTAGCGTTACGTGCCGCCAATCAAGGGTTGTACGATCTCGATCTGCGCGATGGCAACATCGTTGTCAATGATGAATATGCAACGATGTTGGGGTACGATCCGGCTGCGTTCACCGAAACCAACCAGCAATGGCGCGACCGCTTGCACCCCAACGATGCGACCGCTGTCTACCAGACCTACCTCGATTATATCAGCGGGCGCATTCCCGAATATCGGGTCGAATTTCGCTCGCGGATGCGGCAGGGAGGATGGAAATGGATCCTATCGGTGGGGGCGATTGTTGAGCGCGATACCGATGGCAAGCCGGTGCGCATGCTCGGCACTCATACCGACATCAGCGCCTTGAAACGACTCGAATTACACGAACGGCTCCGGGTCCAACTCTTCACCAACCTATTAGGAGGTGAAAGTTTGCAAACCCTGATGAACACGTTAATCCAAGCCTTTGAAGAAGAACAACCTGACACCCGCTGCGCAATTGTGTTCTTCGATCTCGCCACCCGCCAGCCACACCACGTCATCGCCCCCAACCTGCCGTCTACGCTCAGCCAGATGCTTGAGCAGAGCCTTCAATCGGGGCAAGACGCTATCTGGTATCCGCTGCTCGCGCAGCAGCGCGTGATCGTGCCGGAATTGCACTCTGATTCCGGCTGGGCGCGTTTTGCGTCCGCTGCGCAAGAGAGCAGCTTGTCTACGCTCTGGGCGGAACCGATCCTCGGCGCCGGCGGCGCAGTGATCGGCGCTTTTACCGTTTGGTCGGCGCGGGCTACGTCACCATCCAGCGAGGATCGCACGCTCCTCCAATTTATCAGCCATCTCGCCGGGCCAGTGATCGAGCAGCATGTGATTGCTGAACGGCTCCGGCTGAGCGAGGAACGGTACGCGCTGGCTGAACGCGCGGTGCAAGAGGGCGTATGGGATTGGGATATTGTGAACGGCGTGACCTATCTCTCGCCGCAGTGGAAAGCGCTGTTTGGATTTGGCGAGGATGAGCTGCCCAATACCATCACTACCTTCTTCGAGCGCATCCATCCCGACGACTGGCCAGAAGTGACAAAGGCGCTCGATCGCCACATTGCCGGCAGCGAACCCTTCAACATAGAATTTCGGATGCGCTACCGCGATGGTAACTATCGCTGGATCTTGGCGCGGGGTGAAGCGTTGCGCGACGCTGACAGCAAGGTGACGCGCATGGTCGGCGCCTTGAGCGACATTACCGAGCGCAAACAGCTCGATGAGCGCATCCGCGAAACGCAGAAACTCGAAGCGCTAGGCTTACTCACCGGCGGGTTAGCCCACGATTTCAACAACCTGCTCGGCATCATCATCGGCAATCTTGATCTTTCGCTCAATGATTGGCAAGGCGATGAAGCGACGCGGCAGATGATCGAAGCCTCGTTGCACGCGGCGCTCCGTGGTGCCGAACTGACCAAGAGTCTCTTGGCGGTGGCCCGTCGGCAACCGTTAGCGCCGACCACTATTGATGTCAGTCAAGTATTGCGTGAATTTTTGCCGCTGATCCAAGTGACCGTCGGTTCGGCGATTAAGCTTGAGTTAATCGAGCAAACCACCTTGCCGGCCCGTGCCGACCGGGCGGGGCTTGAGGCAGCGATCCTTAATCTGGTCATTAACAGCCGCGACGCTATGCCAAACGGTGGCAACTTAACCATCAAAATCAGAGAGCAGCGCGTCACCAACGAAGACACGATGTTGCTTGCCATTCTTGCAACCGGCTGCTATATCGTGATCGACGTGATTGATACTGGCACCGGTATGCCGCCAGAGGTGGCCACGCGCGCATTTGAACCCTTCTTCACCACCAAAGAGCGCGGGCGCGGCACCGGGCTCGGGTTGGCGATGGTCTATGGCTTTACCCGCCAATCGGGTGGCACGGCGCAAATCTACTCGACGCCGGGGATCGGCACTACAGTGCGGCTATATCTGCCGTGCGCCGACCAGCCGGCAGTCGAGGAACCGGTTGTGATCGAGCCAACATCGCGCCGCGAGGCGCAGATATTGGTGGTGGATGATGATCCGGATCTGTTACGTATGACTGTCACCACGTTACGCAATCTTGGCTACACCGCTTTCGCCGCCCAAGATAGCAAGACGGCGCTAGAGATCCTGCGCAACGAGCAGATCGATCTCCTCCTTACCGATGTGGTGATGCCAGAGATAAACGGACGGGCTTTAGTGAAGCAAGCGCGGCAGATAGTACCGGCGATCAAGGTGCTTTATATGAGCGGGTTTGCCGCATTGCAAGGAATTGAGATTACCGATGCGCCGCTGATTGAGAAGCCGTTTCGGGCTAGTTCGTTGGAAGTGGCGGTGCAACAGGCGTTAGAGCAGTGATGGGCGTTCACCGCGCGCCGCGCGCAATGACCGGGCTAGATGTCGTTGCGAGAGCCCCCAACCCTCAGCCCCGCCCCCTTCCGCGCGCATTCGCGGGGGATTGCTACACCTCGCGGCGGGCCGAGCGTTGCTCGGCCCCTACCGCGCCGCTCGCACTGACATCAGGAGAGTGGGAGATGGTGGCGCTTGCAATGGCAGGATCACCCAACCTTTAGAAGACACTCTCCGCGTCCCCTATCCGTCATAGGGTTCATGCCCCTGCAACCAACCTTTAGCGCAGCGCGCAGGTTTGCAAGACAGCCAACGCCGCCGCCGCCAGTTGCCGGCGATCAAATTGCTGTGTGGCGAGCGCTCGCGCATTGCAACCGGCTTGGCGGGTGAAATCAGGATGATCGCGCAAGAAGAGGATCTGTGCAGCCAGATCAGCGGGATCACCAGCGCGGGCATAGCGACCGCATTGATGCTCTTCAACCAATTGGCGCAACCAACCCGGTGTATTGACAATAGCCGGCTTCCCGGCGGCTAGGGTGTCGAACAACTTGTTAGGCGAACAGGTAGCCAGCACCGGCACCGCTTTGAAAATGGTCAGGCAGACATCGGCAGCGGCGACTAGATCGGCAACTTCAACTTTGGGCAAGGGATCGAGAAAGCGCACATTGCGCAGACCATACTCATGCGCTAATGCCTCAAGCTGAGAGCGCTGGCGACCTTGCCCGGCCAGTGCGATCAGCACATCGTCACAGCCGCGCGCTTGCAACACCCGCGCCGCCTCAATCACCTGCCGCACATCGTTGGCGTCTCCCATCGTGCCAAAGTAGAGAGCGAGAAAGGGCGGATTACCCAGCCGCACGCGCCACGCGCGGCCATCGCGCTGCGGGTGGAAGAGATCGAGATCGGCAGCGTTAGGTATGACGCTGATCTTTTCCGGCGCAACGCCGGCAGCGATGATCCCCTGCCGCATGCCGGGCGAGAGCGCGATAATGTGACATGACCGGCGGTAGATGGCGCGTTCGAGCCAGCGCGCAGCTAGAATCAGCAAGGGTTGGCGCAGCGCTCCCATCTGGATCGGTGCTTCCGGCCACAGATCGCGCACCTCGAAGACCAGCGGCGCACGATGCCAACGGCTAGCCACCATACCGGGAATGCCAATCGTCAGCGGCGTACTGGTAGCAAACACCACATCGGGCCGCTCGACCCGCAACACAGCCAGCAAGCTGGTCAGCGCAAAAAGGATAAAGGCAATAATCCGCTGCCCATAGCCAATCGCCGTACCACGGCTATAATCGGCATAGCCGGCCCGCACTTCGATGACATGAATACCATCAACGTCGCGCCGCCGCCACCATCCGCCTGACCACGGCGTCTGCCGATCGGCTGCGGTTATGAGCGTCACCCGATGGCCTTGCTGGATAAAAAAACGGGCAAACTCATACGAGCGGGTGCCACCAACACCGGCGCGGGTGGTGAAATATTGGTGCAAGTAGAGGATATGCATTATACCAATGCCTCGAAGCCAACCGTCTGCACGCCCACGGCAGCCAACCGATCAACCAAGCTCGGATCGCGCAACAGGGCATATTCACGCGCCTGCACCTCTGCCAACGCGCCAGAACGTTCGGCGGCACTCTGCAACGCCGGATGCACGACCAGCTCCACCGGTGCCACGCGCGCACGCGGCATCTGCGCCACCATCTGAGCCAGCGTTATCAGACCCGCTTCAGACTCCGGCAGACCGATCAGACCGGCCGGCATCCGCATGCCTTGGCGTACCGCCGCTGCCGCCCATCCTGCGATCACCTGCCCTTTAAGCCACGCCAACGGCTGAATCAGCCGATCTCGCAGTGACGCACCTCGTAGCGGCAGCCAGAGGCGCTGATGCGAGCGCATCGCCGGAATGGCGAGTTGGCGTGCAACCGCGACCGTTAATGAAAAGAGCTGCGGCAAGAGATGAATATTCTGATGCGTATTCCAGAAATCAGGCTGGCCAGCCACCAGCGCCAACCGGTCATACTGCGCGCGCAGTTCACGCAGCACATGCTCCGGCGCGATTCGACCCAGCAACCAACGCCGGCGAAAGGCGGCTGCCGGCCAGAAACGCCCCTGCCCATCAATCAGACTAGCCACCTGATCGGGTGGTGCGACCGGCCTGCCAGCCGTCAGATTCCAATGCAACCCAATCGAGGCATCGGGAAACTGTTGTCGCAGGCGGCTCGCCTCGCCATAGCCCGGCATATTCGCCATCACACACGTTGCCCGCAGTGCGCCGGCGGCCAGACATGCTTCGATGGCGGCATTGATACGTGGTGAAGCGCCGTAATCATCAGCCGTAATGATGAGGCGCAGCGGATAACGGTGATAGCTCATAACAATTCGTGGTACAACGCAAAGAGATACTGCGCTTCCCGTTGCCAGTTGTACTCATGGATCACGCGCCGGCGACCCTCAGCGCCCATTGCCCGGCGCAAAGCCGGGTCGTCGAGCAAGCGGATGATCGCATCAGCATACGCATCGTAATCGTGCGGCGGCACCATGATCGCGCAGCGGCCATCACCGGCAAACGGGCGACTCGGCGGCAAATCACTGAGCACGACCGGCATGCCCAGCGCCATAAATTCAAACAGCTTGGTCGGGATATTGTGTTGAAACTTGGGTAAATCAGGCAGCGGAATAAACCCGATTTTCGCTTGGCGCACCCGTGCTGCCACTTGATCGTGCGGCACCATCTGGGCATCGATCACGATATCGTCGCGCAACCCGCGCCGGGCAATCTCTGCCTGCGCCCACTCAGTCTCAAAACATTTCCCAAAGAAATGCCACCGCGCCCGCCGTCCGCGCCGGCGCAACGCCTCGGCGACCGCAAAGGTCACTTCGAGGTTGTAGCGCGGAAATGTGCCGTGGAAGACTAGATCGAACGGGGCATCATCGGCAGGCGGCGGTTGTTGCAAAAAGAGATCGAGGTGAGGAAAGTTGTGAATAGTGATCACCCGGCGAGCACGAAACCGGCGCAGATAGAGATCGGCCACCCCGCGATCGGCCGTGATGATTGTATCAAAAACGCGCGCCGCCAACCGCTCAAGCGCCTCCATACTGACCAACAACGGGCCGCGCACAAGCGGGTGCAGATAATATTTCTGGCGCAGGTAGGCCGTATTATTTTCGTGGCTGTCAAACACGACCCTTGCTCGCGTGGTCGCCTTCAACCAAAGACCCAGCGGGATCAGTTCAGGATCGTGGAGATGATATAGGTCGGCCCGCAATTGGCGCGCCAACTGCGCCGCCTGCCACACTCGCCGCCAACGCCGTTTGAGGCCCAACGCCAACTGTTGCTCAGCCGGCACGCCCACGCTGTGCAACTGCACCCCTTGCCGCTCCAGCTCCGTTACCGGCAACGGCACGAGCAAATGCGTTTCATAGCCTGCCGCAGCCAAACTCGCGCACTCGCGGTAAAAAATGCGCTGATCAAACGGCTGGTGAACAGTCGAGATATGCACAATCCGGCGCCTAGCCGTCAGAGACCGCTCAGTCGGGCACGGAGCCGTTCGGGCAACAGCGGGATCATTGGGTAGATAAGAGTGCGGTTGAGCCATCGCATTCCCCTGAAGATCATCTCATACGCTTGGCGTTCCCACGGTGCATAGACCGTTGCCAACGCGCGCGCCCGTTCGGCATCACGCCGCGGTGAGCGTTGGCTACTGATTCCGTCGCCGGCAAAATGCGCAATCTCTTTCGGCAGATGGCCGTAGCGCACCCGTCGGCGCAAGATCATATCGAGCAGATAGGCATAATCGGCGAGGATGCGGTAATCGGTTGCGAACGGCTGGGCGGCATAAATCTCGCGGCGCACAAACCAGCTCTGGTGGCAGATCATTTTGCGATAGAGCCAAAACCGGTTAAGCCGATCAGGATAGATGATCAAACGGCCTTCACCGGCACGCCCGCGTCCAAGGTAGGGATGGTGGCCAAACGAGCGGACATCGCCGTACAGAAAATCGGGTTCGCTATAGAGGGCTAGCGCCGCAGCGACCGCGCTCAGCGCATCAGGCCCGGCAAACCTGTCACCGGCATTCATAAAACAGATGTAGCGCCCGCGGGCATGGGCAATGCCCTGATTCATCGCCTCGTAAATCCCGCTATCAGGCGCAACGATCACACGCACGCCGAGCGCCCGCAACCGTTCTGGAGTGCCGTCGGTTGAACAGCCATCCTTCACAAAATACTCAACATCGCTAAAATCTTGTCCTAACACGCTGCGCGCCGTCTGTTCGGCATCGTCTGCACAGTTGAGGGTAATCGTAATAATGCTAAAGAGCGGTTGGTTCATGCGGTATCTCCTGAACGCAGAGAACGCTGATAGCGGGCAAGCTGCTCTTGATAGCGCCGGCGATGTTCAGGAATAAACTTGCGTTGCACAGCAGGCGGCAACCGCTTCACCACCGCAGGCGGGGTTTGCTCACGCACCCATTGCACCACCTGCGCGCGCGGTCGCCACCACAGCAGATAGATCATAATGATCTCGCCATGTCCGCAGCCATTCCCGCCGGGCCGCTGCCTGCACCATCTGCGCATAGCGAGGATCGGCGAGTAAACGCTCGATATCATCGGTGCGGCGCAATTCGGTCGTGATCCTGCCAGCCGCAAGATCGGCGCGCAAATCAAGAATGGGCTGCGGATGCTGGCCGGTAAAGCGAACGAGCCAATTCTGCGTGCCATACTGATCCATGATGCGCAATCCATTCGATATATTGACCTCTTGCAGCAAATCCAAATTCTTTCGCAGCCGTTCTCGTTCTCGTGGCCAAGGCTGGTTCTGATAGTACGCGCCTTTGCGAGTGAATTGATGCGGAAAGACCAAATAGTAATGGTACATCCACACACCAAAAGCATCAGCGTGATAGATACGACGACGAGTAATATTGCGCCCCCGCTCATCAACGATGGTTGGCGGACGATGGCTATCATAGACATAACCCGGACGCCAGCGGAACACCCGTCGGTATCGGCCCCACGGTTCACCTTGGTATTGGCGATGCCAGAAAAGGCCCCCGTCGGCGACATAATCGAACCCGCCCCAGAAGTTGTAGGCGCGAAAGCAGAGGCAGGTCGTATCGGGATGCTGGTGGAGAAAGGCCATGACCCGCTCGATATCAGCCGGATGGTAAAACTCATCGACATCGATCTGCCATAGCCAATCGCCGGTCGCCCGTTCGGCATAGGCCCGGCTCTGCTCATCCTTTTCGCCCGGCCAAAAGCCGTTGGGATGGCCGCACATCTCGGCTGTGACAATGATCAGTTTATCGTCGGGATCTTCTTCGGCTTTAAAGCGATACAACGCTTGCAAGGTGCCATCGATCGAATGGCCGTCGGGCGTAGCGGCGTGGGTTGCGCGCGGGCTTGCGCCCTCGGCCACAATAATCTGGTGGGCAAACGGATAGATGGCACGCAGGTTGTAGCGCAGAAACGGCTCGCCATTGAGTACGATCATGCCGAAGGTTATACGCGTTTCATGACTCACGGTTGCACTCCTGCCTGTAGCTCACGCTGGCGCGCATACGACGGGATTGGTCGCGGTTGCGCCGCTGACACCCCCACCCCGCCGGTGCTCAAAGCCCACACTGCCCACATCGGCCAGTGCAAATGGGCGGTGGACATGGTGTTGCCTGAAGCTTGCCCATGCACGAGGGCAAAGATGACAACGGCAAAGAAGGTTGCCTGCCAGATGCCACGATCATCGGCGGCAGTCTGCGCCCAAATCGACGGCAACCGTCGCCCGGCCCAAATCAAATAGCCAACAAAAAAGACCATGCCCACAAGCCCTTGATCGGCCAGTGTCCCAATAAACAAATTGTGCGACCAAAGCTTCTGCTCAAACCCCCACCCCCACACCGGCGAAGCGAGGAAATAACTCCAGCCGATCTGCCACAGCCAGCCCCGATCGGCGAAGACATTGAACGAATCGCCCAATCCGTTCTCGCCCTCCCGGACAATCAAATGCGGCGCCACTTGATAGATCCAAATGACCGCAATCAGCGTCGTCGCGAGCGCCACTGACACCCGACGCAGCCGTGCGCCCCGGCGCACCACGACCCAAGCAAAGATCAACAGCGACGCAATCCCAATACCGCTGAGTGATTGGCGCGCCCCGGTGAGGAAAATGCCGTAGCCGCAGACGATGGCTAACGCTAGAAACGCCGCTATGGCAAGCAACCGGCGCGCTTGCAAGAACAGACCGACCCCGCACAGAAAGGCAACGCCGAGATGGTGCGAAAAGTGATGGTAATTCCGGATGCCAAGGTTGCGGTACGGTAATGACGACAAGCCGGGATCGGTTAGCAGATGGTCGAGCGGCACATTGATAAACTGTAATGCCGCGTACAACCCGTATACGCTGGTCAACAGATAGGTCAGAGCAAACCGGCGGGCAGCAGCCGCATCGCGCACCGCCAAGAGCGCAACCAGCGAACCGATAATAATGTAGAGTATGAGCGAACGGGCAATTTGCATCTTATCGCTCAACCCAAACTGGAAGAGGACACAGAGCGCCCACCCCCACCACAATCCCATCCACGGCACGATCCACCGATCGCTTGCCGGCAAGATTCGCTCGATCGTGCGATCGAACTGGCGGGGTAGCAACGACCACGATTGCGTAGTGTGCATATACCGGATCAGCGCCAGCACTATCATCGCCAACAGCGGCCAGACGGCTGCGATCGGTCCGACAAACACGGTACGCGCCCATAACGAGACCGACAGGTAGAGTGCCAGCGGAATCTCTGGCCGACCACGCCAGATCGCATAGCCGCAGACCAAGCCGAGCACCGCGAGTGCAAATGGATTTAGTGCAATCGATCCGTCAACAACCATAGCAACACCACGCTAGCACTCAAGTCCATAGCTCAAGTAGAGACGCCTGCGCACCCCAGCGTGCTTTTTCCATAACCACCAGAGTACACGCAGCCCAGCGTATTGTTGCGCGCTTAACGGTCGCCCATACCGGCGCAATAAGAGCGCATGCTCGCGCCGCCAGATGGTCAGCAGCGTCGCAGTCTTCGCATCATCGTGCAGACGAAAATCGCCCAATGGCGGCCCCGGCAAACGCCGACTCGGACCGGCGGCGCTCAGGCGAATGAAGAGATCGCGATCCATGCAGAAACGCAAGCTGCGATCAACGCCACCCACTCGTTCGTAGACGCTGCGCCGCCAGAAACAGCCTTGTTGCGGCCAGCGATGCACCCCTAACCACGCGGTCAGCGTCGGGTTGGGCGGCAAAGCAAAAATTCGCTCGATAACTTGCCCCTGAGCGTCGATAAAATTGACATCACCACTCGCAAACGCCAACCATGGCCGATCGGCAAAGAAACGACCGACCCGTTGCAAGGCTCCCGGCAGCAAGCGATCATCCGAATTGATCCACGCCAGAATCTCGCCAGTGGCACGGGCAAAACCATCGGCCAACGCCGCCGACTGACCACCATCAGGCTGCGATTGCCAATACGTTAGCCACGGCTCATAGCGCCGGATAATCTCGACGCTACCGTCATGGCTGCCCCCATCCATCACGATATATTCAAGATTGGGATAGCCCTGCAAGAGAACGGAACGGATTGCCTCTTCGAGGTAGTGCGCTTGCTGGTACGACGGGGTAACAATCGTGATCCGTGGCCATGGCCGGCCATTCGGCAGCAACGACGGCGCCGGCGGCGTCGCCACCGTCCACGGCCAGCCTTGCCGCGTTGAGAGTGGCAGCGCGCTCAGGGACGGAGTAGCATACGTCGTGACAAGCATATCACCTCGCTTCTCCTACCACGCGCATCGCTGTCGCTGGTTCACGATTGGCGCGATACCACTCGATCGTCGCCCGCAAGCCGTCGGTGAAGGTCGTTTCCGCCCGGAATCCAAACCGTTCCCATGCCCGCGACACGTCAAGCTTACGCCGCGGCTGGCCGTTTGGCTTGGTCGTATCCCAGACAATGTTGCCGCGAAACCCAGTCAATTCTGCAATCAGCATAACGAGATCGCGGATGCTGATTTCATAGCTGCTGCCAATATTGACCGGATCGGGGTCGTTGTACCGTTCAGCGGCTAACAGAATACCTTCGGCAGCGTCAGCCGCATAGATAAACTCGCGCGTCGGCGAACCATCGCCCCAGACCACAATCTCACTCGCACCCTGTTCATCAGCCTCAATACATTTGCGGATGAGGGCCGGAATGACGTGTGAGGTTGCGAGGTCGAAGTTATCACGCGGCCCGTACAGATTGACCGGCAAGAGGAAGATCGAGTTAAAGCCGTACTGCTGGCGATAGGCTTCACCCTGTACCAACAGCATCTTCTTGGCCAACCCATACGGCGCATTCGTCTCTTCGGGATACCCATTCCAGAGATCATCCTCTCGGAACGGCACCGGCGTATACTTCGGGTACGCGCAGACGGTGCCAATCGTGACAAACTTGGTCACCCCAAAGCGCCAGCTCTCGTGAAACAACTGCACGCCCATCATCAAGTTATCGTAGAAAAACTCGGCGGGATGGTCGCGATTAGCGCCAATGCCGCCGACCCGCGCCGCCATGTGAATCACAATATCGGGACGTGCATCGTGCAACAACTGCCGGATCGCTTCTACCTGCCGCAGATCATACTCGTGGGAGCGCGGTACGAACACGCTGTTGGCGCCACGCTCGTGCAACTTCTCGACCACATATGAACCAAGGAAACCGGCACCACCGGTCACGACCACGCGCTTATCTTGCCAAAACTGATGACTATCGGGCCAGCGTTGCGTATCGAGCTGCATAGGCACCTCAGTTGAATGGATAATTGCTTACTGGGATGGGTGCAGCGGCGCTAGGCCGCCTACTGGACGATAAACTGCGCGTTGCGATATTGGCTATCGAGCGCGTCTTTGATCACGCCATTCAACAACACTCCTGCCACCTCGCGGATCCCCTCCTCGACGCTGATGCGAGGCCGAAAACCGAGCTGTTCGCGAATCTTGGCGAATGAAACACGAATATCACGCATGTCGCCGCCAAAGGTGAGGTCTTTATACTCCACGATCGTCCCCGTAACATAGCGTTGCACCAACGCCACGATCTCATCTTTGGTGTAATTCCCCTCGTCACTGCCGACGTTAAAAATCTGGCGATTGATCGTCGCTGGCGGCGCCATTAAACCGAGCAAAATTGCATCGCAGACATCACGCACATGCACGAACGAACGGGCATACCCGCGCTGGTAGATGATCAGCTTGCGGCGCGTGATGGCTTCGAGCACGAACTGGTTGATGATCAGATCAAACCGGGTGCGCGGCGAGATCCCAAAGAGGGTCGCAAACCGGAAGAGGACCGGGATCGTCGTCGCGCCGGCAGTCTGGTCACGCAGAAACTGCTCAGCGGCGACCTTGGTCTCGGCGTAGAGCGATTGCGGGTTGAGCGGCGACTCTTCCGTTACCGGCGTGCCATCTGGCGACAACCCATAGTTGCTGTAGGTTGACGCGAAGATCAACCGTCCGACCCGCGCGGCGTCAGCCGCAGCAAAGACCCGTTTCGTGCCCTCGAAGTTGTAGCGCCACGCCACCTGCGGCCCTACCATCTGGCAGGCCGGAAAGCCGACAATCGCAGCTAAATGGACGACCGCATCAAAGTGAGCTGGCGGCAGATCACCCACAGCGATACCCTCAGCGCTCGCCCGCAAAACAGCCGGATCGCAAACATCACCTTTAGCAAAGCGGAACTGCGGATGATGCCAGTACCCAAGCAGCGACGCGCCGCCGAAGAGCAGATCGTCAACCACCGTTACCGACCAACCCTGCTGCAAGAATACGCCGGTCAACAGGGAACCAATATACCCCGCGCCGCCAGTAATCAGTACGTGAGGCGTTGTATCAGTTTTCACGGCTTACCTTCCCCTGTCGAAAACATCTGTTCAATCGCCAGTCTCGCCGGCAATCTCACCCGGCTGCGCCAGCGCAGTTGGCGCCGCTGACCGGGCGAAACGAACCTTCATCGCTGGCCAACGCCAGCGCCGCTTCACCCCATTGAGCACAACCCCCAAACATGCCACCTTGGTCTGGCTGAGCATATCGAATGTTCGGCGCAACGCCTCCTCGTTGGTATGGTTCGCGCGCACGACGAGCAATGTCGCGTCAACTGCACCCAGCAAGAGTGCGGTATCGGCGAAGGGGAACAGCGGTGCTGTGTCGATAATGACCACATCGGCAGATTGACGCAACGTCGCCAGCACCGTTTCCAATTGGGGGCATCCCAACAGTTGAGCCGGCAACCCACTCATCATCCCTGCTGTTAGCACATACAAATTTGGTTGCGGCGTCACCTGTAAAAATGACTCCAAGGGCCGTACACTCACCCGCAGCAGATTGGTCAAGCCGCTCTGATAGGGAAGGTTAAAGAAGGTATGCAAGGTAGGGTTGCGGAGATTCGCATCAACTAACACTACCCGGCGTCCCGTCTGCGCCAAGGCCACCGCCAGATTGGCCGCCGTCAAACTCCGCCCTTCACCGGGCGCCGCGCTAATTACGGCAATCACCTGCGGGCGTTTAGCAGCCTCCAGCCTATCAAGATAGAGACGAAACGTCCGGTAGCTTTCGGCCTCTAGCGCAGCCGGATTACTTAAGGTAATCAATTGGGCCGCCGGCGTATTGCCTTTGATAGTACCGATCGTCAAGAGTGGCCGCCCGCCGCCCCGTCGATCGAGATCGTCTTCATCGTTGATGCGGGTATTGAAATAGTCGTACAGAAACCCGATCGCAATTGCGATCAAGATCGCAATGACCACGCTCAGGATGATGTTGCGGGTATAGTTAGGGCCAACCGGCTGCGGTTCAGCATAGGCTGGATCAACCACGATGAGGATCGAATGCTCGGCAAACTCAGCATCAAGCAGATCGCGCTCGAGAGCTTGAAACGAGGTGACAATGGCGTCTGCCAGTGCAACCGCTCGCTGCCGGTCAGTATCTTGAACGGTCAGCAGAAACAACTCTGTTTTGCCCACCTCAGTAATACTGGCCCGCGCCAACAATTGCGAGGCGGTTATGTTTCCGACCATTGCTGCCGCGCGTTCGAGCATTGGCCGCACCAACAAAAGCTGGCGCACCGTGAGCGAATAGCGTTCACGCCCCCGCAGCTCGTCAAACGTTGGCGGACGGGTATTGCCCTGATTCTGATTGACCATCAGCATCGTTGAGGCAACGTATTGGGGGGTTGTCGTTGGGAAAAGACAAAGCCCACGCTGGCGCCAATAACGGCGAATAGGATAATGAGCCATATCCAGCGCCAAACAAAAAGGAGATACTGTTTGAGTTCCAAGCGACCCTCCAAGCGATGTGGGCGTTGCTATTGGCACAGTGAGGTGCAATAACATACAGCAAGCTCCGGTCTGTAGGAGGGGGGAATTGCTGGCAGTAAGGAGAACAGACCGCTTAAGCTAGCATATTTAATCTTGTGTTCCGCATCCTAGTTGTAACGATCTCATGTGACAGGAAGATGTCATCACTCAGAGAAGGTTATGACAAAACCGTCACATCCTTGAGAGATTATCTCAATTGAAAAACGCTCCAAAAACTTCATCAAACTGTTTACGGTACGCGCCGCCAACACACTGTAATGCCATCTTAGGAAGGTCGCTGATTGTAGCGATTGTTCGCGCGTGCTGCGCTTTCGTTCGCCTCTGCCACAATCCGGTGGTACAGCTCAAGATAACGCTGGGCCTGCACCTCTTGCCGATATTCGGCAAGCGCAATCTCGCGACACATGCGGCTCATCAGCAGACGCTCATCTTCGTTGCGCAACAGCCGGCGGATCGCTTCGCGCAGCGCGGTGACATCACCAACCGGCGCTAACCAACCCGTCTGGCCGGGACGCACCAATTCGCCGATCCCACCAGTATCAAACCCGACTACTGGGGTCGCGCAAGCCAACGCCTCCAGCGCCGTGCTAGGCATATTATCTTGCAGAGAAGGGATGACGAATAGATCAGCGGCGCTATACGCCAATGCTAACCGAGGATCATCGGCGATCACACCTAGCGCGTGGTGCCGGATCGGCGCCGCGATCGGCGGCGGGTTGCGCCCAATCGAAACCAACAGCAGATCGGGTTCATCAGCGAGGCCGGCAAGGGCAGCGGCAAGTTCGGCGAACCCTTTCCGGCGATTATTGACCGAAACCGCCACGAACAACACAATCCTCGCGTGTAGCGGTAAACCCAACGCAGCGCGCGCGCTTGCGCGGTCGTTCGGCGCAAACACGGCGGTATCAAGGCCGTTTGGAATGATATGCACCGGAAACCGGCTTAAGAGCGAGCTACGCTGCACTTCAGCAGCCATCCACCGGTTGAGCGCCACGATATGCAGCCTCCCAGCAGGCACCGCCGCCAGCGCAGCTCGCTTTCGCTGCCAGATCTGGCGTGAGAGATCGTGTTCATCACGCGAACCGAGTTGCGGGCAAGCGCCACATGCGTCTGCATAGCGACCGCAACCGTCATCGTAATGGCACCCTCCGCTAAAAGGCTGCTGATCCGAGAGCCGCCACACCACCGGCGCACGTCGCGGCGCCAACCGGAAGAACGAGGTGTAGTCAACAAAACCAGCCACCCAATGCAGGTTGATCACCTCACACGGCGGCAGCGCGCGCACCACCTCACCGCCGTACCGGCTGCGATCATCGCTAAACTGCTCAAACCCATCAGGGCGGGTCTGGTGGTACGGTTGAAACGCGCGCCGGATTTGCCAACCCCGCCAGCGCCGCAGCCAATGACTAAACCAATGCACCGCCGATGGGATGGCCTGCACTGTCGGGTCGTCACTGCGTCGGTTGGCGACCACCATCGTTGATTGGCAACCACTAGCCAGCAACGCCCGATGGAGCCGGTAGGCCGCCCGCGCTGCGCCGCCGCTGATGTCATTCGTGCTGAGATGAACAACCCGCATGCACCAACCGCCTTGCTAGCAAATGAACCGATGCCTCGCGCGCAACGCCGGCGTTATGATGGCAAGCGCGCGCTTATGCCTCGAGGAATCCCTGCTCTTCGAGATAGCGAATTATCTTGCGTGCATTCTCTTCCGGCATCACATCCGTGGTTGTCAGCACCAGCTCAGGATTGAGCGGCGGCTCATACGGATCATCGATGCCGGTAAACCCGCGCAATTCACCACGGCGCGCCTTGGCATATAACCCCTTGACATCACGTTGTTCGCAGACTTCGATCGGCGTATCGACAAACACTTCGATAAACTGGTCGCTGCCGATCATAGCCCGGCACTCATTCCGCGCTGTTCGATAGGGGCTGACCGCAGCGCAAATCACTGCGCCACCAGCCTTAACTACTGCACTGGCGACAAAGCCGATCCGCAAGATGTTGGTATCGCGATCCTCACGCGAAAAGCCTAATCCCTTCGACAAATGGGTTCGCACTACATCGCCGTCGAGCACTGTCGGCATCCTGCCCCGCTCGAGCAGCAGCACGTTGAGGATCGCGGCAATCGTTGACTTGCCGGCCCCGCTCAAACCGGTAAACCAGACACAGAAGCCCTGCCGGTGACGCGGCGGGTACATTTGACGCAGAATTTCGGCAGTCTCAGGGCGGGTGAACCATTCAGGCAGCAAGCGCCCTTTGGCTAGATACTCATCACGTACTTGCGTGCCTGAAATGCTGGCAATCTCGGCTCCCGGCGGCGCTTCATCCAACGTGACATACCGGCCTTCGCGCTTGAGATAGACAAGCTCGGTGAACGGGATCATCGTTACCCCTACCTCAGCGGCATACCGCGCCAACAGCTCTTGCGCCTCGTAGGGGCCATAGAATGGCTTGCCGTAACTATCGTTGCCCGGCCCGGCATGGTCGCGGCCAACAATAAAATGGTTAGCACCATAGTTCCGGCGAATGATCGCATGCCAGACAGCTTCACGCGGGCCGGCCATGCGCATCGCTAACGGCAAGAGGCTCAACAGCGTGCGCGATGGGTCGTAGTATTTGTCGACCAGCAGCCGGTAGCTGCGCACGCGGGTGAAATGATCGACATCGCCGGGCTTGGTCATCCCGACTACCGGATGGATGAGCAGGCTGCCATCAACCTGCGCGGCGGCCCGTTTGGTCAGCTCTTCATGGATCCGGTGCATCGGGTTGCGGGTCTGAAAAGCCACCACATTGGCCCGTCCCATCGCGTTCAAAAGCCGGCGCACTTCGGCTGGGGTGTGGCGCAGATCGGTAAAGTCATAGTAGCGCGGCAAATTCAACACGCGCAATCGTCCGGCAGCGTAAAACTTGCCCCACCGCACCATTTCGGCCACCAATGGATGGCGTGGGTCGGTCGTTTTTAATACGGCCAACGCTTCCCGCTCGGCATCCCAGCGATAAATCTCGCTTAGCTCCATAATCGCCAGCGGATTGTTATGCACATCGCGCAGCAAGATCCGATCGCTACCAAAATGGCTCTGCTCGACCGGTAACGTCACCGGGATCGGCCAGAGCGTGCCGTCAGCTAGGCGCATCTCTTCAAGCACCCGCTCGTAGTCGGCTTGACCCATAAAGCCGGTTAGCGGCGAAAACCCGCCCGTAGCGAGCAATTCGAGATCGCAAAGACTGCGCATCGAAATCTGGATTGAGGGCAAGCGGGTCGCTTCTTCCAACAATGCAGCACGCTCCTCCACTGGTACGACCAGATCGATCAAGCGTCCGCCATAAGGCGGGATGAGCAGGGGATCGTGGTTCATCATGTGAGTCTATCCTAATTGAGGCTGTACTATAAGGCACAGCATGTCGATACGTAAGTATTGTGACGTTTCGCCTATCTGCAACCACAACTCGCGCACCAGCTTGCTAGTGCGGAGCAATTCAAGCACGGTTACAAAGCGATAGATTGCATGCAATTGCGCCAACGCAATGCCCAATGCTTCGCTCAACAGACGGTGATCAACCGCCGCTGGATCGCTTGGTGTAGCGATCCGGTCATACAGCAAAACGATGCTGCCCGGACGAACGTGCGTAATCAACCGTTCCGCTCACCGCTCAGATGGTTGGGCCAGCTAATCTTCGATATGTGCCGTCCAACCGCCAATATCACAGCCAACCAACCGCGTACCAAGCCACGAGCTGTACCAATGGCTGCCGTCAGGCGGGCGAAAGAGGGACGCACCGTATGGTGCCACCGCCTGCTGGGTTAAGCGCAGCTCACGCCAACGTTGAGCGTAGGAAATCTTGGTCATGCGCACGCGATGAAAGGTGTAATTGCCAATTGCATAGCCGCCCGCCGCGATTCGGGCCACCAGATCGCGCCGCTCGACTGCATGTTGCCCGACCAGAAAAAAGTGGCGCGCACCTGATGCACACCTAGCCGATCGAGGATGAGCGGCGGTAAAACAGGTGCGCCCCATCAGCAAACGTGAGCGCTACCACCGATGCAGTCGTCTCGCCCCGTACCAGCACACCAAAAGGGCGTTGCGCCAACGGCGCTAGCCAACACCGGACCGCCCTTGGGCGGGATTGACCTGACGATTGTGGGGAAGCCATCACCCGGTTACTCCTCAAGGTGCAGTGCTTGCAAGAAGTGCTCCGGCAATGTAACTGACCAGCCTCTCGGTCCCATCAGCCACCGCTTCACTGCCGGTTGCGTAATACCACAGTAGCATTCGCCAGCACTACAACACGACAATCTTTGCCCGTAAGGGGCCTTGGATCGATCGGGTCGCATTGCGCGTATCCACCACCACCGGCGCCAACGTCACGATCCGCTCGTAATCAAACGCGCGATGGTTCGTGACAATCACTGCGCAATCACATTGGCGCAAGAGATCATCGGTTAACGGCACCGTGCGCATCCGGCGACCATCGTGCAGCTCGAATTCGTCAATATGCGGATCGCACGGAATCACCGTAGCACCATCAGCCACCAAGAGATCGTAGACTTTGAAAGCCGGCGACTCACGGTAATCATCCACATCGGGCTTATAAGCCACGCCAAGCAACACAATTGCGCTGCCATTGAGTGGCTTGCGCGCGCGATTGAGCGCACGCACCACCAGATCACGCACGTGGCGCGGCATCTGCGTATTAATCTCACCGGCGAGCTCAATAAACCGCGTAGTGAGATCATACGCACGCGCCTTCCACGTCAGATAGAAGGGGTCGATCGGAATGCAATGGCCGCCAAGGCCCGGGCCGGGCGTGAACTTCATAAAGCCATACGGCTTGGTTGCCGCCGCTTCGATCACCTCCCACACATTGAGGCCCATGCGATCGCACAGCAACGCCAGCTCGTTGACCAGCGCAATATTGACCGCGCGAAAGACATTCTCGAACAACTTGGTGAGTTCGGCCACATCAGGCGAACTGACTGGCACCACCCGGCTGGTAATGTAGCCGTAGAAGGCGCTGGCTAGCTCGGTGCAATGCGCCGTCACCCCACCGACGACCTTCGGCGTATTTTCAACGCTAAAGCCTTGGCTGCTGGTCTGGCCGGGATCAATCCGTTCAGGCGAAAACGCGAGAAAAATCTGTTCGCCGACCCGCAACCCGTTGCGTTCAATCCGCGGCAAAATTAGCTCGCGGGTTGTGCCGGGGTAGGTGGTGCTCTCAAGGATAACCAATTGGCCGGGCCGAATGCTGGCCGCCACATTCTCGCTCGCCGCTTCGATATAGCGCATATCAGGCTCGCGGTTTGGATTAAGCGGCGTAGGCACACAGATAACGAGAATGTCACATTCACGCATCCGGCGCACATCAGTCGTCGCCTCAATCAGGTTTCGTTCACGCAGCGCGACCAATGCGTCACTCGCGACATCGCCAATATAACTCTCGCCGCGATTAATCTGTGCTACTCGCTCGGCGCTGACATCAAAACCCAAGACCGCAAAACCGGCCCGGCCAGCCCGTTCAGCCAGCGGCAAACCGACATACCCAAGTCCAATCACGCCAACTTTTGCGCTACGACCGTGGATACGATTCATTAATTCGTGAACCATGAGCGACAATCTCCGTTTGACAGTGGCCTCATTCCACAGCCGCTCATTATAGACGAAATGGTCAATCCGAACGCAAGCCTAGCGCTGCGCATCAACCAAGCGGCGTATAGGTCGTCTGCCATGGCAAGAGCGGTCGTACCACCCCAGCAATGTTACCGCCCCAATCACCGCGCGCCGAATCGCCTTCAAGACTATCGATCACTTGAAACGCGACCGCATCGCGTTCGGCAAATTGACCCATCGGCGGGTCGAGTGTCGTCAACCCGGCCTCGACGTACAACAACCCCTCAGCGAAGAAATTGCCGGGGATCGTCACCCGCGCCCAATAATGGCCGGGAGGACGGGGCCGGCGACGCCAAGCCGGATCAAGATCAAACGTGGTTAAGACTGCCACACTATCTTCGTTATACAGGCGAAAATAGGGCTGCAACACGTACCCACCGATCGTGACAACAAACTCCATCTCAAGCGTCACCGGTGTGCGAATGTCAATGGTATCGCTGATGTCGCCATCAACATCTCGCACCCGCACCGCTCGCAGATGGGCAATATCGTGACCCGGCGCTTTGTCACGGTGGGGCCAGACCCGCTCGGCGATCGAATGCTCGCCTTTGCCAAGATACACGCCCACAACCTGCTGTGCCGGTCCATCAGCCGCTACCTTCCCCTGATTGAGCAAAATCACACGCTGGCACATGCGCAAAATCGACTGCATACTGTGCGAGACAAACAAAACCGTCCGCCCCTGCTGGCCGACATCTTGCATCTTGTTGAGGCACTTCTTCTGAAAGCGGGCATCGCCAACCGCCAGCACCTCGTCAACAATCAGAATTTCTGGTTCAAGATGGGCAGCAACCGCAAACGCCAAGCGCACGTACATCCCCGATGAGTAGAACTTGACCGGCGTGTCGATAAATTGCTCGACCTCGGCAAAATCAACGATAGCATCAAAATTGCGTTCGATCTCGCGCTTACGCATACCAAGAATCGCGCCATTCAGATAGATATTCTCGCGTCCGGTCAATTCGGGGTGAAAGCCGGTGCCAACTTCGAGCAGCGAGGCTACCCGACCGTACAGTTCGGCCCGTCCGCGCGTCGGCTCGGTAATACGTGAGAGCACCTTGAGCAACGTGCTCTTGCCGGCGCCGTTGCGGCCAATGATGCCAACCAGCTCACCCTGTTTAATCTCAAACGAAACATCGTCGAGCGCCCACAGTTCCTTGTACGCACTTGCGGGGCCTTTGCGAAACCAATCCGTGATGGTATCGCGCAGAGTGGTGTAGCCGGTAATCCGATGCTTGACAGCGCCGATCCGGTATTGCTTCGCCAGATGTTGAGCGCGAATTGCGTAACTCATAGCGTTAGATCAGGTCTGCGAATTTGCGTTCTGCCGCTTGGAAATACAGCCATCCGGTCATAAAGATGGTCAGAGCAACCGTCACCGAGATCAGCATCGCCAAACTCGGCGCTTGCGTACCGAGCAATGCCCAGCGAAACCCTTCCACTACGCCAACCATCGGGTTGAGAGCATACACCAACTGCCACGGCCCTTGGATCAAGCTGGTCGGGTAAACGACTGGCGTGGCAAAGAGCCAGAGCTGGATCATAAACGGCGTCGCATGGCGCACGTCACGGTATTTGACGTGAATGGCCGATAACCAGTAACCGACGCCGAGCGCCGTCAGCATAGCCAACACCAAAAACATCGGCAAGAGGAATATGGCTGGCGTTGGCGGCCATTGAAACCAGAGCAATAACACCAGCAGAATGACAAAGGCTAGTCCAAAATCGACCAAGCCTGAACCGATAGTCGCTGTGGGAATGAGGATGCGCGGGAAGTACACTTTCCGCACAATCCCGGCATTGATAACCAGACTGTTCGCCGCCTGCGTGACAGTGTTCGCAAAGAACTGCCATGGCAACAAGCCGGCAAGATTAAAGAGCGGGTAGGGTATGCCGTTGGTACTGATCCCGGCCAGCCGGCCAAAGATCACGGTAAACACGACCAGTTGCAAGACCGGCTGAATAATCGCCCAGCTTGCTCCGAGCAGCGTTTGCTTGTAACGCACCTTCACGTCGCGCCAAACAAGGAAGAAGAGCAATTCGCGGTAGAACCATAGTTCCCGCCAGTTAAACTGCCACCAGCCCCTCTGCGGTTCGATAATCGTTGGAGTATGTGAACTATCTGATGGCAGTGTGGAGTTTGTCACCCCGGTGATCGATGTGGTCGGCGGTTCCAATGCTGCCATATATGATGATATCCTTGCGACACGTCCATTCGGGCCGCAACTAATCGCGATGTGAGCAGGGGCGGATGTTGGCAGGTCGGTTCACATCAACCAAACGATACTAATAAAGACGTTGTAGCTTGCCTCTTTGCGTAGCATAGCCGGTTCTAGACGATTGTGCAATTACAATTTCGTCAATCATACCAACGCTGTCAATCAGCAAGCAAGGATTAATCAGGCGCAACCAGTTGGGCTGTAAATCTGGTATCATACCAATAGCACCTTCATCACACCGCTACTAACAAAAATGAAAGGTAGTCTATTCTATGGCTTATGCAGCCCTGATTGGCGCTGAAGTCAAGCGCCGTGAAGACCCGCGCCTTCTTCGGGGGCAGGGCACGTATGTGAGCGACTTGCGCCTGCCGGGGATGTTGTATGTCGCCATTACCCGCAGCCCGTATGCCCATGCCCGAATTGTGGCCATTGATAAGGCAGCCGCGCTAGCGATGCCTGAAGTGGTGGCTGTCTACACCGGTGCCGACCTACTCGACTACTGTCAGCCGCTCCCACTGGCAAGTTCAGGGGAGGGGGGCAGTGGGCCACAACGCTACACCGGTCGAACTCGCTACGCTTTAGCAGTTGAACGCGCACGCTATGTTGGCGAGGCAGTCGCCGCCGTGATTGCTCGCACCCCAGAGGCTGCGCTCGATGCGGCACTGGCCTTGCCCATCGAATGGGAACCGCTGCCGGCAGTGGTTGATCCGCTCGCCGCCATTGCCCCCGACGCGCCGATCATCTTCGATGGCTTGCCCGACAATATTGATCATCGCCGCCGCCGCCAGAAGGGTGATGTCGAGGCCGCGTTCGCCGCCGCCCATCGCATTGTGCGCCAACGCATGGTCAATCAGCGCCTGCTCGGCTTCCCGATGGAGGGGCGCGCAGTGGTGGCCGCCCCTGATCCGGCAAGCGATGGCGTGACCGTATGGACGAGTACCCAAACGCCACATCAGGTGCGCGGCGAGATCGCTAAGGTGATCGGCCTCGACGAAAATCGGGTGCGCGTGATCGCACCGGATGTTGGCGGCGGGTTTGGCGTTAAGATCGGTATTTACCCCGAAGAAGCTATCTTAGCCGCACTAGCCCGTCAGCTCAATGCCCCGTTGCGCTGGATCGAGCATCGTCTCGAAAACGTGCAAGCGACAACCCACGGACGCGGGCAGATTTGTGACATCGAGGCTGCTGTTACTGTCAAAGGCGAAGTGACGGCATTGCGGATGCGGATTGTGGCCGATCTTGGCGCGTACCCGCTCGCCCCCGGCTTGCCCGATTTGACTACCGCAATGGCGGTTGGCGTTTACAAGATTCCCGTCATCGATCTCGAAGCGATCTGTGTCTACACCAATACCACACCGGTGGCCGCCTATCGTGGTGCAGGCCGGCCTGAAGCTGCCTATTACATTGAGCGACTCATGGATCTGGTCGCGGCAGAGCTAGGGTTAGACCCAGCGGAAGTACGTCGACGCAACTTTATTCCGCCCGATGCCTTCCCCTACAAGACGCCGACCGGCCTAACGTATGATAGTGGCGAGTATGACCGCGCCCTCACCAAAGCCCTATCGCTTGCGAAGTACGAGCAGTTGCGCGCCGAGCAGTCCGCCCGCCGCGTCGCCGGCGACCGTATGCTGCTTGGTATCGGCATTGCCTGCTATGTCGAAATGTGCGGCTTCGGCCCCTATGAAAGCGCCCAAATCAAGGTTGAACCGAGCGGTACGGTAACGGTCACGACTGGCATTTCGCCGCACGGGCAAGGCACGGCGACCACGTTTGCCCAGATCGTCGCCGACCAGATCGGGGCCGATTTCGAGCGGATTGTGGTCAAACACAGCGACACCGCAATCACGCCGATGGGGGTTGGTACAATGGGATCGCGCTCGCTGGCCGTTGGCGGTGCAGCGCTGGTGCGGGCTGCGGCCAAAGTACGCGAGAAGGCGTGTCAGATTGCTGCGGCGATGCTCGAGGCCAGTGTGGCCGACATCGAATTGCACGAGGGCCGCTATCGCGTGCGTGGTGTGCCTGATCGCGCATTGACTCTCACCGAGATTGCACGTCGGGCGTACAGTAACAAGTTGCCGCCCGAACTCGACCCCGGCCTCGAAGCGGTAGACTACTTCCGTCCGCCCGACTTGATTTATCCCTTTGGTGCGCACGTCGCCGTAGTCGAGGTTGATCGCGAAACCGGCCAAATCCGTATCCGCGAGTACTACTCGGTTGATGATTGCGGGCCGCGCATTAGTCCGCTAATCGTCACCGGTCAGGTACACGGCGGGTTGGCCCAAGGTATTGCCCAAGCCCTGCTTGAAGAGGTAGTATACGATGCCAACGGCCAGTTGCTTAGCGGCACGCTGATGGATTACGCGCTGCCGCGGGCCGATCTCTTCCCGCCGTTTACGGTTGACAAGACCGAAACGCCGACTCCGCTGAACCCGCTGGGGGTCAAGGGGATCGGCGAAGCGGCGACGATTGGCTCGACGCCGGCTATTGCCAATGCGGTGATCGATGCGCTGGCGCCGTTCGGCGTGCGCCATATCGACATCCCGCTTCGTTCGGAAAAGGTGTGGCGGGCGATGAATCTTTTGTAAGGCGCAAAGCGGGCCGAGGCGCAGAGGAGGTTTAACGCAAAGGACGCAAACGCAAAGGGCGCAAAGGGCGCAGAGGTTGCGAAAATGGGAAAGAGCGCGTCCTGCCTATTAACCCTCTGCGTTCCCCGCGCCCGCTGTGGTATACCCCTAATCGAGGAGATCAACCGTGTCTAACATGCTCCGTGAATCACCATACCCGATGGTCAGCATCGCCGATGCCACGGCGATGATCATGGCGCACGCCCAACCACTGGGCGGCGAAGAGATTGACGCGCTCACCGCGCTGGGCCGAGTGCTGGCCACCGATATTGCCGCGCCAGAAGACATTCCCGACGTGCCCAAAGCGGCCATGGACGGCTACGCTCTCCGGGCCGGCGATGGCCTCGCCCCACGCCGCGTGGTGGGTGAATTGACCGCCGGCGGCGATACGACGGTGGCGCTTGGCCCCGGCGAAGCGACCCGAATTATGACCGGCGCACCGATGCCACCCGGCGCTGACGCAATGATTCCGGTTGAGCTGACCGAAGAGCGTGATAGGATGCTCTATATCAAGCGCGAGCTGAAGCCCGGCGACTATGTGCATGTGGTCGGGCAAGATGTCGCTCGCGGTCAGATTGCCCTTACCACTGGCACGACGCTGGGCGCGGCTGAGATTGGCATCCTCGCTACCCTCGGCATCACTCGTATCACTGCTTACCGCCGACCACGAGTCGCCGTGCTCGCTACCGGCGATGAGGTGGTCGAGCCGGGTGAAACCCGACCGGGCGGCGCAGTGCGCGATAGCAATCGCTACGCGCTGATGGCGGCTGTACGCGAAGCCGGCTGCGAGCCGATCTCGCTCGGCATTGCCCGCGATGACATTGCCGTGCAGCGCCAAGCCATTTTGCGCGGCCTTGAGCAGGCCGATGTCTTGATCACTAGTGGCGGCGTAAGCATGGGTACCCGCGACCTTATCAAGCCGCTGCTGGCCGAACTCGGCACCGTTCACTTTGGCCGCATCGCCTTCAAACCGGGTAAGCCCACCACCTTCGCCACTGTGAACGGCAAGCTCGTCTTTGGTCTGCCGGGATTCCCCGTCTCGTCATTGGTCTCGTTTGAAGTCTTTGTCCGTCCGGCCCTGCGCGCGCTGCAAGGCGATGCTAACCCGTTCCGCCCGCACGTCGAAGTGACGTTGGCAAGCCCGATCACCCCGGCCTCCGACCGGCCTGAATACCAGCGTATCATCGTCACCTACCGCCAAGGCCGGCTCTTCGCTACCAGCACTGGCGGCCAAAGTAGCTCGCGCATCCTCTCGCTGCGCGGGGCCAATGGTCTCCTACTCGTGCCTGCCGGCGAGACCGTCTACCCGGTTGGCAGTGTGCTGCCGGCGCTGATCACTGGCCCGCTTCTGAGCGAAGGATAACCCGTGGAATATGATGCCGTGTTACTCAGGGTATGGCAGCAAGAGCCGGAACCATGGCCCGGTCCGCTGACCTATCTGGGGTTGGCGTTGTTGCTGGTCGCTGTCATTATGACGCTGTATAGCCGGCGTCGCAAATAACGATTGCCTTGGTATGGCATGCGGCAGTCTTACCGTTCTAGACGTTGGCGTGCGGCAGTGAAACTGCCGCATCCCCTCCCCGGTGCTCGTGCTCGCCAAGTAATGGTATGATTGAGCCTTACTCACGCCCGCCTAATCGCCTGAGCGCAACGAGCGACAAGATGCAGATACGTGTACCCAAGGCTATCACCATGACAACTACCCTCACCGTCACCACCAGCACCACCCAATACCCGGTCGTCATCGGCGCAGGAGTGTTGGCGACCCTCGCCGACCGGCTGGCCGCGCTCGGCCTGCGCGGTACGTTGTGGCTGATCGCCGACGAGCATCTGGCGGCGGTCGCCGAGCAGACGGCAGCAACGCTGCGCGCCGCCGGCTACTGCGTGCATACCATGACCGTTCCGTCGGGGGAAACCAGCAAGTCATTCGCCGAACTACACCGGCTCTACGATTGGATGATCGGGAACGGTATTGAACGGCGCGATACGGTACTCGCGCTCGGCGGCGGCGTGATCGGCGATCTGGCCGGCTTCGCCGCGGCGACCGTCTTGCGCGGCGTCGCACTGGTGCAATTACCAAGCACTTTGTTGGCAATGGTGGATGCGGCAGTGGGCGGTAAGACCGGGATTAATCACCCCTTGGGCAAGAACCTGATCGGTGCGTTCCATCAACCACGATTGGTGCTAGCCGACACTAACCTGTTGGCAACCCTGCCACCCCGCGAACTACGTGCCGGCTGGGCCGAGGTGATCAAGCACGGTGTCATCCGCGACGCCGACCTGTTTGCCGCCCTCGAAGACCTCGCTGCCGCGCGCGGCTGGCACACCACCAACCCCGCTAGCTGGCATGCTGCCGATGCCGAATTGACAGCGCACCTGACCAACATTATCGCCCGTGCTGTTGCAGTCAAGGTTGAGGTCGTTTCAATCGATGAATTCGAGCGCGGCGAGCGGATGACGCTCAATTATGGCCACACTATCGGCCACGCGGTCGAGCAACTGCTTGGCTACCGTCTGCTGCACGGTGAATGCGTTGCGATTGGTATGGATGCAGCGGCGCGGATCGCGGTCGTGCTCGGTATGTGTGCGCCAGAGCTAGTCGAACGGCAACGCGCCTTGCTCGCCGCTTACGGCCTCGCCACTACAATGCCGCCAGATATTGACCGCGCTGCGATCTTGGCTCTCATCACGCGCGACAAAAAAGTGCAGGCCGGCAAGGTGCGCTGGGTGTTACCAACCGCCATCGGGCAAGTCACCGTGCGCAGCGATGTGCCTATCGACGTGATCGAGGCGGTGTTATCGTCGGCGCCGGTGGCGTAGGGATAGAGCGTTGCTCTATCCCCCTACGCTACCGCTTTCGCCTGCACAATCTCGCGCACCGTCACAAAATTCTCGGCGGTGCAAGCCAGCAGAAATGGCGGCCCACTCTTGCGGTAGAGGGTCATTTGGCGCTGCCGTTCATCAACTTCAACCTTCGCCACATCGCACCAGCGAATCGCATCACCAGTGCGCATCAGCAACCCTGCCCCCATCGCTGAACGCCGGCCACTGAACAGCAAGCCAATTCGCACCAGTTTCAAAAAGGCGTTCGTGCGCCCGCTGACTTTCGCCTGTACACCCTCTTCGTTAAGCTGAAAATGCTGCTCGTACCCAACGAGGGTGAACACCAGCATTACCACTACCAATAATCCCAGAATCACGCCGCCGGTCACCGCCATGACCCGCAAGGCGACTTGCCACCGATTCTGCTCGGTAATGGCAGCCAGAAATAGCCCTAGCAACACGATCGGGACACCAAACGCAATCCCAAGCTGTTGCCATATCAATCGATTCCGAAATGGCGACGCATTAACGTTCCATTCGAGGAGT
>NZ_CALFBQ010000064.1 GCF_937951745.1 uncultured Chloroflexus sp.
CTCTTCTGCCTGTGCATCATTCTCAATGCCAGAGTATCTATACCAAGCACCGTCAAGAACTGCAAACTTGAATGTACCTAGCCCCCTTATCATAAAAACTACACAAGTATATCCTTTGTCTTGAAAGTCGTAGGCATTCCCAACAATTACTTCATCTGAAGCCAATGTAAGATTGTAAGTTTTTCTTGTTGCTCCGCCTGTAACATCAGATGCCACCAATTGAACACGAGACACAGGCTGGATAACAGCAACTGTAGCAGGCAAAGTAGGATATGGTGTAGCAGTAATAACCACAACCACTTGACCGAGTGCCTGTGTTGGGTTTTGTTGAACAGAAACTTCGTGTGTAGGAAACCCTACTTCCACAACGCCAAGATTAAGCCCCGTTACGCGAGCGCCAACTAGATTGAGTATCAGCATTGTGACCGCACCAATGCCAATACCAATGCCGATCATTGAGATGGAATTACGCGGTTCTTTTTCCATAGCATTGTCTCCGTCGGCAGTGATGACGCCCAACAGCCTGCGCTTCACCAGTGCCGAGAAGCACAGCGGAGCGGCGTCAGGTGGAAGCGCGTGTTGGCTGGCAATTTCGAGACACCTAGCTCGCTAAGATGGTAGGACAAAAACCGAAGGGTGTCAATCCCATCGGAGGAACACCAATGGAACCAATTCCCTAGAACCTGCTCGACCAAGTCCGCGATACCCTGCGCCGTCACCACGACTCCATCCGCACCGAAACCGCCTCCGTGGACTGAATCCGGCGCTTTATCCTGTTCCATGGCAAACGCCACCCTCACGAGATGGGGACGCCCAACGTCAAAGCATTCCTCACCCATCTGGCAGGCAAAGCGACTGTCGCCGCCTCCACTCGATATCAAGCCCTCAGCGCTTTTCTGTTCCTCTCCCGCGAGGCGCTGAAAAGGAGCCGAGGCCCGATTGCCGCCCTGCACGCCACGAAGCCCAAACGCCTGCCCGCCGTCCTCGTCAACGAGGAAGTGCGCCGCGTCCTCGACCACCTCTCAGACACCCACCGACTGATGGTGCAACGCCGCTACGGCTCCGGCCTGCGCCTGATGGAGCGCCTGCGGCTGCGTGTCAAGGACCTCGACTTCGCTCGACGATCATGGTGCGTGACGGTACGGGTATGAACGACCGAGTGACCATGGTGCCCAACAGCCTCGTCGCACCGCTTCAGGAGCACCGGCACGAGGAGGGCCTAGCCAAAGGCTACGGTGCCGGTTCCCTCCCCTATGCCTTGGAGCACACGTACCCGTATGCCAACCGGGAGTGGACTTGGCCCGATGTCTTTCTCTCAGACCGGCTGTCGGTGACCTCGCACAGCGGCGTTGTGCGCCGCCATCACCCAGGCGAGCGTGGCCTGCAAAAGGCCATCCGTCAGGTGGCCCAATGGGTCATGCGTACCGGCACGGCTTGGGCCGATATGCCGAGCCGATACCCGCTCGGCTCAACCCACCATCGGTACCTCCAAGCCTAGGGAAAAGCCGACGTGTGTATCCAGACTCTCGATGTCCTCGCCGAAGACCTATATGCCCGCGCTCGGATCGACCTGTCCGAATGCTTCATAGCTGGCACAAACGTGCCGGCCAAGAGGAGGCGACGGCGTCGGCAAGACCAAGCGCGGCAAAGCGAGCGCACCGATTTTGCGCGGTTACGCCGATTGACCAGTTCAACATCAACTAGCTCAAGCCGGACGCCGCTCCGCAGGACAGCACGCATTCGATCAATGGGCGGAAGGGTCGCCGAAGACAAACAATCGGTCGGGGTACATTTCTCTAGAGGGGCAACATATAGGGCATGACAAACGACAGACTCATCTAAGCGATTCGTGAAGAGACCGACGCCGAGATTGCTGCCCTGTTGGAACGGGGAAATCAGGCCGAAGGTGCGACTCTGACGGATATTGAGGACTGCGTGCTGGAGGCGCACCAGCGGATTGGCCAAGTTCTGATGCGCACACTGCTCGAACAGCAGGAAGAACGACGGAACGCCGAGATACGGGTCAATCCCGAAATCGGTAAGCGGCTGCACCTAAAGGAACGGGGGCGATCGTGACCCGCTTGGGAACGATCACCTACGAACGGGTATACTACTATGATCCGCACAAGTGCTAGGGTGGTATCCTCTGGACGAGCGGTTGGGCATCTGGGGGCAGCTCAGCGCCGGATTGGCGCGCGCAATGGTCTTTCTGGGGGCGTATCTGCCACCGGCGAGTCGGTTGAAGCGGCGCGCTGAGCCTGTCGAAGCGTGGCGTTCGTCGACCAAAGCTATACAGGGGAACAACCGGCGGCCGACGCCCACGGCATCCGGCTGGCGGTCGTCAAAAGGTCGGAAGCCAAACGGGGCTTCGTGCTGCGCTTCGATGCGCTCAGCGCACCGCTGCCGCACCGCTAGGTCGTTGAGAGAGTCTTCGCTTGGCTCAGCGCTTCGCTAGGCGAAGCGTCGAAGCGATGGCGCGCGTCTGCCGGCTGGCATGCGATGATGAGCGGTTGCCGGAGACCTTGGCGGGATTGCATGTTCTGGCCTTTGCGATGCTCATGCTGAAACGGTTCATTACCTTTATGCTCGAATGTACATAACAGGCCCCTAGCTCAGCGAGATTGAGATCGATCTGGCCGGGAGCATGCGCACCATCAATCACACTGAGGATGCCGGCAGCGCGCGCCCGCCGGCAGATTTCGGCCACCGGCATAACCAATGCGGTCGGCGAGGTGATATGGCTGAGCAAGATTACACGGGTGCGCGGTGTCACGCCGCGCCAAATCTGTTCGACAATCTCATCATACGTCGCCACCGGCAGCTCAACCGGCTGGTTGACGTAGGTCGCGCCGCGTTGCAGACACACATAGCGCCATGTGCGTTCGATCGCGCCATACTCATGAGTGATGCCCAACACCTCATCCCCCGGTTGCAACGCGATTGAGCGGGCAACGATATTGAGCGCGTAGGTCACATTCGGCACAAAGACCAGATCATCCGCCAGCGCGCCAACGAATGTCGCTAACTGCGCGCGCGCTTGGCGCAGCAGGTCGGGCAAGCGGCGACCGAGAAACTCGACCGGCTGGGATTCGAGGGTGCGTTGCCATTGTTGGAAGGTATCGAACACCGGACGTGGGCAGGCGCCAAAACTGCCATGGTTGAGAAAGGTCATATCGCGCCGGAGCAAAAACTGCTCGGCGAGAGCAGGCAACGGTAGCGAGAGGGTCGGAGCAGCCATATCACATCCTTACCAATTCGATGCAATTGCAGCCATGTTCGCCGGAAACGGCATTTCGTCAAGCGGTTTGACGAGCAACGCAACCGCTTCTACCATGGCGCGACGGCGGGAACCTGAAGGGGCACAGCACACTGTACCCGTACATGAGGGATATTCTATGTGGTTGATTGTTGGGTTGGGCAATCCGGGCGAACGGTACGCGCGAACCCGGCATAATATCGGCTTTCGCAGCGTCGAAACGCTGGCCGAACGCTATGGGCTAGCATTTCGCAACCAGCGCGCCAACAGCGAGATTGCCGAAGGCAACATTCGCGGGCAGCGGGTAGCATTGGTCAAACCGCAGACCTACATGAATCTGAGTGGGCAAGCAGTGTCGGCGTTGCGCAACTGGTACAAGATCGATCCGGCGCGCGAACTGCTGGTGATCTATGACGATCTCGATTTACCGTTCGCCAAACTGCGTCTGCGCGAGCGGGGCAGCGCCGGCACCCACAACGGCATGCGCTCAATCGTCGGCCAACTGGGTACGACTGAATTCCCGCGGCTGCGGGTAGGCATTGGCCAGCCGCCGGGCAAGATGGACGCCGCCGATTACGTGTTGAGCCGGTTTACGCCGGAAGAAGAGGCGGTGCTACCTGATCTGTTAGCACGGATCGCTGATGCGGTCGAAGTCGTACTGGGCGAGGGCTTGATCACGGCGATGAACCGGTATAATCCGTTGTGATCCTCCCGCTGACTGCCAACCTGAGGTAGACTACAAAGAGAGTAGCACATTTCACTAGAAGGAGACTAGTATGCCTCTCGAAACGGCCACGCTGGCTGGCGGTTGCTTCTGGTGCCTCGAAGCAGTCTACGATCAGGTGATCGGTGTGCAAGATGTGGTCTCAGGCTACACTGGCGGCCACGTCCACAACCCGACCTACCGGCAGGTGTGCGATGGCGACACCGGCCACGCTGAAGCGGTGCAAATCCGCTTTGACCCTAGCCAAATTAGCTATCGCGAACTACTGGAAATCTTTTTCAGCATTCACGACCCAACCACGCTCAACCGGCAAGGGGCTGATGTCGGCACCCAGTACCGTTCGGCGATCTTCTACCATTCGGACGAGCAGCGGCAGATTGCCGAGCAATTGGTGCGTGAATTAAGCGAGCAGCAGGTGTTTCGCAACCCGATTGTGACCGAGATCGTACCGGCTACCACCTTCTACCCTGCCGAGGATTATCACCAAGAGTACTTTGCGCGCAACCCCTACCAGCCCTACTGCCAATTTGTGGTTGCACCCAAAGTGGCCAAGTTCCACAAGCTGTTCGCCACGAAGGTGGCGCGCTAGCGGCACACGCAAAGGCGCAATCGGTTACATTGCGTCTTTGCGTTCTGCATTGCTCTGATCGTCGCGCATAATCTGGATAAAACGCCAGCCATACTGCACAAACGACAAGCTAAACGGCACCAATGCCGCGTAGAGCGCTGGTTTGCCCCAACGCGGGCCGCCGGCAAGGTAGAGCAGGGCGACAATCGTCATTGCTAGCGTCGTGAGCTTCCCGCTGCTTTCGGCAGTAGTGATCTGTGCTTTCCGGCGCAGCACGATCAACCCGGCCAGCAGAATCCCAACATCGCGAAAGATGAGCAACCCGGTTGCCCACCACGGAAAACCGCGAGTGCGCGATAGCATCACCGCTGCCGAGTCAATCAGCGCCTTATCCGCAATTGGATCGAGGATCTGGCCTAGCTTCGAGACCTCGCCCCGGCGGCGGGCAATCGGCCCATCAAGCGCATCAGTAATCATCGTTATTGTGAGCAATAGCAATGCCCGTTTGCGCCGATCGGTGCGCTGCATGTAGTAGATCGTCGCCGGCAAGAGTAGCAACCGGCTGATGGTGAGCAGATTAGAGGGATAGAGGAGTTCTCGCGGTTCGATCAGGTCACGGAGCGCCATAGCGTTCTCCCGCTTACATCAGCGACGGTGGTGATGAAACTTGGCGAACGGTTTGCCAGAGTAGGTGACCAAAGACGAGCGCAGCGTAGGCGGTTGTGAATAAGACACCAAAGAACACGACAATTGCGCCAAGGCCGGCGACGAAATTGCACAAGATCGAGAGCAGCCACAGCACTAGCCACTCAGCCGGATTGCGCCGCAGCAACGCAACCACCTCGCCCAATTGTAATGCCGCCCCGGCAGAGCCGGTCTGCACGTAGCGACCGCTGCCCACGATCAGCAACAGTTGGGTAATTAGCGCCAACGGCACCAGCAGGAGATTCAGGCAAAGTGCCAAACCGATCAACATCCCGATCGGCGGTTCGTTATTGCCCGTTGCGACCACCACTGCCACGATCAGACACGCAAAGAGACATATGATCACAACCATTGGCAGGTAGTAGACGATAGAGATGAATGCGCCGTACAAGCCTTCGCTGAAGACAGCGCCGAACTGGTTGAGGCGCGGCAGCGGGCGATCGCTCCCCCTAGCGACGGCGCGGGCTGTGTACAAGATACAACCCAAGGCGGCAATCTGGCCGATGATTGGCACCAGTTGCAACAGGCCGACGACGACGACCACTTGCCACCAATCAGGGTCATCGAACACAAAGCTGAAGGCGCGGGTTAGATTCATGCAGGCGCTCCGGTGTCGTTATCGCGCAGTGCGCGTATGAGGAATGCTCTATTAACAACTAAGGCTTGCGTCACCACCCTTCACAAGGACGCAAACCCCTCTGCCAGTGTGCAGACACGCAACCTCTTGTCATGGTAGCGAGCTCAGTCCCCTTTATCATTGCGAGGGCGCACAGTGCCCGCAGTAATCCTCTGTTCAGGCGCCCCTCCTGCACTCGCGGGGGATTGCTGCGCCGCACTCCGCCCGGCTCGCAATGACATTGGTTCATTTGTCATTGCGAGAGGAGCAGCGCCGCAGCACTCTCCCGTTTCAGCGTGAGGAAGAGTGTAACCACTGTGTTCGCACAACAACCTTACTGTACCACAACCAAGCCAGCTACGCGCAC
This sequence comes from uncultured Chloroflexus sp., assembly GCF_937951745.1. GTDB lineage: Bacteria > Chloroflexota > Chloroflexia > Chloroflexales > Chloroflexaceae > Chloroflexus. The sequence goes on from NZ_CALFBQ010000064.1 coordinate 6,237, forward strand.
AATTCTCGTTGCGCCTGCCGTTCGGCGGCAACGTACAATTGCACGCCAACCAGTTGGGCGAAGATGCCGACGCTGCACAAGAGCCAGCCAGCAAGGATGATGAGCAGAAGCGGAGCATTGTTCGTGATCAACCAACCAGTGAAGGCTGCGATCAACCCTGCCGGCAGATACGCTGCCAGACTGGCCAAGCGCGCGCGCCAAAAGTGTGCCCGATAGGGCGGCTGCAACGCGCGCCGCACCGTCTCGATGCTGAGGGCGTGCTCGATCTGGCCCTCTTCGGCGAAGATGAGCCGGCCAACCGGCGCAACGCCGATCAGCAAAAAGAACAGCCAGACCAATCCTATCAGCGCCACCATACCGGAGATGATCGGCTTAAGCAGCGCGGTCTGCGCTGCCAACACGAGCGCCAAACCGCTGCAACCGAGCACCAGCCCGCCAACCATCAGCGGCAACAGAAAGAACGCCAGATCGATCAACAAGGCGAAAATCCCGGTCAGCGCGCGCAGCGTCCAATCACGCCACGGCGGCAACGGAATGGGGAACCCGCGCCGGGTATTGTCGTAGCTCTCCATAATAAAGCCGGTGGCCAGCGGCAAGCCGATAATCGTCATTGCCAAGGCGCCGTGGAGCAAGCATTTGTGCCACCACGCCGGATCGCGCCAGATTAGCGCCACGGCAGCCGGTAATGTGGTAGGTGAAGGCAACGGCGCGTACACTACTCCGGCTCCCCGGCCAGATAGCGGCGCAGCAAGTCGAGCGCCGCCGTGCCGATAAACTCGCGGCCCTCGGCTGAGCGCAGGTCAAAGGGGCGGGTTAAGCGCCGTTCGCCGTTTGGCGTCACCAACGCAAAGCCTACCGCAGTAAAACCCTGTTCATTGGCGATGCTGGCTGGTTGCACACCTAACGCCAGATCGCTCTGCCAATGGTCAGCCACGGTAGATGCGCCAGCGGCAGCCAAATCTGACGCTGCCTGCTCGTCGGCTGGCCGGTCAAGCGGATGGATTTCAACGCCGCGCAGGCGCTGTTCGATATCTGGCGCAGCCAGCAGCGCATGCAATACCGGCGCTTGAATGATCCCTTCGTACAGTGACAGGGTGAGGTTTCGTTCGCGCAACAAGCGGGCCACCACCGCCGGCAACTCTTCGTCGCCGAGCAAATATTGGCCGAGGCGCTCGCGGATGATCGCCTCGGTCTGGGTGATCATCGCTTCGGCTGCGGCTTGGCTCTCGGCGCGGGCGCCGATGCGCAACTCGTAGCGCGCCCGCTTGGCCGAAATACCGACGGTCGGATTAGCCTGTTGCATGAGATCGGCGATGCGTTCGCCAATCACACTCTCGCCTAAGCCAACCGCGTGGAGGGTGCGCACGAGGATCACGGTGGTGATGCCGCGTTCCTCCCGCAAATAAGGAATGACTGCCGTCTCGAACAGATAGCGCATTTCGCTTGGCACGCCGGGCAATACGATGACCGTGCCGCGCGCGTCTTCGACTAGAAAAGCGGGAGCGGTGCCGCGCGGATTGGGGATCACGCGCGCGCCTGCCGGCACGTATGCCTGCCGGCGATTGCTCTCGCTCATCGGGCGGTTCATAGCGGCAAAGCGAGCCGCAATCTGGTCGAGCAATTCGGGGCGAAACTCAAGCGGGCGATCGAACGCCGCCGCCACCGCTTCGCGGGTCACGTCATCGAGGGTCGGGCCAAGCCCGCCGGTACAGATGACCAGATTGGCCCGGTCAAGCGCCTCACGCACCGCCTGCTCGATCCGCTTGGCGTTATCGCCGACGACCGTCTTGCGGTAGACATTCACGCCGGCGGCAGCCAGTTGGCGGGCAAGGTAGGCGCTGTTGGTGTCGATCGTTACGCCTAGCAGCAATTCTGAGCCGATCGCGATGATTTCGGCGTCCATAGATTTCCTCATGGGGCGACGCATGTATCGCCCTTACGCTGGAGCGCGATGTTAGGGCGACGCATGCGGCGCCCTTATGGTGTCGTTGATGGATCGGACGATGGCGGTTCGCTTATTCGTTTGCGATACTCGCGCCACAGCTCTTGTTCGCGTTCGGCGGCGGCACGCTGGCCGGCCGCGATTGCGGCGCGCAGCCGTTCAATGAATGACTGGCGGGTGACGCTGGCGCGGGCCGCGAGCGTCTGGCGAATGTCGCGACCCGAACGCGGGTTGAGCAACGCCACTGCTGTGACCCCGACGGCAGCGCCGATGAGCAACCCGGCAATAAACGCAGCGGTGGCCGAAGCAGTTTGGCGTTCATGTTCGCGGCGCAACGCGGCCAAGAGGCGTTGGGCGGCTTCGCGCTCGGCTGCTAACGCATCAAGCGTGGCGGCCCGTTCGGCGTGGATCGACTCGGCAAAGCGGCGCGCGACCTCGGCGATCGCGTCATTCTCAACGGTCATCGGCGTGCTCCTCAATTTGTCAGGATGGGTAGAGCCTGTCGGTGAAGCGGGTGCTCTAAACCACTTGCGCATCGCTCGCTCCCCACTGCATCCCTCTCCCTGTGCGCGGGGAGAGGGAGCATCACTCGCTTGTTCGCTATCGCCACTACCGAAACCTAACTGCGGGTGCGGATCTCTTCCAAGGCGCGGGCCAAGAAGGTCTCAACTGGCATTGCGCCAAGATCTTCACCGGCGCGGGTGCGAACGGCGACAGCATCAGCAGCTTCCTCTCTGGCGCCGATTATAAGCATATAAGGTATCTTCTGCAACTGTGCCCGCCGGATCTTCCCTTGCATGCGGTCGCGATTATCGTCAAGCTCCACCCGTAAGCCGGCAGCAAAGAGGCGTTGGCGCACGTTGCGCGCATACTCCATCTGCTTGTCGGTAATCGGGATGACCACCGCCTGCACCGGGGCCAACCAGAGCGGGAACGCGCCGCCGTAATGCTCGATCAAGACCCCCATAAACCGCTCGGTGGTACCGGTGACGGCGCGGTGCAAGACGACCGGTGTGTGCGGTTTGTCGTCTTCGCCGATGTACTCGCAGCCTAAGCGGGCCGGCTGGATGAAATCGACTTGAATCGTGCTCAATTGCCACTCGCGCCCCAGCACATCGCGGGCCAAGAAGTCGGCTTTCGGGCCGTAGAAGGCCGCTTCACCCTCGGCCTCAAAATACTCGACGCCATTGGCTTCCAGCGCCGCGCGCAAGGCAGCCGTCGCCTGCTCCCACTTTTCGTCGTCTTGCACATACTTGCCCTCGTTGCCACGCAGCGATAAGCGCACCTTGTAATCGGTGAACTTGTAGGTTCCCAACACCTCGCGGATCACTTGCAGGGCAAGGCTAAACTCTTCTTGAATCTGGTCTGGCCGGCAAAAGATATGGCAATCGTCTTGGGTCAAGGCCCGCACCCGCGTCAGGCCGCTCAACGCGCCGCTATCTTCGTAGCGATAGAGCGTGGCAAACTCGGCGAAGCGCAGCGGCAGATCACGATAGCTAATCACGCCAAGCTGGTTGTAGAGCGTCATGTGGCTAGGGCAGTTCATCGGCTTTAGCCGGAAGACCAGATCCTCGCTCTCGACCATCGGCGGGAACATGCTGTCGCGATAGTTGTCGTAGTGGCCCGACTTGCGGTAAAGCTGTTCCTTCACCACATTGCCCGTCCAGACGTGCTGATAGCCGTAACGGGTTTGCACCTCACGCACGAACTTCTCCATCTCGTGCCGGATAATTTCGCCTTTGGGCGTAAAGATTGGCAGGCCGGGGCCAATGTCGTCAGAGAAGAAGAACAGGCCCAATTCCTTGCCCAGACGGCGATGGTCGCGCTTGCGCGCCTCTTCCAACTGGTGCAGATAGGCTTCCAGCTCTTCTTTAGTATTCCAACCAGTGCCATAAATGCGCTGCAACTGGCGATTCTTCTCATCGCCGCGCCAATACGCGCCGGCAATACTCATCAGCTTAAATGCTTCGGGATTGATCTCGCCGGTATGGTTGAGGTGCGGCCCGCGGCAGAGATCCTCGAACGTGTCTTGGCGATAGGTCGAGATAACCGTATCGCCGTGGTGGGTCTCGCCGTATTCGTCCAATCCCTTCGCCAACCCTTCAATCAATTCAAGCTTGTAAGGCTGGTTGGCAAAGAGCTGGCGGGCCTCTTCGGCGCTCACCTCGCGGTAAATAAAAGGATGATTCCCGGCAATAATCCGCTTCATCCGCTGCTCGATCTCGGTCAGATCCTCGGGCGTCAGCGGGCGGGGCAAGTCAAAGTCGTAGTAAAAGCCATTCTCAATCGGCGGCCCGATCGCCACTTTACCATCAGGAAAGATTTCAAGTACAGCCTGCGCCATGACGTGGGCCAGCGAGTGGCGCAGACGGTAATACGGATCGCTCTTGGGATCAACCGGCATAGCGGGACTCCTTTACCTCAACACAATCGTCAGCATCCTATCATCAATCCGAGCGGCGACAATCTGGCGGCCCTGCCGGAGTAACTCGGCATTGAGCCGCTCGTTAAGCGCAACCGTGAGATCGCTTGCCGAAACCAGCGCCGCCAGCGGCCCCTCGATCTGCGGATCGACCGCCACCACCCGGCCATCGCGCACCGTCAGGCCTGTGCTAGCCACGCTGGTCATACCATACGCGCGCACGGTTATGATGGCGCGATCGGCAACCAACCGCACACTAGCAGCTTCAACCGGTAACACCGCGTCGATCCCGGCCAGATAGCCGTTGATCTCGGCTTCGCTGACCGTCATTTCACCGGCGGGCAACGCAGCGATCAATTCGGGTAGCGGCGCACCGGTCGTCGGAACGGGTGGCGCGAGCAGGTCGGCGATGCTACGACCAAGAGCCGCGCTGAGCTGTGGGCGGGCCAGCCATAAGAAGAGGGCGGCAATCACCAATAGACCCACGCCAAGGCGAGCCAACTGGCCGGCGCACCCGCTTGACTCACGGCGTCGCGCCGGCAACCGGCGCGCGGAAGAACGCATAGAAACTCCTTGCAGATCTCATAATGTCAACAGCTCTCCGCCCGCACGGGGACGAAGAGCTGCTTCGTGGTTCCACCCTGTGTTTACGCAACGCCAAACGACAGCGTTGCGCCTCATTGTTCGCGATAACGGGCGAATCCCGTGCTCCCATACTAGCATGCAGCGTTCCGGGAGCCGCTCGGAGGGGGTTTTCACCGGGCCCGTCACCAGACGCGCTCTCAGTCACGGCGCGCCCTCCCTGTGGCCGGAACCGGGTTACTCGTCCTCGTCGGCGCTTTGATTATCTAACCAATTGACATGGTAGCGCGAAGCACGCGGCGCGTCAAGGAGGAATAGCCGCAAGAAGACGTAAACGACGCGAAAAAGAACCTCCTCCTTGTGCGTGTTGGGTCTTTTCGTGGCTCTTCACCGCCGGTGCGCCACAGCCTAGCAGTTATGCCCCTACCGCGCTGTAGCGAGATACCCCCTCGCGCCACAGCCAGCCCAGCAACAACCCCAACAGCACTGCCCACCCGATCTGGTGGGCAATCCCCCACGCGATCGCCGCCGGTTCGAGCCGACCCAGCAGGAGTTCCAGCGGGAAGGCCAGCATAGCGCGGAATGGCAGCCACGCCAGTACTGCTGTCACCGGCGGCGGCAACAGGTCGAGCGGAATGAGATAACCGCTGCTAAAGGCATAAACCCCAAACCAAAAATCTTGCAACGCCAACACCTGCGTCCACCAAAAACTGAGCGCGCCGATACAGCACTGGTTGAGGAAGTAGACCGTAAACGCCAGCGCGATCGTTAGCGGCAAGACGGCCCAACTAAGCGGATCGGGCTGGGGGATGGCGCCGGGAGCGATCAGGGCGGCGATCAGCGCGATTGGTGCGACCATGATCAGGCGCAGCGGTTTGTCGGCCAGTGCCATGGCTAGATAACGCCAGAGTGGATGCACCGGTCGCAACAGGTGCGGTGACAGCTCACCCAAGCGGATGTCGCGCTCCATATCCCAGATGATCCAGACCCCAGTCAGTTGGCGAATACAGAGCGCACCGACAAAATAGGCGACAAAATCGTCGCTGGCGTAGCCGCCGATCACGCCATTGCCAGCTAACGTGCGCCAGACGGCTAGCATGATCAGCGGTAGCATACCGGTGATAACCCAGATGAAAAGTTGGGCGCGGTAGGCGAGGGCATCGGCCCATGCCGCGCGTATCAAGACGGCGAATTTAGCTGGCATAGGATTGTCGCTGTCAACGTAAGAGCGATCTGCACTTCATTTATGTTATCGAGGATGATCCCAACTTCTCTCCAGTGTTTTAAGGACAGCCAGCACACATCAGCATCTGTAGCCGATGGCTTTTGAGATGTGCCAGTTCACCCTTACCCCCAGCCCCTCTCCCGTGCCAATGGGAAAGAGGCCGCTGTATTCCGCTCCCACACTGGCGTCACCCCTCTCTTGCTGTGAAGCGGAAGAGGGGCCTGAGGATGCAGGCTATCAGCCCGCGTAGCGGGCTTCATGGCCTAGCCCGGTCCTGCCGGGCCGGGTTTCCTGCACAACGGTAAGCGGCTGTACTAGATCATACGTTCTGTTCGCTCCTCAACCTCTAACAGGGGCGGTTGGGAAGGGTGAAAGCATCCCAGTGGCAGTATTGTATCAGACAACTTTCCCACTTTGGATTATGATAGAAACGGTATCGCTATTGCATTCGGAGACCCCATGCGCATCGCGTTTCTCGACTCGTGGCTCCAGCAGGTAGCCGAAGGTAGCGGCACCGCCGCTGCGATCGGCGGCTTGGGTCGCGCTCTCCGCGCCCATGGCCATCACGTGGCCCGGATTGCCCCGCCGGTGGCATGGCCGTCGCATCTCACCCTGCGCCGGCTCTTGTTTAATCTGTACGTTCCTGCGCTCCTGCGCGCGTTGCCCTACGACCTCATTGTTGGCGTGGACATTGACGGCGTATTGGTGGCGGGGCGCGTCACCACGCCGTATGTGTGCAGTGTCAAGGGGGTGATTGCCGAAGAGCTGCAACACGAACGCGGCAATGTGCGCCGCCTGCTCTGGCTGCTCTCGCGGCTCGAGCGGATCAATACCCGCCGCGCGTCGTTGGTCATCACTACCAGCGACTATTGCCGGCGTAGCATCCAGCACCACTACGGCGTGCCGGCAGAACGCATCCGGCTGGTGCCGGAAGGAATCGATCTGGCGGCGTGGCCGCCGCCGTCACCTCGTGGCGCCGGCCAGACTATTTTGTGCGTAGCTCGCCAATACCCGCGCAAACACATTGCCGACCTGATCCGCGCCTTTGCGCAGGTGCGGCAACGCCTGCCTGCCGCCGAACTGGTGATTATTGGCGATGGGCCAGAACACAACAACCTGCGCGCGCTGGCCGCTGAATTGAAGCTGGGATCGGCCTGCCAGTTGCTCGGCGCGGTACCCGACGATGATGAGGTGAAGGCGTGCTACTACCGTGCCGATCTCTTCTGCCTGCCCAGCGTGCAAGAGGGGTTTGGCATCGTCTTTCTTGAAGCGATGGCCGCCGGTTTGCCGGTCGTCGCGACTACCGCCGCCGCGATTCCCGAAGTGGTGCCCCACGGTGAGGCGGGCCTTTTGGTGCCACCCGGCGATGTGCCGGCCTTAGCTGCGGCATTGACCACCCTGCTGGCCGATCCAGCCCTCCGCCAGCGATATGGCGCGTTTGGCCGCGAGTATGTCGCCCGCTTCGACTGGATGCGGGTAGCAGAACGGTTTTTGGAAGTGACGCGGGGATGGTGAATGACTTTTCCTGTCATTGTGAGGGAATGGCGGTACCCAGCCACGCTGGGTGCCGTCCGACCGACGCAATCTCCCGCTCTAGCGGGAATAGGTGCGTGCCGGCATCGCTCTCGTGCGCGGGGGAGATGACTGCGCCGCCTCTGGCGGCTCGCAATGACAGCGCGGGCGATGGCTGCGTCGCTATCGGCACACCACAACAGGACACCCTAGCCGAAACTGGCATTCCCTCTCACAATCATCAGGAGTAGTACAATCTTCCTAGCAACGCAAGCTGTGAGCGCCCCTGCGTTCAGCGAGAACGAACCCTATGTCGATTGAAGTACGTGGCCTGCGCAAATATTACCAAGTCCATCGCAAAGAGGCCGGACTCGCCGGCTCGCTACGTGCATTCGTGCGCCGGCGTTACGAGACGGTGAAGGCCGTCGATGGAATTGATTTCACTATCGCCCCCGGCGAGATGGTCGGGTTTCTTGGCCCCAACGGCGCCGGCAAAACCACGACGCTGAAGGTGCTGGCCGGCCTGCTCCATCCTACTGCCGGCGAAGTGCGGGTGCTGGGGTTTACGCCCTTTGACCGCCAGACCGCGTTTCTCAAGCAGATTACGCTAGTGATGGGGCAAAAGCAGCAATTGCTGTGGGATCTGCCGGCGATCGAAACGTTTGAAGTCAATCGGGTGATCTTCGAGGTACCCGCTGACGACTACCGGCACACGCTTCATGAGCTGGTCGAGCTACTCGAACTCGGTGATCTGCTCAATAAGCAGGTGCGCAAGCTGAGTTTGGGTGAGCGGATGAAGTGCGAATTGGCGGCAGCCCTGCTCCATCGTCCCAAGGTGCTCTTCCTCGACGAGCCGACCATTGGTCTCGATGTGACGATGCAGGCCCGTGTGCGCGAGTTTGTTGCCGAATATAACCGGCGCTACGGCGCGACGGTGCTGCTGACCAGCCACTATATGGCCGACGTAACCGCGCTCTGCCGGCGGGTGATTGTAATTAATCATGGACGCTTGCTCTACGATGGCAACTTGCAGAGCATGGTTGAGCAGGTCGCGCCGCACAAGATCATTCATCTCGTGTTGAGCGAGCCAGTGCCGGTTGAGACGTTGGCTCGCTACGGCGAGGTGCAGCGCGCTGACGGGCTTGAGGTCGAATTGAAGGTTGCCCGCCACGAAACCACCCGCACCGGCGCGCGCCTGCTAGCCGAGTTGCCGGTAGCCGATGTCAACATCGCCGAGCCGCCGATCGAAGCGATCATTGGCGAGGTCTTTGACCAACCGGTGTAGCGGCGAGGCAGGCACCGTCCCTCCTACCCAGACGTAACCACCTCCCCAGCGGCGACAATTGCGCCACGGGTTCGCATGTCGGTCAAGGTCAACATGCCATTGACCACCGCGACCGGTTGGATACTCGTATCTTCGGTTGCGGCAAGCACCACATGCGGCCCAATTTGCGCCCGGTCGTCAAGCCACGAATGGCTGATCATCGCGCCAGCGCCAACCATCACCCCACTGCCGATCACTGATCCGCCTATCATTGCTCCACTACCGATTGTTGCCCCGGCTTCAATTGCCGAAGCAATGATCAATGTCCCCGACCCAACGACCACCCGTGGGCCAATCACGGCTGGCCCAATAATCTTCGCTTGTGGACCGATTACCGCACCCTCGCCAATCACTACCACCCCTTCGATAGCAGCCGCTGGGTCAATCTGCGCAGTGCGCGCAATCTGCGATTGCGCCAGTCGCGCCAGCAAAAACCGCGCTGCCAGTAAAGCTTCCCACGGCGTACCGACCGGGATCCAGTGGCCGGTGCAGATGTGGCAGGCGACCGGATGGTGATTAGCCAATAACGCGATCAGATCGGTCAATTCGAGTTCGCCGCGCGGCGAAGGGATAATCTGGCGTAACAGCGGAAAGACGGCCTCGTCAAAATGGTAAATACCGGGGTTGGCGAGCGCATCTGCCGGCGGGTTGACCGGCTTCTCGATAATCCGGTACACTAGCCCATCTTGGACATCAAGCACGCCAAACGAGCGCGGATCGGCGACGCGCAATCCGGCAACGGCATAGCCGTGCTGGCTCACGCCAATAACATCGGCGCGGTCAATCAAATTATCGCCGTAGAGCAATAAAAACGGTTCGTCAATCGGTTCTGCGGCTAGCAATGCGCCAGCCGTGCCGTTAATCACAGTCTGATGAACGTAGCGCAGCGCCATCCCGCGATACGAGTCGCCGAACGTGGCGATGATCTGATCGGCCCGATAGCCGACCACCAGCGTCACCCGCTCTACCAACCCAACCAGTTCATCGAGGATATGGGCCAGCAGCGGTTTGCCCAGCAGCGGGATCAACGGCTTAGGGCGATGTTCGGTCAATGGCCGCGTGCGGGTAGAGGCGCCGGCAACCAGAATGACAGCGTGGCGAGCAGCAGGCATGGTCTCCTCCCTTGACGGATCGATCCAGCTTCAGGATACCATGACCTGTAGATGTACCGCCAAACTGCAATCGCAGTTAAGGCGCAAAGGTGGCAGGGGTTCTAAACGCAAAGGCACCGAGAATGCAAAGAGTTGGGGGAAACGATTCGGGCACGCTTATACCCTGCCCTCCTCCACGTCTTCTGCGCCCTCTGCGATAAACGAACACCCTAGCGAGAGATGGACGTTATCCTCCTGCCAACTGGCGGGTGAGCAAAATCGCCTGCGCCACTTCGCGCATCGTCTTGCGATTGCGCATCGCCAATTGCTGAATGCGACGGAAGGCTTCCGCTTCACTAAGACCGTGCAAATCCATCAGCACACCTTTGGCCTGCTCGATCTCCTTGCGGGTTTCGAGTCGGTCGCGCAATGCGATGACCTCACTGCGGCGCGCTTGATACACCTGCCAGCGGGCCAGCGTCACTTCGATCAACGGCATCAATTCGGCATCGCGGAAGGGTTTTGTCAAATAGCCAAAGACGCCGGCCATACGCGCTCGTTCGGCCAATTCACGCGACGTCGAGGCCGTGAGCAGGATCACCGGCGCAATTCCTTCGTGGCACAAGATGGTTGCCGCTTCTAGGCCATCAAGATGTGGCATTTTATAATCGAGCAACACCAAGTCAGGCCGCGTTTGGCGTGCCATTGCCACCGCTTGCTGCCCGTCTGCCGCTTCGCCAACGATCACATAACCAAGCGCAAACAATGTCTCGCGCAGGTGCATCCGGATCAACGATTCATCATCAGCAATCAAGAGTCGCGCTACCATGCGTGCTCCCGAAACAATAAGCACCCGCCGCCGCAACGGTGCGACGCGCAGGTGGCATCAATGCGATGGGTCAATATAAGATTAAGTATACGCTTTGGTAGCAGTGAATGCTATGGCAGAATTGCACAATGAAAGCTGGGGAAAATTTGTAGAGACGTACCTGTTACAGGTTCGCCGGTTCGACTCCGTGGCCGGCGATAATGTGGCTAAGGTCGATCGTTCCACCCCGCAGCACAAAACCGCCCGCAAACGGGTTTTCGGCCAAAAAGAGAGGCGTGTCAAGATCGACGAAGCGGAAGCCGCCCAGACCGGCAGCGAAGTGGGCCGACATCGTCATAGCGAGGATCGACTCAACCATGCCGCCAATCATCAACCCCAAGCCGGCAGCGCGGGCAATGGCTGCGATCTCTAGCGCCTCGACCACGCCTGTCTTCATCAGTTTAATGTTAATCACATGCGCCGCTCGCTCGTGAGCGATGCGCAACACATTCAACGCGCTTGAGGCTGTCTCATCGGCGGCGATTGGTGCGCCGCCCCACTGCACGAGCTGGCGCATACCGGCCCAATCATCGGCAGGCACCGGCTGCTCAACCAAAGCCGGCACAATCTGCTGCAAGCGTAACGCGCCGAGCAATTCTAGCATCACCTCGGCAGTCAAGCCGCCGTTGCCATCGAGGATCAACGGTACGTCGGGAGCAATCGCGCGGATGGCAGTGATGCGGGCTAAGTCGTGGCTCAAATCGCTGCCGCCGATCTTGACTTTGATCTGGCGAATACCTCGATCAAGAATATCGAGCGTAGCCAGCGCTGCCGCTTCAACTGTACCGGTGGTGATGGTCATATCGGTTTCGAGTGTATGCCCAGCGCCGCCAAAGAAGACGTACAGCGGCAAGCCGTAATAGCGAGTGAGCGCATCGAGCACCGCCGTCTCGATCGCGCAACGGGCCGAGCCATAGCCGCCGATCTGCTCACGCAACCGGCATGCAATGGCCCGCCATTCGCGCGCGTCAGCGCCCTCGACTGCCGAACGCACCGTCTCAATCGCCGCCCGTGCGCCGGTCTGCGTCTCGCCATTAAACGCCGGGAAGGGGGCCGCTTCACCGTAACCGCACATCCCATTGGCCAACTCGACTGTCACCAATAGATTGCGGGCAACATCTTGCGCGCCGCCAGCAATACCAAACGGACTGCGCAGCGGAATATCGAGCGGCGTCACCGACAAAGCTCGGATGGTGGTTGTCATAGGCGGCTCACAACAACGTCAATCAATCCCGGCTCCCTCCGCATCCCCCTCACACCCGATACTGCCGGCGCAGATAGACCGTAATCGTTACCAACACGATCACCGCCCCTAGCGCCTGCCAAACACTCTGCAACCGCTCGCCGAGCAGCAGGGCAGCCAACGCCAGCGCGCTTACCAGCCGCCATCCCATGGTGCTGCTCACCAATGGCGCGCCGAGTTGGCGCAAAGCGGCAATCTGGCCGAGGTTCGCGCCCAGCAAGACAAAGATGATGAAAGCCGCAAACACCGCCCAATCGCGCGAGCCAATCTCGCCAAACCGCTGCCATGGCTCGCCCAAGAGCAGGCTCATTGCGCCGCAAGTGACAGTCAGCGCGATCAGTTGAATCAGCAGCATTGCTTCAGCCCGCACCTTGCCCGCCCCAGTCGCGCGCGGCACCAGCATCATATAGAGTGCCAGCGCGCACGCCGAGACAAAGGCCATCGCGATGCCCACCACATCGCTCGCTGTCAAGCGCAAGACCGTACCGCTGGCAAAATCGCCGCTCATCAGCAACAATGAGCCAACGATTGAAAGGGTAATGGCGGGAAGCGTAAACGGCGGCAGCCGCTCGCGGAAGAAGAGCTTGCTCATTAGAGCAACGATCAACGGAGTGAGCAGCGTGATCAGTTGCACATAGATCGCCAGCGTAAAGCGCGCTGAAGTCAGGTTCGTTATCGCGCGCACGCTCACCACCAGCGCAAACAGCCAGATGATCGGCGTCACCCAGACTTTGCGGTCAACATGGCGATAGGCGAAGGGGAGATAGACAAGCAGCGCGATCGCGTTGCCAAGGCTGAGAATAGCCATACTCGGCAAGTGACTAATCGTCTGGAGATAGCGGGCTAGCACCGGGTAAGCGCCCCAGCCGGTGTGGGCAAAGAGGGCAACCGCCAACCAGAGCCACGAGACTCCGGCGCGAGTTGCAGTTGCAGTGGCGGATGAATTGCTCATAGCGGGTATTATAACAAAGGTTGATTGAGCCATAAACGAAGCGGTGGGAGCATGCCCTATTGTCATTGCGAGGTGGCGTAGGGCTGCTAGCGCGGCAATCCCCCGCTTCAGCGGGAACGGAGACTGAGGGGAGCGTTCGGTGCTCGCGAGAGATGGCGTTGCTCCGCTCGCAATGACGAGCCGCAGCGCAGGAAACGGAGTGGTTGGGAATAATATTGGCATGGGCATTCGTTGGCATTAGGAGCATCGCTATGCCGATTTATCTCGCCGATCTCATTGCCGCCGGCGGCGCATTGGCCAGCCCGGTGCATACCGATACCTTCACCGATTGGAGCTACGACTCGCGTTTGACCAGCGCCGGCGAATGTTTTATCGCTCTCCGCACAGCACGGGCCGACGGCCACGACTATATTCCAGCGGCAATTGCTGCCGGTGCGCGAGGTGTGTTGTGCAGCCGCCCGCCCCACGATGCCGGCAACGCGACGGTGATCGTCTGTCCTGAGCCACAGGCGTTGTTGCTGCGCTGGGCTAGCGCCCGCTTGCACGCGCTGCAGCCCACTGTCATCGCTGTGACCGGCGGGATCGGCAAGACGCTGGCCCGGCGCGCGATTGCCGCTGTGTTGAGCCGGCAGGCCACTACTTTCCAAAGCCGGCGCAATTTCAATTCGCTATTGGGATTGCCAATTGCACTCGCCCGCCTGCGCGACGGCGATCGCTATGCGGTGCTCGAATTCGCCGGCGAGCATCTTGCCCCGCTGGCGGCCGCTTTTCCACCCCACCTTGCCGTGATCACGCCCGCCGCCGATCCAACAATGGCGGCATGGTTAGCTGAGCAAGGCGCACAGCTTCTCATTGCCGCCGAACCGTTCCGTTACATCGGTGCGAACAGGATTGATCTGCGAGCGACGGCGATTGATTACCGACACGATGGCGTCTCGTTCATTGCCCAAGGCAGTGAAGGCGAACTCGCGATCACCACCCCGCTGCTCGGCCCTCCCGGCGTGGCGGCGGCGCTGGCAGCAGTGGCGGTAGGGCGCTTGTGCGGGGTGGCGCCAGAGGCGATTCAACAGGCGTTGGCCCAGCTCGTAGCGCCGGCAGGACGCCTGCGGCCTTTAGTGGGGGCACAGGGGGAGATGATTCTTGACGACAGCTTCAATGCCACGCCGCTGGCGATGCGAGCCGCCTTGCAAACATTGGCCGCTTTACCAGCGCGACGGCGGATTGCGGTGTTAGGCGCGCCAACCGAATTGCCGGCCATTGACCCGACGCCGATCTTGACCGAACTTGGTGCGCATGCGGCGCAGAGCGCCGATTACCTCGTGCTCAAGGGGATCGGCGCGGCGACGATGGCCCACGCCGCACGCCTTGCCAATCCGGCGGTAAGCATTCACGTCGTTGACACCAACGACGCAGCGCGGGCAGCACTCCCCACCGATCGGGGCAATACCGATCTCGTGTTGGTGTCGGGCGGCGCAAGCGAACGGCTCGAACAGGTAATCGCACCACTGCTCGCCGCCGATCATCCGCCTGAACACTCGCTGGTGCGGCAAGAACCGGCATGGCGTAGTGTGCGGATCGGCGATCCGGGCCGTCCGACGTGGGTGCATCTCGATTTATCCGCTATTGCCGATAACGTCCGCGCCCTCCGCGCCCATGCCGGCGTTCCGCTGATAATCGTGCTCAAAGGTGATGGGTATGGTCACGGCGCCGCGCGGGTAGCGCGGGCGGCCTTAGCTGCCGGAGCGGAGGCATTGGCCGTCGCGACGCTCGGCGAAGGGCGCGCGTTACGTGCCCAAGGCATCAACGCGCCGATTCTGGTGTTGGGGTATACCCCGCCGTGGCAGGTTGCCGACGCAATCCGGCTTGATCTGATGATCACACTCTTTGACGACGACACCGCACAGGCGCTCAGCGCCGCTGCGGTGGAATTAAGCCGGCCCGCCCGCGTTCACATCAAAGCCGACACCGGCATGGCCCGGCTAGGGCTGTCGCCTGCCGAAGTAGGCCCGTTTCTCCACCGGCTCCGCAATCACCCCGGCATCGAGCCAGTCGGTCTCTACACCCATTTTGCCCGCGCCGACGAAGCCGATCCTGCTCCAACTGAACAACAACTGGCCCGCTTTCAGGCCATCCTAGCCGAACTCACCAGCGCCGGCTTGCGCCCGCCGATCGTCCATGCGGCCAATAGCGCCGCCACGTTACGCTTTCCAGCCGCGTGCTTTGATATGGTGCGGCCCGGTCTCGCTTGCTACGGCCTTGCCCCTAGCCCGGATGCGCCGCTCTTGCCCGGCATGCGCCCAGCTCTCAGCTTTTACAGCGAAGTTGCCCAAGTGCGCGCGCATCCCGCCGGCACGCCAATCTCGTATGGCGGCGTCTACGTCACCCCGCGCCCAGCGCGCATCGCCACCATCCCAGTTGGCTACGCCGACGGTCTCCGCCGGTCGCCGCCGTGGCGCGAGGTGCTGATTCGAGGCCGCCGTGCGCCCATTGTCGGGCGCATCTGCATGGACTACATCATGGTTGATGTCACAGATATTCCGGGAGTGCAGCGCGGCGATACGGTGACGATCATCGGACGGCAGGGTGATGATGCGATTGGGGTGGATGAAATCGCCGGCTGGCTAGGCACGATCAGTTATGAAGTGTTGACTGGCATCTTGCCGCGCGTGCCGCGTGAGATTTAGTAGCATGGAATAGCAAAGAAACTCAAAAGACACAAATATATCGCGTTTTGGGTCTTGTTACGGCTGTTCCCTTCTACAATCTCGCCGATCATCTAATATATGGCGGCGGGAGACCTGTTTTCCCTGCACCTCCTGCGCTCTCGGCGGTAAAAAACCTGCCCTTGGCCGGTTCCGCAGCGCGGACACTATCGTCCCCGGCACGCAGGCGTTGACTCTGTCGTCCAGCAATCCCACTGCGCAACCGGCGGGGCGGGCTAGTGCGCTACGGCAAGAGACGCCAATGACGCAGGAGAAAAGCCCAATCCTACGCGCTCTCTATGGTTAACATCATCTGCTGCGTAGACCTCCCTGCGTGCGCGACATAAGTTGGCAAAACGCAACGATCTATGCTATAATAGCGACGCTTATATCAGGAACGCCGGGCTGCGCCGGCCCGCGCGCGATTACACGAGGAGGAACTGCTCGTGGCGCTTGAAAAAGAGGAAAAGTCGCAAATTATTAACGGCTATCAGATCCACGAGACTGATACCGGTTCGCCCGAAGTTCAGGTCGCGCTCTTGACCGAGCGGATCAACCAGTTGATCGAGCATTTGCGCGTTCATATTCACGACCATCACTCGCGGCGCGGTCTGCTCAAGCTGGTCGGGCGGCGGCGGCGGCTGCTCAACTATCTGCAGTCCAAGGATCGTGAACGCTACCGCAATGTTATCAATCGCCTCGGTCTGCGCCGCTGATATGATAGTGGCAACCATCAGTGTAAGCTAAGGTCAACGAGGGCGCCAGCGGCATTCGCCGCCCGGCGCTCTTTGCTTGCAGTTATCTGGCGCGGTGGTTCGGGATTGGCGCATGCGCGTGAGTCGCTCGCGCGTATTCACCAGTGCCGAACTCCGCGCCCCGGCCGCTAACGCACGGCCATCATGGTTTCAGCGGGGCGCACTGGCGCCCCAGTTACAGGAGTTGTAAGGAAGTATGACAGAACGGAAGATTTATACCGTGAGTGCGGAGATCGCTGGCCGTACCTTGACCCTTGAAGCCGGTCGTTTCGCCGAACAGGCTGATGGAGCGGTGGTAGCGCGGTATGGCGATACGATGCTGCTGGCCACTGTTGTCTGCGCCAAAGAGGCGCGGGAAGGAACCGATTTCTTCCCCCTTACTATTGATTACGAAGAGAAGATGTATGCCGTGGGCAAGATTCCCGGCAATTTCTTCAAACGCGAAGGCCGCCCCACTACCACCGCTATTCTTATCTCGCGGCTGACCGACCGCCCGCTGCGCCCGCTCTTCCCCAAGGGGTTCTATAACGAGGTGCAGGTGATTATCACCACCTTCTCGATCGATATGGAGAACGACCCCGGCCCGCTGGCGATTATCGCCGCCTCGGCAGCTCTGTCGATCAGCGATATTCCTTTCGCCGGCCCGGTCGGCGCGGTGCAGATGGGCCACCTCAACGGCCAGTTGGTCGTTAATCCCAAGATGGGCGAGATGGAGCACAGCCGGCTCGATCTGGTCGTAGCTGGTACCAAAGATGCGGTGTTGATGGTCGAGGCCGGCGCATACGAGTTGACCGAAGATGAGATGTTGCAGGCGGTGATCGATGGTCACGCGGTTTGCAAGCAGATCTGCGATCTGCAAGAGCAGTTGGTACAGCTCTGCGGCA
The DNA here is from genome assembly GCF_937951745.1 of uncultured Chloroflexus sp. Lineage (GTDB taxonomy): Bacteria > Chloroflexota > Chloroflexia > Chloroflexales > Chloroflexaceae > Chloroflexus. Next base: position 23,739 of record NZ_CALFBQ010000064.1, read on the forward strand.
AGCCCAAGCGCCCCTTTACTCCGCCGGTCATTGATACTTCGCTTGAAGAGGCTATCAGCACGTGGATGGGTGATCGCTTGCGCCAAGCGGTGCGTAGCCCAATCAAGCAGGAGCGCGAGGCGCAGACTGAGGCGCTGAAGGCTGAGGTGATCGCCCACTTTACCGCCGATGAGCCGGAGGAAGAGATTCCCAACCGTACCAAAGAGGTCAGCAAGGCGTTCGAGAAGCTGCTCAAGGATGAAGTGCGCAACGCGATCCTCGATGAAGGGATTCGGGTTGATGGCCGCGCTCTCGATGAGATTCGCCCGATCAGCATCGAAGTCGGCGTGGTGCCGCGCGTCCACGGTTCAGCCGTCTTTACCCGCGGCCAGACGCAGGTGCTGACCATTACTACTCTTGGCTCGCCCGGCGATGAGCAGAAGGTGGATGATCTCGGAGTCGAGACGACTAAACGCTATATTCACCACTACAACTTCCCGCCGTTCAGCACCGGCGAGGTACGCCGGCTCGGTACGCCGCGCCGCCGTGACATTGGCCACGGTGCGCTTGCCGAGCGATCGCTGTACGCTGTACTGCCGAGCGAAGAGGAGTTTCCCTACACGATCCGGCTCGTCTCTGAGGTGCTCTCGTCGAATGGTTCGTCGTCGATGGCCTCGGTCTGCGGTTCGTCGCTCAGCCTGATGGATGCTGGCGTGCCGATTAAGGCCCCGGTGGCCGGCGTGGCGATGGGCCTGATCACTGGCGAAGATGGGCGTTGGCGCGTGTTGACCGATATTCAGGGGCTTGAAGACGCGCTCGGTGATATGGACTTCAAGGTGGCCGGCACTGCTAAGGGTGTCACCGGGTTGCAGATGGATATCAAGACGACCGGGATTACCTACGAGATTATGCGGCAGGCGTTTGCGCAGGCACGGGCCGGACGGCTCTTTATTCTCGATAAGATGAATGCGGTGATTAGCGCGCCACGGCCTGAGTTGTCGATCTACGCGCCGCGGATTATGACCATCCAGATTCCGGTCGAGAAGATCGGCGCGCTGATCGGCCCCGGCGGCAAGACGATCCGCAATATCTGCGATACCACCGGCGCCCAGATTGATATTGAAGACGACGGTCGCGTCTTTATCACCACTCCCGACGGTGAGGCGGCCAAGAAGGCGCTTAGTATGATCGAAGGTCTTACCCGCGAAGCAAAAGTCGGCGACATTTTCCTTGGCAAAGTGGTAAGCATCAAGCCGTTTGGCGCCTTCGTCAACATCTTGCCCGGCAAAGACGGTATGGTACATGTGTCAGAGCTTGACGATAAACGAGTCGAGAACGTCGAAGATGTGGTCTCGCTCGGTGACGAGATCAATGTGATGGTGATCGACATTGACCGCACCACCGGCAAGATTAGTCTCAGCCGGCGGGCAGTGCTCACCGGTGAGACGCCGGAAGAGCGGAAGGCAGCCGGCACTGCGCCCCGTCCGCGTCCGCGCGAGGAGTCGCGTGGCGGTCGGGATGAGCAGCGCGGCGGGCGTGAAGAGCCGCGCAGCTTGCGCGAAGAATTGCGCGGCCCGCGCCGCGATGCCGATCGCCCGCGCCCACGGCGGCGTGATGACTAAGCGCCACTGATGATATTGCGCTGAACCACATTGCCACCATCGATGATCGCGCTCAACGCCGCCACTACTCATCGTGAGCTCGGGGGTCACGGCCCCCGTCTCATCCATATCGCGCCGGCCAATGGCTTCCCACCAGAAGCCTATGTCCCCCTCGCCGCCGGTCTAGCGCCGTTTGGGCGCATTCTCGGCTACCGGCCACGCCCGTTGCGTGTCGATGGCGATGCGCAGCCGGGGGGGACATGGCGCGATTTGGCGGCGGATCTGATGGCCGACTTGCAAGCAGTTGCGCACGAACCAGTGATCGGAATCGGCCATTCGCTCGGCGGGATTTTAACTCTTTACGCTGCGGTTGAGCGGCCGGAACTGTTTCGGGCGGTGGGGTTGATTGATCCGGTCTTCTTTCGCCGCCGCTTCCAAGTGCTGATCTGGCTGCTGCGCAAAAGCGGGCAAGGTTATCGCTTTCCGCTGGCGCAAGGCGCGTTGCGCCGCCGCGACCATTTCGCCAGCATTGACGAGGCCCGCCAGCGTTGGCAGGGGCGCGGTGTGTTTGCCGATTTTACCCCCGCCGCACTCGAAGGCTATCTCAGCGGCGGCCTGAAGCCGCACGGCAACGGCTATACGCTGGCATGGCCGAAATTGTGGGAGGCGCATATCTTCGCCTCATCACCGCTCGACGCATGGCGCGATTTGCGCCGCTTGCGCCGGCCTCTCCTGATAATTCGCGGCACGCGCTCTGAGTTGATCACCGATTCGGTCTGGCGCCGTTTCCGCCGGGTAGCGCCCCACATCACCTTGGCCGAGGTTGAGGCAGGTCATATGCTGCCGATGGAAAAGCCGGATGAGGTAGCCGCGATCATCGCGCGCTGGATGCAGGGGATCGGATGATTGCGATTATCCCGTCGCCTCGTCTGGATGCACCCCACGGATCGCTAACCACAGACACCCCGCAGCAATCATCACCGCTATCGCGGCGTAGACGAGCCACGGCGATGGTACCGTTAAATTGCCCACTGATGATGGCACTTCCCACAACCATGGGCCGCTGCCCATCTCAAGTGCGCTGGCGGTGATGCCTAGCGCAATGAATGGGTGCAGGCAAAGAAAAGCGCCCATAGTGTAGACGTAGAGCGGGGTCGGTTGGCCGTCAAAGGCATTAATCAGCAACGAAATCACAAAAAACAGAAACGGCACCAACAACAGAATTGCGATCACCGTCCCCTGCGCCATGACCGTCGCCCCCAACGTCGAGCGCATCACGGTTGACCAAAACAACCCGATTGCCGCGTAACTCACCGCCGTCACTAGTAGGCCTATTACTCCGATCAGCACCTCTTGGGCAGTGACGCCGCCGAAGATCAGGGCTAATCCAGCGATCGGCAGCGAGGCCATAATCAACAACAGGGCAAAGGCAATCGCTGACACTAGCTTGCCGGTCACAATCTGCGCCGGCGACAAGAGCGACGCCAGCAAAAGATCGTATGTCTGCCGCTCTTTTTCGCCGACAATTGCGCCAGCGGTGAGCGACGGCGAGAGAAAGCAAACTTGCACAAGGGCTGCCGTCATCACGGTAAAGAAGATCGCTTTGCCGATCGAACGCGCTGTATTCGGGTCGTTCATACTAGCCGAATTGGCAAAGACGGCGTAGATCAGCAGGGTGATTGCTCCGATGATGGTTAAATAGCCGGTCAAGATCAGCCACGCATTACGCCCGCGAATCCGGCCAAACAGTTCGCGAGTTAGTACCGGGTTGGCAATCAGTTCACGCATCGGTACTCCTTTGCGACACGAAATGGAAACAGTTGCGCATGCTTATATTATCCACTACCGGATAGGAGCGCAATTGCGCCCTTGCGGGGATGGCTCTCGCTTGCGCAGGAGATTGCTTCGGACGCTTTGCGCCCTCACAATGACCGCGGGGCGGGTGGGGAACTGCCGCACTCCAGATCGTAGCATAGCTATCACTGCCCGCAGTTTACCCGATCTAGCAGCGACGTGACAGCGTAAATCGCGCGCATAGTTGGCGTCGGGACGCCGGTCAGATCGGCGAGTTCGACCACTGCCCCTAACAAGGCATCGATCTCGGTCGGACGTTTAGCCTCGATATCTTGTAGCATTGAGGTCTTATGTGCGCCGATCTCTTCGGCCATACGGATGCGGCGCTCGATCGAGACGGGGAACCGCACCCCTAGTGCCTCAGCCACCTGCTGCGCCTCAGCCATCATTGTCACCACCAGCGCGTAGGTGCCCTTATCGGCAATGATTCGGTCGAGCGTGGCGCGGGTTAGGGCGCTAATCGGGTTGAACGAGAGATTGCCCCACAGCTTGAGCCAAATTTCGTTGCGAATATCGGTTTTCACCGGTGCGCGCAAGCCAACCGATTCGAGCAACTTGCTCAGCCCGAGCGCCCGCTCGCTCCGGCTGCCGTCGGGTTCGCCGAGCGTAAGCCGGTTGCCTTCGATATGTCGGATCACGCCGGGCTGCTCGATCGCCGCCGCCGGGTAAACGACACAGCCGATCACCCGCTCGATCTCAGTATTGGCCGCGATTACGCCGCCGGGATCGACCGCCTCGATTCGGCGGCCTTCATAGGGGCCGCCGTGGCGCAAGAAGTACCACCATGGAATGCCGTTCTGGGCATAGACAACCGCCGTATCCGGGCCATAGAGCGCGCGCATCGGCGCAGCTAGCGCCGGCAGCGACTGGGCTTTGACCGCCACGATCACCATATCGTGCGGGCCGGCGGCGGTCATATCGGCAGTGGCCAACGCCGGACGCACCACCTCTTGACGACCGTCGCGGTAGAGTATCGTCAAGCCATTCGCGGCAATGGCCGCTAAATGCGCGCCGCGCGCAATCAGCGTCACTTCAGCGCCAGCCTGTATTAACTTCGCACCGAGCCAGCCGCCAATTGCGCCGGCCCCGACAATGCAGATGCGCATATCAATCCTCGTTTGTTCGCACGTGCAGGTGCTAAAAAGATATATAAGGACAATCGACAGGCTATGGTCTTCCCTGCAAACCGTTGCGCGGTTGCATTTCCCTACTCAACTCAGGATAGCATAAACATAGAGGCATAACGTTGCCCATGAAGGTGACAGTCAGCATCTCTTTGACCCGATCCGGATCGAAAGCAGGAGCCTGCGCTAGCGAAATGAGGCGTTCCCTCACCCAAACATGCAACACCTATCCACCGACGGCGCGCCGACCATGCTCTGAGCAGCGATACAGGCTCTATGCCTGCCCTGATAGGAGCGACAGCACCTTGGACGCCATCTAGGGGAGGGCGTTCATAAAAATCCCCCCATTGAGTCGTTGACAACTGCTTCAGCGAGAACATGTCGTTTAAGTCGTCCTAGTCATTGACTACGTAAGACACGCAGCCTTTACAGTTCGGTGAAAAATCTTCCCCCTCGGTGCAGTTCGGTAGCGACGAAGGTGCTGGTTCCGTTGCTGACGCACCGCATGCGCGAGACGCGGGCCGCACACACCACACCCTTCGCGGCAGTCACGTTGGGGTTTTCACGATCGTTTTGAATGTGCCGATCAACAACGCGGTGCTTGCGTCGGATCGGGCTGCTCTGCCAGCTGACTGAGAGACTACTCGCACGCCATGGAATACCTTGAACGCCATTCGCATACCAATAAACTATTTAAGCTTCTTACTGATGATTTAGCTGGTAGTTAAATTGCTTAATGTCACACCGAACTAAGCATTGTTTCCACCATAAAAGCCCTCTCTTACTACCACTCCCAACTTAGGCAAATCAGTGGTCACTTGTACCGCATCTAGGGCTGGAGAATGAGGCCGAAGCGCTAGGCTTGAACAAAGGCAGACCGGCACGCACACCAATCCCAAGACGAGCCGAGCATAGCGAGGCAAAACCTATGTGTAGGCGCACCATCATAGCTTGTCTCGCAATATTAATGGTAGGAAAACCGTCTTTTCCTGAAACTCATACGCTCCTATGTCCACTGTCCCACCAACGAGACGCGGATTGCCATCTAGGTCGGTAGTAACACCAGCGGGAACAGAGACGTTATCTCCTGCGTCGATGGCGGGCGAGTCAGACTGAAGGCGATAGTTTGCCTCAGTGGGGTTCACGAAGCGCGGGTCGCCTTCCACATGGTTTGTCCCATGCGTCTCGCCTTCTTCGCCGCGAAAGCCGTCAATCAAGTTATGATCAATCACCACCGAGCGAACGCCTGCACTCACTACAATCTGGAACGAGAGGTTGCTACTGACGATATTGTTGCTCACCAGCACCTCTTCAGCTTCGTTACTGTCTACAGTAATCCCGCCACCCCAGTCGTCAAGACCGTTACCTCTTACTGTGTTGTTGACGATGGAGATACCGCGCATCGGGTGGAACGCCGAGTCGCCGTTACGTGTGATGGCGATTCCAACATAGCGGTTGTGGTACGAAAGGTTGGCATACACACGGACATTTTCCAACAGCCCGCCCCTCTCGGAAGCCAGCGCAAAACCGTCGTTCTGTACATCGTGAACAATGTTTTGGTAAACATCAATGTTATAGGTGTGTTTGTCCCAAGCGTCCACGTAGATACCCGGTCGCGGCAGGTGATGAACGTGGTTACGATAGATCTTGCCATTGGCGGAGCCGTCTTTGACATCTATCCCTTCGCCGCCATTGGTACCGGGGCCGCCGTCGTGGATATGGTTGTCCCGCACTTCAAAGGTATCCGTTCCAGCGATGGTAATATCCTCCTGCGCGCCATCGTTGCAGGCTAAGACAACCTCGTTACCTGCCACGATCACGTCGTGGCTATTCCAAACCCCAATACCTGAAGAGACGGTGTTGTGAGTATAGTTCTGCTCGATCACGATATGGCTGGCGGTGTCGGCAAAAATGCCTGCCTGCGCCGAGTTGACGACTCGCAGTCCACTGATCTTGATAAAGCTGCGCCCAGAGAGGTCGAACAGACCACTGTACTGTGGCACTTCCACGCCGTTACCGTCAATCGTGACTGTCTCGCTGGGGTAGGCAGCGTAGACGATGAAATTCCCTGCGCTACCGGAGTGTTTTGGCACAACCCGCTCACGATACGTTCCGCCACGGATATAGACCATCTCACCGGCGTTCAGCGTATCAGCCGCCTTTTGAATAGTCCGCCACGGTCGGTCAATGGTGCCGGGGTTAGCATCGTTCCCGTTGGGCGCGACGTAATGGATTCGTGCGAACGCTTCAGGTGGGACATAAATTTGATACATCTCCACCTGCTCAGTTCCAGCACGGCCCCAGTTGGTGGTGAAGAGAACGCGCGTCAGACTGCGGTTAGCAGTCGCTTGCGGTTCGGCCCAGTAATCGTGTTCTTGATTCTCATCCACTAGCGAGTATGTGTGCGCTAAGCGCACGACACGCCCGTTCGCTGCAAGTTCGATGAGGAAGACCGAGTCGTCCATCCAAGCATGCGAGACGGCATCGCCGTCGTGGGTAGAAATCACCGCCCAGCCGGGGTGGTTGAAGGCACGTCCGGAGAAGTGCAGACCAACTCTCGTGGAGGAAAAATCAATCGGCCAGAGAGAGGTGACAGCGCCTGTCGCTAGATCAAGCATAGCAATATGGTCGGTGTCTATGTCTTGATACACCAAGACCTCACGCCCTTGCGCGTCGAGTGCGGTGTCAGAGTGGCCGATGATGCGCAGCAGGCCACGCCCGTTCTGTAAGGCGCGGTCATACACCATAAGACCGCAGGGATTGGCGGTCGTGCCCAGATGCCCCAACGCACAGGATTCATCCATGGAGACAAGGAAATAATTTCCCAACGGGCTGATGGTAACGCTGTCTATCTCGCGGGCAGTTTCAGACCAGCCGCGCGTATCGAGCGTGGCCGTTACTTGATTCATCTGTAGGTCGTAAACGAGCAGCGCGCTAGTCAGCCAGTGTTCGTCTTCAGCCATTAGTCCCCACCAGCGACCATCGCGGGAAGGACTACCTTCATAACGTCCCCACACGGCGACTAAGCGCTGGTCGGGGAAATCATTGGCAAATTCGTGGACGAGAGTGGTCTGCTGGGTGGCGATATGGTACGACATCAGGCGCGTCTCGTCTGAAAAATAAATGATGTTGGGATCGGTCATGCTCCAACGTGGGTCGATACCGAGCGGTAGTGCGCCGAGCGGCTGAAGGGTCTGAGCGTGGTAAAGATACCAGCCGCCCTGCGTGCTCATAACAAGGATGCGAGTCTCGTCGGCATTGAAGGACTGGACACGCGCATAGGTGTTCTTCAGCCCGCTCGCTTCAGTTTTGTCGTTCACGCGGTCGGTAACGCGGATCACGCAGCGGCCAAAGACCGGGTCGCGGAAGGCAGTACGCGGTGTAGGTTCACTCATGGCGGGCGGTTGGCGCACAGCGAGGTCGGTGATTGGCGACGGTTCGGTATCGGAACATTGGAGCGGTACGGCGAATCCGTTCTGCAACAAAGGCGGCGAGAGTGTGTCAGTAGGCGCTACGGTTGTTTGTGGTATAGACGTAGACATACAGGAGACGAAACCTATTGCCAGCAATGTACACCAAATGATCACCTTATTTGTCATCGCATTGTGCCTTTCGCGAAAGGAGTGATAGGTGCATTACCCAACAAGTTGCCGCTCTGCTACGTCGGATGGTAGCGAATGACGCCTGTTCGCAACGAAATCTACCAGCTATAGCACGATTGAAAATAAGGTGCGCGAGGGCATTGGGACATCCTATCGTTGACGTTTCTGGTGAAGCTACACAACCGATTTGAACAAATGCTTTGGGGCTGCTATTCCGGCAAGCACTATGCCCAGTGGCGTCTATGATCTACATGCGACAGTTGTGATGATCAGAGATGCCAGAGGTGATCGCCTTTGAGCGGCTAGCCATCGTGTTTCTCAGGTACATCGGAAGCATCGGATGGTGAAGAACAGTACTCTGCTATATCATCCTATTTTCATGCGAGCGTATCAAAAATGAAGGGTCACCTCCAACGACGGTCAACATCACCAGCAGAACATCAATATAGAATCTGAGACGTTAAGAGTTTTCATAAACGCAACGGCGCGCACGGACTAAGCATATTGTATGGTTAAGACAGCATGTCTTCCATATCATTAGCGATCTATAAATGCACAATAATGAAGGGTAAGCGACTATCCACTTCCTCATATCTCTGACAGATGTGCGCCTTTGCACGTCATCCTGCGCAACGTTGCACCTCTACGCCATTGCCTTCACAGTTTACGCAAATATACTCGCTCTAGCTCGTGCCGTGATCCCTTCACCAAAATCAGATCGGCACTCCAGCGCGTCGGCTCGATGTTTTGTTTGAGGTTCACATAGTTGATTTCGCGCCAGATCCGGCGAGCGGTAGCAATCGCCTCAGCCTCGCTCAACTCGGCGTAGCGCCGGAAATACGATGACGGATCACGGAATGCCGTTTTACGCAGTTGCAAAAAGCGCTCGATATACCAGCGTTCGAGGTCTTGTTCATTAGCATCAACATAGATCGCAAAATCGAAGAAATCCGACACATAGAGCTGCGGTTCGCGCCGGGTACTGGCGCCGCGCTGCAACACATTCAACCCTTCGACGATCAATACATCGGGGTGATCGACTACCTGAAACTGATCGGGGACAATATCGTATGTCAAGTGCGAATAAACCGGCGCAGTCACCGGGCCATACCCCGACTTGATATCAGCGATGAATTGTAACAGCCGGCGTCGATCATAGCTTTCCGGGAAGCCTTTGCGGTGCATAATGCCCCGCTCTTGCAGCACCCGATTAGGGTAGAGAAAGCCATCGGTTGTCACCAGATCCACCTTGAGCTGATCGGGGCCACGGGCCAACAGCGCCTGCAAAATACGGGCAGTGCTGCTCTTGCCCACTGCGACGCTTCCCGCAATGCCGATCACGTAAGGAACGCGGGCCGTTACCGAACCAAGAAACGAGCTTGTCGCCTGATACAACCGGCAAGCGTTTTCGTAATAAAGCTGCAACAAGCGCACTAGTGGCAGGTAGATGTCGGCGACATCTTCCATTGAGACACTATCGTTTAAGCTCACCAGTGAGTCCAACTCGTCGGCGCTCAGCGGCAAGGGTGTGCCGTTCCGTAATGCCGACCATTCCGACCGCGAAAAACTCACGTAGGGCGAGAGACGCCGTTCGAGTTCAGGCTTGGGGATCATGCCGCTTCCTGTGTGTCAACGCCGGAGGTGGTGGCCGGCAGCATCGTTGCGATGATGAGCAGTCAATGCGTTGTAATTTGCCAATAACACTATCATACCGCAATTTTGGCGTGGCTTGTAAAGCTTTTCACAGCATGTTGCGAACGGCAGGCGGTTCACCTTCCTATGGCATATGGCGGTCTAACTGCCGCCCTCCATGGCAACGCTCTGCCTAGGCTAACCCCAGCGTCTTGGCCATTGTAATCCGTTGCAGCTTACCGGTCGCACCGCGTGGCAACGCGCTGAGGATATGGATCGCGCGCGGCACTTTGAAATCGGCCAACCACCGGGCACAGTGGTCGCGCAGTTCGCGTTCGCTGGCCTCCATCCCCTCG
>NZ_CALFBQ010000065.1 GCF_937951745.1 uncultured Chloroflexus sp.
TGGCAGATCGATATTTCGGCTTACATCATCCGCGCCCTTGAAAAGGTGGGATTGGTGTGGAACGTGTACCGTGTGAAGCCGGAAGATCAGCACAAGCGCCAAGCGACGCCGGCTCTACACGAAGTGATGGGCGATTAATCGGGGAGATAGAGAGTAGAGCGATGGGAGTAGGGTTTGCACCCTACTCCCATTCCTAGTTGACGAAGGGCGACATCGGCGTTACCATATTCAGTATCATTGTCACGCCGGCAAATGAAGACGATCGGGCAACGTCGCCCACGGCTGGCCGGGCGCAATCACTCTGTTGAATCTATATGCGACGAGTATGCCCGACGCCACCTTTCCACTTATTGGTCAACCGCCATTTGAACAGTACACGTTAACCGGCGCTTACGACGAGATGTTTGCGCCCGATGGTAGCGTGCGCCCAGCCTATGCTGAATTGGCCCGCCGCCTCAGGGCGCTCAGCCCGGAAGAGTTGCAACAACGACAACGCTATGCCGATCTGACCTTCCTCAATCAGGGGATTACGTTTACGGTCTACGGCAACGAATCCGGCACCGAACGGGTCTTTCCCTACGACCTGTTGCCCCGCATGATCACTGCTGACGAATGGCAGCAGATCGAGCGCGGTTTAAGCCAGCGGATTATCGCGCTCAATCATTTCTTGCGCGATATCTACCATGACGAGCAAATCCTGCGCAATGGCATCATTCCGCGCGAGCTGATCTATAGTTGCCGCCATTACCGGCGCGAAATGCGCGGCTTGGACGTGCCGCGCAACGTGTATATCGCGATTGTCGGCACTGATCTCGTGCGTTTGCCCGATAGCCAGTTCGTGGTACTCGAAGATAATCTGCGCGTGCCGAGTGGCGTCAGTTATATGCTAACCAATCGCGCCGTGATGAAGCGCGCCTTCCCGCGCTTGTTCGGCGCCCACGGTGTGCGTCCGATCGACCATTACGGACAAGCGTTGCTCGCCACCTTGCGCACCTTGGCCACCGACCACCGGCCTGAACCAACGATTGCCCTGCTCACCCCCGGCGTCTTTAATTCAGCCTACTTTGAACACACCTTCCTTGCCCGCCAGATGGGGATCGAGCTAGTCGAAGGGCGTGACCTGCTCGCCCACGATAACGTGATCTATATGCGCACCACCGGCGGCCTGCGACGGGTAGATGTGATTTACCGCCGGATCGATGATGATTTTCTCGACCCAATGGTCTTCCGCCCCGACTCAGTACTCGGCGTGCCCGGCTTGCTCAATGCTTACCGCGCCGGTAACGTCGTGCTGGCCAACGCGATTGGTACCGGCGTCGCTGATGATAAGGCGATCTATGCCTATGTGCCGGCGATCATTCGTTATTACCTCGGCGAGGAACCGATCTTGCCCAATGTGCCGACCTATCTGTGCGACCGTGCAGACGAACGAGCGTATGTGCTCGAACACGTGGATGAATTGGTCATTAAGGCGGTTGGTGAGTCGGGCGGCTACGATATGCTGATTGGCCCGCACAGCACCCGCGAACAACAGGCCCAATTCGCCGAACGCATCCGCGCCAATCCGCGTAACTATATTGCGCAGCCGACCCTGCAACTCTCGTGCGCACCGTGTTTTATCGATGGCATCATCGAACCGCGCCACGTCGATCTGCGCCCGTTCATCCTCTTCGACGGCGAGACTACCACGATTGTGCCCGGCGGTTTGACCCGCGTCGCCCTGCGGCGTGGTTCGCTAGTGGTCAATTCATCGCAAGGCGGCGGCAGTAAGGATACGTGGGTGTTGTATTGATACCATCCGGCAGGAACATTCTATGCTCTCACGAGTCGCTGATAGCCTTTACTGGATGAGCCGCTACCTTGAGCGCACCGAGCATACAGCACGCCTGATCGGGGTCGGTCTCACCCAGATCCTCGACCAGACGCCGCAGGCAATCGCGCCGCGCTGGAGCCGGTTGCTCGCTGCACTGCATGTCGAACCGCCGGTAACCGGCCTCGACGACCCACAGACTATCACCCGCCTGCTCACCACCGACGCCGCTAACACCGCTTCACTGGTTTCGTGCATCACGTTAGCGCGCGAAAATGCCCGCCAAGTGCGCGAGCAGATCAGCTCAGAGATGTGGGAGCAGATTAACCAGCTCTACCTCCGCATGCGCGCCGCAACCATCGAGCAGATTTGGCACGATGAGCCAGTCGAGTTTTACCAGATGGTCAAAGAGCGGTTACACTTGATCCAAGGCATTACCGACGCTACCATGAACCACGGCGAGGGTTGGCGCTTTATTCAGGTTGGGCGCTACCTCGAACGAATCTGGGCCACAACACTGTTGCTCGAAGTCTTCTTTCAACCCTACTTCAACGGTGATGAAGGCGCCATCGGCTCGATCGACTGGGTGGTGTTGCTCAAGAGTTGCACCGCCTTCGAGGCGTATTGCAAAGTCTACACTGCCGATGTGCAAGCAGCACAGATTGCAGAATTTCTCTTGTTGAACGCCGAAAGCCCGCGCTCGATCCGGTTTGCCGCCGACCAACTGCAAGACAGTCTCGAACAAATTTCTCAGCTTGCCGGTGGTCGCCATGCGGGGCGGGCCGAGCGATTAGCGGGCCGGTTGCGCGCTCAACTCGATTATGGCCAAGTAGATGAGATTATCGCCGGCGATTTGCCGCTGTTCTTGCGGCAGATCCGACAGCAATGCACCGCGATTCACGAAGCAATTTATCAAGCGTATATTACCTATCCGATCGAGCAGGCGCTGCTCCGGTAGCGCGCTGCCAGAGCACTGAGCTGGCTTCATTCTATGTACTATTCGATCCTGCATAAGACGCGCTTTCGCTATAGCGCGCCGGTCACCGAAAGCCAGACCGAAGTGCGGATGTGCCCTCGCGACGAGGGCATCCAGCGCCTTATCGAGTTCCACCTCACGACAGCACCTTACGCACGCATCAACCACTATCACGATTGGCTTGGCAACGAAGTTTACCACTTCGATGTTGCTACCGCCCACCGGCAATTGCTGATCATCGCCGAATCCATTGTCCAACTCACGCCGCCGCTGCCATTACCCGATCAGCTCGACGGCGCAGCTTGGGCGATGCTCGATGAGATCGCTGCTCACGGCGACTTCTGGGATTTTTTGATGCCGAGCCATTTCATCCAAACCACACCAGCTTTGCTCGATCTGGCGCGTGAAATTGGCGCCGAGCGCCGATCCGATCCGCTTACCGTACTGCGCGAGATGAATCATAGCATCGCCCAAACGTTTGCCTATGCGCCGCAAACAACGCGTGTTGACTCGCCGATCGACGAGGCGCTACTAGCGCGCAAGGGTGTCTGCCAAGACTTCACCCACATTATGATTGCGCTCGTGCGACGGATCGGCATTCCATGCCGGTACGTCAGCGGCTACCTCTTCCACCGCACCGAAGACCACGACCGCTCGGAAGAAGACGCGACCCATGCGTGGGTTGAAGCGTATTTGCCGGAAGTGGGATGGGTTGGCTTCGACCCAACCAACAACCTCATCGCCGGCGAACGCCATATCCGGGTGGCGATTGGCCGCGACTATGCCGACGTGCCGCCGACCCGCGGCATCTATCGCGGCCAAGCAACCAGCCAGCTTGAAGTCGGGGTGAAGGTAGTGCCTACCGCTGTCCACATCGACGAAACCGAAGTGCTACCCCAAATCACCACCGCCTCCGTCCAAGCCGAATTACAACAACAGTAGCGGCGCACTGCTCCCCGTGCCCCCCCGCGCCCACTCCGTAACGGCACACTGTGGTGTGCCCTGCCACATAAACACCGTCTTGCGGTACAATAGACAGTATGAACGTCCTGCTCATCTCCACCTACGAACTTGGTCACCAACCGCTGAGCCTCGCCTCACCGGCGGCATGGCTGCGGCGAGCCGGCGCTGCTGTGACCTGCGTTGATACCAGTGTATCGCCGTTGACGGCAGCTATGGCGGCTGAGGCCGGCCTGATCGCCATTTCAGTGCCCATGCATACCGCCACCCGGCTGGCGCTTGAACTGTTACCGCGCCTGCGTGCCGCTGCCCCCAACGCATTTATCGTCTGCTACGGCCTCTACGCGCCACTCAACGCCGCCATGCTGCGCGCCGCTGGCGCCGATTGCTGCCTTGGCGGCGAGATCGAAGAGCTGCTCACCACGATCTGGCAACGTTTGGCCGCCGGTGAACGTCCGCCCGCCATTGACGCCATCGCGCTCAACCGACTCGACCTCATCCCGCCCGATCGCAGCGGCTTACCACCGCTCAACCGGTATGCTACCCTGATCAATGGCTCTGAAACGCTCCTCGCCGGTTATACCGAAACCACCCGCGGCTGCAAACACCTCTGCCGCCATTGCCCGGTCGTGCCGGTCTACAATGGCCGCTTCCGCGTCGTGCCCCGCGAAACGGTGCTGGCCGACATCCGCGCTCAAGTGGCCGCTGGCGCGCGCCATATCACCTTCGGCGACCCCGATTTTCTCAATGGCCCCGGCCACGTCTTGCCGATCGTGCGCGCCATGCACGCCGAGTTTCCTGACCTCACCTACGATGTGACGATCAAGATCGAGCACATCCTGCGCTACGCCCATCTGCTGCCAGAACTGCGCGCCACCGGCTGCATCATGGCGGTCAGCGCCGTCGAGGCGCTCGATGACGAGATTCTCGCTCGCTTCGACAAGCGCCATACCCGTGCCGATGTCGCTCGGGCCGTGGCATTGCTGCGTGCGCATGATATTGCACTTAATGCAACATTTGTGGCTTTTACCCCGTGGACGACACGGCAAATCTATCGCGATCTGCTGATCGGCATTGCTGAGTTAGGCTTAATTGAAAGCGTTGCGCCGGTACAGTACGGTCTGCGCCTCTTGATCACCGCCGGTTCGCGCTTGCTCGAATTGCCTGAGGTACGTGCGTTGGTGGGGCCATTCGATCCGACCGGATTGGTCTACCCGTGGCAACATCCCGATCCAGCGATGGAGGCATTGCATTCAGCCGTGCTTGAGCTAGTGCAATCCAGCGATCAATGTGGTATGTCGCGCAGTATGTTCTACCAGCGTCTACTCGATCTATGCGATCAGATGATTGGGCTGGGACCGCGTCCGCTCTCGTTCTCGCCTACCGCACCCATCCCTCGCCTGAGCGAGCAATGGTACTGTTGCGCCGAACCAACCAATCAGCAGTTGACAATACGGTATCTGTAGGTAGGGCCAATATGCACCCGCACCTACTTTTTCTCACCACACCATCATCTTACCGGTTACCGGCTTTTCTGGCCGCCGCCGAGCGGATCGGCGCGCAAGCGACGGTCGCTGAAGACACGCCTCCAACCTTGGCACGCCCATTGCCGGGACGCTTGCTGATTGATTTCAGCGATCATGCAGCCGCGTTGCGCGCCATCCGTGTGTTGCACGCTAGCCAACCGCTAACCGCGATTCTGCCGGTTGATGATAGTGGAGTTGAGTTAGCGGCGCTGGCCTGCGCCGAACTCGGTCTGCCGTTCAATCGTCCTGAAGCGGCTGTCGCCGCGCGCGACAAGCATCTGATGCGCCAGCTCTTTGCCCGCGCTGGTGTGCCCTCGCCCGCGTTTCGCCTCTGCACCACTGCCGATGACCTCGTCGCGCTGGCCCAGACCGTTCCCTTCCCATGCGTGGTCAAACCGCTGCGCCTCAACGGCAGCCGCGGCGTGATCCGGGCTGACAATCCTGACCAATTCGTCGCTGCGGCGCAACGATTGGCAGTGCTGCTTGACCGGGTGGAGGGGTCGGGAACGCACGAGTTTCTGGTCGAGGAGTTTGTGCCGGGGTTTGAAGTAGCGCTGGAGGGCTTGATCGACCGCGGACAAGTGCAGGTGCTGGCACTGTTTGACAAGCCCGATCCGCTCGACGGGCCGTTCTTTGAAGAGACGATCTATGTCACGCCATCACGCTTGCCGGCAGCGACGCAAGCTGCGATCTGTGAGGTAACGGCGGCAGCGGCGCGCGCGGTTGGCCTCGAACAAGGGCCGCTGCACGCCGAGCTTCGCATCAACGACCACGGGCCGTGGATGATCGAGCTGGCCAATCGCAGCATCGGCGGTCTGTGTTCGCGCACGTTGCGCTTCGGTGCCGATGCGCCGCTCGAAGAATTGATCCTACGCCAAGCTGCTGGTTTACCGATCGAGTCGCTCAGCCGGGCTGGGCAGGCTGGCGGTGTGATGATGATCCCCATCCCGCAGGCCGGCATCTTGCGCGGGGTCGCCGGGGTGGAAGCGGCGCAAGCGATTCCCGGCATCGAGTCGGTTGACATCACTGCTCCGCTCAACTACCCGTTAACCCCCTTGCCCGAAGGCGATAGCTATCTCGGCTTCATCTTTGCCCGTGGCCCCGATCCGGCAACGGTCGAAGCGGCGTTGCGCGCCGCCCATGCCCAGTTGCGGTTCACCATCGTGCCGGCGATCACGTTGATGGCATAACCGCACACTGCCGTAGCGACACACTGCGGTGTGCTGCTACTTGCGGCGGGGGCCACCTTTGGCCGGCGCAGCGGCAGGCGGCGTCCACCCTTCGGGCATACGCGCGTTCTCGCCGAAAAAGAACTCCTCCATCGCCTTCATCAGGATTTGTTGCGCGTTGGGGTCACCGAGACTTAGGCCATAATGGTTGATAATCAGCGTCGCCTGCTGCGGCCACAGCCGCCACGCCTGCGCCGAGACCTGCTCGTAGATGCGCTGGCCGAGCGGGCCGGGGAACGGCGGCTTATCGAGGCCGGGCAGTTCACGACCAAACTTGACACAATTCACCATGCGCGGCATAGGTTTTTCTTTCTTTCAAACCAGCGTGATACCACTTTCATTATACCCGAAAGAAAAGGACGGCCATGCGAATCGTGCTCTTTGCCATGCCGGGGCCAATGGCCTTGCCTGTTTTGCAACGCTTGCTGGAATTGCCGGTGAATGTGGTGGGATTGGTTCATCCGGCGCCACCGGGTATGCCGGCGCTGACCCTCCTGCCACCGGCCACGCCACCCCCCCGCCAAGAGGTAGTAACGCCGGCGAATCTGGCTACCCTCGCTGGCCGGGCCGGCATCTCGCGCTGGGCAGTTGGGCGGACAGGCATGCCAGCACTGGCCGCACAGCTCGCTGCGCAACAGATCGATCTAGTGCTTGTCGCCTGCTGGCCGTGGCACATTCCCACTGACCTGCTGCACCTACCGCAGCGCGGTTTCCTGAACTTGCACCCCTCGCCATTACCAGAACTGCGCGGTCCGGAACCGCTCTTTTGGGCCGTGCGGTTAGGCTGGACGCGCACGGCAATGACGCTGCACCTGATGGACGAAGCGCTGGATCACGGGCCGATTGTGCGGCAGGAATGGTTTGAGCTGCCGCTCGGCGAGCGGCTCAGTGCAATCGAAACACTTGCCGGTCGGGTTGCTGCGCAGATGCTGCCGGCGGCGCTGGCCGATCTCGCTACACCGGGATGGCAACCCCAGTCGCAACCTGCCGGCGGCAGTTACTACCCTGCGCCACAAGCCGCTGACTTCACCTTCACCGCCGATTGGCCGGTACAGCGCGCCTATGCTTTCGTGCGCGCTATTGCCAACTGGGGCCAGCCGTTCACCTTCTTCGCTCCTAATGGCCAAACCACCATGATCGCCGATGTGATCGGTTACCACCTCGGAGTACAATTGGCGGCGCCAATCGTTCCTCATGGTATGAATCTGGCCTTACAACTGCATGATGGCACGTTAATCGCAAGACCGTTATTATTCACGTTACCAATGTTGACTTCAACGAATTTTTAAGATTTGCCAACATTGTACCAATGATGATACAATCATCAAGGCCTTCAGACAGTTCCAACTTACACAAACAGGATACAATCACTCGCAAATGTAAATTGATTACCATTAGTTTGCCAAACGATTGGCGACCGCAACTACAGAGTTACTGGAATGTTTAACCCTCAATCACCTCCTTTACCTCCAACCGAACACGCTAGCACAATGATTGCTCAATGGCGTTTACAGCTTCTCAATAACCTGTTGTTGGTACTCACTATACTGAGTGGTGTAGCCCTCATATTAGGCTCATGGTCAGACTACACCACTATGGGCGAGCGTGCAATCCCATTCATCACTATTTATACTATCGCTTACTTATGCATTGTAGCTGCTACCATATTACGCCAGCTTAGCGTTACAATCCGAGCATTCATCTTGCTAACAATTTTGAGCAGCATATCAACCTTTCTGATAATTTTCTTTGGGTTGGTAGGCAGCGGGCGGGTTATCTGGATCGGGGTAATTGTACTGGCAATAGTTTACTTTGGCAGTTGGGGTGGAATCATTACGCTCGTCCTGTCACTTGTGACAATGATCATCACCGCCACAGTGTACCTTTCCGGCAATGCTACGTTTGTACAGGCAGAAAACCTCGCTATCCAAGACACTCTCGCCGAGTGGATCGGTTCTATCGGACTCTATCTCGCTGCCGCAGCCCTCGTCCTCACACCATTTCTGTATCTCTTGCAACGGATGGAACGACTTGCTCATCAAACCACTGCTGAAGCGGCGCGCGCTCGGATGCAAGCGCAACAGGTTGAGACGTATGCCACACAGCTCGAACAGCAAACGACGCAGTTACAGGCAACCGAACAGATGCTGCGCAATCTGGTACAATCACTCGAAACACCTACCGTCGAGATCGCGCGCGACGTCTTGCTCGCACCGATTGTCGGCCAGATTGATAGCCAACGCGCCGAACTGCTGTTGAAGCGGCTACTCGATGTGGTCAGCGCTCGCCGGGTGCGCATGGTTGTGATCGATGTCGCCGGTGTGTCGGCCTTTGACACGATGGCTGCACAGAGTTTGATTCAGACGGTGCAAGCCTTGCGATTGATCGGGTGCGAGGCTGTCATCACCGGTATTTCCCCTACAATGGCCCAAACGATCACGGCGCTAGGCATTGATATGAACACTATTACTACTGCCCGCTCGCCGCAAGAGGTGCTTGTGCGCACAGCGGTGTAACCAGCGCCGATAGGATATTTTTCTGAATTTTTTGCCAAGCGCGCAACTTTTGCCCTCCTCGCGCGGTTTCCATGATGAGAGTATTGCTGTGCGAGGAGATTATTATGCGCCGCCGAACTCCGCTCTTGGTTCTGCTCATACTGCTCATCGTTTGGCCAGTATTGACAGCCGCTCACATCATCCCCCCAACTCCGCCCGTAACCCCACCTCGCCTCATTCTCGGCGTCGAACAGATCTCGGCCACAGCATGGGCGCTGCTGGTAGGCTGCTCCTCACCCCCGCACGATCTGCGCGTATGGGCGGAAGAAGCGCCGCCGCAGCTCCCACAAACCATCACTGCACTCGCGCCGGGGCGCTGGCGCGCGCAATTCGACGGCGCATTGCCATC
>NZ_CALFBQ010000066.1 GCF_937951745.1 uncultured Chloroflexus sp.
AGGCTTGTGTCGTCTACTGAGAGGGCGGGGATTGTTCACAAAAACTGCCCGAAGATGTGCTTGAGCCGTTCAATATCGGCAACATGTTCTTGCAATATCTGATACACGATGTCGCGGTCTATCCAAAGTACTCGTGGACAAGAATGTTGCGAAAGCCGATCATCCGATCCAGAATTGTTCGGCGCCTTCATCAATATACCCTGCTTCGCGCAGACGGTGCGGCACATCACTGTACCAGTCAACCGTGCCCAATTGGCGACCGGCGATAATGTGGTTGCCCACATCGGTGAGTGCTTCAATTGCAAGTTGCAAGAAACGCTCGGCGCTGCCGTATCGTTCAGAATTGGCAATGAATTCCTCACGTGAATACGTTTGCATGCCGCGCAGAATGTGTACGTATTCGTTAACTTTTTCAAGCCGTTTCTGAAGTATTTCGGGTCTGATCATACTGCATCCTTGCTTTATACGCCTGTCGTTGCAGATCAAGATAGGGACGAAAATCGAAAAAATTGGCGCATAACGAGTGAAAAAATGTTCCGTGATCAAAGTCGGTCGTCTGATAGATAAGCTTATTGTGACGGAGAACCTCGTGTTTGAGGATGATGTTGGCAGTATTCAGTATCACTATATCGACGTTGCAGAAGCCGGATTCGGCCAATGCAGCAAGCAGGTCGAGTTTGGCAAAGCTGTGGGCATCGGGTCAGAGAACAAGGGCGAGATCGAGATCGCTTTCGGCATGCATTGTGCCAGTCGCTACCGAACCAAACAGGTAGACAGCCTAGATATCAGGAAAGCGTGTAAATATCTCGTTGAGATGGTCAAGATTGGGGTGAGGAGAGGGAATCATGGTACATGCGAATGGTATCAATGTGCGCTTTATGCAAAACAGGATAGCATGATTATGGTCATCAAGCAGGTGTCGCTACGAGCGATTCGCTTCTATCGACACTGCGTGCCTGCGCATTGACTAGGAGTGGTTCGGTCATTGCAAGGGGCGGGCGGGAAATGCACCGCACTGCTGCCCGCAATTGACGCAATTGCCCGTAAGCACGGAAATGATGACTCATTGACGACACGCTGGTCGCAGGTGGGCAAAGTTACGTAAGAGCGAATCGCCGGGTTACCCTTGCTCTGGGGCTTGCACCCCTTGCTATGACGGAAGTTTCCTCTCTCCAGCGTGGGCAAGGGCTGGGGCGAAGGATGCACTAGCGCTTATCCCCCCTCTCCCCACTGGGGCGCGGGTTGAGGCGAGGGGTGGATGTGAAGCCCGTCCCGCCGCTGCAAGCCATCCACTCCGTAGGGCGCGTAAGGCGGAATAAATTCCGCCCTACACTCCCCTCTCCTCGCAGAGGCGCGGACTGGGGTGAGGAGCATTCATCGCGTTCATTAGGCGATCTGTGTGCCCGTCATCCCATTTGGCGCTGACAGTGGGTATTATGGAGGGCCAGTTGCCATTCATTCTTCGACCTTGACGGATAGGATGCTTTCGGCTAGGATCGAACTAATCCGATGGTTGACTATGGCGTTCGCGGGGAACGTCACCCACCGATTTGAGGCTGGCATGGGCGTATCGCTCAATCAAACGATTTTTCGCGCGTATGACATTCGCGGCATCGTCGGGGTTGATCTCGACGAAGGGATTTATGAGTTGCTCGGGCGGGCGGCGGGCACCCTGTTTCGCAATGAGGGTCGCCGGCGCATTGTCGTGGCCCGCGATGCGCGGCTAAGTTCACCCCGGTTTCAAGCAGCGTTGATTGCCGGTTTGTGTGCCACCGGTATGGATGTGCTCGATATTGGCATGGTGGCGACGCCGGTGATGTATTTTGCGGTTGAGGCATTGGGTGCCGATGCCGGAGCGATTGTGTCGGCGAGCCACAACCCGCCGGAATTCAATGGTCTCAAGCTGCGCCGCGCCGAACCGCGCTTTGGCTCCGAGCCGTTGCCTTCAGAGGCGATTCAGGAGGTAGGTGCGATCGCGGCGAGCGGTAACTTTGCGCAAGGCAACGGTAGCTACGAGCAGGTTGATGTTGGCCCGGCCTACATCGAGTCAGCACGGCGCTGGATCGATGTCAGTGGCCGACGACCACGAGTCGTGCTCGACGGTGGGAATGGTGTGGCCGGCCCGCTAGCCATGGCAATGTACGAAGCGCTCGGTATCGAGGTGATCCCGCTCTTTATCGAGCCAGATGGCACCTTCCCCAACCACCATCCCGATCCGCTGAAAATTGAGAACTTGCGCGATTTGCAGGCGGCGGTGCGCGAGCATCGCGCTGATCTCGGCATTGCGCTCGATGGCGATGGTGACCGGCTGGGGGTGGTGGATGAGGCGGGCGAGGTGGTGTTCGCCGATCGCTACCTAATCGCGCTGGCCAAGGTCATGCTGGCGAAGCGCAAAGGGCCGGTCGTGTTTGATGTGAAGTGCAGTGCCGTCTTGCCGCAGGCAATCCGTGAACTGGGCGGTGAGCCGGTGATGTGGAAGACCGGCTACACGAGCCTGTCGGCCAAGATGCGTGAAGTTGATGCGGTGTTAGGTGGCGAGCTGAGCGGCCATACCATCTTTCCCTTCCCCGGGCGCTATTTTGATGATGGGGCGTTTGCGGGGGTCATGTTGTTGCATACTCTCGGCGAGTTGGGGCAGACCCTGCGCGAGGCGCTGGCGCCCTACCCGCTGTTACCGTCGATCGATGAAGGGCGCATCCCCTTCCCCGAAGAGCACAAGTTCGCCGTGATCGACTTCCTGCGCGAGCGGTTTGCCGGCAAGTACCCGCTGATTGACATCGATGGCGTGCGGGTAGATTTTAGTGATGGCTGGGGGTTGGTGCGGGCTTCAAATACCGAACCGGCCATCACGACGCGCTTCGAGGCGCAGACGTGGGATCGCGTTTGTGCAATCCGCGATGAGATGCTGAGCATCGTTGAGGAGTTTCGCGCACAGGCATGAGTGTGTATCGACGCCCCTTGCTACAGGCGTGGGAGGCAGCTTACACGGCTGAGCTAACTCTCGATCAGTTGCGCCGCCGGGCAGCGACGGTCGGTGCAGCATTGGCTGATCAGCGCGCGCGCTGCTTGATCGCTTTTGATACTCGCTTTCTCGCCAATCTCTTGGCCCAAACATTGGCCCTCGATTTGGCAGCGCAAGGGGTTTCGGTAATGCTCGCCAGCGCGCCAGCACCGCTGCCAGCTCTTCACCACGCGCTTGATCGCAAACAGGCCGATTGTGCGTTGTACGTCTCGGCACGCAACCGACCTTATTATATGGGTGGTTTGATCTTGATCGCCGATGATAAGAGCGGTTTGAGCATTGATCCTTCCCCTGACCCCCTGCCATCGCTTGTGTTTCCGCCCTCCTCGCCACCGCAAGAGACGGTTGAT
Organism: uncultured Chloroflexus sp.; assembly: GCF_937951745.1. GTDB lineage: Bacteria > Chloroflexota > Chloroflexia > Chloroflexales > Chloroflexaceae > Chloroflexus. The sequence continues at coordinate 3,373 of NZ_CALFBQ010000066.1, forward strand.
GTGCGCGCGCCCTACCTTGACGCGCTGCGTAATGTCGTTGATCTCGATGCGATCCGCCGGTTACCAATGACCTTCTTCATCGATGCAATGGCCGGCACGACGGCCGGAATGGCGACGGCGCTGCTAGGGGAGGGTGGGCAGACGCGAGCGATTGAGATCAACCGCGATCCTGATCCGCTCTTTGCGCGCGGTGCGCCGCAGCCATTTGAGGCGAGTCTCAACCGGTTACGCAAATTGGTGCGTGAAAGCGATTCGCACCTTGGGTTGGCGCTGTCTGGCGATGGCACCGCATTGGCGGTAGTTGATCCAACCGGCGAGGTGCTTGATCCGTTTGAGGTGAGCCTGTTGCTGGCCGGCCATCTGGCGGCACATCATCGCCAGCGTGGCTTGGTGATGGCGCCGCCGCCGGCACCAAATGGCCCGTTGCGCGCGTATCCCAAACACTTGACGGCATGGCAAGAGGCGACCGGCATGAAGCTGGAATTGGTGAGTGATGGCCTTCACCTTGAACGCCAACCGATTGTGGCGATGACGGCCACTGGTGAAGTGGCACTCAGTCGCTGGAGCGGCTGCCCGGATGGGTTGCTGGCTGGCCTCTTTTTGTGTGAAGCGGTATCGCGCAGTAACGGTGGCCTACGCGCACTCTGCGCAGCACTGCGCGCGCAGTTTAGTGGATAGGGGGCGTGGGGCATTGGGCGGCTGGAACAGCTTGCCGCGCCGGCCAATCTCTGCGCAGGATGCTGATGATAAGCAAGCAAAGATGGCATGAAACAAATTATCAATCGTCTGAGCGCACTGCGCCAATTGCTTCCGTCGCTCTCGCTTACCTTTGCCGGGATCGTGCTGCTGTCGCTTGGTGTGGCTTATCTCTTCATTCACGCCTATCGCACGGTTGAAGGGCTGCCGGAAGTGGTGTGGTGGCTCACCCTGCAATTTCTCCCCCGGCCATTGCGTGGCTTCTTGCTACTCAGTGTCGGTCTACTTGTCTTGGCAGGTGGCATCTGGCAACTCAGCGGTGTGGTGGTCATTCCCCGTCCAAGCCAATTACCCGTCGATGGTGAGCTGGTGTTAGGCTACGACCGCGCCAAACGACCGCGCCGGATTGCGGTGATTTCGGGTGGCGCCGGCATGCTCGTGTTATCGAGTCTGAGCGATCAGGTTGATCGAATGACCTGCATTGTGCCGGTGACTGATCCGGTCGAGTATTACTACCGGGCATCGGGGTTGCTTAATCAACCAAATGTCTATTACGTGGTGCCAACGCCGATACCGCTCGAAGTCGTTGCCGAACTGGATGACGGCACGTTGATCGATGTGCGGCATATCCATTTGCATCCCGAATTAGCCCAGCGGCGGGTGCAACACCTGCGCCTGACCCAAGCCGATCCGCCGCCGCTGACGCGGGTGGCGATCGAATCGCTGCACGAGGCGGATGCTATCGTGTTAGGGCCGGGCAGCCTGTTCGAGAGCATTCTGCCCAACTTTTTGTTAGCTGAGTTTGCTGAGGCAGTGCGAATGAGCGCCGCGAAAAAGATTTTCGTCTGTAATCTGATGACCGAGCCGGGTCGCACCACCGGCTTTCGCGTTGCCGACCATATTCGTGCCATCAAAGAATACGCTGGCTTCACCCCGGATTATGTGCTCGTTAATGCACAGCGGATCGATCCGGAAACAACGCGCATTTATGCTGCCGCGAACCAGACGCCGGTCTACCTCGATCCGGGAGATTACGAAGAGCTGGCGGCCCTGCCCGGCGATACGCGCGGCCAGCGCGGCGTGATTATCGAGGGCAGCCTAGTGATCGAGACCGATCTCGCCGCGGCGGTGATCCAATACATGACCTCGCTCGATAATCCGCAGCAGAGCCGGGCAGTGCGGGTGTTGCGCCACGATGGCCAGAAGCTGGCCGCGGCGCTGCTTGAATTGCTGCGCCGCATGTGACTCCGCTTCATCTTGCGTTCAACGTACCAACTCAATCGGTGGCAATACGCCGCCGCCAGAGCGGTTCGCCAACCGCCTGCTCGTGCGGTTTCGGTTCGATCATCGGCGCGGGTGAAGGTCGTTTGAAGGTTGGCACGATCCGGTGCAGCGTGCGCAACAAGATCGCGGTATCGTCGCGGAATGCCGCCATCTCGAGGATCCGGATCTGATCGGCTAGTGCGTGTGGTATGAACTGGGAAGCGTTGCGCGCGATCAAGATTTTAGCGTGGCTGGTGCGCTCGTATTCTTCCCCTTCGAGGAATAACTCTTCGTAGAGCTTCTCGCCGGGGCGCAGACCGGTAAAGACGATATCGATATCACGCCCGACGCGTAAGCCAGAGAGCTCGATCATGTCGCGGGCGAGATCGACGATCCGGATCGGTTCCCCCATATCAAGCACAAACACTTCACCGCCTTGACCAAGCACTGACGCCTGCAAAGTCAACTGCACCGCTTCAGGGATGGTCATAAAAAACCGCCGCATCTCAGGATGAGTCACCGTCACCGGCCCGCCGGCGGCGATCTGCTGCTTGAAGGTGAAGAGTACCGAACCGCGCGAGCCAAGCACGTTGCCGAAGCGTACCACCACATACGCGCGCCCGCTTTGGCGGGCAGCCTCGTGAACCAGCAACTCGGCCACCCGCTTGGTTGCCCCCATTACATTGGTTGGGTTAACCGCCTTGTCGCTGGAGATCATCACGAAATGGCTGACATTCACCTGTATCGCGGCGCTGAGCAAATTGCGGGTGCCGAGGATGTTGTTAGTGACAGCTTCCGAAGGATTCTGTTCCATCAGGGGAACGTGTTTGTGGGCCGCAGCGTGGAAGACGATTTCCGGGCGGTATTGCTCGAAAATGTACATGATCCGTTCTGCAAAGCGAATATCGGCAATGACGGTGGCGATGTTGGTAGTGGGGGGCGCAATCCGGCGCAGCTCTTGCTCGATGGTAAAGATCGAGTTCTCGCCGTGACCGAGAATGATCAGCTCTGCTGGTTGGGCGCGCAGAATTTGCCGGCAGAGTTCTGATCCGATTGAACCGCCGCCGCCGGTGACCATCACGCGTTTGCCTTGCAACAGGTTATGTACGGCGGCAATATCGGTCTGCACCGGTGCCCGGCGCAAGAGATCCTCGATTTGCACATTGCGCAATTGGTTGACGCTCACCTTGCCATCAAGCAGCTCGTAGAGGCCGGGCATGATTTTGGTCTTGACATTGGTGCGCTCGCAGAGTTCGACAATGCTGCGAATGTCTTTGCCGGCAGCCGATGGCATAGCAATGATGACGCAGCGGGCATCATATTCATGGACAAGCCGGGGAATGTCGAACCGGTTGCCCAATACCGGCGCACCATAGATGTGCATCCCGTGCTTGAGCGGGTCATCGTCAAGAAAGCCGACGACTATCATGCCGAGTTGCGGGTTGTCACGCAATTCACGCGCGATCATCGAGCCGGCTGAACCGGCGCCCATAATTAGTACGCGCTGCATCGTTCCGTTGCTGTCGCCTTTACGCTTGCGCTTGAGGGTATTGTGGTGCCAGAGCAAGCGGGCGAGCAGGCGCGGCCCAATGGTTGCTGTTAGTCCGAAGAAGAAGAAAATGATGGGCACTGAACGGGGTACAAGAGTAAGCGGTGTGATGCTAGCCACCACAAACGCAACCGGCGTGGCGATGATCATCGCCAGCGATACGGCTGCAATCAGCATTAACAATTCATCGATTGAAGCGTAGCGCCAATACCGCGAATAGATGCCTAATCGCTGGAAGAGCACGATGTGAACGGGCGTTGTGATCACGGCCAAGACGAACCAGCCGGCTAGGGCGGTGCCTGCGGGCAAGTCGTCGAGCCGCACCCAAAAGCTCAGGTATGCCGCTAGTGGCAACAAAACTATGTCGAGCAAGAACAAATAACGATTGCGGAGGGGGGAAGCAGGTATGAGCTTCAAGCCGGACTCCTTTCCTGTCGCTGCTTGGTCGGCAGTGCGGCGCGTATGGTGAGGAGGCTAGCGGGAATAACGCTACGCTTAAGCTGTTAGGTGACGGCTTCATGCTACCGGCGGTAGGTGAACAATTAATGTGTACCGCTGCCAACCAGATAACAATCTTGTTAGAACAGCGCTGATACTTTTATCCCGTGAGCGCGGCTCGTAAATGATGAACCACCTCGGTGACTTGTTCTTCGCGCATGACACTAGAAAAAGGCAGCGCCAACGATATGGCGCCAAGCCGTTCTGTCACTGGAAAATCGCCTTGCTCGTATCCAAAAAGCTCACGGTAAAAGGGTTGCAGATGAATCGGCGTGAAATAGGGCCGGCAGGGGATGCCGGCTGCGGCTAGCCGCTGCATCACTGTATTGCGATCTGCCGGCGGCAGAATCCGCACCACGTAGACAAACCAGCTCATCCGGGTGGTGTGCGGGCTGAGCTGAGGCCGCTCGACCAGCTCTAGATCGGCCAGTTGTTCGTGATACCACGCGGCCACTTGCGCCCGCCGGGCAATCAGTTCTTCGATCCGTTGCAGTTGGGCAACTCCCAGCGCCGCACTGAGTTCGTCGAGCCGGTAGTTGTAGCCGAGGCGGGTGTGGTTGAGCCATGCATCAAAGACATCGCGCCCCTGATTGCGCAGCGAGCGAAATAGGGTAGCCCAGTCGTCGTGTCGGGTGACGATCATGCCGCCTTCGCCAGTCGTCATTTGTTTGTTGGGATAAAAGGCAAAGACCGCCGCGTCGCCGAGCGTGCCGGCCATCTGCCCCTTGTAAGTTGAACCGATTGCCTCGCAAGCGTCTTCAATCACGCGCAGACCGTACTCGGCAGCGACGGCGTTGATGGGATCCATATCAGCCGGTTGGCCGAAGGCGTGGACGGGCATAATTGCTTTGAGCGTGCCGATCGGGCCATAGCGGCGGGGGAGCCAGCGCGCAGCCGCGGCGCCACCGCGCACGAGATCGGCTACTGCTTCAGCAACGAGATGTGGATCAATATTGCCGGTGGCCGGATCAACATCAACGAAGACCGGTAACGCCCGTTCGTAGAGAATGCTGTTGGCTGAAGCGATGAACGAGAAGGGGGTGGTAATCACCAGATCGCCATCGCGCGCGCCGGTGGCGATGCAACAGAGGTGTAGCCCGCTGGTGCCGGAATTGACCCCGACGGCATGGGGGAGGCCAACGTACTGGGCCATAGCTTGCTCGAAGGCGACGATCTGCGGCCCAATGCTGAGATAGCTGGTCTGCAAGACCTGATTGACGGCGGCGATTTCGGCTGCGGTGATGTCGGGCGATGACATAGGAATGGGCACGAAAGTCCTCCTACTATGGAACGCAAAGACGCAAAGGCGAATGACGAATAATCTGGTATGATGCCGGCAATAGACAGCTTGCGCGATCCCTTGCGTCGTTATAGTAAGGTTCATTCCCCAATGGCCCGTTCGCGGAATGGTCGCGCCGGTACGCCAATTGCGATCATTTCGTTTCCAACATCGCGTTGTACCAACGCGCCGGCGCCAACGACACTCCATGCCCCTACTCGACGCTGCGGCATCACGATGGCACCGATCCCGATCAGCGTCCCTGCGCCGATGACAACTTGGCCGCCGGTATGGACGCCGGGGGCGATATGGGCATGATCGCCAATCTGGTTGTGGTGATCAATGGTGCAACCAGTATTGAGGATGACATTGGCGCCGATGACGCTGCCGGGATTGATGATAGCGCCGGCGCAAATCATTGTGCCGGGGCCGATGGTGACACTGGCAGCGATGATTGCCGAGGGATGGATGGCGCTGACCAACTGTTCGCCGCGCGCCGTCAATTCGGCGAAGAGGCGCGCACGCGTGCGGTTGTCGCCAATTGCGATCACAATACCGTCGTGCGGGATGCTAGCCAACGCTGCAACCGGCCCGAACACCGGTAACCCTAGCGCTTGTTCCCCATACCGGCGCGGGTTGTCGTCGAGGTAGCCGATCGGTTGGCAATCACCGCCATTGGCTGCCGCCTGCAACAAGATATCAGCCACAACCTGTCCATGCCCGCCGGCGCCAATGATTAAGATGCGTTGAGCCATAGCACTATCATTTCTTATTGAGGGTATCGCTGTCCATGACTCGCTACTTTTTAAGTCGTATCCTAGGGCCTTGGCGTTATGGGGCAGTCTGGTGCGGATAGAGCGTGGGCGTTCGCCTGCCGCGCTGAGCCAAGGCGGGTCTGCGGCCCGTTCCGTCTTAATTACTACTGGCTGCTTGTGGCTGCGCGGGTGGTAATGGCGGCGTTCCCATAAACTCTTCGGTAGTAGCGTGGCCCGGCTGGCTAATCCCTTCGCGCTTGAACACCTTCCAGAGCGTCAGCGCGAGGATTTGTATGTCAAGCCATAGTGATACCTGATCAACGTATTGCACATCGTAAGCAAACTTCTCTTCCCACGAGAGGGCATTGCGCCCGTTGATCTGTGCCAGACCGGTGATGCCCGGCAAGACCTCGTGCCGGCGTCGCTGCTGGGGGGTGTAGCGTGCGAGGTACTGCATCAACAGCGGGCGTGGTCCGACCAGACTCATCTCGCCGCGCAGCACGCAGAACAGTTCGGGCAGTTCGTCGAGGCTGGTGCTGCGCAAAAACCGGCCAAACGGTGTTAACCGTTGTTCGTCGGGCAAGAGCCGGCCCTGTGCGTCGCGGGCATCGGTCATAGTGCGGAACTTGAGCATCGTAAATGGCCGGCCATGCAAACCGGGCCGGCGCTGGCGAAAGATTACGCCACGACCGAGTTTGAGCCGCACCAGCAAGGCAATCACGGCCATCACTGGCGCTAAGATGATCAGCGCCGGTATCACAATGATCAGATCGAGCAACCGCTTGCCGTAACGGCGATACATACACAACTCCGTCACGATGCTAATTGGAATGGCCCTATCGTAGCGCGACCAGATGTCAGTCGGATGAAAGACAGCGCTGGGTGAAGTGACTCTCTGTATAACGACGAAAGTTGCCACATGTTGCCTGAGATATGGTACGCTGATGGCAAGAGGGAGGCGTTTGCGGATACACAAACACTGGTTGCGAGGGCACAATTGCTTGCCAACCATGCTAACCAAGAGGGTCAAACCTATGCCACATCGTCTGTTCCCCCTGCTCGTCATTAGCTTAATCGCCGCTCTGGCGCTAAGTTCATCGCCTGCTCCCAGTCTGGCCGCTCCTGACCAACCACCCCGTCTCACCACGTTTGGGATGAATACCTACTTCAGCGGCTTGGAACGGTTGCCGCAGAACCGCAATGATGATCTGGCGGCGCTGGTCAATGCCACCCGCGAACTCGGCGCTGAGTGGGTGAGGGAAGAGATCAGTTGGGCTAATCTCGAACCGAGTAAGGGCAACTTTACATGGGGCTTGATGGATACCGCGTTGGCGCAGGCGGCGAATGGCGGGTTCGGCATTATCGGAATGCTGCTGACCACGCCGGAGTGGGCGCGGGTCGCTGATTGCGCCAGCCGAATCACGCGCAACAATGGTTCGCTCAACTACTGGTGCCCGCCGGCTAACCCGCAAGACTTCGCCGATTTTGTTCGCGCGGCGGTCGAACGCTACGATGGCGATGGGATGAACGATGCTCCCGGTTCGCCGCGGGTGGCGGTGTGGCAGATTTGGAATGAACCGAATAACTGGGCGACGTGGCCGGGTGAGGCGAACGAATACGGCGCGTTGCTAGCCGCCGGTTATGCCGCTGCCAAAGCCGCCGACCCGACGGCTATCATCGCTACTGGTGGTGTTTACATTTTTGATGGCGGCACACGCACTGGCGGCAATCGCGACGGGCTCGAATTTCTCGGCGCGGCGTTTGGGGCTGTGCCTGTCGCCCAAACCAGCTTCGATGCGCTGGCGATCCACCCCTATATGCCCGACACCGCTCCGGATCGGGTCGGCCTGTTTGGCTTGGTCTCTCTCTGGGGACGGATTAGCAATGCCCGTGGCTGGCTCGATTCCCGGCGCGGGCCCCATGTGCCGCTCTGGATCAGTGAGCTAGGGTGGTCGACCTGCACGCATGCTTCCGCCGTTTGTCGCAGCGAGCAAGAGCAAGCTGATTTTCTGGTGCGCAGCCACGGTATTGCGCTGGCATTGGGCGTGCAGCATATCAATTGGTTCCAGCTTGAAGATAAGTTTGATAGCCCGCCCAATGATCTGTGGGGTAACATGGCCTTGCTGCGCAATCGGAGCCAAGGCTATGCCCGTAAGCCCGCCGCCAACGCCTACGCCACGCTCACCAACCAGCTTGTAGGGGCGACCTTTGCCGGCTTTGGGCCATTACATAGCTATGTCCATCAGAATAACGCGCTTATCCCCGCTGCTCGCTACCACCTCCGCTTCCAGACCGCGACCGGCGCGCTGGTTGATCTCTTATGGACGACCGGCAGCGCCGAGACGCGCACGATGCCACTTGAGTCCGGTCGCATTGCCCAACTGCTTAGCCGCGACGGGGCGACGCTACCGCTAAGTATCAGTGGCGGGCAGGCCCAGATTCCGCTCAGCGGTACGCCAGTCTATCTGCGTCAAGATACGCCGGCGCAACTGGCGGTTACGCCGGCGAGTGTGACTGTTCCCATGTTGGCAACCGATCCGGCGACGAGCTATGCGCTTGTGGTGCAGAATCTCGGTTCGGCAATCATCAATTGGACAGCGAGCGGCAGCGCGAGCTGGCTTACACTCGAAACGACCAGCGGCAGCGGCCATACCAGTCTGTTGCGCTACCGGATTAATCCATCCGGTCTGACGCCGGGGAATTACTCAACCACGGTCACGGTCAACGCCGGCAGCGCCGGCATACAAAGCGTCCCCATCACCTTACGCGTGGTGACAACGCTCTACCGCGCGTATGCGCCAGTGATCTATCGTTGACGATCCGCGCCGGGTTATGGTAAGATAAGGGCCGTTGCTTATAACCGGTGTAGGTAAAGGAGAGCGCCGTGAGCGCAAAGAAAATGAAAGTATTGCTCGTGCAAGATGTTGAGCATCTGGGCAAAGCGGGCGAAATCAAAGATGTGAGCGGCGGTTTTGGCCGTAACTATCTGCTGCCGAAGGGGTTTGCCGTGCTGGCGACTAAGAGCCAGATCAAACAGGCTGAAGAGCGGTTGGCCGCGCAGCGACGCAGGGCCGAAGCGGCGCGCAAAGAGGCCGAGGCGTTAGCCGCCAAGCTGGCTGAACTGACACTGACCTTTGTGGTCAAGGTCGGCGAGCAAGAGCGACTGTACGGTTCGGTGACCAATGCCGATATTGCCGCCAAGTTGCACGAAGTGGCCGGCATCGAAATCGACCGGCGTAAAATCGCGCTCGAAGATCCGATCAAGCGCACCGGCGAGTATGAGGTTCCGGTCGAACTGGCTAGCGGGGTTTCGGCCATGCTTAAGGTTGTGGTGGTAGGCGAATAACCGCTCGCGCAACGTTTAGCGACATCTCTTGCCAATGTGCCGCAATTCGCGGCACATTGGCGTTTTATCCAGATGATGTGGATAACCGGTGGGCAACGGGGGGAAAATCGTGGAAAAGCGGGAAGATCGCCTCGAACGCAGCGTACCGTTTGATTTGCAGGCCGAGCGGGCAACGCTCGGCTCGATCTTACTGGAACGTGACGCCATCATCGCGGTTGCCGGCTGGCTCCCTTCCGAATATTTCTACCTCGAAAAGCATGCGCTAATCTACGAGGCGATGCTAGCTTGCTACAACCGGCGTGAACCAGCCGATCTGGCAACCGTCGCTGCCGAATTGCGCCGGCGCGGCCAGCTTGAGCTGATCGGCGGCATCACCATGCTGAGCGAGCTGGTCACTGAGGTGCCGACCGCCGTTCACATCGAATACTATGCCCGCATCGTCGAGCGTACCGCCCTATTGCGCCGCCTGATCGAGGCTGGCGGGCGGATCGCAGCGATGGGGTACGACGAAGCGAGCGATCTGGAAGAGACGCTTGATCGGGCCGAAGCCGAGCTGTTCGCTGTCTCGCAACGGCGCAACAATCAAGATTTCGTCCACATTGGCCGTGTGGTCAATACCCTCTTTGCTCAGATCGAGTCGATGCAAGAGCGGCGCGGCGAGGTAATCGGCGTACCGACCGGTTATCACGATCTCGATGAGCTGACCGGCGGCTTGCAGCCGAGCGACCTAATTATTCTCGCCGCCCGGCCCAGCGTCGGCAAGACTTCGCTCGCGCTTTCGCTGGCCTACAACGTCGCCTTTCAAGCCAACGGTACGGTAGCCATCTTTAGTCTTGAAATGAGCCGCGAGCAGTTGGTGCAACGCATGTTGGCTATGCATACCGGCATTGATATGCAACGGCTGCGTACCGGCAATCTGCGCGGCGAAGAGTTAAGTCTGGCGATCGAGGGGTTGGGAGTGCTGTCTGAGCTACCGATCTATATCGAAGATACTCCCGGCCTCAGCATTACTGACGTGCGCGCCCGCGCGCGCCGCCTACACAGCGAAGTAGGCATCACGCTGGTGATGATCGACTACCTGCAACTGATGTCGGGCCGCCGCACCGACAACCGCGTCCAAGAGGTCAGCGACATCAGCCGCGGTCTCAAGGCGCTAGCCCGCGAACTCAACGTGCCGGTGATCGCGCTCTCGCAGCTCTCGCGCGCGGTCGAAGGCCGCCAGAGCCACGTGCCGATGCTCAGCGACCTGCGCGAGTCTGGCTCGATTGAGCAAGATGCCGACATTGTGATGTTCATCTATCGCGAAGAGTTGTACGATAAAGAGACCGACAAGAAGGGGATCGCCGAGATTCATATCGCCAAGCACCGCAACGGCCCGCTTGGTATCATCCCGCTTCGCTTCGAGTCACGCACTACCCGTTTCCAAAACCTTGAACGCTACCACGCGCCAGAGGGGTACTGAGGCGGCGGGTGCCGTTTGTTGCTCTCATCTGCCGTTTGGGCGAAGCGGGTAACGCAATACGCGAGGTTACCGAAAATCTCTATGACGGTGACCGGGGCGCGATTGGGGTGGAGTGCGGTAGTGCAACTGCCGCATTTTAAGCTGGCGGTCGCGCTTTCTACCTTCCCCACTCTTGCCAAAATTGGCCGGATATGGTAGGATAAAGAACGCGAAGGCGGGTAGCTCAATTGGCAGAGCAGTGGCCTCCAAATCCACCGGTTGCAGGTTCAAGTCCTGTCCCGCCTGCCATTTTTTATGCCGGCCAGCCAAGCGGGGGCGTGGCAGAGTCCGGTTGATTGCGTCGGTCTTGAAAACCGAAGGACGTAGCAATACGTCCCGTGGGTTCGAATCCCACCGCCCCCTCCAGTAGTGCTATGGGGAGGTCGCATAGTGGCCTAGTGCGGCGGTTTGCTAAACCGCTAGGGGGGCAACCCCCTCGAGGGTTCGAATCCCTCCCTCCCCGCCAAGATCGCCCGCAGGTGACGCTGCGGGCGATTGCTATTCATCCCTATGCAGTATGTTTCAGAATTGCAACAAAAAAGGTAAACAGGCTTGGCCATTTTCCCTTGATCCAACGCGCGGCATGGTCTAGCATACAACAGAAGCAGCTCGTTTGCCGACCTACAGCCGTGCCAGCCAACCAGCTCAGGCCGACCAGTGTCGGTTGTAGGTGTGCGCGCAATCTGTCAATCACTGCATCACGATAATACGAGCGAGGCAACGATGCCAATCACGGTAGAACACGTCACGCATTTTCTCACGGTGGCGGCGGAGCTGATCCACGCCTACCGCGATGAGCTGACTTCGCTTGATGCTGCAATCGGCGATGCCGATCACGGCGCGAACCTCGATCGCGGTTTCGCTGCGGTGATTGCCCGCCTGCCGACGGTGGCCGATAAAGATATCGGCACGGTGCTGAAGACCACTGGCATGACCATCGTTTCGACAGTTGGCGGCGCATCAGGGCCGTTGTACGGCACGGCCTTTGTCCGGGCCGGGATGGCGTTGGCTGATCGACACGAAATGAGCGCCGAAGATGTAGTGTTGGCGCTCGAAGCGGCGTTAGATGGGATTGTGGCCCGAGGCAAGGCCCAACCCGGCGAAAAGACGATGGTTGACGCGCTAGTTCCTGCTATCGAAGCCCTGCGCGCGGCCTTGGCCGACGGCCGTTCGCTGACGCGGGCGGTGCAGGCAGCAGCGGCGGCGGCAGCAGCCGGCGCGCAGGCGACGATCCCGATGTTGGCAATGAAGGGGCGTGCTTCATACCTCGGCGAGCGCAGTATTGGCCATCAAGATCCGGGGGCTACCTCAACGGCGTATCTGTTACGAGCGCTGGCGATGACGTGTAGCCGCAATGAGGAGGAGGCATGATTGGATTGTTGATCGTCTCGCATAGCGCGCGACTCGCCGAAGGCGTCCAAGAGTTTGTCGGGCAAATTGGTGGCGACCAGATTCCGGTTGTCGCCGCCGGCGGCGCTAGCGATGGTTCGCTGGGCACGAGTGTTGAACGGATTTTAGCCGGCCTCGAGCAGTTGCGGGCCGCTGATGGCATTCTGGCCTTAGTTGATCTGGGTAGTGCAGTGATGAGTGTCGAAACAGCGCTCGAACATTTTTCTGGCCCGCCCGTTCAGATTAGCAATGCGCCATTAGTCGAGGGCGCTTATCTGGCTGCGGTTGAGGCCTCGAATGCTGAAGCGACGCTGGACCAAGTGGCGGCGGCGGCCTTGCAAGCGCGTGAGTTGATGAAAGTCTATGAGTAGCGATATGACAGAAGTCGTTTTGACCGTCAATAACCCAGTTGGTTTGCATGCCCGCCCGGCGAAGGTGTTTGTTGAGACAGTCCGGGCTTACAAGAGCACGGTGACCATTCAAAATCTGAGCCGGCCCCAAACCAAAGAAGTGCCGGTGACGGCCTTTAACCTTTTGCAGATCGGGGTGCGTCAAGGGCATCAGATTCGCTTACGCGCTAGCGGCGAGGACGCGGCGGAAGTGATTGCTGCGCTGACCAAGCTGGTTGAAGAGAATTTTGGCGAGTAGCGACGAGGAATGTATGAGTGTGGTGCTGCAAGGAGCAGGTGGTGCGGCTGGGTTGGCGTTCGGGCCGGCCTATCGGTGGCAGCGCGCAGCAGTGGCGGTTGACCCGCCGCACGAGCCGGCTGACGCGGCGCTAGCTCGGTTCCACGCTGCGCAGCGAGCCGCTGTTGGCCGGTTGCGTGCGCTGGCGGAACGGCAACGGGCTGCCGGTCTCCGTGAGGCCGATCTGTTCGATGCGCAAGCGCTATTGGTGGAAGATGAAACACTGACCGATGGCGTTACCGCGCTCGTGCTCGAAGGCGAACCACTGACTCGGGCGATTCAAACGGTTGTTGCTCAGATGCAGGCAGTGCTGGCCGAACTGGATGACCCGTATTTGCGCGAGCGGTCAGCTGATATGGCTGCGGTTGGCCTTGAGTTGCTGCGCGCACTGGCCGGCGATTATGTCTCGCCAACCATTCCTCCCGGTGCGATTATTGTCGCCGATGATTTAACCCCGGCTGAAACGGTAGATTTGCCCCATCATGTGGCCGGGTTTGCTACTGCCGGCGGTGGCCCGACTAGCCATACGATCATTCTGGCCCGCGCGCGTGGGGTACCGGCAGTTGTTGGCGTGGGCGAGGCGATCTTGCACGTGCCCGATGGAACTAGTCTGTTGGTTGATGGCGATACGGCGACGGTGTTGATCGATCCTGATGAGGCAGCGTTGCAGGCGGCGCAAGAGCGTATGGCGGCATTGCACGCCGCCCGGCAGCGGCGCGCGGCGTTGCACGATCGGCCCGGCCAGTTGCGCGATGGCCGTCCGGTGGCGTTGTGGGCCAATATTGGCCGTCCGGCTGAGGCCCGGCTGGCGCGCGAGCATGGCGCAGAAGGGGTTGGGCTGTTTCGCACCGAATTTCTCTTCCTCGATCGGGCAACGCCGCCTGATGAAGATGAGCAATACGCTGCCTATCGGGCGGTGCTGACTGAATTGCCTAATTGTCCGATTGTGATCCGGACGCTCGATATTGGCGGTGATAAACCGTTGCCGTACCTGCCGTTACCGCCCGAAGCGAATCCGTTCCTCGGCGTGCGCGGGTTACGCCTCTCGATGCAGCGGCCCGATCTCTTTCATACCCAGTTGCGCGCCTTGCTGCGCGCGGCTGTTCACGGTGATATCTGGGTTATGCTGCCGATGGTGACTACACCGGCTGATCTGGCATGGGCGCGCGCACAGTTGCAGGAAGTGGCAGCGGCGCTCGCTGCTGCGGGGGTTGATCATCGTTCCAATCCACCGTTGGGGGTGATGATCGAGACGCCGGCAGCCGCGGTATTGGCCGATCAATTGGCGCGTGATGCCGCTTTTTTCAGTATCGGCAGCAACGATTTGGCCCAGTATACGCTTGCTGTCGATCGCGGTCATGCCACGCTGGCAGCGCGCTATCACGCCGATGATCCGGCGGTGTGGCGGATGATCGAATTGGCTGCGCGCGCTGCGCGGCAGGCCGGCATTCCGATTGGCATCTGCGGAGAACTGGGGGGCGATCCTAACGCTGCGCCGGCGCTGGCTGGCTTGGGTCTGGATGAGTTAAGTATGGCGCCGGCGAGCATTCCAGCCGTTAAAGAACGATTGGCCCAGATCACGTGGGCCGAGGCGCAAGCTGCTGCTGTGCGGGCGGTTGGACGAGAGCCGTAGGCGCAGCGGCGTGGATAGCGGTGACTAGAAACGCACGGGCAGGTTTCAAACCTGCCCGTATTGCTGTCTGCACTCTGCTGCTACGGCACTACCCGCACCATCGTCGTGGTTTGCCACCGGTAGAGATTGCCGATCTGATCAGTAGCGGTTGCTTGCACCGCGATTGGCGCTGCGCCCACCGGCATCGTGCCGGCACTGAGCGGAATGCTCAACGTGTCGCCGGCACCTGCCGCGACAAGCCCTATATCAATCGTCATGACCGGCCCACTCACGTTGCACGAGCCGGGAATGGCAGCGCAGGCCCCCGCGCTAAAGCCGATCCCATCGGATAAGGTGATCGTCAGTTGGAGGTTGTGCGCTGCGCCGGCAGCCGGCCCGTTGGCTTGATTGGCGTAGGTAATGGACAGGGTGGTGCTGCTGCCTGTGATGACGGTCGTCGAGGTAGGCGTTGCGTTCAGCGCCAATGCGGGGGCTGGCGGTGGGGTCAGGTAGATTGGCATACCGGTCTGCCCTTCCTGAATAAAGTAATTCTCGGCAGTAGGGTGGTTAGTGCAAGTCACAATCCGCCACCACCCCGGTTGGGGGGAGGCAATCACATCGCCGCCACGAGTGGTTGCCGTGCCATTGTTCCATTGCCCGTCAGCCGAAGCCGTGCCGGGAATGCCCCCGGTTTGGCCGGTAGGATCGTAGAGCGATCCGGGTGGATAATAGCGCACCCATGCCCTGCCAGCGAAGTTGCCCTCGAGATCAAAGTTGTGGAAGGTGACGCTGCTCAAGCCCGGTGCGACGTATTGGAAGAAGGTGGTGCAGACCGGGGTTCCCGGCGGATGGCGCAGCGTCTGGCGTAAGATACCCTGCGTGATCTCATCGCCACTGCCGGGGAGGCCATCGAGGTCGATGGCCGGCGCGCCGCTGCCGGTCCAGCCGCTGCGCACGGCCCAGCCGTTGGTATCATTATTGGGTACGCTGGCCTCTAAGATATAGATGCCGCACGGCGTGGGATTGGGAATGCCCGCTAGGCTTACCCATGTGGTGGCATCGCCGGTATTTGGCGCATAGTTGGCGATCGCGACCGGTGTCCCAATGGTGGGAGGATAGCCGTCGCTTGCTTGCCAGCCGTCTGGCATACGGTACAAGGCAAACGTTGTCGTTTCCGCCGTATCACGGATTACGTCAAACGGGTTTGTTGCCGGATTGATCGATGGGCTGAGCAGTTCAACTGCTAGACCGCCGGTAATGCCGCATGGCACATCGATCCGCACCAGCGAAGCGCCTTCGTTCGCACCGTAGAAGTTCCAACCGAAGGTGGTATAATTCGGGCCGGCTGTTTGCAGCGCAGTCGGGTTTTGGGTCAGCAACGCCGGGGTGGTGTCAATAATCGTGACTGTGGCCGTGGCCGGATCACCAAGGGTTGCCCCGGTTGGCCCGCTGAGCGTAACGATGATCGTCTCTAGCGGCGTCTCAGCAGTATTATTATTCCAGAGCGGGATAGTAAAGCTCTGGCTGGTCACTCCCGGCGCGAAGCTGAGCACGCCACTGACTGGTGCGTAGTCGTGAATCGGAGATGAGCCATCACCGGGTTGGGCCGTGCCGCCGGTGACAGTGGCATAATTGACCGTGACCGTGCTGGTAGCGGGGCGGCTAAGGGTTACCGTAACGGTAGCTGCACCAGCGCTCTCGTTGCCAACGAAGTCATTGCTTACGAAGCGCACCGCCGGCGGATCATCGTCGCGGATCGTGCCAACTCCCACGCTATCGGCAATCACGACGGTCTCGTCGCTGGCTAAGATGCTGGGCTGGCCGGGCATCGTTGCCCGTGGGTTGCTCAGGTTGACGATAAAGAATTCGTCGTCTTCCGGCGAGGTATCGCCGATAATTCCAACCGGCAAGGTGACTTGCAACTGACCGGCGGGGATCGTCAAAGTTCCGGCAATGGCATTGTAATCAAGCCCGGCCGTTGCGGTGCCATCGGCGGTCGCGTAATCGACCAGAATATCACGATCGGAGACGCGGTTGAGGCGAACGATGAAATTGCCATTGGCGACGCCGCTATTGCCTTCGAGCCGGATAATATCGTTGATGCTGATGCGCACCGATTCGTTGTCTCTGTTGATAAAGTTCAGGTTGGTTGGCGCCAGACCGTTGTAGAACGGATCGGCGCTGATCGCCGGCGCAAATTGTACGGTAAATGGCTGATGCCCATCTTCGAGTGTGTCATCAACCCCGCTCACAATCAATGCCGCATTGAGATTCCAATTCGTTTCATCGAACACGATGCTCGTTGGCGTTACGCTACCCTCAGCCGGATTATCCACCGAGATGTTGAGTTGCACCGGCGCGGTAGGTTGGCTGGCGAGACGAATTTGGATCGTAACGCTATCGCCATTTTCTGACACAACAAGCGGCGCAAGGGGGGTGGTTACAATAAAGCCGGGCGGGTCGTTGTCGAGAATCGTCAGTTCGACTGCCGGCCCGATCAGGCCATTGTAGAACGGATCGGCGCTAGTTGCTGTGTGCGGCAGCAAGATGGTCTGGCTTGCTTCAGCAATGTTGTCGTCGGGTACGAACACTGTGACAAGCTGTGGGATATTCCAGTTGGCTGGCGTAAAGGTAAGCGTTGCCACTGCCACACCGTTGATCAACGCTACTCCTTGCCCATTTATTGTAATGGTCACATTGGCGGTTGGCTGAGTCGCCAACTCGATAGTGTAGCTGGTGCTACCGCCTTCGGTAACAGTTAGTTCAACGGCGCTGGGAATGATCCCCGGAATATCGTCATCAACCACCGTGACCGGCAGTCCAAGGCTGAGGCCGTCATGGGCCGGGTCGAGGCTGCTCGTGGTGTGCAATACAATCCGATTACGCGCCAGTTGCGCAATTTGATCGACATTCGGTTCCAGCACACTGACCGTCTGCGGCGTGTTCCAGTTGGCCGGCGTGAAGGTCAACGTCGCAGTAGCATTGCCGTTGATCAACAGGAACCCTTGTCCGTCAATCGTCACCGTCACATTCGCGGTTGGTTCACTCGTGAGCGTGATCGTATAGCTGCCGGGTGAACCTTCTACAATGGTGAGCGTCGCTGGTGTGAACACAAGACCGGCATTGTCGTTTTCCAGAATGGTGACGGTAAGCGGTACCGGCGCAAGGGCGGCGTAGATCGGGTCGCCGCCGCCAAAGACGTGCAGCAAGATAACGTCGTAGCTGGCGCTAGTTGGCGCTTCGTCGATCAGATCGTCAATCGCCTGCAC
>NZ_CALFBQ010000067.1 GCF_937951745.1 uncultured Chloroflexus sp.
AAAAAACCGCTCAATCGCGTCACGGGCAGCGGCAAGACTGGTTGCCGTATGCACCGCCACGCGCAGGTGGTTGCTGCCGGGTAAGCCAACATGGAACTGGCCGATCAACTGCTTGATCTTGTTCAGAGCCAACCGTTCCGGCAATTCTTCGGCGCAGATGGCCATGTACTCGATCAGCAAGTTTCGCTTGTCAGCCTGCGCCGGCGTAAATGGCGTAACCCCGCGGCGCAGATCGGCGATCTGGCGAAAGATCCACGGATTAGCGATCGCGCCGCGCCCGATCATCACCCCATCAGCACCGCTGTCGCGTAACCGAATCAGCGCATTAACCGCTGTTGTCACATCACCACTACCGATCACTGGAATTGAAACAGCACGCTTGACCTCAGCAACCCGCGACCAGTCAGCGTACCCTTTATACCCTTGCTCACGGGTACGCGGATGCAGTGTCAACGCCGCAACTCCAGCAGCTTCGGCTCGCTGCGCTGCTTCGATGTAGTTTAGACTCTGTTCGTCCCAACCAGCGCGAAACTTGAGCGTCACCGGAATCTGGACTGCTTCCCGTACAGCCCGCAAGACACGTTCCATTTTTGGCAGATCACGCAGCAGCGCCGACCCATGGCCGCCGCCGGTCACTTTGGGTGACGGGCAGCCACAGTTGATGTCAATAATGTCGGCGCCTACACGCTCGACGATGCGCGCCGCGTTGGCGACCAGATCAGGATCGTTGCCCGAAATCTGCATCGTCAGCGGGCGCTCTTCCGGTAAATAGTCGAGCAGCCGGTGGCGGCGCAAGGCTTTGGGGCTGACGCTGGCCGCGTTAGTCATTTCGGTGCTGACCAAACCACAGCCGCCGAGGCGCAGAATCATCCGGCGGAAGATGCTGTCGGTTACGCCGGCCATCGGGGCGAGGATGATATTCGGTTCGATACGGATATGCGCGACGTTGTAGGCGGTCGGTAGCCGCGCAATCTCGGCAAGAGTGATGTGTTCGCTCATACCTTTTATTATAGCAGAGAGTGCAGTCACGTTGGCAAAGAGGGTGCATTCCGCGATGGTGTGCGGCTGTTTGACGACTGTTGGGCGAGTTTTCACACTCGCCCTAAAATCTCGCTGCTTTTTCACATTTGTGAAAGTTCTTCCCTGTCTGCTCAAGCTATAGCGCCTCGTATCTTCCGCCGCACACCGACGCTACTGACACGATGCTCTTGGGCGAGGAGGAGGTTATGGTATGGTGTCTCGCTTCGTGCGCGCTCTGCTGCATCGGTTTGGCGATCGCTGCGCTAACGTTCAAACTTTGCTCGATCTGGTTGCCGCCCCATCTGTTGCGCGGCTGCCTAGCGACGACCTTCCTGATCATCAGCGCGATCGTTCTCATCCTCGCTTCTAGCCTGCTCGCCTAGCCGAATGGTTGATTGTGCAAATTGATGGCGCGCGGCATGGCCGGCTTGGGCGTGCTGGTGCGCAGCGAGCGTGGCGCGGTGATCCGGGTCTATACGGGACGCGTGCCAGCCTGCACCAGCAACGAGACCGAGTATTAGGCCTTGAACGTGGCACTGCGTCTGATCCGGCGCGGCTTTCCCAACCGGCGGGTGCGCTGTCTCACCGATAGCCAGTTGCTGGTTGAGCAATTGCGTGGTGCAGCAGCGGTGCGCATCGAACCGATCTGCCTGCTCTGCCAGACCACCCGCGCGCTGATTGACCAGTTTCCCCCGGAGACGTTCAAGCTGGTGCGCATTCTGTGCGACCTTAACCGGTTGGCTGATGCGCTGGCATGGGAGGCGTTGGATGGCCAGTAAGCGTTGCTGCGTCAGGCGGGTATGGGGAGGTAAGGCATAGGCAGATAGTGAATGGTGCGGTACAAAACGTCCCGACCCTACCGCTCGCATCCGATCCCGTCCCGGTCGCCATCAAAGCCATGCGGATCACCATACGTCTGATTTACCCGGAACCGCCGGTGCGGGATGTCGCGGCAATCAAGATTGGGTGGCGGCGGCGGGATGCAGACATCAGGGTAGGCTGGGTGGCATAGCTGGCCGGTTGCCGGTGCAACCGTTGGCTGCGTCGCCGGCACTCTCCGGTTCGCCCACAGGCCGGTGCCATTGTCGCGCGCTCGCTGTTGCGCGGCGAGATAGGTGTCTGCACAGCGTACATCGGGTGGAAAGGTGGCGACTTGCGCCATCCCTTGTTCAACTAGTGCGAGATTGACAAATTGCTCGCCGGCAATGACGTAACGGAGCAGCCTCCCAAACCGATCCCGTTCGCTGACGTCGCGTGCCAGCCAGAGTGGGCCGCTCTCGACAAGGCTGCGGTTGGCTTGAGTTGCCTCACTGTATCCCGGCTGATTGCGCTCAGGTGTATTGACGCCAATGTACCGGACGCGCTCGGTACTGCCGTTGATCCGCACGTCAATTGTGTCGCCGTCAATCACCCGCACGAGCGTGGCCGGTTCCCATTCCAATCCGTCAAGGCAAGCAACAGCTATAGTTGGCGTTGTTCTCGTTGGCGATGGCGCCGGTGATGCCGAATGTGGTGTTGGTGATGGTTGCGTGGTAGTGGGTAATGCAGGAGCCGGGGTTGGCGTGGCAGCCAACGGTTGAGTCACTGGTGGGGTGCTAACGATGGTTGGCGATGGCCGCGCGCCGGGTTGATTGCTGTTATCTGCTGTAGTGCTCATCCGTGCGCCAACGATGCCAATGATGCCGCATATAAGGACGGCGCCAATCAGGATGCTGCTCATCCCGAAGTTTGCGGTAGGTTTACGTCTTCGTCGCATGTGATGTTCCTTTCGCAAACGCGCCAGATGAAACTAGACGCTTGAACGGTTCGATCGTACTCTGCGCCGAACCCGATTGGTAGGGAGTTCTTGCCTGTTTTTGGGCATAAGAACCCTACCAGAGTTGGCTCCGGCGGGGTTCTTAGGTGTCGTGGATCCACACGACTCTATCGTCTTGTCCGATCGCTCATTCAATCACCACGTGCCCTGCCTGTAGCCATTCCCGAGCAATGCGGATGTCCTCTTGGCTCAATTGATGGCCTTGTTCGAGCATAGTCAGCGTGACGGTTGCCCTAGCTGTTTGCAACAGACCCACGAGCCGTTCAGTCTCTGCTATGGTCACTAAACCATCGTGGCTACCCGCTAGTACAAGCACCGGCACGCCCGCTAGCTCAGGCAACGGTTCAGCTTTAAGAGGTGTCATTGGCCGCAACAGGATGGCTCCGGCCAGCACGGCACCGTGAAGTAAGAGGAGCGTGGAGGTAATGTTGGCTCCGTTTGAGTAGCCAACGGCGATGACCCGCTGCCGGTCAACGCTATATTCTAGGGCCGCAGCGTTGAGAAATGCATAGAGCGCCACTGCCTGCCGTTTGATGTCGGCGATGTCAAAGACACCCTTGGCAAAGCGGCGAAAGAAGCGCGGCATGCCCCGTTCCAGCACGCGCCCCCATAGGCTGAACAGCGCGGCGTGCAGCATCAGTTCGCGCCCGATCGGGATCAGGTCGTGTTCGTTGCCGCCAATGCCGTGTAAGAGCAAGAGGGTGGTAGTCGCCGCCGGCGGGTTGGGTGGTGAGATGAAGCAGTGGGTGAAGCTGGTTAGGGCGGTGCTCATGAAGCTTTCGATGATAGATGGCTAGGTTGCGGTTTGGGTTGGGAATATGTCTGCTGCCCGCTCGCACATTTCATAGCATGGCATAGGGTAGGATAGCATGATTGATTGCAATTGACATAATTTTTGTTTCGTGCAGTAGTCGCTCTGCCAAGCTTTAGTTGCGCTAGTTGCGCCCAAAACTGCCTTACATTATCTTGCAGTCTGTCGAAACGGGATTATAATGGCTGCATAACCGCATGGGCCGCCGGCGCAATACCGGCGGTTCTTGTCTTGCGCGAGGTCGTTATGCCTGAACCTGCTATCGTTGCTGAAGACCTGACCTATCGCTATGGTGATTTGCTTGCGGTCGATCACATCAGCTTTACCGTCGCCCCCGGCGAAATTCTC
The DNA here is from genome assembly GCF_937951745.1 of uncultured Chloroflexus sp. GTDB lineage: Bacteria > Chloroflexota > Chloroflexia > Chloroflexales > Chloroflexaceae > Chloroflexus. Next base: position 3,996 of record NZ_CALFBQ010000067.1, read on the forward strand.
GGCTTTCTTGGCCCGAATGGCGCCGGCAAGTCTACGACGGTCAAGATGTTGACTGGCCAACTCCGTCCGGCTAGCGGGCGCGCGTTGTTGCTGGGGATTGATGTGGCTCGCCATCCCAAGCAGGTGCAGGCCCGCATTGGCGTCTGCTTCGAGCAGCCTAATCTCTACGAGGAGTTGAGCGGCGTTGATAATCTGCGTCTGTTCGCTAATCTGTTCAATGTGCGCGATGTTGATATCAACGCTTTGCTGCGCCGGGTCGGTCTCGATGGTCGCGGCGCCGATCTGGTTGGGCGCTATTCCAAAGGCATGAAGCAGCGGCTAATGATTGCCCGCGCCCTTGTTCATCGTCCCGCTATTCTCTTTCTCGATGAGCCGACCGAAGGGCTTGATCCGACCTCTGCCGAGGCGATCCGGCGCGTCATGCTCGAAGAACAGCAACGCGGCGCGACGATTTTTCTCACCACTCACGATATGTACGAGGCTGACCGGCTCTGTCATCGGGTCGCCTTTATCAATAGCGGCAAGATCGTAGCCCTCGATACGCCGCATAATCTCAAGCAGCAGTACGGCAAGCGCATGGTGCGCGCCGAGGTGGTTGGTTCCGATGGGAAGTTGCTCACCCGCGAGATTATTCTTGACCGTCCCGAAACGCCGACTGAAATTGCCGATCTGCTCGCCCATCAACAGGTGGTGACGCTCCATAGCGAAGAAGCGACGCTAGAGGATATTTTTATTCGCCTGACCGGTCGCGGTTTGGCGTAATGTTTTGTCATTGCGAGGGTGCAACGCGCCCGAAGTGATCCGCCTAGCTATAGGAATCTACCTATGAACGCTGCTGCCATCTGGGCGTTGATCCAAAAAGATGCTCGCCTCTATTTTGCCAATCGCTTGTTTGCTTTGGTGACGGTGCTCGGTTTGGTGGCCTACGCGGCGATCTATTTTCTGTTACCGGCTACGGTTGATGAGACGCTAAAGGTGGGGTTGGTCATTTCCGAAATGCCGCCGGCGCTGGCCGAGGCGCTCGATGACGATGCGGTGGTGGTACAGCAGTTCGCTTCCGTCACCGATCTGCGCGCCGCCGTGGCTGCCGGCGAGGTGACGGTCGGGTTTGCCTTTCCGCCCGATCTGTTTGACCAGCTTCGCCAAGGCGCCCGTCCGACCGTGGAGTTGTTGCTAGCCCCGGAAGTGACACCTGACTTTGTCAGCGTTTACGAAGCGGCTGCCCGCGAGTTGAGTTTCAACCTCACCGGCCAAGCGTTACCGGTCACGATTAGTGAGGTGATCCTTGGCCCCGATCTGGCCGGCGCGCAGATCGCGCCTCGCCAGCGTATGTTGCCGCTCTTTGCGGTGCTCGTGTTGATGGTTGAGTGCCTCGGTTTGGCTAGTCTGATCGCTGCTGAAGTCGAGCAGGGGACGATCCGGGCGCTGTTGGTGACGCCCCTGACGATGCGTGGCCTATTTGTCGCCAAGAGTCTGTTCGGTTCGCTCTTTGCCTTTGCGCAGGCGGTAGTACTGCTCGCCGTCACCGGTGGGTTGGCGCAGGCGGCATTCCTCAATCTGACCGCGCTGCTAATCGGCTCAGTATTGATGACCGGCGTCGCGTTTTTGATCGCTTCGCTTGGCCGCGATCTGATGTCGGTGATGGGGTGGGGCATGCTGGCGCTGTTGATAATGGCCCTGCCCACCTTTACCGTCCTGATCCCCGGTTTGGCCGCCAATTGGATCCGGCTCATCCCGACCCACTATCTGGTTGACACGATCTACCGCACGCTCAATTTTGGTGCAGGCTGGGCCGAGGTGGGCAGCAATCTGCTGCCGCTGGCCGCTTCGGCTCTGCTCTTGCTGGCGCTAGGCATGGCCATTTTACAACGGAGGTTCGCATGAGTCTGCGCCGTATCCTTGCCCTGCTCTACCGCGAGGCGGTGCAGGGGCCAAAAAACTTTATTTTCATCTTTACCATTGTGGTGCCGCTTGGTCTGAGTTTGGCGCTCGGCCTGATCTTTGGCACGTTCTTTAGCGGTAAGCCGCGGCTAGGGATCGTCGATCCCGGCGCTTCCCGCCTGACCCAACTGGCCGAAGCGATGCCGGGCCTGATGGTACGTCGCTACGCGAGTGAGGCCGAGGTGCGCGACGCGACGGCGAATGGGGCAGTAGATGTGGGATTACTGGTGTCAGCCGATTTTGATCAGCGCGTGTTAAGTGGGCAACACGGCAGCCTGACCGTGTATGTTTGGGGTGAGAGTTTGCTGCGCGATCGAGTCTTGATTGGTACCGCGATTGCCGATTGGCTGCGCGAGCTAGCTGGTCACGAACCTCCGGTCACCATCGCGACGACGATACTCGGTGCGAACAACGAGCTGACGTGGCAACAGCGGTTGTTGCCGTTGCTGGTCTTGATGACGGTGGTGTTCGGCGCGCTGATGCTGCCGGCCTCATCGTTGGTCAGCGAGAAGCAGCGCCGCACCTTGAACGCGCTGCTGGTGACGCCGGCGACCCGCGCCGAGATCTATGTCGCCAAGGGGGTGCTTGGCGTGGCACTGAGCACGGTGATGGCGCTGCTAGTGCTGGCCCTCAATGGCGCATGGAGCAGCCAGATATGGCTGGTGTTGCTAGTGCTCTTCCTCGGCGCAGTGTTATCTGCTGAGTTCGGCATTCTGCTCGGCGTGCTGGTCAACGACATCAACTCGCTGTTCGCCACGGTCAAGGCGCTCGGTTTGCTGCTCTACGCGCCGGCGCTGATCGGGCTGTTCCCGATGATTCCGCAATGGATCGCGCAATTCTTCCCGACCTTCTACATGGTTGATCCGGTGATTTCCATTGTCCAGCGCGGCGCTACCCTCTCCGATATTGCTGGTCAGCTTGCTGTGTTGGCCGTGATGATCGTAGCATTAGCCGGGGTGTTGCGGGCGGCCCCTACCGTCCGGCTAACTGTCTAATCAAACTGGCAAAACTTTCAAACGGCAATGCGCCCCGCACCAATTGGCCATTGACAAGGAAATTGGGCGTTGAATTAATACCCAATCGCGTAGCCGCTTCAACCTCAGCCAACACCGCCGCTTCGGTCGCCGGGTTGTCGAGGCAGGCGATGAGCTGCTCTGTATCAACAGCGAGGTTGCCGGCCAGCTCGATCAACGTTGCTCGGTCGCGCTTCGGCACCCCGCCCCACTCCACCCCGTGGGTTTGGAACAGCATCTCATATACCGGCCAGAACCGATCTTGCGCTGCCGCGCAGTGGGTCACGCTCGCCGCCAAGACTGCCGAACCATGGATCGAGCTTAGCGGGAAGTCGCGCACTACCAAGCGCACGACCCCGGTCTCGACAAACTCGCTGATAATGCGCGGGCGCGTCTCGTTGACAAAGCGGGCGCAGAAGGGGCATTCATAGTCGGTGAATTCGATCATGAGCACTGGCGCCTTGGGATCGCCGAGCGCTCGCGGATCATCATCGGTCAGGTTGAGCAACTCAACCAGATTGATCGCTGGCCGTGGTGTTGCCGTAGACCGGGCCAATTCGGTTGGCGCTGGCGGGACGGTCGGTAAGCCTTGGAGAGCAATTTGTGTTTGCCGTACTTCAACGGGCGAGCGGGTTGGGGTAAGCGGGGCGGTGCTACCGCAACCGATCAAAACCACCGTGAACAAGGTCAGCCAGAAGTGTGCAAGGCGCATAGTGTTGGTCCGTTAGCGGCGGGCATCGTCGGGGCCGGTTCCAAACCGGCCCCAAGCTACCCAACCACGGTTTCAATCACCCGTCCGCTGCGGCCAACGTTGCCGTTGCTCCCAGTGGCCGGCTCTCGCCGCGCACGAAGCCGGGTACGTCGACTCGCTGCAAGATCAGGATGCAGGCGACAAGACCAATTGCTTCGAGCATAAACACGCTCGCATAGGCGATAGTATACGAGCCACTGGCCCAAAGCGCAACATCACGCACCGCACCGCCGGCAAAGATACCGAGACCGCGGAAGAGTAATTGCGTCATCGACCACAGGCCAAGATACGCTGCCGCGTGCCGTTCGGTGGTCATGGCGGCCAGCAACGATACTGCGCCGACGGTATAAATGCCAAAGCCCAAGCCAAACAAGAATAGCACCGGAATAAGCAAGGCTTGCCATTCGGTGAGCGCGATCATACTGAGCAAGAATAGCGGCAGTGCGGTGGAGGCCAATCCAATCATCGCTACGCTAGTCTGCTCGTGCGCGGCGCGGTGGCGGGTGAAGTAGACTGTGCCCAAGAGACTGATCATCACTCCAACCCCCCAGTAGGCGTTGAAGCGGGTGGTCTGGCCGTTATCTAACCCAAACACATCACCGCCGAACGGTTCGAGCACCGCGTCTTGGGCGAAAGCGCTCACCGCCCCTAGCGCGAGGAAGAGGAAGAACCAGCGCGCTCGCTGATCCGACCACATCTGGCGCAAGAGCGGCAGAAACGGTTCGGGTGGGGTTGGATCAACGTTTGCCACCGCTTCCGCTGGGCGTTCCGCTCGCCAGAGGGCAAAGGCGATAAACGCAAACGCGATGGTCATTCCGATCAGCACGAGTCGCCAGAAACTAGCTTGATCATACACTGGCATCAGGCGACCGTAGATGACTCCCGCCAACGGGAAGCTGATCACCAAAAAGACCTGCACAATCGCCAACGCTTGCCCACGGCGAGCCGGCGGGGCGCTATCGCGCACGAGGCTAAGGTAGGTAGCTCCCGAAATAAGGGTACCAACGCCGTAGATGAGAAAGGCAAAGAATGCTAGCCCCCACCCTAATACCGATGAGGGATTAGCCGCCAACAATCCGGTTACGAATGGCAAGAGTGGTAACGATAACAGCATTGGCAAACGTCCACCCCAGATAAAGGGCAGTCGACGCAGTTTGCCGGGCGGGCGCAAGTCTGAGCGGTATCCGGCCCAGATGCTGAGCGGCGCTAACAAGTAGCGCAGCGCCGATAACAACGCGACCGGTGTGGCAGCGAGTGCTAAATCGGTAATCAACACCCGATTCAAAACACCTGATGTCAACAGATCAATGAACGATGAACCGATGTGAAAGGTGCCCAGTTTCAGCGTGCGTGGCACATTCAAGCGTTGTTCTTTCGCATCCACGGTTCACTCCTCTGCTTCATAACCAGCAACGACTGCCAGTTGCACTTCATTCGCCACTCGGCTGATCCGGCGCAAGAGCCGAGCGCTCTCAGCCGGACGCAGGTGGGCTTCCTCGGGGAGATCCATTGCCGCCTCAACGAGCGAATCGCGAAAAAAGAGCGCCGCGGCAATTGCATCGGTCAGCGGCAAGCCGGTGGCACGGGCCAGCCGGGCGTATTTCAAGCCAATAGCCCGCGCCTCTTCGAGTAATGGACTATGCTCATCGTGTGAGCTTACATAACGCAACACCACTCCCATCAACTGCTGGCCGACTCGCCGCCATTCTAGCCGTTCATGCTCCTCCATCGTCATCATCCACGCGGGTGCTGTCGAAGGATTTGATAGTTCGCTTCGTGTCTGCGCTAAGGCTTTGCTAGCTAGGACGCTACTGATCGATTGCGCCGGCAAGGGCCGCCGCGCCGCCAGCGCGAGAATATCGGCGCGGGCAAAACGGCGGTGCCCACCGGGAGTGATGTACACCGGCACGGCCCCTTCATCGGCCCAGCGCCGTAAGGTCGAGGCATGCACCCCTAACAACTGGCTGGCCGCCGATAATGAAAGATAGGTTGGCGGTTCTTTGTCGCTCATTGTTCGTTTAGTTACTCCCCGCGTGTCATTGCGAGTGCAACGGAGCGAAGCAATTCCCCACTCCCCCACATTGTCCTTGCGCGCCGCCGGAGGCGGTGAAGCAATCTCCCACGAGTACGGATGTGCCTTGTTCTAGCATCCATCCCGCCGTAGCGGGGGATTGCTGCGGGGCTGCGCCCCCTCGCAATGAAAAGAGGCTGCTCACGCGCTAATTGTCAACGTTCGCTCAACGCGCCCTTAAAATCGCAACCGAACGTATGCCGCAAACAACCTGCACCCTCACCTTTGAAGAGTGCGTCGCTCCACCATCTGTACTGTTAGTTATACACGGCGCTCGCAAGGCTCAGGAATCTCACTAAAACTACTCAAAACTTTATATAGTATAACATAACTCCCGCTGCACAAGGTATTGCGCAGCGGGAGCGTGAAATGATCGTGAGCGAGGTTGTGTTATTTCAACCGAAAGCCGAGCTGGTGCAGGACATCGCGCAACACATCGCGTCCCGACAGGCTCTGCGGTCCGGCGACGCGCTTGGCCGAGTGATCAACCCAGTCGCCTTCGACATTCATCCGTTGCGCGGTGTAGAAGGCGGCCATCGTGGCGTTGTAGTGCTCAACCGCTGGCGGCACTTGCTCAGGCTGGTACACTTCGCGATGCAGGACGGCAGCCTGCGGCAGGCGGGGCTTGATCGCTGCTGGCCGGTCAGGGTTGGGTTTACCGACGCACATGCCAAACACGGGCATCACCATCGGCGGGAGGCGCAATTCGGTGGCGACATGGAGCGGTTGGTTGCGGATTGCGCCGATGTAGACGGTGCCAAGGCCGAGCGATTCGGCGGCGATCACCGCGTTTTGCGCTGCGAGCGCGGCATCAATTACACCGACGAGCCACATTTCAAGGTAATCTAACCCGTCGTGCGGCATCTGGCGCGCTTCCGCCGCCTGCGCGATCCGGTTGAGATCGGCGAGCCAGACCAAGAAGAGTGGCGCACGCCTGATGTGATTTTGGTTGCCGGCCAGTGTCGCTAGCCGCTCTTTGCGTTCTGGGTCGGTCACTGCCACCACGCTCCACGTTTGCAGGTTCGATGACGTGGCAGCCGATTGCGCCGCTGCGATTAAGGTTTCGAGCGTGCCTTCCGGCAGCGGTTCATTGCTATACGAGCGCACCGAGCGGTGGCTGAGCAGCAGATCGATCGCCGGGTTACTGATGATCTGTTCGGGTATAGCATCGCCGTACCGTTGGCGCAAAAGTTCATGCGTGGTGAGGGTTGTCTCGGTCATGGCACTCCTCAGGTATCTGCTATGTCTTCTATCAGGATTGATTATACACGGTCTCGTAGGTGTGGCATCAGCAATAGTATGCCGGGATAGTAAGGTAAGGGCGGGTTGCAAACCCGCCCTTACGATCCGTCTCGCCGCTTTGTACGCACCTATCCCATCGCTACGACGACGTTGCGCCTTCCACCCCTTCCCGGCGCTGCGCATCGATAATCGTGATCTCAGGCGCTGGCCGGCTAGGAGCCGGGAGTGCCACTGCTTCACGGCGGCGGCGTACCAGTGTGGTGTTCGAGCGCGCCAGCGCCGCGGCAAAGCCAAAAGCTGGCCGTTCCGGCTTCTCGCTCGGCGGTAAGTAGGGATGTTCGGCCTCGACGCGGGCCAAAATCTCGTTCACATCAATATCGGTCAGCTCGTTGCGCAAGATCAACGCCTCGGCGATCGCAATCACTGCCATCCGGTTCTGCTCAAGCATCTGCTTGACGATCCGGTACTGCTCTTGCAAGATCGCCTCGACCCGCGGCTTGACATCCGGCGCTGACAACCCTTGCATTCCAAAGAGCAGGTACGAGAAGAAGCTGTTGTCCATGCCATACGCACCGACCATCATCGCCGCAATGCCAGTTGCGCTCTGCAAGTCACTGGTGACGCCGCTCATTTGCGTGCCGAGGAATAGTTCTTCGGCGGCGCGGCTGGCCAGTGCGATCTTGATCCGGTCGAGCAACTCTTCGCGAGTGCGGGTGTGAATCTCTTCTTCCGGCTTCCACGCTGCAAAGCCGAGCGCGTTGCCGTGTCGCACGATCGTCACCTTGGTCAGGCGCTCTTTCTTGAGCAGTTTGACGGCGGCGTAGGCATGGCCGGCTTCGTGGTACGCTATTCGCCGGCGCTCTTCGTATGACATGCTGCGGATCGGCTGCTTAAGACCCCATTCGTGGATCTCGCGCGCTTGGGTGAAGTCCCAGTAATTGATTGCAGCGCGGCCATCGAAGTGGGCGTGGATGGTAGCTTCGTTGATCACATACTTGATCGCCACTGGTGTATAGCCGATCGTGTCGGCAACCATGCGATTAATCGGCATCGGCTCGTGCTTGACTTTGCTCAGGTAATATTCGATCACTTCGCGGCGGCCATCGGCGTCGGGTGGCTCCACCGCGATCTTGCGGTCAAAGCGACCGGGGCGCAACAGCGCGGCGTCGAGCGTTTCGGCAAGGTTGGTAGCAGCCATCGTCAGTACCGGCGGCATTTCGGCCTTGCCGCGCCGCAATCCGACGAGACGCAGCAGCTTGCCCCACCATGTCTGCTCTTGCGGCGGTGGATCCATCTGCAACAGCAGCTCGTTAAGCAAGCTGCTGCCACCACCCATCATGCCGCCAACACCCATCACCACATTCTCGCGATTGCTCATGCCTGCGCCAGCAGCGCCAGTGCCCATTAAGTTCGAGCTGCGGGCCATGCCAATCGCGTCAATTTCGTCAATAAAAAGGATGCATGCGCCGTATTCGCGCGCGAAGCGACGGGCTTTACGGTAGAGGTTCATCACCTTAATGTTACCCATACCCATCCACGCCGAGAGCAACGATGGCGCGCTAAGGTAGCCAAACGGCACCCCGGCTTCAGTTGAGATCGCTTGCGCAAGGTAGCTCTTGCCAGTGCCCGGAGGCCCAATCAGCAAGATGCCACGGGTGACTTCGCCACCCATTTGCTTAAACTCTTTCGCACCTTTGAGTAGCGTCACCACCCGACGCGCCGCTTCCAACACCTCGGGATTGCCGCGGTAATCTTTGAAGCTGACGCCCGTTTCACCCGGCTTGACCCAGTAGATGCGGGTTCGGGCCATAAAGAAGTACATCAGCCAGAACTGGAAGCCGATGAAAAAGAAGAGGTATACGGCCACCGGAATGATTTGGAGGATCAGATTGCCGATTTCACCGGTGATAATAATGTTAAAAATGCCGGGGAGGAGGTTAGCCGCTAGCCAGATGCCAATGCCGAGAAAGAGCATCAAGCGCAAGAATCGAAATAGCTTCCAATTCCAGCGCTCGAACAGTTTCGCGATCTTTTTCTCTAGCTCCTGCTCGCGATTCGTAGCGGTTGAATTAGGGGTTGGGTGGTAGGGCTCAATTGCCATGCGCGACTCCCATTCCAAAATTGACGTGACGGCTGTGCGCTGATACGTTGACGTTTCGAACGGGGGAAAATACTACGTGTTATGATTATTACGATGCTGCTATATGAAGTATACCGATGGTTAGATGAGCGGTCAAGGCGTAAAGATGAGAATGCTCTCATAAATTTGCGCCGGCTCTGAATGTAGCAGATAGATGCGCATTGCGGCGCATGTGCAATGCGCAGGATCCAATGAAGGGCTTCGTCGGCATGGGCAATGTCTCGCTGCATCACTGGCATCGTTGGCTTGATGGGATGGCTCTTGTGACGGTGGCAGCCTACGTATGGCTGGTGTGGAGCGTGCAGACTGGCGCTGCTCCAATCGACCCGGTCTATGCCAGTATCCGCGAGCGTGGTGTGCTGCGGGTGGCGGTCGATCCCGGCTACCGCCCGTTTGTCGAAGATCAACATGGGATGCTGACCGGCTTTGACATCGAACTCGTACAAGCATTGGCTGCTGAGTTGGAGGTTGAGGTGGTGTTTGTGCGGAGCGGGTTTGATGCCCTTTACGATCAGTTGACTAGCCGGCAGGCCGATCTGATTGCCTCAGCTCTGCCCTACGCTCCCGAACAAGGCTACCGTGCCCGGTTTTCCCAACCCTACTTCGATGGTGGGTTGATGCTGGTTACACGAGCCGTTAGCCCGATTGCCGGCTTGCTCGATCTGCGCGATCGCCGCCTTGGCGTAGTGTTGGGCAGCGAGGGTGATGCCTTGGCGCGCCGCTTGGCTTTGACGACGCCGGTGACGCTCGTTGAAGCCGAAGAAGCCGCATCGCTGACGCACGCCCTGCGCGCTGGCGCGATTGATGCCGCGATCCTCGATCATGTGGCCGCATTGGGTGCGCTGGCCAACGGCGATCTGCGTATCGCCGCTGCGCTGTCTTACGAGCCGTATGTGTTGGCGATGCCCGCCGCCGCCTTCCAGCTCGAAGCTGAGGTCAACCGCGCGCTTGCCCGTCTCGAGGCGCGCGGGGTGTTGGCGGCTTTGCGACGGCGGTGGATGGAGCAAGGCCCTCTCCCATCGCTCCCTTCTCTCCCCTGATGAGGGGTTACCGTAGAGGACGCTGAGGACGCGGAGGGAAAGCGATCAGTCAAAACCCCTTTGCGCCTTTCCGTATGCTTCGCGCCTCGGCGTTACCCCCCAGCTCCTCTCTCCTAATGGTGGGAGCGTTTTTTACCGCAGAGGGCGCTGAGGATGCGGAGGGGGCAGGGAAGAGTCACGCTGTCATTGCGAGGGCACGCAGCGATCGAAGCAATCTCCTGCTTCAGCGCACGCCATGCCTGAGCAGATCCTTCCTACTCACGCGAGAGCTTGCTTCACCTCACAGCGGGCCGAGTGGTGCTCGATTCTGACTGCTCGGCTCGCAATGACAATTTGGGGAGCGGCTCTTCCCCCAACACTTTCTGCGCCCTTGGTATTCTTCGTGCCTTGGCTCCCTTTGCGGCAAGGAGTCCGACTCCCCTTCCCCGGCGGGGGAGAGGTTGGGAGTGGGGGAAAGAGCCTTACCGCAGCGGGGGAAGGGGGATCGGGAGCGGGGTGCGGGCACTCCCCTCCCCCGGTGGGAGAAGGACTGGGTGTGGGGACAAGCTTAGTTCACAGCTAACCAGCGCCTGTCCGCCAACCGCGCCAGCCACGGTTGCAAGGCCGGTTCCCACACCGGTTGGGCGGCGATCAGTCGGCGCAGCTCTGTAGTTTCAATTGACATAATATTTTGAAGGGCGGCGATCAACGCTTCGACCTGCTCGAACTGGCCGGCTGTCTCGAACAGGGTGCGCGCCATGCCAAAGCGGTCGCCGATCGGGATTGCGAAACCCAGTTGCCGCGCCAGTGCCGAGCAGTCGGCCCGGCTGAGGAAGAAGCCAGCTTTGACCGGCGTGATCAGATGGCGGATCAGCGCGCTCAGATCGGTCTCTTCGTCGTGGGGGGTGGCCGGTTGCAGGGGAATATACTCTTGTACCACGACCGGCTCACCGGCTAGCCGCTCAAGTTCGCTGCCGATCAACTCCACCACTAAACTGGCCACCGTCTGATAAAAGGGATGGGCCGGAATGCGATGCACCGTGCGCGCCCAAATCGGCACCCAACCGGCGAGATGCTGGTGCAGCAATGTCGTCGCTTGCCGCCGCGCCCAACTGCGCAGCGCAGCGTCGCCATTCGCCTGCGCGGCGGCTTCGGTCGCGATCAGGCGTGCTAGGACGGTCAGTTCCAACCCCAAATGGTCTGGCGCACCCACATTGGGATCAGGGACAAAACCGCATGACTCGTACAATGCCGCCACTCGCTCGGCGGCGGCGGTGTTGAGCATCAGCTCTTCGTCGCGGTAAAGCGATTCGTAAGGGTAGACGTTGCGCCCAATCAGATATTCGTAGGCGACGGCTAACGCCTCGCGCCCGTCCCCCATTACATCAGCTAGTTCTGGCAACATCGCCGCCTCCGCCCATAATTCGGCGGCAGGCGGCGCTAGCAGTAGGCGGCCAATCAGGCTGGCTAAGGCCTGACGGGCCACCAATTCGGAATATGCCGTCACGACTTTTTCCTCGGCAACAAGTACGCTTCACGCGCCGGGCGGAATGGACGCAACAGCCAATGTGGCCGGCGCAAGCCGTCGGGTGAGACCTTCGACGCTGGACGGGTCATCGCTAGCCATTCGCGGTAGACTTCGTGCGCCCGCTTGGTGTCAACAAAAATGTCGCCGTAGCGGTCGTTCGGGCCGGCTGGCTCGATTCGCACTTTCTGGTGCCAGCAGTGCATACCGCTGATTGGGTCGGGATGCACTGAGAAGGTCAGGTTCTGATGCACACCGGCATCTTCCCACCAAATTCGCGCCGTATCGGGGTCTTCGCTCTGGTAAGGTTTGATGCCATGCACTTGGCGCATCTTCCACTGACCATCGCCCTCTTGCTTCAATTCTACCAGCGCGGTCGAGAGCTTGCCGCCACCGTCTTCTTGCAATCGCCAGCGTCCCAAGTGGTGAGAACAGGCGATTACGCCGGGGCGAATGCCTTCAGTCACCCAGACTCGGTCAACGAAGTAGCCAATTTCGGTGATGACCTTGATCAGATCGCCGGTGCGCAACCCTAGCCGTTCGGCGTCGCTGGTGTGGATCCAAACTGGGTTCTTGTGGCTGATTTCGTACAACCACTTCGCGTTGCCGCTGCGGGTATGGATCAACGTCGGCAAGCGGAAGGTCGAGAGAAGCACGACTTCATTCTTGTTCCGATCCACCTTGCTGGGGTGAACGTGACTATGGATATAGGTCGGAATGGCGTATTCGGGCCAACCCCAATCGCGCAGCGTCGTCGAGTAGAACTCAAGTTTGCGCGACGGGGTAAGAAAGCCGGTCGCGATGGTGCCATCTTCGAGCTGGATACCGATTGGTCGTCCGCGTTCCGGGTCTGGCTCGAAGTAGGGCAGCGGCGTGATATTCGACGACGGCTGGGCCGGCGTCTTGGTATAGACGATCTTGGTTTCAGGATCGATCGCCGCGTTTGCCAATTCGCTTGGGCTTGGCGGCTTGTCGAAGGTCGGCATAGCGCCTCTGCGAATCTCGAACGCACCGTAGCGCCGCATATACTCAAGCGGGGTCAAGCCCTCTTTCGCCGCTGCTTCGGGCAAACCGGGTACGTGGTTCTCGAACATCCAGCCGTACAACTCATCAACCGTAATCTTCTGGCCGGGCCGGTATGGGCTTTCAAAGGTCTTGCGCACGCCAAGGCTACCGTCGGGATCGATCCGCCACGACAGTTCGATCCAGAACTCTGTCTCTTCCCAGACTTCGCCGGGGTTGGCTTCGCGAGTGTCTTTAACCGACTTGCCCAAGCGCCGCATCGCTTCGCGCAACACCGGTTGGCGGAAGGCGATCCAGCAACCGGCATGGGTCTCTTGGCTCATCATATCGTGGCGCTCGGCCCCGACCCCCATCGGCAAAATGTAGTCGGCGAACCAACCGGTCTCGCTCCACGTCGGCGAGAGATGGACGTGCAACCCGATCTTGCTCTCATCGGTCAGCACTTCCAACCAGCTCATACCGTCGGGATTCGTCCACAACGGGTTATAGACGCGGGTGAAGTACGTGTCAACCTTGCCGCGACCCTCTTTGAGAAAGTGTGGCAACAGGATGCTCAGCTCATAAAAGGTGAGCGGGTACTCTTGCGGCCACGTCAATTCATTCCAGACTTTCGGATGCGGCGCCATGTTGGGATGGCGCGGCACCCACTTATCCCAGACATTGGCCGAGGTGCCGCCTTCGACACCAATCGAGCCGGTGAGCACATTGAGGAACCAGAGGCAGCGCGCGATCATCCAGCCGCCGAGATTGGCGCTGGTGGCGCTGCGCCAGCTATGGGTAGCCAGTTTGCCTTCGCAACGAGCGACAATCTTTGCCACCCGCTCGATCTGCTCAGCGCTGACCCCGCTCTCTTGGGCGGCGAACTCGAAGGTGTATTGGGCATACAGCTCTTGCAGCTTCATCTCGAAATGCTCAAAGCTGACCGGCGTACCGGGATGCTCGGCGCGCAGATAGGCATCCCAATTCACCCAGCGGCGCACAAAGTCGCGATTGTACTGGCCGGTGCGGATGAGATAATTGGCGATTGCGAGCAGGATAGCAGCTTCACTACCCGGCCATGGCGAGAGCCATTCATCGGCCAGCGAGGCAGTATTCGAGAGGCGGGTATCGAGCACGATCAGCTTGGCGCCGGCCATCTTGCCTTCCATGATCCGCTGGGCATGCGGGTTGAAATAGTGGCCGGTTTCGAGGTGCGAGCTGATCAGGAGGATCACGCGGGCATTGGCATGATCGGGCGAAGGCCGGTCATAGCCCATCCACATTGCTTGGCCGCAGCGTGCCCCCGATGAACAGACGTTGGTGTGCGAGTTGTGGGCGTCAACTCCCCATGCCGGCAGTACCCACTCCATAATTCCGTCGTGACCGGGGCGGCCAACGTGATAGATGATTTCAGTCTGGCGCTTTTCGATAATCGCCTTGCGGATGCGACCAGCAATCTCGTTGAGCGCCTCGTCCCACGAGACACGCACCCACTTGCCTTCGCCGCGCTTGCCGGCCCGCTTGAGCGGGTAAAGGATGCGGTCAGGATCGTAGACTTGGTTGAGCGTGGCCGGCCCCTTGGCGCAGTTGCGGCCCCGGCTACCGGGATGGAGCGGATTGCCCTCAAATTTCTTAATCTTGAGCGTCTCGACATCAACATACGCCAGCAAGCCGCAGGCGCTCTCGCAATTGAAGCAGATCGTCGGTACCAACGTATAGCGGCGGGCCACCTTCTGCGGCCACAGCTTCGGATCGTACTCCGTCCAGTCATTCCAGCGTTCAACCGGCGGATAGTCACGCAACTCAGTGCTGGCCGGTACAGTTGCCGGCGCATCGCTAGTGACATACCGGTCGACCGGCGGGGCCAGCGGTTCGACCCGCGCTTGCGGCTTCTGGCTGAGCGTTCCTAACAAACGGTTGAGCAATGACGTCGCCATAACCACACCTTTCCTAACTGTTCGGCACGTGTTGCGGCGCCATAACGAATGCATATTCAAAGGCGTACAGGCCAGCAATAGCGGCCAAGCCAGCTACCGCCAAGAGCGGCGCAGCCAAAGCGGGCGCGAGTAAGGCTAGCGCGATCAGGGCCAACGGCGCTACGTGACCCACCCCAATCGCACCTTGCCAGAAGTGGCGGCGGTAGCGACCGTGGCTAATGTCATGGGCGGCGCGGGCCGCAACTTCGCTGGCATGTGGAATGCCGAATTCACCTAACAGGAGCATAAAGAGATCGAGCGCAAGGCCGCCGGCAAACAGCCAGCCGAGCAAGGTGAGAATTTCGGCTGGCATCGCCACAAATGGCGCCATGAGCAACAGCGTTCCTGCGCCAACCATGAGCGCCTGCACCAGCAAGTGGGCCGGCAAGAGCGGGCTTTGCCAAAGATCGCGACCTTCGGCTTGGGCGAAGAGAAAGGCGGTGTAAATTGCGGCCATGACCGCCAGCGGTATGCCTACCCACGCAAAGAGCGGGCGTAACCCGGCGATGGCCGCTTCCGGCCACAGATTAAAGGCCGCACCGGCTTCAGCAAGGAACCACAACCCAGCTACACCGGTAAAGCCGATCAGAATAAACGCGCCGCGGGTCAACCAACTGCGCCATTGCGGCCGGGTGAGAATGGTAAAGAACATATGCGGCTTGTCGAGATCGAAGACTAACAAGCCAGTGGTGATGCCGATAAAGAGCAAACTGACAAAGAGTGTTATCGCCAGTAGCGGCGCGGCCAGCGGCGCTAGCCCCAATCCGACTGCGACGGCAATCGCCAAAAAGACGCCGCTCCCAATCCCCTTCGTGACCAAATAGGCCGGCACCGGCCAGTGCCACGGAATCTTGTGCTGGGCGTTATAGGCGGTCTGCACCATGTGGCCGGCCACCCGCCCGCCCATCATCAACGCGCTCTGGCCGATCCCAAGACCTTGCTCGCGCGGCGGGCGGATCTTCGCACCCGAAGCGGCAGTGAGCGGGATGACCTCGCGGGCGGCCTTCACCCGGCCATTGCCGTTGCCGTGGTGGTGACCCACCAACTGCTCGCTGACCACATCAGCCCACATAAAGGTCGAGCTGGTGGTTGAGGCGGTTGGCGTCAATGTGGTCTGATCGGCGTCGATGTAGAACAACTTTGGCGCTGTACCCTGTTCGGGCTTGCGCACCGACACCGGCTCGCGGGCGATCAATTGGCTGATCAAGCTGTTCGGATCATCGAGATCGCCAGAGATGATCGCCTGTTCGGGGCAGACAATCTCGCAGGCCGGTTTGAGACCCTGATCAACGCGATGGGCGCAAAAATGGCACTTGGCGGCGTTGTGCGTGTCAGGATCGATGTAGATCGCGTCGTAAGGACACGCCTGCATACAGGCTTTGCAGCCGATGCACACCTTCGGATCAAACTCAACGATGCCGTCGGTGCGCTGGTACATCGCGGTGACAGGACAGATGCGGACACAGGGCGGATTGGCGCAATGGTTGCAGCGGGTGACTTGGAAGTGGCGGCGGGTGTTGGGAAACGTGCCGGTTTCAACGTACTTCACCCACGTGCGATAGACCCCAAGCGGCACTTCGTTTTCCGACTTGCAGGCCGTACTGCATGCATGGCAGCCAATACACTTCCGCTGATCGATGAGGAAGCCGTAGTTTGTCATGGCCAGCTCTTTCTGGCTATGAGAATAAGATCACAGTTGTATTATATCGTAACAGAAACCTACTTATCGAGCAAGCAGATATTTTCAATGTGAGGCATCGAATAAGTGCATACCTGCAACATGGTAAGGCGTCTGGGTGGAATGCGGTCGTGTGACTGCCGCTAGTAACTCAGGAGACTTCGGTATATGGAGTGCGACAGTGTGACTGCCGCACTCCATCATTATCCTTTCATCTGCATGGTACAATGCAGCCATTCTGATTCACGTATCTTAATTGTGAGGCCTGAAAGTGACCCTCAACCTGCACCTGTTGCGGATCTACGTCGCCGTGCTTGATTATGGCAGCTTTACGCGCGCCGCCGAGGCGCTGACGATGAGCCAATCGGCAGTATCGCGGGCAGTCCAAGAGCTGGAGCGACAACTCAATACCGTGCTGCTTGAGCGGCGTGCGCGCGGCGTAGCTCCCACCGAAGCCGGTATCGTTCTCGGCGAGCATGCGCGTCGGATCTTTGCCCACGAACGATTGGCGGTCGAGGCGCTCAAAGAGTTGCGCGGCTTGCAACGGGGCCGACTGGCAATTGGGGCAAGCAGCACGATTGGCATCTATCTGCTGCCGCCGCTGCTGGGGGCGTACCACCGCCAATATCCGGGGATTGAGCTGTTTCTCGATATTGGCAATACCCAACAGGTGCTCGATCACTTATTCTCCTACCGGATCGATATCGCCTACGTGGAAGGGCCGGTCACGCCACAGGAACATCTTCAGATTACGCCATGGCGCAACGATGAACTCGTGGTGATTGCCCCACCCGATGACCCGCTTAGCCGGCGCGCTCATGTGCCTGCCGCCGAACTCAACGGCGCGCCGTTTATCTTGCGCGAACCCGGTTCGGGTACCCGTGAGGTAATGGAACAAGCCTTAGCGGCACGTGGGATTACGATCCGTCCGGTGATGGAGTTGGGCAGCACCGAGGCGGTGAAGCAGGCAGTGAGCGCCGGGTTGGGCCTGAGCATGGTTTCGCGTGTAACGATTAAAGCCGAGGTGATTGCCCGCAAACTTGAGGTACTCAATATTCCTGATCTGGTGGTGCAGCGCCAGTTAAGCTGGGTGCGCCTGAGTGATCGTCCGCAGAGCCAAGCTTTGACAGCGTGGTTGAAGGGACAGGTATGAGGGAGGGGGGAGCAGAGATTAGGGAATGCTGTCATTGTTGGGATGCGCAGCGACCGACGCGACATTGTGGGCTTGGCCGGTTTGGGGTTTTGGGCAGGTTTCCATGATTATCTCATGCCTCTCCAACCCGCTCCCGCCGCACCGCGAGCGATTTTAGCAAGCAGCTCTTCGTAGTGAGAAGTGTTATAATAGCCGTCAACTTGAGCAAAGCGACCAAAAATTCGCTAGATCTTTCATGTTTGAATCTGGGGGCTATTCTCAACAGGAGCCGGGTATGACCGTGAAATACACACGCTGGCTGCGCAGCTACGTTGGCCATCAACGCATTCTGCAAGTGCGCGCGAGCGGGTTTGTCCGCAATGAAGCGGGGCAGATATTGCTATGCCGGCGAGCCGATGTGATGCTATGGGATGTGCCGGGGGGGACGATCAGCCTCGATGAGTCGCCGGCGCGGGCATTGGTGCGCGAAGTTCACGAAGAGACTGGCCTGATCTTGGAGCCATTTAAGCTGATCGGGATCTATAGCGGCCCCGATTTTGCGTGGAGTTACCCCAACGGCGATCAGTCGCAGATTTTGGCTATCTTTTTCGCGGCCCGGATCATTGGCGGTGAATTGCAGCAAGCCGGTCACGAGAATGTCAATGTTGGCTTTTTCGACCCCAACCGGTTGCCGCCATTGCTGACTCGCACGCGCCGGATGCTGGCGGATGCGTTCGCTGACCGGCCTGAAGCCTCGTTTGATTTTTGATGCAGCGCCGGACGGCCGTCCGGCTTCTGAAGACGCAGAGGTTTTTGGCCGAATAGCTATGAAGAAACACAAAAGGCGCAAATGTAAACATCTTTTTTGTGCCTTTTGCGTTTTTTCGTGGCTGTTCACCTTTTCCCTCTCATCAGCCTCGTGCGTAGTAGGACGGCGCAACTTGGCGCACGATCCCCTTCAGTTCCAACAACGCCAAAGCGGCAGCAGTCGCGGCTGCCGGCAACCCAGCGGTGCGGCCAATGGCATCGATATGCTGCGGTTCAGCTTCGACAGCTCGGTAGATCGCCTCTTCCTCGGCGGTGAGGGCTAGCTCCAGCGGCGACTCATTAGGCCGGTTCGGCCCATCTAGACTAAGCGCCTCCAATATATCGCTCGCATCAGTGATGATCGCCGCCCCCTCGCGGATGAGGCGGTGTGGGCCGGCGCTGAGCGGGTTAAAGATTGATCCCGGCACGGCCATGACATCGCGCCCTTGATCGAGTGCAAATTGCACGGTGATCAATGCGCCGCTTTGCTCGCTCGCTTCAGTAACCAGCGTGGCCAGACTCAAACCGGCGATAATCCGGTTGCGCGGGGGAAAGTTGAGCGGCGCGGGCGGCGTGCCGAGCGGGTAGTCGCTGATGAGCGTGCCGGCCGTGATGATCCGTTCGGCTAACGCGCGGTTCCGTTCGGGGTAGACGCGATCGGCGCCGCAAGCGAGCACTGCAATCGTGCGTCCGCCAGCATCGAGGGCGGCAGTATGGGCGATCGTGTCGACTCCCAACGCTAATCCACTGACAATGGTGACTCCCGCCGTGGCGAGATCGCGGGCCAGCCGGTGCGTAACCTCGCGCCCGTAGTTACTTGGCCGGCGGGTGCCAACGATGGCGACTGCGCGTTGGTCGGCCGGTGTCAATGTGCCACGCACGTAGAGTAGCGGCGGCGGCGCCGGGATCATGCGCAGCAGCGGCGGGTAAGCCGGATCAACGATTGAGACTGGAGTCACGCCAGCGGCGCGCAGCCGGGCCAGCTCGGCGTCGAGGTCGATGGTCTGGCGGGCGGTGCGCAAGCCAGCCATACTGCGCGCATCTAAGCCGGCGGCGATCATATCTTTGTCACTTGCATGCCACGCCGCGGCTACCGATCCGCACTGCTCGATCAAGCGGGCGAGCCGGAGTGGGCCGATGCCGGGCACAAGATTGAACCCAAGGTAGTAGCGGATGATGTCGTGCATAGTTGATTGCGCTCTCAGCAATGATCTCTATATAAGAAACCGCACCAGATCGGCAAAAGTTGCGCGAAGTGGGGCATAATACGAGTAAGGGAGATTATCGCGTAGACCAATACCTAGCAGACAGGAGCAAACGATGCCACGGGCAATATGGAATGGCGCAGTGATCGCCGAGAGCAATGCGACGATCGTGGTTGAGGGGAATCACTATTTTCCACCGGAGGCGGTGAAGCGTGAGTATTTACGCGACAGCCAGACGCATACGGTCTGTTCGTGGAAGGGGACGGCGAGCTATTACGATGTAGTCGTGAACGGCGAGGTCAATCGTGATGCGGCGTGGTATTATCCGGCGCCGAAAGAGGCGGCGAAGCAGATTGCCGGGTATATCGCCTTTTGGCGCGGGGTGAAGGTCGAGCCGTAAGCAGCCAAGGTTGCAGAAGGTGAAACGCAACGGCGCGAAGGCCGCAAAGGATAGGTAGAATACAAGCACGCTGACGCCTCATCCATACCCACTCTTTGCACCCTTCGCGATCTTTGCGCCTTTGCGTTAAGAATCTCCGCACCTGTGCTCGCTCTGCGCCTCGATATTACACTGCTTGGGCAGCTTCATCGCGGCGGCCACGGCCAAACCAATTCCGCCACTCGCGATGCTCCCACACCACCAGCAATTGGGCCGCATTGAAGATCGACGAATAGGTGCCGCTGATCAAACCGATCAGCAACATCAATACAAAATTGCGAATCGTATCACCGCCGAACAGTAGCAGGGCCGTGAGGGTAAAGAAGGTCGTCAACTGGGTATTGATCGACCGCGGTAGCGTCTGCACCAGACTATGATTCACAATATCGTCGAACGTCTCGGCGGGATGGCGGTTGAGCAGATTCTCGCGGATGCGATCAAAGACCACGATTGTATCGTGAACCGAGAAGCTCAGCGTTGTGAGCAGCGCAGTCAAAAAGAGGGCATCAACTTCCAGCCCAATCGCCACGCCAAGAATAGCAGCGATACCAAGCACCACCAGCACATCGTGCAGCATCGAAATCAGCGCGCAGACACCGTAGCGCACCGGATGCGGCGCCTTGCGGAAGGCCCACGTCAGATAGAGCAAGATCACCAGCGACGCGCCGAGCACCGCGATCACGGCGCTGCGGGTTGATTCGGCGCTGACCGTGGGACCAACGCTCTCAAGCCGTTCGCGGGTTACCGTGCCAAAGGCGTCGGTCAAGGCCTTCATCACCGCCTCGATCTCGCTATTCGGATCCGACTCGCTGAGCGGGCGGGTGCGCACCAATGCAGCGGCTACGGTACGACCGTCAACCGTTGTTGGGCTGAGCTGCACCTGCGCGTTCTCGAATCCACCCACTGCAAATGCTTGCGCAATGCGGTCGGTCGTTAATGATTCCGGCGTAGTATCTGGAAAGCGCAACTCCCACAATGCACCGCCAGCGAAATCAATGCTCGGTCGCAGCCCAATCGCAAACTGCCCGGTCGTGATGAGCGGGTGCAGGAACAGCATATACAGACCGGGCAAAATAACCAAGAGTGAAAACGCAAACCACCAGTAGCGACGGCGGACGAGATGTTCCATAGCGACATTACTCCAGTGTCACGGATACGATTCGTTGCACGCTTGCGCCTCCTCACCCGCTAGGAAGCCGCCGTCGCCGCCGGTGCAGTCTCGCGGCGATCGACGCCGAACCACCATGCGCGTTCATCGCTAAACAGCGGCAGCACGACGCGCAAGAAGGTACGGGTTACAATCACGGCCGTAAAGAGGCTAATCACAATACCAAGCCCCAGCGTGAGCGCAAACCCTTTGATCAAGCTGACGCCGAAACTGTTGCCAAACATAAACAGCACAATGCTTGTAATGAGGGTAGACACGCTCGAATCGCGGATCGCCGGCCACGACTCGACAAACCCTAACTCCAGTGCATTGCGAATATCGCGGCCCCGGCGGTACTCTTCGCGCAAGCGGGCAAAGATCAGCACATTTGCATCAACCGCCAACCCGATCGAGAGGATAAAGCCGGCAATGCCCGGCAGCGTCAGCGTCACCGGGATCAGGCGGTAAATGGCGAAGCTGATGACGGTATAAATCAAGAGCGCAAGCGTCGCGATCAAACCGGGACCGCGATAGAAGAGGATCATGAAGATGGCGACGACTGATAGGCCAATAATACCGGCAACAATGCTCGCGGCCACACTCTCTTGGCCGAGGGTTGCAGTCACGGTACGGCTCGTCTCGATGACTAGCGGCACTGGCAATGCACCATACTTCAACTTATTAAAAATCTGATTGCGTTCTGCTTCAGTCGTCACCTCAATCACGCCGGAGCCATCAGTAAGGGCGGCGTTGATCACTGGGCAGCTTACCACGACATTATCGAGCACGATACACATCGGGCGGCCAACGTTAGCAGCGGTAAACGAGGCCAAGCGGCGGGCCGATTCGCCGCGGAAGGCGAACGAGACCGCCGGACGGCTGCCGAGCGCACCACCCTGCGAGAAGGTTGGCTGCACGGCGCTGGTGTCGAGATCGGCGCCGTCGGTAATGCTCTGATAGATCGGGCCGAGGCTATTCACATCGGTGACGGTGCCGCTTTCGAGCAGTTGCGGCGGGTTGGGACTGCTTGAGGTGCGCACAATCGCGCCATCGGCCAGATATTGGCCCTGCGAATCGATAAACTCAAGCCGGCCAGTGCCGCGCAGCGTCTCAATCGCCTGTTCGGGGTTAGCCACGCCGGGCAATTCAACAATAATACGGTCATTGCCAGCTCGTTGCACTACCGTCTCACCAACGCCGAGGGCATTCACGCGCTGCTCGATCACGCCGGCGGCGGTGGCAATCTGTTCTGGGGTGGCATTAGGATCAGCCGAGCGCAACAAGACTTGAATGCCGCCTTGCAAGTCAAGGCCAAGGCGCACGCTGACATCACGGCCCAAGAAATTGTTGTTGGGGGCAAAATTAACGGCCAGCGCCAACCCAGTCACGACAATAATCAATATCAGCGCTGAAAGATTACGGTTTTGCACGGTAGCCCTGCTCCTCACTCATGTCGAAAAGCCGGCCCATTATAGGCCGGCGACGGCGGCGCGTCAAGGCCGCCGTCGAGGAAATAACCACAACGCAAGTCGTTGCGTTACTATAAACGCTCATCAGCGGCCAGCGGCGCGCAGTGCAGCGTCAATCGCCGTAAACAGGCGGCTCGAATCAACAAGCTGGCCGTTAACGCTAAACGACGGCGTTGCTTGCACGCCAAGTTCGGCAGCCGATTGCGCTGCGGCTAAGATCGCTTCGCGATGGGTACCGGCTTGCATGCAGGCATCGAACTGGGCGCGGTCAATGCCCACGATGCCGGCATAGCCGCTGAAGGTGTTCAGCGGCGAACTGAGTTGTGCCCAAATACTCTGGTTGGCGAAGATCTGGCTATGCATCTCCCAGAACTTGCCCTGATCGCCGGCGCAGCGGGCGGCTTCGGCAGCCAGTAACGCATTCGGGTGAATGTTAGTGAGCGGCAATTCATGATAGATAAATTGCACCTTGCCGGTATTGATGTAGTCACGTTCGAGAATTGGCTCAAGGCTGCGGGTAAAAAAAGCGCAGCCGGGGCACTGATAGTCTTCAAACGCGATCACCTTCACCGGTGCGTCGGGGTTGCCTTTGTAATAGAACCCTTCAGCCGTGCGCCCGACCGGCGCAGTCGGCGTTTTGACTTCACCCGTATTGCGGGTGAGGAAGACGATCAGCGCGGTGAGGGTCAAGACCGCTACCACACCAACCGCAATGTACAAATAGAGTAAGTTGTTCTGTTTGGCTACCTTGACACGGCGGCCACGGGTGCTCTGCACGCTCATTGCTGTCTCCTGACCTTACACTGCCAAAACTCGCGTCATTATAGCCATTGCCCGATCCGCCGTCAATTAGCCCACGAGGGTCGCCACAAACTCTAGCTCAAGCCGCACTTCGTCGGCCACCGTGTCAACCGATGGCGAATCGGGAATAATTAGGTTAAAATCGCGGTAGAGCACGGCAGTCTTCGCTACCCCGCTGATCTCAGTCTGGCTCACCGGCGTCACAGTGACGGTAAACGTCACCGGACGGGTGACGTCAGTAATGGTGAGGTCGCCTTCGATAGTGAACTCAAATGGCACGCCAATCGTAACCTTGTCCGGCAGACCATTGATCGCGCGCGGGGTGAAGGTGATCAGCTCGAATTGGTTGGTGCGCAAAATGGCGTTTTTGATGGCGCGATTGCGAAACTCGTTATCGGTGGCCAAGGTGCGGGCATTAATCTGGATCACACCCACTTGCGCCGCCGTAGGTACATTTGGGTCGAGAGCGATCTGGCCGGCCACCTGATTGGTCACGCCAACGACAGTCACAGGCTGGCCGCGCAGTACCTCATCGATCAAGAAACGAGCTTCCGAGCGGCTCTGGTCAATGGCGAAGAGTTGCAGAACCGGCTCGGTTGCGGTGGTAGGCAATGCCGACGTCGTAGTCGCTTCAGCAACGACAGTGGTTGCCGGGGCAGCCGTTGGTTGGGCAAGAGGCGCTGTCGTAGGCAATGCCAATGGCACCGCTTCAAGCGGGCCGCTGGCCGCCTCGGGCGGGCGGAAGACGTAAAAGGCGAGCAGGCCCAGCGCAATCACTACAATGAAACTGATCACTACCACTATTCGTCGGATGGTCATCATCGCATATGCCTCGTAGTACAGAATCTGCACGTAATACCATCAACCATGATACAGGATCAGTGGCCTGAAATGCCGTTTTCTCATCAAACATTTAGCTTTTTGCTATGACATATAAACACAATTTTTGCTAAAAAGTGCTATACTTGAGAGAGATAGGAAGTAGGGTGTGAGGAGTAGGGCCGTGAAGGGTAGAACAGCACATGCATATCAGCCGAATTTCGGCCCACTTCGCGATCTACTGTTCATGTGAAGCGCGTTTGCATCCCTGTACCAACTGCTATGCACAGGAGGCATCCGATGGATCGGTCGAGCACGTTGTGGAAAGCGGCGCGAATTGGGCTAGTGCTCTTGCGCTATGCGTTTGGCGCAACGTTTGCCTATGGCGCGTACCACAAGATCACGCGGGGTTGGCTGACCACGCCGGTCATGCGCGAGCATTTTGAGCAGCGTCTCTCGGAGATTGATTCCAACAGCTTTAGCGCGGCATACTTACGCCATTTCGCCATTCCACTGTATCGCCCGATTGCATGGATTTTGACGATCGGCCAAGTGATTGTCGCAATCAGCATGCTCACCGGCAAAGGTGTGCGGCAAAGTGCGGCGCTCGCACTGTTTTTATTGATCAACATCAGTGCCGGATCGTACTTTAACGCGAGTATGCCGCCGTATCTGATTACAGCGCTCTTGTTGATGCTGGATAAGGAAGCGGGCCGGCTGGCGTGGGAGGAAACCACATTCGAGCAGCTTGGCGTGGGAGAGACGTTGTAGCGGTTGATGCGGTGTCCAAGTAGCCGCGTACTGCCGTGGGGCTGCGCCCTACCGTGTGCGGCTACTTGCGGGCGAATAAGGAATGTGCTACAGTAATGGAGGTGCGGGCGTAGCTCAGTTGGTAGAGCATCTGCCTTCCAAGCAGAATGTCGCCGGTTCGAGTCCGGTCGCCCGCTCCATTTTATTACCCTCGCCGATCATACAGGTGAGGGTTTATTGTTGGAACAGAGAG
>NZ_CALFBQ010000068.1 GCF_937951745.1 uncultured Chloroflexus sp.
CCAGACCGCAGCGCTGGCGTCACTCGGCGCGCGCCAGTCTCCCCGCGGCGAGAGGGAGCCACCTGAGCCGACTTTGGGGCCGTTGGGCATGGCCGAGCGTTTGAATTGGCTGATTTGGAAGAAGCGGTAGAGGAAAACCCGCAGCCAGTGCAGGATGGTGGGGAGATCGTAGGCCCGTCGCTCGTGCGCTGGTAAGCCCTCTGGCCATGCGCCAACCTGCGTGTCACGCCACGCATGCATTGCGAGAAATGCGACTTTGCTTGGCCGAAAGCCGTAGCGGGTGATGTAGTAGAGGTTGAAGTCCTGTAGCGCATACGGCCCGATGATCGCCTCGGTGCGCTGGGCCGGTTTGTCGTCGCTGTTGGCCGTCGCCGGCACTAGTTCGGGCGAGATTTCGGTGGCGAGAATATCGGTCAGCACGCGATTCGCTTCCTCACCCAATTCACCGCTGCGAATGACATAGCGGATCAGGTGCTGGATCAGGGTTTTTGGCACCGAGGCGTTGACGTTGTAGTGCGCCATCTGGTCACCGACGCCGTAAGTACACCAGCCGAGCGCCAATTCGCTCAGGTCGCCGGTGCCAACAACGATTGCGTTGTGGTAGTTGGCCAGCCGGAAAAGGTGCGAGGTACGTTCACCGGCTTGTACGTTCTCGAAGGTGACGTCGTACACCGGCGCGCCTTCACCGGCAGGGTGGCCAAGGTCGCGCAGCATTTGCAAGGCCGAGGGCCGGATGTCAATCTCGTGAGCACTGACGCCAAGCGCGGCCATAAGGGCGTGGGCATTCGCCCGGGTTCGGCTGCTGGTGGCGAAGCCGGGCATGGTGTAGGCCAAGACGTTCTGGCGTGGCAGGCCAAGTCGATCCATAGCGCGCGCGGCCACAATCAGAGCCTGCGTGCTATCAAGGCCACCCGACACACCGATCACGACCTTTTCGACCTTAGCACTGCGCATACGCTGGATGAGACCATGCACCTGAATGTTGTACGCTTCGTAGCAACGCTCGTCGCGGGTGGCCGGGTCGTTCGGTACATACGGAAACCGTGCGACCTCGCGACGCAGATCGGTCACAACCGGCGGGGTGATCGGCAGCGCAAGCTTGCGCATGTGACGCAATCGTTCGCGGTAATCGCCAATACTGTCACTGAAGCTGGTTTGGCGCATGCGATCTTGCTGCAATCGCTCTAGATCAACGTCGGCGAAGATGATCTGCTCGTCGTCGCGAAAACGCTGCGATTCGGTCAAGAGTTCACCGTTTTCACAAATCAGGGCGTGACCGTCCCACGCGAGATCGGTTGTGCTTTCACCTAAGCCTGCTGCCGAATAGAGATACGCAGCAATGGTACGGGCTGATTGGCTTAGGCATAATGCCCGCCGGTAGTCGGCCTTGCCAATCGTGATGTTCGAAGCCGACAGGTTACAGAGCACGGTCGCACCGGCTAGCGCAGCGAACGTACTCGGCGGCAGTGGTGTCCACAGATCTTCACAGATTTCAACATGTACGGCAAAACCGGGAATTGCCGGCGCTTCGTAGATGAGATCAGTGCCGAAAGGTACGGTCTGGCCGGCGACGCGGATGGTGTCGCCGATCGCGTCGCGAGCGGCGGCGAAGTGGCGTTTTTCGTAAAATTCGCGATAATTAGGTAAATAACTCTTTGGGGTTACTCCTACGATTTGGCCGCTACAGATGGCAATTGCACAGTTAAAGAGACGAGCCTCGTGCCGCAGTGGCGCACCTACGAGGAGAAGCGCATTTATCTCGCGCGAAGCGTGAACTATCGCGGCCACCGCCTGCTCAACGGCGTCGAGCAACGTAGTTTGGTGGAAGAGATCGTCGTTGCTGTAGGCCGAAATGCCGAGTTCGGGGAAGAGGGCTAATACCGCTCCTTCAGCAGCGGCCCGATGGGCCAAGGCAATGGTGCGCTCTGCATTTACTGTTGGCTCGGCGATCTGTACCGTCGGGATGGCAACAGCTAGGCGGGCAAAGCCGTGGCGGTATATGGAATAGAAGGGATGGGGCTGACTCATCATGGATCGCTCGTCTTGTATCGGCTGATTACTGTATAGTATATCGCTTCTTGCCGGCAGAGAACGCAACGGGGGAAACGCCAAGGCACAAAGCGCGCAGAGAACGCAACGGTGGTACAAGTATAAGCTAATTTCACAGAAGGTTCAGACACGATATGGGATTTGTTCTAATCAATGGGTAGTATGGTACCAAGTGTAAGCTAATTCCATAGAAGGTTCAGACATAACATGGTGTTCGTTTTAGCCAACGGGTATGCTAAATATTACCCAACCTTGCGTCTCTTGGTGCCTTTGCACCTTTTGCGTTTATTACCCTT
The DNA here is from genome assembly GCF_937951745.1 of uncultured Chloroflexus sp. Lineage (GTDB taxonomy): Bacteria > Chloroflexota > Chloroflexia > Chloroflexales > Chloroflexaceae > Chloroflexus. The sequence continues at coordinate 2,346 of NZ_CALFBQ010000068.1, forward strand.
TGCGCCTTCGCGGTTGGTTTGGTTGTGAAAGGAGCGCATCATGTCAGTGATGGCAGAAGGAATCTTGGCGACGTTGCCTTTACGCTTGCTCATTAACGGCGAGTGGCGTGAGGCGGAGAATGGAGCAACCTTTGCCGTGATAAACCCGGCCAACGCTACCGTGTTGGGGTATGTGCCCGATGCTGGCGTGGCCGAGACAAGAGCAGCCATTGCAGCGGCAGTGGCCGCCCAACCGGGATGGGCAGCGACGCCGGCTGGTGAACGAGCAGCGCTGCTGCGCCGGGTGGCGGGGTTGATGCTCGAACGGCAGCAGGAGCTGGCGACGATTATGACCCTCGAACAAGGCAAGCCACTGGCTGAGGCGCGAGGTGAGATCGCGTATGCGGCGAGTTTTCTCAGTTGGTTTGCCGGCGAAGCCGAGCGGATCTACGGGATGACGATCCCTGCTTCAACCAACGCCAAACGGATTCTGGTACTGCGCCAACCGGTGGGGGTCGTGGCAATGATCACGCCGTGGAACTTTCCAAGCGCAATGATTACCCGCAAGTTAGGGCCGGCCCTTGCTGCCGGTTGCACGGTGATCGCCAAGCCTGCCGAGCAGACGCCGCTCTCGGCGCTGGCGCTCGGTCAACTTTTTACCGAAGCCGGCGCGCCTCCCGGTGTAGTTAATATCATCACATGTCAAGACCCGCGTCCGTTTGCTGATACGATCTTCGCCGACACTCGCGTGCGCAAGATTAGCTTTACCGGTAGCACCGAAGTCGGCAAGGAGCTGATGCGGCGGTCGGCGGATACGCTCAAGCGGGTGTCGCTAGAATTGGGTGGCAATGCGCCGTTTATCGTCTTCGCCGATGCTGATCTCGATGCAGCGGTGCGTGGCGCGATCGCCTCGAAGTTTCGTAACGCCGGCCAGACCTGCGTCTGCGCGAATCGGATCTTTGTGCAACGCTCAATCTACGCCGATTTCGCCGAACGATTTGCTGCCGAAGTAGCGCGGTTGACCGTTGGCGACGGCTTACAGCCCGGGGTGCAGATTGGCCCGCTGATCGATGAACAGGCCCGGCAGAAGGTTGAGCGCCACGTGCGTGATGCGCTTACGGCCGGAGCGAAGGTAGTGGTTGGGGGCGGCCCAGCCCCGCTCGGCGGCAACTTCTGGTTGCCGACAGTGCTGCTGGATGCGCGCAGCGATATGCTTGTGGCCCGTGAAGAAACGTTTGGCCCCGTTGCGCCGTTAATACCGTTCGATGATGAGGCTGAGGTCATTCGCATGGCCAACGACACTCCCTACGGATTGGCCGCCTACGCTTTCACCCGCGATGTGGGTCGGGTTTGGCGGCTGGCCGAAGGGTTGGAATATGGGATTATCGGTATCAATGATCCGATTCCCTCAACCGCCCAAGCACCGTTTGGCGGTGTCAAGCAGAGTGGGATCGGGCGCGAGGGTGGGCCGACCGGGATTGATGAGTATCTCGACATTAAGTATGTCTCGATCGGGATTTGAGTGGGCGAAGGCGAGGCAGGAATAGCTTGGGTATTGTTTCGCACGCTGATACATAACAAAGGACGGAACTCAGACGAGGAATGAAGGGCGAGCGCATGGCTGACACAACGGAGACTGAGTACGATGTCGCGGTGATTGGAGCCGGGGCAGCGGGATTGGCTGCTGCTCGTATGCTGCACGACGTCGGTGCGCAGGTAATTGTGATCGAGGCGCGGCCTCGGATTGGTGGGCGGATCTGGACGGAGCGCAGTTGCGGGTGGTACCCGATTGAGTTGGGGGCAGAGCTGATCCACGGCGCGCAGACGAGCACGGTCGATCTGGCAGAGAAGGCTGGATTGACGCTCGACGAGGTTGATCGGTATAACGGCTTGCGCTGGGGGAGACCGGCTCGATTGATCAGCGAGCTGTCGCCAGATGATCCAGCTCGACGAGCGATTGAGCAGGCACGTGCAGTATGGAACTTACTCGCGCAGCGGTACCCTGATGATGCCGCCGATTGTTCACTCGCTGATGAGCTGCGCCAACACGGATTCACACCGATGGCGCTGAGCATCGCCGATGTGGTGCTGGCTCAGACCTGCTGCGCTGAAGTCGAGCTGCTCAGTTGCCTCGATCTGGCCCGTGAGCAGCGGGTGGATCGAGCCGGGCCGCGCGAGTTCCGGCTGCGCGCGCGGTACGATACCCTCTTGGCATGGCTTGCTCGTGGCCTCGATCTGCACCTCGGCAGGCCAGTGCAGGCAATTACCGATCACGGCGACCGCGTGACAGTTCACACGACTGCTGGCCCGTTAGGGGCGAGGCACTGTATTATCACCGTACCGGTGGCAGTGCTGGCCGCCGGGATGATCCGTTTCGACCCGCCGCTCTCGGCTGGCAAACAGGCAGCAATTGCCGCCTTTCGCACGCGCCCGGCAACCAAACACTTCTTCTGGTTCGATGCGCCGCTCTGGGACGAAGGCTTTGCCTACGCCGCCCACAATGGCTTGTTTGCTCGCTGGTGGACGCCAGCCCATCCCGATTTGGCTGCGCCGTTACTCTGTTGCTACGTCACTGCCGAACGCGCAGCAGTACTCGACCGGTTGCCGGATGCGACGGTACGCGAGATCGGTTTGGCAGAACTGGGCCAGTTGCTGGGCCGCGACGATGTAGCGACCCACTGCGTAGGATTCAGGCGCTACCGCTGGGCCGCCGACGCATACGCACGCGGCGGGTATGCCCATCTGCCGCCGGGGATGGCGTGGGCGCGACCAGTGTTGGCTGCGGCGGAAGGCAATCTGCATTTCGCCGGCGAAGCCACCGCCTACGACAGCAATCCCCAGACGGTGCATGGCGCGATCGATAGCGGACAGCGAGCAGCACGAGAAATCTTCAATTGATCACAACGGGAGCATCTCATGTCTAATGCCACCATCATCGACCGGTTGCGGGCTGCATTGCGTGCTATCGGCATTCCGGCTACCGACGCCGATTTTGCCGGTATCATCGAAAAGGGATTCCTCAGCCGTTGGCCTGACGTCGAACGTCTGCTCGATGCAGTTGACCACGAACAACTACCTGACATGCTCGACGCGGCCAGTCTGCCGCCAGCGGCCAGCCCACCGAACGGCGGCCTGCCGGCGAGTGATGATCCGACGACCATCCTCGGTATTGCGAACCAATTGCAACGGCGGACAATCTCGGCGGTGGAGCTAGCCGAGCAGGTGTTGGAGCAGATTGCCGATCATGATGCTGAGTTGAACGCCTTCCAGATCGTGATGGCCGAGAGCGCGCTGGCCGATGCCCGCGCCGCCGACGCCGAACTGGCGGCGGGCAAGGTGCGCAGCCCGCTGCACGGCGTACCAGTAGCGGTGAAGGATCTGTTCGACGTAGCCGGCTACCCAACCGCGGCAGGTTCGCGGATTCGCGCCGGTGTGATGGCGGCGACCGACGCAACCGTCGTTGAACGGCTCCGCGCCGCTGGCGCGATCATTATCGGCAAAACACGTATGTCAGAGTTCGCCTACTCACCCGGCTCGAACAATGCACACTACGGCCCAACCGCCAACCCTTACAACCGCCAGCATGACAGTGGCGGCAGCAGTAGTGGCAGTGCAGTGGCAACAACCACCGGTATGGCATTTGCGGCAATCGGTACTGACACCGGCGGCTCGATCCGCATTCCGGCAGCCCACTGCGGGATCGTTGGACTCAAACCCACCTATGGCCGGGTGAGTCTGGCCGGCGGCTTTACCCTCTCGTGGTCGCTCGATCATGCTGGGCCGCTGGCGCGCACAGTAGCCGACGCAGCATTACTGCTCAGTGTTATCGCTGGACCAGACCAACGCGATCCGCGCACCTTGCGGCCAGCGCCCGACTTTACCGGTGGCGGTTTGGTAGCCGGGGTACGCAACTTGCGCGTGGGTCTGGTAACCGCTGATGGCAGCGGGCAGACGATGGCCGGCCCCGCCGAGCTGGCGGCAATGCAGCGCACCGCCGATGCGTTAGCCGGACAGGGGGCGACTGTGACGCCCATTGAAGTGCCTGAACTCGAAGAACTACGGTTGCTGAATCAGGCATTGCTGGCAATGGAAGCCGCTGCACTGCATCTGCCGTGGTTGCGCACCCGGCTCGACGAGTACGGTGAATTTATGCGCCAGCGTATTTTGGCGGCATTCATCTATTCACCGGCTGACGTGACGCGGGTGCAGCAGGCACGGGCAGCGTTACGACGACGAGTAGCGGCCCGTTTAGCCGAGATCGATCTCTTGATAACACCGGTCGTACCCGGCCCGGCGCCGGCGTTAGGGGTGCCGACGCCGACCTCATTCACCGGGCCGTGGAATTTCCTTGGTTGGCCGGCACTGAGCTTACCGGCAGGTATGGGTGACGACGGCTTGCCGCGCGCGGCGCAACTGGTGGCTCGCCCGTGGAACGAACCGCTGCTGCTGCGGACTGCTTTCGCTGCCGAACAGGTGCTAGGCCGGCTGATGCCATCTCTGTAACACGGCGCGCTATGCTACAATTGGCACCCGTGCCGCACAGCGTTGAAGCGGCGCAAGCAGCATTGAGGAGCGGCTGCAATGTTTCGTACAGTACTAGTTGCGAACCGCGGCGAGATTGCTTTGCGCGTGATGCGCGCCTGCCGCGAATTGGGTCTGCGCTGCGTGGCTGTCTATTCAGAGGCCGACCGTGATGCGCCCCATGTGGCTTATGCCGACGATGCTTATCTGATTGGCCCACCATCGCCGGCGGAGAGCTATCTGAACATCGAAGCGATTATTCGCGCCGCCAAAGCCACCGGCGCCGAGGCGATCCATCCCGGTTATGGCTTTCTGGCTGAAAACCCCAACTTTGTGCGCGCAGTCACTGCTGCCGGCTTAGTCTTTATTGGTCCACCAGCAGAAGTGATGGAGCGGATGGGGGGAAAGACAGCGGCCCGTCGAGAAGCAACGGCGGCAGGTGTGCCGCTGGTGCCCGGCGTGCTTGAGCCGGTGGCCGATGCGGCTGAAGTGAAGCGGTTGGGGAAGGAGTTTGGCTACCCGATCGCGATTAAGGCGGTCGGCGGCGGCGGTGGGCGCGGCTTGCGAGTGGTGCGCTCGCCGGAAGAGGTGGCGGAGGCGTTTGCTGCGGCCCGCCGCGAAGCGGAGGTCGCCTTCAAGAACGGCGAACTCTACGTCGAAAAGTATCTCGATGATCCGCGTCACATCGAGATACAGGTGCTGGCCGATGGCTACGGCAATGCGGTAGCGCTCGGCGAGCGCGACTGCTCGGTGCAGCGCCGCCATCAAAAGCTCATCGAGGAATGCCCTTCGCCGGCGCTCACCCCTGAGCTGCGCGCCGAGATGGGGGCAGCGGCAGTCCGTCTGGCCAAAGCGGTCGGCTATGTCAGCGCCGGTACGCTTGAATTTCTCTATCAAGACGGGCGGTACTACTTTCTGGAAATGAATACTCGTATTCAGGTCGAGCACACCGTGACCGAGATGGTCTACGGCGTCGATCTGGTAGCGGCCCAAATCCGCATTGCTCAAGGGGAAAAACTCTGGCTGAAGCAGGAAGACCTCGTGCCGCGTGGGCACGCGATTGAATGCCGGATCAACGCCGAAGATCCGCTGCACAACTTCCGCCCGGCGTTGGGCGCGATCGGTGAATACCGCGAGCCGGTGGGGTTGGGGGTGCGGGTAGACAGCGGGGTGCGGGCCAATTACACTGTGCCATCGCATTACGATTCGCTATTGGCGAAGGTGATTACGTGGGGGGCCGACCGTAAGGAGGCGATTGCGCGCATGCGGCGGGCGTTGGCCGAGTACCGCATCGAAGGCGTCACCACCATCATCCCCTTTCACCTTGCCGCCCTCGAACACCCGGTCTTTGTGGCTGGCGCGGCAACGGTCAACTTCATTCCGCGCCACCCAGAGCTGCTCACCCGCACAGCCGAGCTGATGCCGCCGGCGGCCACGCCAGCCCCGGCAGAGCCGACCCCGGAACCGCGCCGGTTTACGGTGGAAGTGAACGGGCGGCGGTTTGGCGTGGCCGTGTTCGGCGATGGTATGAGCCTTGTCCCGCCCCAGCCGGCGGCGGTGCGCGGCCCTGCGCCGCGCCGCGTGGCGCCGAAGAAGACGGCGCTGGCCGCGCCGGTTGATGGCGTGATCAGCCCCATTCAAGGTCGGGTGGTGGCGGTGCGGGTGGCCCATGGTCAGCAGGTTGAAGCCGGCCAAGTGTTGTTCATCGTGGAAGCGATGAAGATGGAGAACGAGATTACCGCCCCTCACAGCGGCACGATCGGCGAGGTGCGGGTCGAAGTCGGGGCGACGGTTGAAGCCGGCGCCGTGTTGGCGACCTACCAAACCACCGCGTAATATACCTCCGTCGAGCCGCACAGTCATGCGGCTCCCATCATCGTCATGTGATCGAGATCGCCTCATCGCGCCGTGCGGCGCGATGATTTTTTTGGTATCATCACGGCAGAATCGGCGCGATCATCCCTAACACAGGAGGCCCTATGTCCGAACGGCCATGGATCGAATTGTTTCCCGGCGTGTTTCGCCGCCGGATTGCGTTGACTGATCGAATGTATCAGATGGAAGTACGACTGACGGAAGGCAGCCATGTGCCGTTGCACAGCCATCCTGAAGATCAGGTCGCCTATATTGTTAGTGGTCGTTTGCGCTTTCAGCTTGGCGACGAGCTGATCGAAGCCGCTGCCGGCAGTTCGGTTGCTATTCCCGGCGGTACGCCGCATGCGGTTTGGACGCTGGAAGAGACATTGGCGATCGACACCTTTAGCCCGCCGCGGGCCGACTATTTGGCAGCCGATGGCGATCGGTAAGGTAATGTTTGCGCGTCACTGCACGTTGAACCACCTTGGTAACAGCGCCAACAACCCACGCACTCGCTCGCGCAGCTCGTCACGCACGGCGACAAACGCAGCGTATTGCTCCTCATTGGTACCGGTTACAGCCACCGGATCAGGAATGCTCCAATGAATATGACGTGCCGACTCGGGCCACACTGGACACTCCTCGCGAGCAATATCGCACACAGTCACGATCACTTGCGGTTTTTGATCAAGGATAGCGTCAATCGGTTTGGCTACCTGCTGATCGATTGGCGCACCAGCTTTAGCCATGACGGCAATGGCCAGTCGATGGATTGGTTGCGGGTGAGTGCCGGCACTCAACACCCCTACTTGCCCGCCACTCAGTGCGCGTAACCAGCCTTCGGCCATCTGTGAGCGGGCACTGTTGGCGCGACACAAGAATGCGACGGTGACGGGCGGCAACGGCGGCACGGTTGGTTCCGGCAGGGCCAATTCATGGCCAACTTGCGCGAGCAATGCCTCTAGTGCGGCGAGGTGCAAGCTGTAATAGATGACCCGCCCGTCAGCGTCACTGCGGTGGGCGTTGACTAACCCAGCTTGCCGCAGCATATTCAGGTGGTACGAAACCAGATTTTGGGCCAAGCCGGTTGCCGTCACTAACTCCGCGACTTGCCAGTCACTGTCACGCAGAGCAGTGATGAGCTTCCAGCGAGTTTCGTCGGCGAGTAGACGCAATCCAATCAACGCTGATGACGGGTGTGGTACGATCATAGCAGTTGTACAGTATGTCAAACAAGGCGCAATGAAATGTAATTGCTATAGTAGCAGAGGCCAGCAGCATCAGCAAGCATCAAAGATGTTCAATGAGGTGAAAGGCGAATTTCATGAGTGGCGAGGCTCTGAGAGGCGATATGTATGTTCGTCTTCACCTAAGTGCCGCTCTCTCAGAACAAGAGAAAAAAATAGCGCAGCCGGTGATCTCACGCGCTGGGCAGATATGTGTTCAGGGAACGAGACGTTTGCCAACGAGAATCAACGCTCTGCCCATATTCTAGGTTAAAAACCAATGAACCCGCTTGCCGCTGAATATCCAACGTGGGTAGCGTATGCCCACCTCACCGCTGACCTTCCACCACCACCGATCCGCGATCCGGCACAGCCACTCGTGAGCATTGTCGTGCCGTCACTCAACCAAGGGCGCTATATCGGGGAAACGCTCAACAGCATTCTGACGCAAGACTACCCTAACCTCGAAATATGGGTGATTGACGGCGGCAGCAGTGATGAGACGCCGAAGGTGTTGCGCGCGTTTGCCGGTGATGAGCGAGTGCAACTGGTGGTGGGCAACGATGCTGGCCAAGCTGACGCGATTAACCGAGGTTGGGCACGGGCGCGCGGATCGGTGTTGGCATGGCTCAATAGCGACGATACCTACCTACCGGGAGCGATTGCCACGCAGGTGGCGGCGTTGCAAGCTCATCCGGCGGCGGTTGCCGTCTATGCCGACGCGCGCTATACCGATGCGCAGGGCCAGCCGTTGTACACTATCGCGGCCCGCCCGTATCATCCACTCGCTCTGCTTCGATTGCTCATTCCTATGCAGCCTACCGTCTTTCTGCGCCGGACAGCGGTAGGCTTAACCGGCCCGCTCGATGTACGCATGCGGTACGCCCTCGATACCGCGTATTGGGTGCGGCTGGCCCAACTCGGCCCGTTTCAACCCACGTCTACCGTGGTGGCGACCTACCGGCTGCATGCCGCCTCGAAGACGGTGACGCAGTTTGCCGGTTTTTATCGCGAGTGGTTGCAGATCGCCGAGCAGAGTTTTACCGTGATGCCAGAGTTATCGCCGGCGCGGCGGGAGGTGTTGGCCGATATTTACGCGGCGATGACCAACCTCGAAGCGCGCAACGGTTCGTTACGCACGGCGCTGCGCTATGCAGCATATACGTTGACGCTGGCCGGCTGGCGGCCCCGCTTAGCCAAGACGCCACTAGTGTTGCTCGATCGCTGGCTCGGTAGCGATTTGGCTGAGCGTGCCGGCAGTTGGTGGGGCCGGCAAACGCGCAGGTAGCGGGTAGTAGTACCGCAGGGGCGCAGAGGGGGCAGAGGGTACGCTCCCCCCTGCCCCCTCTACGTTCGCTGCGGTTCAATTATGGGCGCAACAGCCTGCGTCCGGCGAGCACCGCACCGGCGGCAAGCGCTCCTGCGCCTAATACGATTGGCCCCCAGCGCCGAGCACTAGTATCCGCCAACACGACGCGGGCCGTGTTGTAGCCACTGGCACCGAAGACACCGCCGCCGGGGTGGGTACTCGCGCCGGTGAGGTAGAGACCGCGGATCGGCGTGCGGTAACCGGCCAGCTCTGGTAGAGGGCGGAAGAAAAACATCTGGTCAAAACTCATCTCGACGTGCATCACATTCCCGCGTAGCAGCCCGATCCGCCGCTCAAGGTCGAGTGGGCTTTGAATGAAGCGGTCAATGATCTTACCGCGCATGTTGGGCGCATAGCGGTAGAGCACTTCGAGGATCGAGTCGGCGACCGCTTCGCGGATGTCGTCCCAGTTTCGACCATCGCTGAGCTGGTAGGGGAAATACTGCGACCAGAGAAAGACCGTGTGCTTGCCGGGTGGAGCAACATCAGGATCAATCGCCGAGAAAGTCATCGCGATCACTGCCGGATCACGGCTTGGCTGACCGCGCAGATAGTCTTCGTAAGCGCGGCGGACGTAGTTCATGCTGGGGCTAAGTAATTGCAAGCCGTGGTGACTCTCGTGCGGGCGGCCATAACTGCGAGCCGCAGTGTAGTCAGGCAGCTCCTCGGCAGCGCAGCGCACCGTCATACCGAAGCCGTTGCCAATCCGAATGTGGTTGAGCCGGCGCGCCAGATCGGCGCTGAGGTGATCGGGGCCAACCAGTTGCAGGAAGGTGGTCAGCACGTGCGCATTCGAGACCACAATCGGGGCCGAGTAACGCTGGCCGTCTTCAGTCTCAACACCTTGCACACGACCATTCTGAACGATAATCCGGCGCACGGGCGCGTCGAGCACAACCTCGCCGCCCATCGCCTTGAGCGAGCGGGCCATGGCTTGGGTCAACATGCCCGACCCGCCACGTGGGTGCTTGGCGCCACTGTAGTGCAGCATCGCATGCCAGCCAAAGAAGTCACCAGCCCCGATCTCGTCTGGTGGTGGCCCACTCTGAGCAGCGAGCCACGTCATCGCGGCTCGCATTGCCTCGCTCTCAAAGGTCTCTTCGATCAACTGCGCATAGCTGGTGAAGAGACGGCGAGTCACTTCTAGCACCTGCTGCTCGGCCTTGGGCAAACGCGGAATGCTCGACGCCACCTTGCCGAACAGGCGCGTCACCGAGGGCGGATTGAGGAAGACATCGAACACCGCCTCGTTCAGCGGCGTCCAGAAGTCGAGGAAGCGCCGGTAAGCTTCGGCGTCGCGCGGGCTAACGGTGGCAATACTCTGGCACGTGCGCTCGACATCGCGGTAGAAGTAGATCGCACCGCTCCCGTCGGGCAAGGGGTAGAAGGCGTATGGATCCATGTCGATGTACTCGAGGCCGTGCCGTTCGAGTTCGAGGTCGCGCACGATCGGAGTGAGATGGATCATGATGTGGGCCGACGAGCCGACATCGATCTTGTAGCCGGGGATGACCTCTTCAGTGCAGACGGCGCCGCCGACGATAGGCCGCCGTTCGAGCACGAGCACGCGCTTCCCCGCTTTGGCGAGATAGCCGGCGCAGGTGAGGCCATTATGGCCGCCACCCACCACTATCACGTCGTAATCGGTTGCTGATGACATAGGGCTCCTCTAGCTGTGACACTGACTACAATGGTAGTATACCCTTAGTTTGATGGTTAAGAGAATTGTATCGGGTTGAACTATCTTCACGATGTATTTCAAGCAACCAAGCTCGCGCAACGGGACGACCGGGCGGTCGTTCTGCGTATGGCGAGTGTGTGCTGTAGCGATGCGATTCATCGCTCGGCCTTACGTTACCGGTACAGAGGCGCGAGCGAGAGTGAGGGATGCTATCGCCTTACCCGATAGATCACCACTTCGTCTTGAGCAAAAACAACCTCACCGATCTGTGCGAGCGCAGCTAGCCCTTCTGGCGGGTATTGTTCACGTTCAAGCGCACCAACATAAATGTAGTCGATCCCGTATTTATCGACTAAGGCTCGGATTCGATCTCGATCACCGCTGCGGTAGATTGCATCAACGGCCACACAACGCGGGCCGAGTTCGGCCAGCGCTGCCGGGTCGCCGCCGCGCCACTGCATTTCGTGGCCCACCCAACCCAGCACAGTGGCATGCCCGCTCGCTGCCGCCACCCCGCCGAAGCCTTGCCAGTTGTACGAGCCGCCGCAACGCGGTGGTTCGCTGCCGGCCACAACTGCGGCGTCATTCTCTACCGCCGCTGCTTCAAGTACCACGCTGCCCGCCGGTACGTTATAGCGCAACCACGCCAGCGAGGCTAAGCCGGCGGCGGTTTGCTCGCGGGGGGTATAGCCATTGAGGCCGCGCAACGGCCCGCGGCTGATGTCACGGGTGACGATGAAGGGGTACACTAGCGCGCCGGCCAGCAAGAGAGCTGTGCCGGCACTGATCAGGCTCGCCGCTAGCCGCCGCCAACCCGTCGCCTGCGCCCATACCCACCACAGCCCGACTGGGGCCAGCCCGCCCCAGATCAGCCAGACCTGATAGTAAAACTTAAAGACGGTATTCATTCGGGAGGAAAGCCCCTCGAACACGTCACGGATGTAGACGATCTCAACCCCAAACAAGATGGCGCTACCCAACGCCACGAGCAGCAACCCGAAGCGGAAACCGGGTTCGGCGGCATTGAGTGCCTGCCAGCTTGCCCACAGCGTGATACCGGCCAGCGCCAGCAACGGAAAATTAATCAGCAGACCAACAGTGAGGAGGATGAGCGGCAGCCACAGCACCCAGCGCGGCATTGCTAAGCCGGCTAACGATTCGTTCTCTGGTGAGCGGTAAAGATAGCTGCCGGCGATGATCGGTAGCGCCATCAGGCCGAAGATGATCATAAACTCGTGCCAGCCGCTGCGTTCGCCGAGGTAGATACCAATGATACTAGTTAGCCGACTAAGAATTGGCAGGTCAATCCACGGCGTCGCCCCACCTACCGGCGAGCGAAAGGTGAGGTGAAACGGCAGAAAGAGGGCAAAAGCCAGCACCGCCACAATCACCGCTTCGCGCAGCCATGCCCGCCATGGAAACGCAGCACCGTCGCGCCGGCAAGCCAGCGCCAACCCGCCCCAGTAGAGCAGCAGATAGGTGGGCAGATCCCAACTGTTGATCGCATACAAGCTACCGAGGATCACCCCGTGCAAAGCGCGCAACAGCCAGCCAGATCGTCCGGCAGGGAACAGCGCACCATTGATAGGCAGGGAAGCTCCGCTACTCTGCGCCGCTACCGCTAGCGCCAACCCCATCGCCAGTGTCGCGAAGGGCAGCGCCATCACGTGCGGGTGCATGTCGCCGAGGCGAAAGCTGAAGAAGGGGAATTCGGTGATAGTGTAACGCCGCTCGCTGCGCGGCGGATCCCCAGCGACGCGATAGCTGTCCCAGAGCGAGCGCGATGGCCACCACCAGTTGAAGTCGTTCCATGTATCAGCCCGCCGCCATCCGTCAACCGTGCCAAAATCGTAAGTTGCGGTTTGGGCCGGGTAGGGTAAGGTGATGAAGGTCTCGCCACGCAGGGCCTGCCCGAGTGCAGCAAGGAGCTGACGGTCATCGAGCACTACCGCCCGTTCATCGCCAACGATCACTTGGATCGCGCCAGATTGATTGCCGGCTAACAAAATAATCGCAGCGCCGAGCACACCCAGCGCACTGCGGATCAAGGCTGGCGGCGGGCGATGCAACAAGCCGAGCAGGGCGTTGATCACACCAAACGCGCCTTGTGCGGTCATCGCGGCCAGCAGCGCTAACGCGAGGTTGTAGGCAGTTGCCGGCGGCAAGCCGCTGAGCATAGCCGGGATGGCCATGAGCAAGTAGCCGAAGTAGTAGTAGTTGATACTGTAGCCGGATAACCACGGGTCGTTGGGCGGGAAGAAGCCGCTGCGCTGGATCGCGTTGAAGAAAGCGAAGTCCATGGGGCGTTCGGTGCCCCACGGGGTGGGGTCGTGGGCACGCAGCCAGACCACGCCGAGCAAGGTGGTCAGAAAGATCGCTTCGCCGGCCAGCGTTGGGCCAAGTGGCGGCAGCCGTCGTTGCTCGCTGCGCCAAAGCCAGAGCCAGCCGCTGCCGGCAATGATCGCCAGACAGATGACGATCAGCGGTGCTTCAAAACGGCCGAGTCCTAACATTGCTAACAGCCATGCTAGAAAGCCGGTGAACAGCAACCCCAGCGGGCGAGCAAAGGCAGCACCGGCTCCCGGCAGATGGCCGAAAAGGCGCGCAGTTGCCGGCCAGCCCGCCAGCCCGAAGATAAGACCAATCACCCACCAGATCAAGACTTCGCCGGCAACCGCGCTCATGGTTGCCCTCCGTTCAGGTTCGCCAGCATGCGCTGTGCTTCTCCGGCCCACGGCCCGTCAGGGGCAAGCTGCAGGTAGCGCTGTAAGGCGTCTTTGGCGAGTGTGGTCTGGTTACGCAACAAAAAGACACGGGCCAATTGGAAATAAGGATCAGGCAACGCCGGGTCAATACTCATCGCTTGGCCTAACGCAAGCTCGGCCTTATCAAGTCTTCCCCAGTCGATCAACGCCGTCGCGAGTTTGTTATAGTTACCTGCCGTTGGGCTAGCCCGGGCCGCAGCAAGGTACGCCTGCTCCGCTTCATCATACCGACCGGCATCGGCCAAAATATCACCCCATAGGTGATGCAGCCCGACATCATCGGGATTCGCAGCCGCTGCAGTAGCTAAGATTTGAGCCGCCTCGAACAATCGTCCCTGTTTGCGATAGGCTTCGGCCAGCCCAAAGGCTAGCGGCGCGTTGGTAGGTTGCGCAGCGACGGCGACCTCAAGCTCGGACAGATCGACCGCTGGTTCGTTAGGTGGTGGTGGCGGCGGTTGGGCCGCCGCCGGCATTTCCGCGCGCAACAGCCGGTAGCTGTCAGGCAAGGGCCGCACTTGATAGATCGCAACGCCATCTTGCTCGTAGACCGGACGCAGGTAGCGGTCGCGCAAGACGGTGAACTTTTCCATACCCTGTGGGTAGAAGGCGCGCTCGACACTGCCGATATAGACATAATCGACATTGTAGCGAGCCAAAATCCGCAACGCCGTTTCGGGATCGTTGGTGGTAAAGAAGGTCTCAATATCGCGCACGCGCCGTCTGGTTACCACCGGATCGCGCTGCTCATCGGCGTGGAGGGCACTGATGACAGTAGGCAAGCCGGTGGCCGCCGCGACACGAATGCCGTAGGCGCGGTAAAACCAGAGGCTCGATTGGGCGACGATCGGCGTACCGTTGATCTGCTGGTTAAGCCAGCGAATTGCCGCCGCGTCGCCACGCAGATCGACGTGTACCATCGTCGTACCCGGCGCACATCCACCAAATGCGTTGCAGTCATAGGTGAAGCTGGCCTGTTCCATAAACGCCATACCATCGAGCGTAGGGCCGGTTTCTATCGGGAAGCGGGTCACGAGCCGCGAAGGCACGGCGACCGGCACGTAGCTAGCTGCGATCAATGCGGGAATGGCAATAACGGCGAGCGCTGCGGCGGTTGCTGGTTGGCCGCCGCGATGATTAAGCCACACGAGCATGCGTGGCAAGAGACCGGCAGCGGCTAGCCCCAGCAGCACCCAAACGTGCAAGCCGAACTTAAAGACGGTGTTCATCCGGTACCAGTCGCTGCCATCGAGATGATCACGGATATAGACCACTTCGACACCGAGCGAGATGGCCCATGCTAGCCATGCCAGCAGCAGCGCGTACCATGCCGGTGCGCCGGCAGCCCGCCGTGCCAGTAGCAAGGTAGTCATCGCCAGCAGCGCCAATAGGCTGATCCGCAGTGCCCATTCAGGCAGCGCCGCGCTGACGATGAGCACGATGCCAGTTCCGCTCAGCAGCAGTGTCCACGACTGTGCCGGCAGATGCCGGCGCCAGCGTTGCAACGCCGCGCCAAGGATCACCGGTATGACGATGGTTAGCGGCAGACCATAGAGCAAGATGTAGTCGAGTGGCAGGGTGACGTGGCTTGTTACCAGCCCGATCCCACCCACCATCGGCCAATAGCGGTCGAAGAAGGGAGCAAAGAGCGCGAGTGATCCGATCCCTAGCCCAATCGCTTTCGCCGCAGCCAACGTGATCACCGGCCAGCGCCAACCAGCACGCCGCACTGCGCCGGCAATGATGGTGATCCCAACCAGCAACCCGTAGGTTGGGAAATCCCACGAGTTGGTGACGGCCAGTGTGCCGAGGGTCAGCGCACTCAGCGCCCAGATCGTGCGCCCTTTGCCAAAGATCAATTGCCACGCGCAAGCGATCGCTAACAGCGAGAGCGGCAATGCGATCAGGTGCGGGTGCAGATCGGCGTAGAGGAAGCTAAAGAGCGGAAACTCGTTGATCGTGTACGGAATGACCCGGCTCGGCCCGACAAACCAATCGCCGAGCAGGCCGACATTACCGCTGAGCAGCAGACGTAAACCGTTAGCGCCTTGCGACCATCCCGCTGCGATCAGGCTGGTGAGATTGCCGGCCAGCCCGATCAAGGCCAGCGCAACCAACCCGTACCGTCGCCGCTCACCCAACCGCGTCCCTAGTTCATACGCACCAGCCAGCAACATGCCGAAGAGAGTGGCCAGCGCCAGATTGAAGCCGATCGCCGGATCGAGACCGAGCAGCTTGATCGGCAGCGACATCAGATAGAGACCGTAATAGTAATAGTTGATGTAGCCGTTGCTGTAGAACGGGTCGTAAGGCGGCATGATCGGGCTGCGCAAGATGGCGTTGAGGAATCCTTGCTCCATGGGCTTTTCACCGCCCCAAATCGGATGCCACAGATCGGGATTAAGCGCGCGAATGACGGTCATCGCCGCAAAACCGGCCAAAAAGATGACTTCTCCGGGAACGACTGCGCGCCATGCAACCCGGTCAGGCCGCACACCGCGCATCCAGAGCGCAAGCGTGATCCCGGCCATTACTGACAGTCCGCCAATGATACCTACGGTATCGTAACGCCAGAGACCCAGACTCGTCGGCAGCCAGATGGCATAACCGAGCATGATCAAACCAACGGGCCGCGCCCACGCCAACCCGGTTCGACCGAGCGCGGCATACGCTGGCAGCACGCCAAGGCCGGCGATCAGATACCAGACCAGTAGCCATGCCACGACTCCCAGCCATTGTTGTTCGCTCAGCAACGTATTCCAACCCAACCGGCCCGTTGCCGGCAGCTCTTGCACCGGTTGCACCAATTCGAGGGCGGGGATGGTGCGCACGCTCGGTGGGCGGATCGGCAGGTCGTTCGTGAGCATGCGCGGTTGGCCGGGAGTGCGCAGCCGGTAAATCACGCTCTCGCCTTGCCGGAAGACGATATCGGCGTCGCCGCGGTTGGCCAGCGTAGCGAACTTGGCCAGTCCTTCGGCACGATAGAGTTGCCGTTCAACGCCGCCAATATAGATGTATTCAACGCCGTAGCGCCGGAGCGCCGCCAATGCGGTGTCGGGATCAGGCGTATTGTAGATAGTGGCAATGATCTGCTGTCGGTAATGAATCACTGCTCTAGCGTTGACCGCGTTGCGCTGCTGAATCTGGTGCCATTCCCAGCCGAGCAGGGTGGGCATGCCGGTGAAGGTGGCGATCCGACCAGCCCACTGGTATGAGGGTTGGTGGGCTTCGAGGATGATCGGCGTGCCACGTGCATTGCGACGCAGCCAATCAATCGCCGCCGCGTCTTCATCAAGCGAGTAGGGAGCGCCAGCGCGGGCCACCGTGATGTTGGTAAAGAAGGCCATGCCGTCGAGTGTGCGCGGCGCCGCCGGATCCCAACGGTCGGCGATACGGGCAGGCGTAGCCGTGATAGGGTAGACCAACCCGGCTGCGAGCAGCACTCCCACAAAGGCTCGCACTGTCCAGCTCGTTTGGCGCGGTAGCCGGTTCGTTGCCGCCCACAGCCACGGCAGGGCTGTTGCCGTCGCCAATGCCAGCAATATCCACGCATGCAGCCCAAACTTAAAGACGGTGTTCATACGGCCTACGTCGCCCCGCACGACGATCACCTCAACCATTGCCCACAGCCCAATCCCGCTAAAAGCGAACAGCACAGGGACGACGATGACCAGCGGGCGCGAGCGCAGTTGCCATGCGATCCAACCAGCCACCCCCAGCACGGCGAGGAGCGGGATGATGGCCGGCCAATCGAGCGTCCATGCCACCAGCAGCACTGCCAGCAGCCCAATGACGAACAACAGATGAATACCGCGCCGCCATGCCCACAGCCCGATCATAGCCAACCACATTGCCAGCCAATGACCGCCGATTTGCAGCAGTTGGCTGGTAGTGGTGCGTTCAGCGGCTACGACCGTCTCGAGCAGGGTCAGGCCCGGCCCACGCCAGAGGTCAATCCCACTCGACTCAGTGGCGAAGTTGGCGATAAACGGCGCAAAGAACAGATTACCGAGCAGTGCCGGGGTCATCGCCACAGCCAGCGCCGCTGTGACGGTAGCTGGCCAACCACGTCCCGCCCGCCGCCAGCGCCGTCCGGTGGCCAACGCCAGCAGCAACCCCGCCAACCCAATGAAGGTGGGGTAATCCCACGTGTTGGTGGCCCGGATCGCGCCCGCCACCACCCCCATTAGCCCAATCAGCCACCACTGCCGCGCCGCACCCTTGCCCATCCATGCCAGCGCCAGACCCAGCGCAGCGAGGCTGAGCGGCATAACGATCATATGGGCATGGAGATCGGCGAAGAGGAAGGTAAAGAAAGGAAACTCGTTGATAGTACCCGGCGTAATCCGGGTTGCGTCCCAGAAGGCCCACTCGTAGCGCCCTTTCGTGGCTTGCTCGGCGGCATAACCGCTAAGGAACCAGCCGGCCTGCGCCAAATTGCCGAGCAGGAGCATCAAGCCGGGAGCTAGTGATCCGGCCACGAGCGCTGTTCGTTCACGGCGAGCGGATGGCACGCGCGCGGCGAGGAGGTTATAGACGATGCCAAACGCGCCCAAGGCGGTGAGGGCAAAGATCGTCGCCACGCCAAGGTTATAGCCCACTGCCGGTGCGATTCCGCTGAGATGGATTAACGCGCCGACCAGCACAAACCCGAAGTAGTAGTAGTTCATGTAGCCACCGGCATGCCATGGATCGAGCGGCGGGAAGGCAGCGCTGCGCAAGACGGCATTGAGATAGGCGAAATCCATCGGCTTTTCACCGCCGCGCGCCGGATGCCAGAGGTCAGGGTTGAACCAGCGCAAGGTGAGGCCAAGCAACAAAAACCCGATGAAGAGCAATTCAGCGACGAACAACGCCATAAAACGCTCTTGCCAGAGTTGGCGCAGCGACTCGCGAGCGCGCCAGCCAACCACTGCTCCTATCCCCAACACCACCAGCCCGATCGTCCAGAGAGTGGCCGGCGCAAAGGGGGCAAGGCGCAGGCTACCGGCCAGCCATGCAAGGTAGGCGACCAGCAACAGGCCTATGATCTTGGCCAGCGTGAAACCACGGTCGGGCAACCCGCGCAGACGCGGCCCGATCACGGCGAACACTGCCAATCCAAGCGCCTCTAGCCAGAGTACCCACAGCACCGGCGCGAAGGGACTGGTACCGAGCCACGACCACCACTCACCGCCGGCAGCGTACTGCGGCCAGACACTCTCGGAAAAGCGGAGCGCAGTTGGGTTACGGTCGGCAATCTGCAGCGGCGACTTGTAGACCTCGCCCCATTCGACATCGTTGGTTATGAGGCGTTCGGCGCGTTCACGACTGTACAGCGGTGTCTTACGAAAGATCAACACTCGCGGGTGGTCGTAGACGCTAAATGCCTCTTCAGCCATCCAGTCGGGAATACGAATACCAAGAATCGTTGGGTAGGAAGTGATCTCTGCCGCCAGCTCGAAGCCTAGCTCGCCGGTGAAGAGGCTGTGGTAATACCGCATCAGCGCCGGGTAGCGCATGCGCAAGCGCGAGGTGCTATCGTAGACGCGGTTGCTGGTCAGAGTAATGTAATCGGCCCGGTCAAGCTGATCGAGGAAGCCGGGTTCGCCGCCGCTGCCAAAATACTTAGCCGGCTCATCTTCAGCGTAAGGCGATGAGTCGATGCCAAAGAAGGTAATATTCCACGCGGCAATCGACGTAGCTTGCAGTGGCAACGGGTCATCCCAGCGTTCTGAAATCACATAGCTACCGGGCGAGGCGTGCTCGGCCAGCCATTGGGCCGCTTGCACCCGCGAGTGAGGGACGGTATAGATGCGTGAGAAGGCGTAGGCCCAAGCCGCAGTTGCGATCAGTACCGCTGGCAGCGCCAGCCGGGCCGCCCATGCCAGCCCGCGCCCTAGGCGGGCGCGCCACGCCTGTAGTCCTTGGGTGGATAGTCGCGTCGTTGAGGTGGTATACAACCAGCGCCGGCCCCAGCGTGCTGCCGTTATCAGCGCCCATGCCGCCAGCACGATTAATGCGCCGTAGATCGGCAACAGGTAACGCATCGTGATCGCAAACTGGTTACCCTGCCACGCGAAGTAGAAAGCGACCCAAGCCCACAAGACCCACGCCGGATGCCATGGCCGGCCAACGACAGGTGACGGTTGGAGCGCCCACTGCCAACCGTACCGGGCATAACGGGCGGCAAAGAGCAGCCAGCCGCCCCACGCCGCCAATCCTAACAGCGGCCCCATCCCCCACAGTACCATATTGCTCCATGGAAAGAGGTAGGCTGGGCGACCTACCCATTGCTGGCCCGGCGGAAAATCATATTCGCCCGTCACCAATGCCCGCACTGTGGTGAGATTGTCGCGAAAACGCGGGTCGAGTCGGACATCAAGGAAGCCAGCGCCATGCAAGATCGAAGGCCCCTCGATCAGCGGCGAATCGGCGCGCGAGCCGATGAACGCGTCGGGGGCAAGGGTGCGGAAGCTCAGCATGGTGAGGGCACCGGCCATGATCAGCAGCCAGATCTCGCGGTGGAAGAAGCGGTCGAAGACGGCTGGCCACGGTTGCCCGCGCAGCGCGCGTTGGGCGGCAATCAGCGCCGCGACAATCGCCAAGCCGCCGATGGTTGCCATCGTAATTCGGTTGGCCATCGCCGCACCAATACTAAGACCGAGCGCGCCGTACACCGCAAAGCCGCCACCTTGCACTGCTCGTACCGTCCAGTAGAGTGCAAGTAAGCAGAAGAAGGTCGAAAAAGCCGGATCGACAAAGAAATGGCTCTGCTGGATATGCATCACTGTCAGCGCGGCAAACAGCGCAGCGAGCAGCCCAACGCGCCGGCCAAACAACCGGCGCCCAATCAGGTAGACGAGCAGAACGCTACCGAGATCGAACAGCACCGTCAGTCCGCGCCCAACCTTCACAATCTCGCCATAACTCGTGAGATTGACGCCTGTCGGATTCAGCCATGGCAGCAGGAGCGTGAGGCGCGGCCAGTTCCGTTCAGGATTTGGCACAGGCGGGCCATAATCGGTACGCCGTTCGTTCGGTGCAGTTGGATCGGCACCGACGCGCGGCGGCCCCTTCAGAGAGAGTACCTGTGCTGGCAGTGCATCGGCTGGGGTCAGCATCACCGCCACGACACGGGTCAACATGATAGGAATCGGCCCGTACACATAGAGCGGAAACTGTTCGTAACTGCGCGGGTTGAACGGTGAGCGGCTCGAGTCGTAGAATTCGCCAAGATCGCTTGGTAGACGAACCGTTGAGGCAACGTAAGTAAAGAACCGTTCGTCGGGATGCTGGCCGGTGCCGGAATCCCAACCAAACAAGTTGAGGGCACGGAAATAGAGCGCCAACAGTAAAATAGCCGCCAGCCCAAGGCGGGCGACCCATGCACGGTGTCGAATCAGAGCCTGTCGCACAGCGATTCTCACGAATGTGTTGCCAACCCGATGGTGTTTGAATGAACGTGCGAGCGTGATGGGTTTACAGACATCACGCGATGCGCGCTAGCATTATACACCGGTATCACTGAGCAAGGCGACGAGAGCGCTGATCTGGTGCGGAGTAAGACGATGCCAGCGCCTGCCGCCGGGTTGCACGAGCAGGTTCGGCCCGCGTTGGCAACGGTCTTGGCAACCACTGGTAATACATTCTACTTTTCCTACCAAACCGGCTTGCCAGAGGGCTTGTTCCAGCGCGGCGTACACATCGGTAGCGCCCCGGCTGCGGCAATGAGGCCCCATACAGAGATAAAGACGAGGCATAGGAGTGTCGCATAAACAGCGTGTCATGTAAGCCGTCACCATGATACACGCTCGTGCTCTTATGTTCTTGCGCGGTGGCGAACCTGTGTTGTCATTGCGAGGGGACGTAGCGCCTGAAGCAATCTCCGGCTAAAGCGAGAGCCATGCCTGAGCGGGTGGCATCCGGGCTTGCGGGGAATCGCGTCGCCACGCAGGGCCATGCGCAGCATTGCCCCTCTGCAACTCACAACGACAAGGGGCGGGCCGTTCCCCGCCCCTTGCGCCTGCTTACAGCATTACGCCCGGAACCGGTTCAAATAGGCTTGGGTATCGAACGGCTTAGGCGTTGGGCGCGGCAACGGTTCGAGCGGTGGGCGGCGGTAGAAGATGCCGAGCGGCAGCCGTTCGCTCTCAACTGCGTAGTGCATCGCCGCATCGAGGTCGGATGGGTCGTGCGTATCGGGCAGGTTGTAGACCAGTTCCTTATACAGCTTGTAGGTGTCGTAGAAGGTGACGCACGGGCTGAGCACGTGAATAAAGGCGAAGCCGCGATGGTCAAGGCCGGCCTTGATCAGCTCGGCTAACTGCTTTGGCTGGCTAGAGAAGCCACGAGCCACGAACGACGCGCCGCTAGAGAGCACGATAGCCAGCGGATGCAATGGTTGGGCTGACTGGCCATAAGGAGTGCTCTTGGTGACATGGCCGCGCGGCGAGGTCGGCGAGGTTTGGCCCTTGGTTAAACCGTAAATCGCGTTGTCCATCACCACCACGGTGATATCGAGATCGCGTCGCGCCGCATGGGGCAGATGGCCTAAGCCGATGCTAAAGAAGTCGCCATCGCCGCCGACAGCCATCACTGTCAGATCAGGACGAGCGACTTTCAAGCCAATAGCTGCTGGCAAGGCCCGACCATGAACCGTATGCAGGCCGTATGTTTGCAAGAAACCGGGCAAACGCGAGCTACAGCCAATGCCGGAAACAACGGCCAAATCCTTCGGATTGATCTGCGCAGCAGCCAATGCTTGTTGGATAGCAGCCAATACGCCGTAATCACCGCAACCCGGGCACCAGATCGGTTTCAGATCGCTGCGATAATCAGACGGTTTGTAAATAACAGGCGATGAAGTGATTGGTACGGCTGTCATAGGTGTGACCTTGTTGATCTGATATTGTTGAGGCAAGGCGATGTGTTACCCATACAGAATGCGGCAAAGCCCAATTAAACCAGCACTGGCTCGGCTAGGCCGTACAGAGCGTGAATCTGGCGCAGAATCTCAAGCCGCGAGAATGGCATGCCGGTATACTTGGTCAACGAGCGTACCTTAATGCCGAGTTCAGCCTGCAAGAGCTTGGCAAACTGGCCTTGGAAATTGACTTCCGGCACCAACACGATCTCAACCTGCTCGAGAAACTCATTGATCGCGTCAACCGGCAGCGGTGAGAGCATCTGCACTTGCAGCAGCGCCACCGGCAAATCCTCTTGACCGGCCAGATAAACTGCACCACGAGCGGGACCGGCGGTAGTACCCCAGCAAATAATCCCAACCTTAGCCCGCTCAGCGCCGAAACGGCGCACATATTCGCGTGATTGCTGCAACGGCGCCAATTTACCCCACCGCTTCTCAGTCATCTGAGTATGAGTAGCCGGCGTATAATCGGGGTTGCCGAACTCATTATGTTCGAGACCGGTCGCCGTGTACTGGGCATAGGCCACACCGGGAGCAACCATCGGCGAGACCAGATTAGCGGTCAGCTCGTAGCGGCGATACTGTTTGGGAGCTAACGCACCCGCGGGCCGCAACCGGTCGATACGCGGATACTTGCTCAGATCAAACGGCTCAACTGTCTCGGTACGGAACGAGAGCGAATAGTCGCTCAGCACGATCACCGGTGTTTGATATTGTTCAGCCAGATTAAAGGCCCAAACCGTCAGATGGAAACACTCGGCGACACTGGCCGGCGCCAGCACAATGCGCGGGCTATCGCCGTGGCCGCCGTGGAGGGCGATATTCAGGTCTGACTGCTCCATCTTGGTCGGCAAACCGGTGCTCGGGCCGCCGCGCTGCGCATCAACGATCACTACCGGAATCTCGGCCATGCTAGCGTAGCCAATCGCCTCGCTCATCAGCGACAACCCCGGCCCGGAGGTAGCAGTCATGGCGCGCTTGCCACCATACGATGCGCCGATGCACGCCATAATTGACGCAATCTCATCTTCGGCCTGCATATAGCCGCCGCCGATCTGGGGCAACATTGCCGCCATGCCTTCCATAATGTCAGAGGCAGGAGTGATTGGATAGCCGGCAAAGAATTCGACCCCGGCATGCAATGCGCCGGCCACAATCGCCTGATTGCCGGTCATTACGTAGCGGTCGTGTTCGCCGGTCGATTCCATCCAGAACGGATCGCGTTTTTCAAGCTGGTGGGCATACTCAATACCGGCCCGCAGCGCGGCTAGATTCGACTCGAGCAGATCGGCTTTCTTGCCTAGCTTGGCCCGCACAATATCTTCGAGTTTATTCAACCCCAAACCAAACAGCGCCGCTACCAAACCGAGCGCAGCCACATTCTTGCCGCGCCGGTTGCCGGCGGCTTGCGCAATTTGGCCAATTGGGGCCGGGTACGCGATGCCGGTAAACTCGGCAGGGAGGTCAAGCTCTTCGGGATCGTAGAGTAAAACGGCATTGGGGGCCATATCGGCGTGGTGGAGATCCCACGCTTCGCGGTTAAAGGCGAACAGCACATCAACCGCATCACCCATCGAACGGACTGGGCTGTTGGAAGCGCGCACCTGAAACATCACCGGCCCGCCCTTTATTTCAGCCGGAGTGGTGCGGAAGGTGAAGACGTGGAGGCCAGAGCGAGCAGCCGCTTGTGCTAGCATCTCGCCAGTCGCGCTGCTGCCATCGCCGCTTTCACCGGCGACGCGGATGACGACATCTTCTTTCTGGATCATATGGCGACCTCGCCGTTCTTCATTGTGTTGCGTCAGTCTCGGCGCAGCACTGACAAGGAAGTTATTAACCTAATCATAACACCGCTGATCAGCCACTGCAATGACTTTTTGCTTGTGATAAACAGTGCGATGATTGTGCAAATATGTTGCGGGCAGGAATATGGTAGGGGCGCAGCGGTGCTGCGCCCCACCACTAAAACCCAACCCCAGACACTGTGGTCATACGTTATGTATTGTCCCCTCACCCTACCCCGCTCCCCAGTGGGGAGCGGGGGGAAGGAAAACGACGCTCGCTCTCTTCAGGGCAAAGGTTGGGAGAAATAGGTCAGCGAACGAATGGAGAGCAGGGTACATCGTACCTTCACCTCTCCTCTGCTCCTGCTCCCTGAAGGTTCCCCCACACCTCGACGGCAATACCATCACGTTCACCCTGCCAGAGCAGCACGCGGCAGGTGTCACGCAGCAGCCGTTTCCACAGTTGCGCGTGCTGAAAGATCTCTTCGTCGGTGGCGAAGAGCTGGAAGACGGTGCGGGCGGCGATTAAGATCAGCTTGTGGCGCGCGCGGCTGAGAGCAACATTGAGCCGGCGCGGATCGAGCAAGAAGCCGCTGGCGGCGCGCAGGTAGTCGGGGTCGCTCTCGGTGGCCGAGACGATGATCACGTCGCGTTCATCGCCTTGGAAGCGCTCGACGGTATCGACGGTCGCGCCATCGTGCTCGATCAAGAGCGCCTGCATAATCTCAGGCAGTTTTTCGCGCAGCGTCAGCCGTTGGGCGCGGTGCGGCACGACGATACCGATGCCGGTGGCGGCATCGAGGCCAAGCTGTCCAACTAATGTCTCGATCAGTGGCCGAATGAGGCTCGCCTCGAAGGGGTTGCTGTCTTGGCTCTGCGCCTCGTCGTGGACGATAACTACCAGTGGATGGTTGGGATGGAGCGCAGCAGCAACCATAGGGTCAGCAATCTGGGCGACAGCCAGAGTGGTGACACGGCGCGAAAAGTAGGGAATACCGTCTTGTTCGTAGATGACGCGGCGCAGAAACGCGGCCAGATCGCGGTGCAGGCGGAAGCTCTCGACCAACCGCGCCAGCGGCGGCGGTGGATCAAGGTTGAGCAGGGTCTCGAACAGCGAGGCATAGACGCGGTAGGCTTGGAAGGTGCGCCGACGCTCACCACGCCATTCGTGCTGCACAATCGGCGGCATCTGCCGGTGATCGCCGACGACAATCAGCCTCCCCTCGGCTTTGAGGCCCAATGCCGCCATACAGGCTTCAGGTAAGTTCATCTGCGATGCTTCATCGAGCAGCAGCAGATCGGCAAAGGGTTCGGTGTGGTAGCACTGCTCGCGCCGCAGCAACGACGCCACTGCAAACGGTGTGGCAGCGACGAAGCAGGCCGATGTATCAATGATCGGGCTGATGCTGTCGATGACCTGCACAGCCGACGATGGTTCGGCATTCTGCCTAGGACGAACTCGAAAAAGGGGTATGGTCAGCAGTCGTTCATCAAAATAGGCAGCGAACAGTTCAGGGCGTTGGTCGCGCACGATGGCAAGCTTTGCTTGCACCTCGCCAATCTTGCGCAAAAGCACATCGGTGGCAGCATGCGTCTTACAACTGAGCAATACGCGGCAGGGTTGGCCGGCAGCCAGCAAGCCTTGCATGCGGGCCAGCAGGGCAAAGGCCGACGTGTAGCTCTTGCCGGTGCCGGGCGGGCCTTGCACCAGCAAGGTGGGAGCATCGCCATAGTTGGCAATGTAATCCATCTGGTGCTCATCAAAGGGGTGCAACACACCAGCCTCGGCCAACACACGCAACCCCGCGACGAACTGGTCGTGCCCAGTTTGCGCCGTTTCCGGCAACGCGACCCGCACCCCGGCGGGATCGTTCAAGCGCACGTAGAGCGCATTGACTGCCCCTTTCTGCAATTCCCGCACTACCTCCATACAGCGCTGGCCATAGATGTCGTTGGGATCGGCCTCGATCGTATACAGCTCGCCGGCTTGCGGCCAACGCCAATTGCTGTTGAAGGTGAACCGTCGATCGCCTGTGCTATAGCGATGTTCAGGCTTCAGCAACACCCGTCCGTCTGCTTCAATCGCAACCAGCGTCGCCCGTGGCTGATAGAGCAGTTGGCGAACCGTGGTGGTGAACGGTTCGCGCTGGTCGGGTGGCAACCGTTCATCAACGCTCCAGCGCGGCGCGAGAATGACCTTATCGCCGGGCGAGAGACTAGTCAAGCGCAGTGTTGTTGCGAGATCGCACTCAACACCGCTGAGATCAATCCGCAGACACAGCGGCACATCAGGCAGCGGCAGCGGCTCGACCTGCTTTTTCTGCTCGGCCTTCAACCGCACCCCTTTCCGGCCACCGGTCAATTCAGCCTTCAACGCCTGCCGGCGCTCGTTTTCGGCCAGCGTCTCGAGCAAGGCCGGGTCTTGATCTTCCAACTCGTAGCGCACAATCAGGCTAGTACCGGCCAGTACCCGCTGTTCGGGCGGCGGCAGATGCTGCTGCCCCCATGTCACCAGCGCCACGTACCGCTCGAGCAACAGAAATTCGGCCAGCGCATCGGCCAAAGTATGCGCCCGTCGTGAGTAGTTGACAATGCACGAGAGATCAAACGCCGGTTTGGTTGTGCGCGGATTGCGCGGTACTTGATCGACCAGCAGTGCGATGGCATGTAGCCGCTTCTCGACAAAGTTGATGACATCTTGCCGCTTGACTCGCCGGTAATCAACCAAATCGTCATTGCCGTGACCGGGTGGCGGCGGTAATGCATCCCACGCTGCATACACATATTCAAGAGGTATCTGATTGTTGAAGCGTACCCGTCGGGTATACCAGCCCAAATCTTTGTCATTACCGAGATCATCGAACACGCGCCGGTAGAAGAGCCGGCGATACTCGCCCCAATCAAACCGCTGCATGTACGCCAAGCGCGCCAACGAGTCGTAGGCGAGCGGGTCGTTGCGGAACCGACGGCGCTCGCTGATTAGCACCGTTACCATCGGCGCTTCAAAACCGGCGCTCTGCGCCGCCAGATCGTAGAGTGGGGTCGAGCCAAAGACTTGAGGGTGGCGGGCCAGCCCGTCGAGCAGGTTTTGCAAACTGAACGAATCGGGCACGATTAGATGGATAGGCGCTTGCCGAGTCTCATCAGCCACCGCAACAATCGCCTGCAAGAGTTCATTGATCCATTCTTCCAGCAACTTCCCTTCATCGGCTGGCAACTGCGGCGGTTGGTCGAGTAATTTGATCAGTGTCCGTTCCTGAGAGGGGACACCGTTTCTATACCCAACCACCAGCGCACCGAGCAACACTAGCATGCCCTTCGTATGGTCGTAAAGCGGGTCAAGATAGACGGCGATCAGGTTGGGATGGAAATCGGCGCTTACAGCAGGCAACGAGCTATGGCCTTTGTAGGGCAGATAAGCGGTAGCTGTGAGCCGATCGCCACGCCAGCGGCGAAACGCGCGGGCGCGGTGAATCAACTCATCGAGACGCGGGGCCAATATGGGATGGCTGTGCAGTTGGTTAATCAATGGACGGTGGCTGTCCGGCGTGATCAACCGCTCGCCATCGAACTCTTTGAGCAGAGCCAGTTGGTTCGTGGTGGTAATACCGTGCGCGCGTAAAGCTGCCTTCTCCGGCTCGGTGAGCGACGGGATAAGTGAGAGGTCATCGTGGGTGGCAGCCCAGCGCATACACACTTCGTTATAGAGGCAGCCATCGCACTTAGCAGTGAGATGAAATGGCAACTCGGCAAACGGCGCAGTGGCGGTAGTCGCCAAAATCGATGTCGACCCATCGAGCAGGGTCTCAATCTCGGCGAGGTAAGGGGCAGGATCGGCAATCAGCTCAAGCTGAGCAATCGTCACACCGAGGAGATCAGATGCCTGCTGGCGCTCATTGGCCACCCGCCGCTGTTCAGCAGGGGTATGCTGCGGTGATGGTGTCTCACCGCGATAGAGCACGCCAAGCCGGATGGAAGCCAGCGTCACGCCGGCATCGCCCGTTATCTGTTCGAGCAGACGTTGGTAACAGGCCAACTGCAAGCGGTGCTCGATCTTGGCTGCCGCCGAACTTTTGGTGTCAATAATGATCGCATGGCAAGCGCCGGCATCATCGCAGGATAGCAACAGCAGATCGACATCGCCGCTCATCTCCCAGCCGTACACGCGCGCGGCTAAGCGGGGTTGAAACAGCACGTGGGTCGTGTTGGGCGTCAGATGCCGCAACTGGTCAATAACGATATGATTGTGATTAGACAGCAAAAAGTTGGGAACACCCTGTTGCCGGCGCTGCGCGCAGTGAATCGCCTGCGGAAACCGCTTGCGCACCTGCGCCTCGATCTCCTGCTCAAACTGGCGCCCAGCGATGGTCAGCATCGGCGGGAGGGGCTGAAGCGACATACCGTAGCGGGGCAGCCAACTCAGCTCCTTCCGGCGTTCGTGCAGGCGCAAGCGCAGATAGCGCCGGCACTGATCGAGCCGCAGGTACTGGGCTAGATCGGTGGGAGAAATCGCCTGCGGTTGGGCCGAGTCAAGCGCCAACGGCGGTAAGCGCTCATCTATCTCATGCTGCTGGCTCATCGAACACCCCCGGCTCTGGCTTGGGCTCGATCCGGTTGCGCAGCATGCGCTCGAAAGCGCCTACTTGGCGGGGGCCAATCGCGCGGGCCGAGATGAGCAACACCTGCCCATTGATCAGTTGCAGCTCGTAAACACCGCCAAGCTTGCGCCACGCGCGCACCTTCGACCATGGAATCTCGCTGCGCCCGCTGCGTGCGCTGACGATCAACGTCTCGCGTCCCAATTCGTAACGAGTTGGCTGGTAAATCGGTAGATCGCAGTTGCGGCTCTGGCGGTAGATCAGGACAAAACCGGTGATGGCGTAGACCAGAAACGGAATCCAGCCGCCGATCAGGGCTGGCGCTTGCGGGATGCTCGGATCGTAGATCACGAATGCGGTCAAGATAGCGGCGACAAACGCAAACACGTAGAAAATCGGCCGGCGAAAATAACGGCTCAGTGCATGGCGCGTAAACTCGCGCTGGCTAATAGTGCTCTCGATAATCATGGCCAGTTACCGCTAAAAAGCATTCCACTTCACCAGTATTAATTCATTTCCACCCTGAGGCAATACTCGATATTGTAAATCATCGAGCAGATGGCGCGACAAAAACAACCCCAACCCGCCGGCGCGTTGCTGGCCGCGCCCGATCAGATTGCGCGGCAGCGGCACATTGAGCGGGTTGAAGGCCGGCGCGGCATCGCAAATGCGCACACACAGCATATCACCGTCGTTCCAGACATCGACCCAAATGGGGCCAGCTTGGCCGCCATAGCCGTAGGTAATCGCATTGGAAATCAGCTCATTAGCCGCATACACAACATCGTCGATACTATCCCGGCGAGCGCCGATATTGCTGGCCGCATCAGTGATGAAACGCCGGATCTGTTTAAGGCTGCGTAGGTCGGCGTTAAAGACGAATGATGCGGACATATTATCTCCAGTATAGGTGGGGATTCGGCAAATATATCGTGCATGATACCATAGGGTGAGGAAGTAGTGAGTAACAATACCTCTGTTAGGTTATCGCTGAGGAGAGTTTGATAATGCATGAAGCGGTTGAATTTCTCATTCGCCTCTTGCGCACGCCATCGTTATCGGGCCACGAAGCGGCGGCGGTGCAGGTGATGGTCGAGCAGATGGCGGCTTTTGGCTGGGAAGCATTCGTTGATGAGTCGGGCAGCGCGGTTGGGCATGTGGGCACAAGTGGGCCGCTGGTGGTGTTGCTCGGCCATATTGATACTGTGCCGGGCGAGGTGCCGGTGCGGATCGAGGATGGTAAACTGTACGGACGAGGCGCGGTTGATGCCAAAGGGCCGCTGGCAACGTTTGTGTGGGCGGCGCGGCGGGCCGAATTGGCCGGCACGCTTAACTGTCGGCTGGCGATCATCGGTGCAACCGAGGAAGAGGCGGCCAGTTCGCGCGGCGCACATGCCGCCCGTGACCGGTATCGTCCGGCATTCTGCGTGATCGGCGAGCCAAGCGGTTGGGATCGGATCACGCTGGGGTATAAAGGACGCTTGCTGACGCACTACCGGTATCAGCAGCCGGCTGCCCACAGCGCTGGTGAACAGCGTGCCGCACCTGAGCAGATGGTTGATTTTTGGCGTGCAGTTGAACAACATTGTCAGCATGTGAATGCGGGGCGTGAGCGACTGTTCGAGCAGTTGATCCCCTCGTTGCGCCGCGTGAGCAGTGGCAGCGACGGAATCAGTGAATGGGTAGAAGCGACTGTTGGTCTGCGCCTCCCACCCGGCATTGATCCGCACGAGTTAGCCGAGACCGTGCGCAGGCTGGCCGGCCCGGCAGAGGTAGGATTTGAAGGGGCCTGTCCCGCCTTCCAAAGCTCACGCACCACGCCGCTGGCCAGCGCCTTTGTGCGTGCTATCCGCCAACACGGCGGTCAACCGGCCTTCTTGCACAAAACCGGCACTGCCGATATGAACGTGGTCGGGCCGGTGTGGCAATGCCCGATCGTCGCCTACGGGCCGGGCGACTCGCGCCTTGACCACACCCCCGACGAGCACGTCGAGCTGGCTGAATACGAGCGGGCGATTGCGGTGTTGGCCGAGGTGCTGGCGCAATTGCGGTGATGGGGAGGGAGTTAGGGAGATGGGGAAAGATTGACAATCCCGACTCCCTACTCCTTGCCTACAAACGGGCAAGCCGCTTGTAGCGAGAGGGTAGTAGGGAGATTGCCAAGCTCTACTCCATTGACGCACGGTAGCAATTATGGTACTATCGCCGCAATTGAATATAAGTAATTGCGGGGTAGCAACCCCGCCAGCAGGGAGCCCGGAGGAAGCGAAGGGCTTAATTGGGGGAAGTCCGGTCAAAGGCCGGCGCAGTCCACGCTACTGTAGGTCGCCATCGGCGACGAGCCAGAATGCCCGTCCCTGCTTGTTCGCTATCACACCCGCGCTGGAAAGGGGGTGAGGCGCGCGCAAGATTGGCGTTCTTTCTTGCCTTCGCACCCTTCCACAGCCGTGGAAGGGGTTTTTGTTGTCGGGGCAATAGATCTGTTGGATTGTGATGTTTTGTTGAACGAAAGGGATCTGCATGATGCGCCGGGTTTTTGCACTATTCCTTGCCACGGTGTTGAGTATCGCCGCTTGGCTGCCGGTCGCTGCGCAGGGCACGGCGGTCGAATCGGCGCTGAAATGGGTCGCCAGTCAACAGCAAGCCGACGGGAGCTTTGCCGGTTTTGGGCCGGGTGACACAGCCGACGCGATCGTCGCTTTCGTAGCTGGTGGTCAGCAACCGTCGGCCAATGCCGTGACCTACCTCGCCGGGCAGGCAGCCACCTACGGCACCTCATCAGCCGGTGCGACGGCCAAACTGATATTGGCCGCCGTCGCCGCTCAGAGCGATCCGCTCAACTTCGGCGGGGTCAATCTAGCCCAACAGCTTGGTTCAACGTACAACGCAACGACCGGTCAGTACGGTAGCGATGTGTACGGTCATGCGCTCGCATTATTAGCGATCAAGGCAATGGGTGTGCAACCGCCAGCGGCGGCGATTGACCGGCTGATCGCGCTGCAATTGCGCGACGGCGGCTGGAGCTTTGATGGCACGGCGGCAACCGGTAGCGATACGAACACCACGGCGTTGGCAGTGATGGCGCTGGCTGGCCGGGCCCGCGCCGCTGATGCGCTGAACGCGGCGCGGGCTTACCTGCGCGGCCAGCAAAACCCTGATGGCGGCTTCCCCTACTCGCAGACATCGCCGTTTGGCAATGCCAGCGATGCTAACTCGACGGCAGCGGTGACGATGGCCATCATTGCCCTCGGCGAAGATCCCAGCGGCGCAGCGTGGAAGCAAAGCGACGCGACGCCACTCAGTGCGTTGGCCGCCTTCCAAAACAGCAGCGGTGCGTTCCGCTATCAAAATGCGATGCCCGATGATAATGCGCTCGCGACCTATCAGGCTATTCCGGCGCTGGTCGGGAAGGCATTGCCGGTGGCGACGACCTCGATCCCAGCAGCGCAGAGCCTGATTGCGCCGGCGACTACGCTGCCGCGCACTGCTGGCGAAGCACAGCCGCTATTGCCGCTGCTGGCGCTGGCTGGCTTGCTGGCGTTGGCGGCAGGGCAAGCGTTGCGGCGGACGCAGGTAGGATAATGAGAAGATAGCTTGCAGGGCACAGCGCTGCTGTGCCCATACAGCGATGAAGCGAATTTTTCAACTTGTTGGCTTAATCGCGATCGCGCTTCTCTCTGGCGTGGCTGCCGCGCAACCGGCGGTTAACCGCGCCGGAGTAGTCGTGCGGTTTGGCAATGGCGAAGTTGTTACTGCGTGCGTCGAGTTTAGTGAGCCGTCGATCAGCGGATTAGAGCTGCTCGAACGTAGTGGCCTGCCGGTCATTAGCCAGCAAAGCAGCATTGGCGCAGCGGTATGCAAAATTGGGCGCGAAGGGTGTGATTATCCGGCCACCAGTTGTTTCTGTGCTCGCGATCAGCAGGGTCGGGCGGTGTATTGGGCCTTCTACCGGCGCGAAGCGGGTGGGTGGCGCTACTCTAACCTCGGTGCGAGTAGCGTGCGGGTGAGCGATGGCGATCTGCACGGGTGGGCATGGGGGCCGGGTGATGCCAGTGGCGGGGCGGTTCCGCCTCATCTGGAACTCGCCGATGTATGCCGGAGTGAAGCGGCGGAAGCGGCGACTATAGCGCCGACAGCAACGGCAGCACCTACCACAACGCCACCGCCGGCGGCGACGGCAGCACCCACCGCAACGGCAGCACCTACCA
>NZ_CALFBQ010000069.1 GCF_937951745.1 uncultured Chloroflexus sp.
GCTGAGGTCTGGCTCAAGCTAGAATTAGCGCAGGTCACCGGCAGTTTCAAGCTGCGCGGCGCGGCTAATGCGCTGCGCCAACTGCCGCCGAGCGCGCATATCGTGGCCTGTTCGGCAGGCAACCATGCCCTCGGCGTCGCCCATGCCGCCGCGATGACCGGCCATGCCGTCACGTTGGTCGTGCCTGCTACTGCCTCGCCAGCCAAAATCGCTGCGCTGCGCCGGTATCCGGTTGAGTTGATCTTGTATGGTGATGACTACGCCGCCGCCGAAGCCGAGGCATTGCGGCTAGTCGCCACCAACGGCTGGCAATTCGTCTCGCCCTACAACGATCCAGCCGTGATCGCCGGCCAAGGCACGCTGGCGGTTGAAGTGTGGGAGGAGTTACCCACAGCCGATACAGTGATCGTTGCGGTTGGCGGCGGCGGGCTGGCTAGCGGCGTGGGTATTTGGGCCAAATCGCTCGACCCACGCATTAGGGTGATCGGCGTGCAAGCGGCAGCATCGGCGGCAATGGCGGCAGCCTTGCACACTGGCAAAGTTGTTCCCATGCCCGACGAACCGACCTTGGCCGATGGGCTGGCCGGCGGTATCGATCCCGCTACCATCACGCTGCCGATCTTGCAGCAGACCCTCGACGAGATGGTGCTGGTTGAGGAAGCCGCGATTGCGCGAGCGATGCGCTGGCTGCTCGACGAACACCACCTGATCGCCGAGGGTAGCGCCGCCGTGCCGCTAGCCGCTCTCTTGGAAGGGCAAATCGGCGATCTGCGTGGGCGGCAGATCGTCGTGCTGATCTGCGGGCGCAACGTCGCTAGTGCCACCTTGCAGCAGATCGTGATGGGCGGGTCATCTGTTCACATCCGTATCTGATTTGGGTTCATAGGACGCGGATTCTCACGAATCAAGCAAGAGGGGTCGACCCGATTTTTTCCTCCGTGTTCCATTCTTACCCTTGCCAAAGTTCGGTCTAACGGCTAATCCAACCTGCATTGACAGACGCTTGCCGGCATGCTATGCTGCACGAGCAAGGGTATTATGTATTCCGGTCAGAGGAGGCAACCATGACACACATCACTGGCATACTCACACTTACAACGGTCGTGATGGTGTCGAGCGACTCCGCTGACGTAGGAGGGGCTTCACACAGCGCAGGCTAAACAGGCAAACACCTGTCTACCGGCGGGCTGTGGGAAGCTAACAAGAGCCTACAGCCCGCCATTGTTTTGAGGCTGTGGCGCAACCGGCAAACCACAGCCTCTTTTGTTCCCTCCACCTAGTGGGCGTTCGACGGAGCGGGTTCTCGCAGCACGCGTGAAAGGAAGTTTGAGATGACGGATTACAACGCCATCGTTACCGCCGCCGATCGTAACCAACAGTCAGAGGTGGAGGGAACTGCCGTGATTATTCTAGAGCGTGATGGCTCGTTATCATACCATCCGCCCAAGCGCGGGCGGCAACAACAAGCATCCGCAACACTGGCCGCAGCGACGCCAGACGAACTGCCGCCAGCGTCGTTGATCGAACGGATTGTGAGTATGGCCTTTGATCTACTGGGTGTGAACCGGCTGGAGGTGCGCATCGATGAGTCGTAAAGCAGCAGAACTGATCGAACCAGCGTCGGCCACCGCCACCAACCGACTGACCGGCACCGTCTTGCGGGCACAAAGCGGCTTCTTCTGGGTCAAGACCGAGCAGGGCATCCTCGAATGTCGGCTGCGCGGGCGGCTCAAGAAAGAGCGTCAAGCGACCGATCTGGTTGTGATCGGCGATCAAGTCGAGGTGACACCGGTCGGCAATGGCCAAGGCGCGATCGAGGCAGTCTTGCCGCGGCGGAGCCGGCTGGCGCGTCGGGCCGCCGGGCCGCGCGGCGCATACAAGGAAGATGTCATCGTCGCCAACGTCGATCAGGTCTTGCTGGTCTTCGCTTGCGCCAAACCCGAATTCACGCCGCGCATGCTCGATCGCTATCTGGTGATCTGCGAACACAGCGAATTACCGGTCATCATCGTCGCCACTAAGATCGATCTGGTCGGGCGAGATACGGCGGCAGCTATGTTCAAACCCTACGAACAGATCGGCTATCCCGTCGTCTACACCAGCATCATCAGCGGCGAAGGCATCGCCGATCTGCGCGAGCGGCTGATCGGCAAGATCAGCGTTGTCACCGGCAAGTCAGGCGTTGGCAAGAGTAGCCTGCTCAACGCGATCAAACCCGGCCTCAACCTGCGTACTGGCGAGGTGAGCGAACGGTTGACAAAAGGTCGTCACACCACCACCGTTGCCGAACTGATACCACTTGATATGCCGGGGGGCGGCTACGTCGCCGATACGCCGGGCATTCGCGAGATCGGTTTGTGGAACGTGCCGGCGGAAGGTTTAGCGTGGTGCTTCCGCGAGTTCCGCCCATTTTTGGGTGATTGCTACTTTGCCGGTTGCACGCACCGGCACGAACCGCATTGCGCCGTGCGCGCGGCGGTCGAGCGCGGCGAGATTACGGCGGCGCGGTACGACAGCTATGTGCGTTTGATGCAGAGTGAGGATGAATAAACGCGAAAGCGCGAAGGAAATCGAACGCAAAGGCGTGGGGAGAAAAAGAAGATTTGATGGCTTGGTGGCATAAAATAAGTTCGTACTTGCACGTTATTGATTAAGATTAAACGAACCTACCAAGACAGGAAATTGGTTAATATCTCTGTATCTTTTGGCATCAAATCATAAAGGAGAGAAGCGTGGCTTCGTACAGCGCTGCTTTCGTTGTCTTGCCATGACGAACTGACGAATTGATAATGCTATTCCCGACACGCTTTTCTCGCAGGATCGAG
Organism: uncultured Chloroflexus sp.; assembly: GCF_937951745.1. Lineage (GTDB taxonomy): Bacteria > Chloroflexota > Chloroflexia > Chloroflexales > Chloroflexaceae > Chloroflexus. Next base: position 2,826 of record NZ_CALFBQ010000069.1, read on the forward strand.
ATGGTGACGACGTGCAGGCCACACTGTTCGGCAATCAAGCCGAATAAGTGATCGGTCGGAATAACAATGCCTTGAAGAATAGAATTACCGAGGACAACGACTGCAACAGCGCTGGGTTTGAGGACAGCGTGAAGGTGTTGCATAAGTGATAACAATTATTAAAGTAGGAAGCTGCATAGTTTGCCCACCCCTAATCACCATAGACACCTTTTTGCCGAGCAATGGCATCAATAAGCTCTTCAAGTTCAGGCAGGGAGAATGCCAATTCGACAGGGTTTGTATCACGAACTGTCTGCCAATACTTGCCAAAATTGGCGTCTTCTAAGGAACGCAGTTCGGCCGGTGTGGCAATAAAATCGAGCCAAAACAAATGCGGTCGTGTATTCCGAACTAGTGACAATTATTGAGGTACGGAGGCGGTGTGACAACGATATCTATCGTCTCAGGTGGTACATAGTTCTGCAAGAACAATGATGAGTCGTTGATCATCGTTGCTTTTGGTTGATGATGAAACCGCTGGATTTCACTTCGATACTGAAGAATGTCTTCGGACATGATGTGCAATTTATTCGTGATCATACCAACCACATCACTACTTAGAATCTCGTCTTTTCCTGCTGCCTTGCGTGAACTAAGGCTTGGCTCGTATGAGTAGTTTGAGATGTGGACGAGGATCGAACCGAGGGCAAGTAACAGGATGGCTTGGATGGGTGATACCGGCATTTCACGAATGATGTATTTTATCAAGATAGTTTTTCCAGCTATTCCTTCGTTCACCTAACCTCTCTCACCATACAACGGGCGGATCCGCCGGTAGACCGCATCCCATGTCAGTTCGCGCCAGACCCGTGCCTGCCCGGCGGCTCCCATCGCCCGTGCCAATGCTCGGTCACGCACGAGCCGGTTAATGGCAGCGGCAATTGCAGGCACATCACCAAACGGCACCAGTAAACCATCAACCCCATGCCGGATGACTGCCGGCACACCGCCGGCCCGCGCGCCGATCACCGGCACGCCGTTGCACCACGCTTCGAGGTAGGTGATGCCGAAGCTGTCGGTACGCGAGGGTTGCACATACACATCGGCGGCGGCGAGCGCGTCGCGGCGGGTGGCGTTATCGACATAGCCAAGCACCCGCACGTGTGCCCGTTCCGCTGGGGTGAGTGCATCAACCGCCGCCTGAAAGCCGCCAAAGGCCGGCCCACACTGCACCCACACCGCGTCACTGCCCTGTTGCCACAACTGCCGCATCGCCGCTAGCGTATGCACCGCCCCCTTATCGAATGCCGCTACCCCCAAACTCAGTACGACCGGCCCGGTAATCTGGTGCGCAGCGCGAAACCGCTGACCATCACCGCCAGTCACTTCAGCGGGAGTCACCCCCGCGCCAACGGTGACGATCCGCTCGGCAGGTACGCCACGCCGGATGAGATAAGCTCGTTCGAGATCGGTCATCGTCGCCACCCACGTCGCCTGCCGTAACAGGTCGATTTGGTGCGGCATAGCATAGTAACGCACCACTTGCTCGCTGCCCGGCTCGCCTACGTGCACGAACGGCGTGCAGAGATGGGGAATGCCGCGCTGCTGCACCCACCGCGCCACCGGCAGCAGGGCAAAGTCGAGGGTGATGTTGGTGGTATGCACCACCGCTACATCGGCCAATGCCGGATCAGCCAGCGTAGCAACGAGATCGGGCAACTGCGGGGTGAGCGTCGCCAGCCGGCGCAAGAGCGGCACACTCGGCTGGCCCAGCCGGCCCAGTTCGACCATCAGCCGGCGAATGATCGGGTAGAGCAGGGCCGGGCCGGGCAAGCGCCGCACCGCCAAACGCCGGATCTGCACGCCATCGTGAGCGCCGGTTGGTTCGGCGATCCGCCGTTTGCCGGCCAGCCAGAGGTGTTCTAGATCGAAGGCATCGGTGGCGAGCACCGTCACCCGGTGGCCTTCGGCGACCAACCGCGCGCCGATCTCTTGAAAATAGCGCGCCGCGCCGCTTGGCGCCGGCCAATAGAGCTGAACGACGTGGAGGATATGCATCGGTGGTAGATGCTCCATGCAAAAGCGCGAAGGGTTTGTACGCAAAGGCACAAAGGTATTCTACATGCAAAGTCGCAACAATTGCTTATCTGTACTAACACCTCCAAAAGGCATCCCACACCCCTTCCCACTCCATCCCCAAACATCCCTTTGCGTTTGTCCATCCCTTGGCGTTTGTTCATCCCTTCGCGCCTTTGCCCCCCTGCGCCTTCACATGTTACCCATTCAACTGGGCACGCAACGCTTCTGGCGTGGTGACGGGCAACAAGCAGGTGAACTGCTCACACAAGTAGGCAGTAGGTTGGCCATCAACCATACCGCGATCGGCAAACAAAGGGCTTAGCGCGGCAACGGGATCACCGGGTTCGGCGCGAGCGATGACCAGCCGAGGCCGATACGCCGCTCGTGCCTCGGCTACCAATGCCTGCGTGGCCGGATGATCAGGTGGTCCGATAATCGCCAGTTCGCGGATCGGGCCGATCGCTAGATCGGCGGCGCACAACATGCGGCCAAAACCGAGCGGGAAGCGGCTCAGCATTGGTGCAACTTGTTGCAAGACCTGTTCGGCCCGCGTGGCGTAGATTTCGCGCCCGGTGATGGCGTATAGCCGTAGCAAGGCCATCGCCGCCGCCGCCGACCCCGACGGGACAGCGTTGTCGCTCAGATCACGCGGGCGCGTCACCAAAGCCGGTTGGTCGCTGCCGGTATCGAAGAACATCCACGCTGGCGCATCCCAGAACAAATCGAGCATGGCGTTGGCCAGCTCGACCGCCGTCGCCAGATAGTTCGGCTCGCCGCTTGCGGCGTGCAGTTCGATCAGCGCATCGCACAGCAGCGCGTAATCATCGAGAAAACCGGCCGGGCCGGGCCGGCCGTCTTTCCAACTGCGCAACAGCCGGCCATCAGCTCGACGCAGATTGGTCAGCACAAAGTCGGCGCACTGCTGCGCAGCGGGCAAGTACTCTGGCACCCGCGCGCTGGCCGTCGCCAACGCCCGGATCGCCATGGCATTCCACGCCGTAATGATCTTCTCATCGCGGAAGGGGCGGGGGCGTTGTTCGCGGAAGGCGCGCAGGATGGGGCGGGCGCGCGCCACGGTCGCCTCGATCCGCTCGACCGGCACACCGAGCATCGCCGCCACCGCCGCTGGCGGGCGTGGCACGTACAAAATCGACTTACCCTCAAAATTGCCCTGCCGCGTCACCCCATAATACGCGCTGACCAGCGTCGCATCATCGCCGAGCGCCAACCGCAACTCATCCGGCGTCCAGACGTAAAATGCGCCCTCTTCGGCGTGGGCCGCGCCGGGCACCGGCAAGCTATCGGCGTCTTCACTGCTGAAGAATGCGCCGTCAGGGTGGCGCAGATCGCGCAGCATGTAGGCGAAGGTCTCATCGGCGATACGGGCCAAAAAGGGATCGCCGGTGACCAGCGCCGCCAGATGGTAGACTTCGGCCAGTAGCGCGTTGTCGTAGAGCATCTTCTCGAAATGGGGCACCAGCCAGCGCGCATCAACGCTATAGCGGTGGAAGCCGCCCCCGACCTGATCATACATCCCGCCGCGCGCCATCTGTTCGAGAGTCTGGTGGAGCATCGGCAAAGCCTGCACATCGCCGCGCAGATGGGCGCGCAGCAAAAACTCCAGCACCAGCGGCTGCGGGAACTTTGGCGCATCGCCAAACCCGCCGTACTGCGGATCAAACTCGCGCCCAATCTTCTCGGCGGCCGCCATTACGAGCGCCCCGTCTACTGAAGCAGTTTCGGGCAAGGGCTGGGCCAGCCGCTTGATATGATCAAGCAACTCGTGAGCGGAAGCGGTGACGTCGGCGCGGCGGGTGCGGTACGCCTCGGCAATCGAGAGCAATACCTGCCGCCAACTCGGCATGCGGTAACGGGCCGCTTTGGTGTCGGGTGGGAAGTAAGTGCCGGCATAAAACGGCGTGCCGTCGGGCAAACAGAAAACATTGAGCGGCCAGCCGCCTCTGCCGGTCAAAGCCTGCGCCGCCGCCATATAGATGCTATCGAGGTCGGGTCGCTCTTCGCGATCGACCTTGATATTGATGAAATGTTCGTTCTGGATCGCCGCCACCTCTGGATCGGCAAAGCTCTCGTGGGCCATCACGTGGCACCAGTGGCACGCGGCATAACCAATGCTCACCAGCAGCGGCTTATCCTCACGCCGGGCGCGTTCGAGCGCCTCTTCGCCCCACGGATACCAATCGACTGGGTTATCGGCGTGTTGTTGTAAATACGGGCTAGCCTCGTGAGCCAACCGATTGAGCGGACGTGCATCAGCGTTCATCGTTGCTCCTTTCGATAGTATGCACTGTCTGAATTGTAGCACATTCGTTACGGGTAGAACATATTTTCGGAAACATTCGACAAAACACCTCGGATCGGGTATAATACTAGATGGCAAACATCGCATCATAATGCGCTAAAACCGACTAACGGAGCAACCAATGGAAATCGGCATCGTCCGGCCTGTCAACATCACCAACGAGATGCGGACGGCCTACCTCAGTTACGCGATGAGCGTGATCGTTTCGCGTGCCTTACCTGACGCGCGCGACGGTCTCAAACCGGTGCAGCGGCGCATCCTGTATGGGATGTGGGATATGGGCTTCCGCAGCAACCAACCCTATAAGAAGAGTGCCCGTATTGTTGGCGACGTGCTCGGTAAAATGCATCCGCACGGCGACAGCGCGGTCTACGATGCGCTAGCCCGTATGGCGCAGCCGTGGAGCATGCGCTACCCGCTCATCGACGGCCAAGGCAACTTCGGCTCAATTGACGGCGATCCGCCGGCGGCGATGCGTTACACCGAAGCCCGTCTCGCCCCTATTGCCGAAGAGTTGCTCAGCGAAATTGAGAAAGATACGGTCGATTTCCGCGACAATTTCGACGGCAGCTACCGCGAGCCGGTCGTGCTGCCCGCCATCTTGCCCAACCTGCTGCTCAACGGCGCTTCCGGCATCGCGGTCGGCATGGCCACCAACATCCCGCCCCACAATCTCGGTGAGCTGTGCGACGCGATCGGCTATCTGATCGACAACCCGGAAGCGACGGTCGAAGAGTTGATGCAGATCATTCCCGGCCCCGATTTTCCCACCGCTGGGTTGATTTTGGGCACCGAAGGCATCTTGGCTGCCTACAGCACCGGTCGCGGCCAGATCACTTTGCGGGCCAAGACCCACATCGAAGAGGCGGGCCGCGGCGCGTTTATGATCGTCGTCACCGAGCTGCCGTATCAGGTGAACAAGGCCCGCCTGCAAGAACGCATCGCCGAGTTGGTTAAAGACCGCAAGATCGAGGGCATCCGTGATGTGCGCGACGAGAGTGATCGCAACGGCATGCGGCTGGTGATCTTACTCAAGCAAGACGCACAGCCCAAGAAGGTGCTTAATGCGCTCTATAAGCATACCCAGATGCAGACCACCTTCGGCATCAATATGCTGGCGCTGGTCGAGCATGGCCGCCAACCGCGCGTCTTGACCCTCAAGCGACTACTGCAAGAGTATATCAACCACCGCCAAGAGGTCATCCGTCGCCGCACTGAGTTTGATCTGGCTCGTGCGCGCGAACGCGCCCATATCCTCGAAGGCTTGAAAATCGCACTCGATAACCTCGATGCGGTAATCCAGACCATCCGCGACTCGCGCACCGCCGAGAGTGCGCGCAACAACTTGATCCGCAACTTCTCGCTCACTGAGCGGCAGGCGCAGGCGATTCTCGATCTGCAACTGCGCCGGCTGGCTGCACTCGAGCGCAAGAAGATCGAGGACGAGTACCGCGAGGTGATCAAGCTGATCGCCGAACTCGAAGATATTTTGGCCAATCCGCGCAAGGTACTGCATCTGATCCAAGAAGACCTTGCCCGTCTGAAAGAGAAGTACGGTGATCCGCGCCGCACCCGCATCATTCCCGATGTCACCGGCGAGGTTAGCGACGAGGATCTGATTCCCGATGTGCGGGTGATGATTACCCTCACCGACCGCGGCTACATCAAGCGCCAATTGCCCGACGCTTACCGCACCCAGCGTCGCGGTGGGCGCGGCATCAAGGGTATGCTCACCCGTGAGCAGGATATCGTCCGCCACTTATTGACCTGCAATTCGCTCGATAATCTGCTCTTCTTCACCGACCGCGGCAAGGTCTACCAACTCAAGGCCCACGAAGTGCCCGACAGCTCGCGTACAGCCAAAGGCCTGCCACTGGTTAACCTTGTGTCGCTCGAACCGGGTGAACAGGTGACTTCGATGCTAGCTGTGCGCGAGTTCGATGCCGAGTATCTGGTGATGGCGACGGTGCGCGGTAAGATCAAGCGCACCCAACTGCGCGAGTATAGCCAAGTGCGCTCGAACGGCCTGATCGCAATCGGGTTGGAAGAGGGCGATGTGCTTGGCTGGGTGCGGGTTAGCAACGGCCACGAAGACATTTTGCTTACTACGGCGCGTGGTCAAACGTTGCGTTTCGAGCAGAGCGAGGTGCGCCCGATGGGCCGCCCGGCAACCGGCGTGATCGGCATCAATCTCGCTGAGGGCGACCGGGTGGTGAGTATGGACTTGGCTGAGGAGGGATCCGATTTGCTAGTCGTCACCGCTCGCGGCATCGGCAAGCGCACTGCCCTGAGCGAGTATCCGGTCAAGGGGAGAGCGACCGGCGGTGTAATCACGATCAAACTGCGCAACGAGCAGGATGAGGTGGCCGCAGCGGCTGTAGTGCGTGAACATTCGCTGCTGACCTTCATCACCAACAGTGGCATGGTGATGCGCACCAGCGCCAGCGAGATCTCGCGCTTGGGCCGGGCCACCCAAGGCGTTACGGTGGTGAACGTCGCCGCTGGAGATCGCGTTGCCGCCCTCTCGGTCGAAGATCCCGACGAGAACGGCAATGGCAACGGCGCCGCACCGACACTTATCGACCCAATGGGCTAACCCGTAGCGAGCATGTTGCCCCAACAAGCTGTACGGGCGGGTTTGCGACCCGCCCGTATTGTTGCTTCTACGCCACACTATCATCGCATCCTGTTACTTGCTACCCATTATCCTGTATCCGGAGTCGGCGTCGGCTCAACTTCCGGCGACGGTTCTGGTTCAGGGGTAGGGGTCGGCGTGGGAACCGGTACAATTGTCACCGTAACTTCAGGTGGGTCGCCAACAATGCTCACTCCACTCGGCAAGGCGGGGCGTACCGCAAACTGATAGATACCCGGGCCAAGGGTACTAAGGTCGAGCTGCACCACCAGCGGCGCTGAAGCAAGCGCACTGAGCTGCGCACTCGTGCCAGCAAAGGTCATCTCAACCACATTGGGCCGCACCGAAGCCTGCAAATCGCGATTCAAACCGGTAAAGATTACTTCCACCGGCAACCGCGCCTGAAACGGCAACGGGATGGGATCAATCTTGATCGTCACCTGCACTGCATCCGGCTCACCCTGCGCCGGCGATGTACCAGTCGGAATAATGAGCGGTACAATCCGCACCAACGTCTCGCGGGCATCACTAATATCAATAGCTTCGGTTTGCAACAAGCTAATGGCATCGAGCGGGCCAGAACTGCCGGTCAGCGTAATCAGCGGTGGTTTCACCTCAATCCCGGTCACAGCAAAACCCGGCGCTGGGGAACCAATCACGATCGGCGATACCGGAACTAAGCGCAAACCGACCACCGGATTGATCGGAATGATGACAGTAATCGAGGCTGGCCGCACTTGCACGCCCTCAACCGGTTGATTGTTGGCATCAATCGGGGTAAGACTGAGAGGCGCGATATACGTAGCGCGCAATTGGGCGATATTCGCTACCGTGCGCACTGCCACGACTCGCTGCACCCGGCTCTGGGGGCCGCTGATCGTCACCATGCTAATGGGTTCGCCATTGTAGCGCAATTCTGGCGTACCCCGTTCGAAACTAAAGGGCGGCGAGCCAAAGATTTCCAGATTAATCGGTGCCATCACCGTTTCAACCGGTTCCAGCCGCACGCTAATCGCCGTTGGTTCCACACCGCCAGCAGGAACGCTAAACGAGAGATTGCTGCGCGTCGGCTGGACATTGATCGGCACCAGATGATCACCGGGGCCAAGGCCGCTCAGATCGGCCACCACCCGAATATCCACTGGGCGTAATTCCGAGCGTTGGCGGCGGTCGGTGCGCAGAGTGACATCAATCGAGGGAAAGGTTGTTGTGGGCAGACCATTGGCGTCAACGATGATCAAATGATCGGCCAGACCGACAATTTGCAGCGTGAGATCCTCAAATCGGGCTGTCTCTTCTGGGTTCTCGCTGAACGAGACAAAGGACCAGAGGGCAAAACTCAGGCCAATGGCCAACAACATCCGTAAGACAATCGAGCGCACTCCGTTCATGCCGCCCTCTTCGCTTCCGATTCTAGCGGCACCTGCATCAGATCGGCCAGCATCGTCCGCAGTCGCGCTTCGGTTAGATAGCTCACCAACCGGCCATCACTGACCAGAGAAATCGCGCCGGTTTCTTCTGAGACCACCACTGCTAGCGCGTCAGATTGTTCAGTAATTCCTTTGGCGGCGCGATGGCGCGTGCCATAGCGGCGCGGCCCGGAGATATCTTCACTGAGCGGCAATACCACATTCGCAGCCAAAATGCGATTGCCGCGAATGATCACCGCCATATCGTGGAGGGGCGAATTGGGGTAGAAAATATTTAGCAGCAGCGGCACTGAAATCCGCGAATCGAGGATGACCCCACGATCAGCAAACTCCTGCAACTGGGTACGCCGCTCAATCACCATCAACGCCCCGACCCCCTGCTGTGAGAGTTGGGCAGCGGCGCGGCTAATGACCGTAATCGTTTCGAGCAATTCCGAGCGGTTAGCGCCGCCAAATGGCCGGCCAAACAGATCGCTCGAACGGCCAAGACTTTCGAGCGCGCGCCGCAATTCTGGCTGAAAGAGCACGGGAATGGCCACAATCAAGGCTGGTGAAATCACGTTGACCACTAGCCAATTCAGCAACGTCAGGCGATCGCTCGCAATCGACGGCATGAGGAAGGCAATCGCCAACAAAATACCGACACCGCGCAGCAACTGCACGGCACGGGTGCCGCGCACAATGCCGAGCAGCCAATAGAAAAAGGCCGCAACGATCAGGATGTCGATTAGCGTAAAGGGCGAGGTGAGCGGATTCAGCCGCGCCCAGAGACGCTCAAGCTCTACCATCATCAACTCTGTGGCGGCGCCGGCTTCCGTTGCTCAAGCATACGATTGGCGGCGATCAACAGTGCTTCTACCCGTTCGGTTTCGACTCCCGGCATCTTAAGCATCCGCCGGCAAAGCTGGACCGCCTGCCCGTACTCTTCACGCCGCATGAGCATCTCATACAGCATATAGTAGGCATCCAGATCTTGCTGGTCGAGGCCGATAATCTGGTGCAATTCAGCGATCGCGTTGTCGTAATCACGCTGTTGGGCAAAAATGCGGGCAATTTGCTTCTTCTCTTTAATCGCCTCTTTGGTGCGGCGCGCCAACGTATGCATCAAGGCTAACCATTGGCGCGCATCAATATCGTTAGGCGCAATCTGCACGATCCGATCGTATATCTCGCGAGCACGCTCGTGATTATTCAGCATCCAATAGGTCTGCGCCACTTCCTGCAACGAGGTTACCGCATCTTTCAACTGGCCAGCGCGCTTTTGCAACTCGCTGACTCGCACCAATCCTTCCAAGCCTTGGTCGAGGTAGCCGCGCCGCAATTGCATACGAGCTAGCCGGCTGCTCATCCCGATATGGTTCGGGGCAAGTTGCACCGCCGATTCAAGGGCTTCAATTGCTCGATCGAGCTGTTGATGCTCTTCGTAGTAGGTTGCGAGTTCATCAAGCTGGGCCAACGCTTCAGCCAATTTCCCTTGCCGGAAATAGACGTTAGCTAGTTTGGTATAGATCGCCCGATCATATGGCAACAGCTTTTTGGCTTCGAGCAATGCTTGTTCGGCGCCGGCCAAATCCTCGCTCATCGCGTAGGCTTCAGCCATCCGGCGCACAAGATCACCGCGTGAGGGCGGAATGGCAAAGGGATGGCGGAGCGACGGTTCAGGCGTCGTTTGTGCGGCAACAGCTTGCCCTCGCCGTAACTGATCAAGCGCCGCCTCGGCTTGGCCCAGAGCAATGTAGCTATCGGCTGCCGCGCGATAGACCAACGCCAGCGGCAAGATTGGGTCAGGCTCGCTCGTCAGCAAAATCTGAGCTTGTTCCAATTCCATCAGCGCTAGATGGTGCTGCTCATGCTGTTGCTGGATAATCGCCAGCATATAGTGCAGCAAGGCCCGATCGACGATCAACAAAGCTGCGCGATACTCGGCTTGCACAGCGGTAAATTCGCTCGGGCGCTGGCGCAACTGGGCCAGCACGGTCGCCAACGAATCCCAGATCACGGCCGGTTGTTCGCCCATCAAGGCCAGTGTAATGTTCAGCCGGGCCAAGGTCACCGGATCATCTGGTGAACCTAGCTCAAGCGCCTGCCGGAACTCATCGAGCGCCGCTTCAAACCGCTCGAGCTTGAGCAAAGCCAAGCCATATTGGGCATGCACCTCGCGATGTTTGGGCGCCCATTGCAGCAAGCGACGAAACTCCTCGAGCGCCTTATTGGTTTGACCAAGGCGGAAGTAGGTGTTGGCAACTTGCAACAATTGGGTCACCGCCTCATCGACGCGCCCAGTCTGTTTCAACAATTCGGCCAGCTTCGAGCGCGCATTGACTGTATCGGGCGACAACTCGATAAAACGGAAGTAGACATCAATCGCTTTTTCCGCCTCACCTCGCACCCGATACGTCTCGATTAACAACTGGTACTTCGCCAGTGCCTCTTCAGGCCGGCCCTGCCGCTCGTAGATTTCGCCCATGCGGAGATGGATCGGCAGGTACTCGACATTGTGATGGATCACTTCCATACAGGCGTCGAGCGCGGCATCCAGCAAACCCTGTTCGAGGTAGGTGCCGCTGAGTTCCAGCCATCCAGCCGTGACTTCATCAAGACCGGTTGGATCGAGGGGGGTTGGCGGTGGAAATTCCGGTTTCGGCAGCGCTGCCGGCACGCTCAGGCGCTCGATGATCGGTAACTGTTCAGGGGTTGCGACAACGCTCGGCGGCGCCGATTCATCCTCTGCCTTCTTCGCCGACCGGAGGAAATCGGTGATGGGCCGAATTTTCCCCCACCGCTCGCTCTCAGCATCAATTAACGGCGGTTCAGGCGGGGGTGGCGGTGGCTGAGGTTGTAAGACGCCAGTGCCGATCGTGCGCAGCTTAGCGAACATATTGCGATCGGCCAGTTCTTTGGCCCGGTTTTTGAATTCAGCGGCCCGATCGCGTCCCCATCGCTTGCTGACCAAAAAGTCGGCCAAGGTGCCGTAGAGGATTGAAGCGCGGGCCAAATCGCCAATCTGCTCGTAAATAGTGGCCGCACTCTCGTACATCGCGATCAGGTCATCAACCTCAGCCTTCCCGATCGTTTCTAGATCGACAAGGCTAATAGTGGTTTCAAATTCCTGCGCTGCCTGCGGCAACTGGCCGAGCGCTTGATAAACCTGACCCAAAGCAAAGTGGGCTGAAAGGGCATACTCTGGATCGCCGGCTGCACGGGTTAGCACACCTACAGCCGCTTTTAGGTCACCGCGGGCTTGGTAGAGCAAGCCAAGCGAATAGAGCACATCGGCCCGTTCGAGACCGGCCTGCAGTGCTTGCTCATAGAGTGCAACGGCCCGTTCTTCATCGCCGGCTTGCTGGCAAGCGATCGCCTCGGCCACGAACTGTTCGGGTTGCGTAGCCGAACCGCGCAACATCCCGGTAGGATGAGAAGGTCGCAAACTACTAGTTCCACGAATGGGCGGCGCCCCAGTCTGCCCGCCGAGTTGCTCGCGCAGGCGCGCCGCCAATTCACGCGCGATACGATGGTTCGGCACAAGGCGCAACGCCCATTCAACTTCTTGCAACGCAGCGCCGGGATCGTTCTGAGCAATGAGACGTTGCGCTAATTCGAGATGAGTCTCGGCGGCTTCGGCCATGGCGCCAATATCTTCGTAGAGTTGGGCTAACCGGCGACGTTGATCGTCAAGTTCTGGCTGCAACGCGAGCAATTCGCGCAACGCTTCAGCAGCTTGCAGCGTGCGCCGCTGCGCGCTGTGCAGATCGGCTAGTACGCTGTACGCCTCGACAGCAGCCGCAGTCTCACCCTGCCGGCGGTAACACTGGGCAATGTAGTTGATATAAAACGCATTGTTCGGATCGGCCTCGTGTAGATCGCCAAAGGCTTGGAGCGCCTTATCCAGCCGGTTGGTCTGGAACAGAGCGACTGCGGCGGCAGTGCGCGCCTCCACATCTTGCGGAAACTCTTGCAATGCCCGTACCGCCGCGCGCAGCGCGTCTTCCCAACGCCCTTGCGTCGATGCCTCACGGCACTGTTCCATCGCCCGATCGAAGATTGCCCGGTTGCCTGCCATAGCGCTCTTTCCACTTCTACCGGCGCTACTTCCCCAACAACAGCAGGATCAGCGCCTTCTGCACGTGGAGACGGTTTTCCGCCTGCTCAAACACGACTGATTGCGGCCCCTCGATCACCTCAGCCGTCACCTCTTCACCACGGTGTGCCGGCAAACAGTGCATCGACAGCGCATGCGGCGCGGCATGGGCCATTAATGCCGCATTCACTTGATACGGCGTAAAGACCGGCCGGCGGCGGGCCGCTTCGTGCTCTTGGCCCATCGAGGCCCATACATCAGTATACACTGCATCAGCACCGCTCACCGCCTCTACCGGTGAGGTGGTAATGGTCAACGTGGCGTCGTGCTCGCGGGCCAACTGCTCGGCCAGTTCGGTGATATCAGGCGCCGGGCGGTAATCGAGCGGGCAACCCACCCGCACATTGACCCCCAACGTCGCCCCTAATAACATCAACGAATGGCAGACGTTATTTCCGTCGCCGACGTAGGCCAGCGTCAGCCCTTGCAGGCGGCCAAACCGCTCGCGGAGGGTCAGCATATCGGCTAGCGCTTGGCAGGGGTGTTCACGGTCGGAAAGGGCGTTAATCACCGGTACGGTTGCGTAGCGGGCAAGGGTTTCCACCGTGGCGTGCTTGAAGACCCGGGCCGCAATCACTGCTACCCAACGGCTGAGGTTACGGGCGACGTCGGGCACGCTCTCGCGCCCGCCCATATCGATATCGTTGGCCGAGAGATAGGAAGGATGGCCACCGAGCTGGGTCATGCCTGCCTCAAACGCCACCCGCGTGCGCAACGAGGGTTTCTCGAAGACGAGCGCCAACGTCTGGCCTAACAAGGGCCGATCATCGGTAATGCCGGCGCGCCATGCTGCCTTGAGGGCCGCCGCCCGATCGAGCAGGGCTTCAGCTTCGGCACGGCTGAGGTCGGCTGCCGAAAGAAAATGGCGTAGGGTCATGGTGCGATGCTTTCTGTTCTCCTCGATCGTGCGCCAAGCGTTACCGTTGCGAACGGGAATGGTCACTCCGTCGCCGGCGCGGATGATACCGTTGTTCAAGGCTCAGGCGACGATAATCACCAGCCTCGATCAAGATCCGCTCGCGGCAGATGGCCGCGTCAAACATTCGGGAGAGGATGCGCGGATCAATGTCCTTCGGGTCACGATTGCTGGTGATCACCGTCGGTAGAGCATAATTATACCGATGGTTCATGATCTGGTAAAGTTTTTCCCGCGCCCACGGCGTTGTGTTTTCTGTTCCCAGATCGTCGAGGATCAACAGTGGCACATCGCGCACCAGCTCGAAACGTTCATCGTAGGCCGTTTCCGAGTTGGGGCCGAAGGTCGAACGGAGATGATCGAGCAGGTCGGGTACGACGGTAAAGAGTACCTGTGTATGGCGATCAAGCGCCTCGTTGGCAATTGCCGCCGCGAGGTGGGTCTTGCCGCAGCCATAGCCGCCAAACAAAACCAGCCAGCCCTGCGGATTCTGCGCATATTCGTAGGCGCGGGTAAAGGCCCGCTGCACGCCGGGTACGGTGCGATCAAACGTTGCAAAGGTTTTGTCGCGCAACGGGGTTAGATTCGAGAGCCGCTCCAGCTCTTCAAACCGGCGGCGCTCCTTCTCGGCCTGCTTGCAACGGCAGGTGATGAGCACGCCGAAGTTAGGATCGCCATACGGCACATCGAGGGTATAATAACCAGCCCCGCGACAGATCGGGCACACCGTCTCAGAGGTCGCTCTCGTCGCTTCCGCGGCGGAAGAGGTATCCGAGTTGTCCGCTGGTGTATTTTTCAATATCGATAGGTCGTCCGGTCTGATACGGCGCAGATTCTCGTCCATTGGCGGCCCACCTCTCCAGCATGCGCTGAATGTAACGCCACGAACGTGCGTTGGCCCGCACTGCCTCACGAATAGCGTCTTCGAGCCATTCGGCCGGGTAGCGGGCGCTGGCAGCGCGCAATTCTTCCAGCAACAATGGCGTCACTAGCCCGATATTTTGTTCGTACAACTCGATCAAGCCCGGCCGCTCGCTCAGCTCATCAGCCGGCGGCGCAATCCCACTCGCGGCCACTTGCTCGGCCCATGCACGATTGGCTGGCGTGTTGATTAAATACCAACTACGCACGCGCCCATCGAGCGGCTCGACCAGATGCAACACCGTGCCGCGCCTCACCGCCGCCGCCAACCCCTCGTCGAGCAACTCCTCGAACGAGCGGAGCGAGCTGAGCGCCTGTAACGAGCGCCGCAAGAGATCATCGCTGCGCAAGTCATCCCAACTGATCCGGCGTGGGCGGCTCCGCAAGCGGCTCAGCCGGTAAAACAGGTGGAGCGTGACTTTGATCTCGCTCGGTTTCGTGATCGCCGGCAGTACGTCGGTAAAAAACTCCGGCGGGATACCGGTGAGCCGTTCGGTGGTAAAGCCGTTGAATGCCATACTGCTCCTGCTGCCGGAAGGCGTTGGTTGCTGCCGCTCAGCTCGCATGATACCGTGCTTTGGCTTTCCATGCTACCACATCTCCCTTTGTCCAGACTTTGGACAAAATCTGTGCAAAGTATTGACAAAAACTGTGAAAGGCCATATAATTTGTACAGCAAACCTTTCTGGTTGCAAGTTGCTTGCCATATTATGAGGGTTCTATCCATGAAACGCCGCTCACCGCTCTTCTTCATCTTCTTGACCATTTTCATTGACTTGCTCGGTATCGGCATTGTGCTGCCGCTGCTGCCCGAATATGCCAAAATCGTCGAACGTTCAAGCTGGCCGTGGCTGGCTGATAACCGCGCGCTAATTGTTGGCGCGCTAACTGCTTCATACGCGCTGATGCAATTTCTCTTCGCGCCCATTCTCGGCGCGCTTAGCGACCGCTTTGGCCGCCGCCCGGTGCTGCTCTTCAGCCTGTTTGGCGCTGGTCTCAGCTATCTGGTCTTTGCATTGGCCGAGCATTTGACCTTCCTTGGCGTAGAGACTGTGATAGGGTTGTTGTTCCTTGCCCGCATTGCCGCCGGTATCACCGGCGCTAGTATCAGCACGGCGCAAGCTTACATCGCCGATGTTACCCCGCCCAACGAGCGCGCACGCGGCTTGGGTATGATCGGCGCGGCATTCGGCCTCGGCTTTATGCTTGGCCCGGCCATTGGCGGTCTGCTGTCTAACGTTAGTTTGCAGGCGCCGATGTTCTTCGCCGCTGCGCTCAGCTTCGCCAATTTCGCCTTCGGCTTCTTCCGCCTGCCCGAGTCGTTGCCGCCTGAGAAGCGTGCCCGAACGGTGTCGCGCAACTTTAATCCTGTCAGTCGGTTGGTTGCGGTCGCCGGCGATGCCCGCGTCCAGCCCTTTATTCTCGGCAGCGTGCTGCTGAACCTCGCCTTTGCCGGTTTGCAAAGCAACTTCGCCGTCTACAGCGATGTGCGCTTCGGGTTTGGTCCACAACAGAATGCGCTCGTCTTTGCCTTTATCGGTTTGATCGCGGTGATTGTGCAAGGCTTTCTGATCCGCAAGCTAGTGCCGCAATTTGGTGAGGCGCGGCTGGCTATCGCTGGCTTGACGCTAATGACGATTGGGTTCATCGCTACTGGATTGGCTACGGCGGCATGGATGCTCTTTCCAGCAGTTGGTTTGGTTGCCCTCGGTAGCGGTATGGTTACGCCGTCGCTAACCAGCCTTGTTTCGCAATCGGTGCTGGCAACTGAACAGGGTACAACTCTTGGCGGTGTGCAGGCCTTCACGAGCCTCACTATGGTCTTCGGGCCATTGCTGGCCGGCATGGTGTTCGACCTAATTGGGCCGAGTGCGCCGTACCTGATTGGCGCCGGGTTGTTGGTCAGCGCCTTAGCAGTCTTGTTTGGTACGCTGCGCAACCGGTTGCTTAAGCTGCCCCAGCCGATCACAACGAATGCTACCGCCGAGGTGGCGGTGCATACCGACTAGTGAACTTCATAGTACAGAGTGTGGCAGTAACCTGCCGCACTCCCAACCCTGTACTGTTACCTTGCCCGGTTGCGTTCGAAAAAATCGCCAATTCCTCACATTTCGGTGTCTATACCTATTGACATATCTGTGCAACAATGCTATGCTAACTGTGCAAAGCATTGACAATACCAGAGACAGGAGAATTCCATGATTAAAGTAGGACGGCGCTGCCACATCGAGGGGGTCACGCCTGAGCAGGTGTTCACAACGTTGTCGGATCCTAGTTTGGTTAGCCAGATTTTGCCGCGTGTGCAAAAAACCGAGTTGCTAGATCGTGACGATGTGGCTCGCCATGCTCGCCTCGTCACCTATATGTCGATGGGTGGCTTATTTGGCACCATCCGCTGCGAAGGTGACCTAGTGTGGCAAGACAACCGCGAGATTGTGTTTACGGTGCGCACGCCGCTGCCGGTTGAAACGCGCTGGGTGATTAGTCAAGCCGTCAACGGCACTGATATTCAAGTGGTCATGGGCATTGACCTTGCGCCGATGCTGGGGATGATGGCATCGTTCGTGCCTGAGAAGACGGTCGCTGATATGCTTGGTGCTGATTTGGAAACCGCCCTGCGCGGCCTCGCTCGTCACACTCGCCAATCGCTGTCAGCCCGCGCTGCTGCCTGAGTAACACCCTTCCTGTCTCTGGTATAATCGCAGAGCGCCATTGTAATGGCGCTCTGCGATCTTTATTTTGCCGCTCCGGCGTAGAGTCGGGGGATGACTATGATCGACCTCATGCAGATCGGGCTTGGGTTCATTCTCAGCATTGCAATCGGCGGCGTCGCTTTTGCCCGTCGCTCGCTGAGTGAAAGTGGCTGGTTGGGCGCGGTGTTGGTCGGAACGCTTACGTTTGGCTTTGGCGGCTGGCCATGGGGATTAACGCTGATCGTCTTCTTTGTTACGAGCAGCATTCTCTCGCACTATAAAGAATCGATCAAAGAGCGGCGGGCTGCCGAGAAGTTTTCCAAGGGCGGCAGACGCGATTTCTTCCAGACCATCGCCAATGGCGGATTGGGCGCGCTCTGCGCGGTCGCGTTTGCGCTCAGCGGCCAGCCGTGGTGGCTGCTCGCAGCCTTCGTTGGCCTGATGGCAACAGTGAATGCTGATACGTGGGCCACCGAACTCGGCGTGCTCAGCCCGCACCAACCGCGCCTGATCACCACCCGCCAGCCGGTGTCGCCGGGCACGTCGGGCGGTGTTACCATGCTCGGCACCTCGGCTGCCGCAGCCGGCGGCCTCATTATCGGGCTGGCGATGTTTGGCTTTAGCGCGCTCGCCACGCCGGGTGACCCCTTACCGTGGTGGATGATCCCCGCCGGTCTGATCGGTGGCTTGGGCGGTGCCCTGTTTGATAGTTGGCTCGGCGCGACTGTCCAAGCTATTTATGTCTACCCAGACGGGCGCGAAACTGAGCGCCGGGTGGCTCGCGACGGCACCCCTAACCGATTCCTACGCGGCTGGCGCTGGATGGATAACGATCTGGTGAATTTGATTAGCTCGGTCGGTGGAGCGATCATCGCGATTGTCATCGCGATGATCGCCGGGGGCGTGCGGTAGGAGGGGCATTGCGCCGCGATGCCCCTCCTACCGTGCCCGCCGCAAGAGCACTAAACCCGCCACAATCATCAACACGGGGAACAGCAACGAGAGATTGACTCCCAATTGATCGAGCAGAATCAATCCGCCAACCCCAATCAAGATCAAACCAAGCAGGCTCCAGTTCCGCCGCCGTGGCGGCGTGGTCGCCAGATTGACTGTCTCACCAACTGCTGGCCCGCTGATCGGTTGGCCCGTCAGCGGATCAAACCGATAGCTCGGATCAGGTGCATACCCTACTCGTGCTTGCCCACCGCTTTGAGTTTGGCGGGCAAAGACCTCTTGGTTAGCCGGGGTTGTACCGCTGGCCGATGGGGTAAACGGCGTTGTCGGGGTCTCTTTCGGCATCACAATCCAGAGCACGAGATAGATCGGCAAGCTAATACCGTTGATGAAAAAGACCAGCACAAAGATGAGGCGGACGATCACTGGGTCAACAGCAAAGTATTGCGCCAGCCCGCCACAGACGCCGCCAATCATCTTGTCGGTGCTGCTGCGCGTGAGTCGAGTCTGCATAGATCACTCCTTCCCGCCGGGGCGCATGAGGCGCGCCTGCATGCTCTGGCGATATGACGTCGGCAACGCCGGATTGTTGCACCTTCCCGCCGGTTCTTATGCCTGCATCTGCGCTAACGCCTCCCGGTAAACCGGAAATGTATCGTGCCAGAGCACCATGCGCACCAGCGCCGGGGTCTGATGGAGCTGCAAATCTTCGCGGAGCGCGCGCAAGACCAACGGTGCTGCGCGCTCGACCGGGAATCCGTAGATGCCGGTGGCGATGCTAGGGAAGGCGATACTGTCCAGACCGTATTGGCGAGCCAACGCGAGACTGGCATGGTACGCGCTTATCAACAGCCGGTCGGCTTCTTCCGGTGCATAACGGCTAAAGATGGGTCCTACCGCGTGAATCACATACCGCGCCGGCAAAGCAAAACCGGGGGTAATTCGCGCCTCGCCGGTTGGGCAGGGAGCCACCGAGTTGCACGCCTGCTGCATCTGCTCGGCGCCAGCCGCGCGGAAGATTGCGCCGCATACCCCGCCGCCTTGCTGCAACGCCTCATTGGCGGCATTGACAATCGCATCGACCGCTTGCGTGACGAGATCCCCCTCAACCAGTTCAATCCGAGATTGGCCCACCTGCAGCGAGAGAACCTGAGCCATCGCGCGCCTCCTTGGCTTGCCTACAGCTTGTTCGATGTCGTATGTAACGAAGAAATGTAGCAGACCATGCGGAGTTTGTAAACCACTGTCGTCAAACGTGATCGTAGGTGCAGCGCTGCTGTACGTCGGGACGCGCTTGCCCATTGCGCACCGCCGGAGACGGCTGCGCCATCTCCCCCGATTCGCCACATCCTTTGCAACATTTACGCGCGCGCAACGTATCTTGTCGTAAAAGAATCCAGCTAGTTCCACGAGGTCACAATGCCACCATCACCGCTCAATCCCCTGCTCAGTAACATTACCGGTGTTTTCCGGCAGTTGGCCCACACCGCTCAGCATGTCGTACAACCAAACGACATCATCAAGGCACCGACCGCCCTGCTCGCGCCTGAACGTCGGGTGGCGCTGCTGATCGACGGCGAAAACTGCCCAGCCACTTACGCCGAACAGGTCATGCGCCACCTTGCCCACGAATATGGCGCAATCGTGGCGCGCCGGGTCTATGCCAACTGGTCATTGCCCAATAACTACAGTTGGATCGAGCCGGTGGCGCGCTACAATCTGCGCCCCATCCATCATGGCCGGGTGGCGACGAACAAGAACGCAATCGACATCTTGCTCACCGTTGAGGCAATGGAGCTGCTCTGCCAAGAGCAGATCACCTGTTTTTACCTCGCCGCCAGCGATAGCGACTACACACCGCTGGTCAACCGCTTGCGCGCTGCCGGCGCTGAAGTGATCGTGATCGGTAATGGCCATACGTCCGACTCCTTGAAAGAAGCGTGTAACCGCTTTATCCCGCTGGCCAAACCAGAACCGGCCAAGAGCGGCGAGAGTATGGATGAGAGCGGCCTTCAAGCTGCAAGCCTCGCACCGCTGCACAATATGCCCGCCATAACGCAACCGACCCAAGCTCTCCCTCTGCCATCATCCCTCACCACACCCACCTCTACTGGCGCGTTTGCATCCTTGGTTAGTGACACAAGCCCCTCTACCCAATCTTCCCCGTCACCAGCAGAGGCGTCTCCGACACCGGTCACGATCCGCCCCTTGCCCGACGCTGCGCTCCTGATAGTGCAAATCCTGCAATACATCAGCAGACGAACTATCGAAGGATGGGTCGGTGTAGGTGTGCTCGGCCAAAAACTGCGGCGTATCGACCCAACCTTCACTGCCAATCAGTCTGGCTACAATAAGCTATCACAACTGATTGCGGCGTGTGCGATCGAATATCCACGCTTCTTCGAGACACGGGAAGTGACACATAACCAACTCGATGTCCGACTCAAGGTGAGGGTATCTGTCTTTGGTTGAACAATTGGCCAACTGCCCACCAACCCTTCATTTGTGCTATCATGGCGTTGCAAAAACCGCGCGATCACGTTTTACAACCTGCGTCAAATATGATAGGATCAAGTTAACAACAACTCTACCCAACACAGGAGGACATGACCATCGAGACCGGAATGATTGCCCGCCGCATCGTCGAGCTGGTCGAAGACAAGCAGGCCCACGACATTATGCTGCTTGACATTCGTCCGCAGACAACCATCGCTGATTACTTCATCATCTGCACCGCCGACAACGATCGGCAGATGCGCGCGATCATCGACCACATCGACGAGAAGATTTCGATCGAGCACGGGTTAAACCCGCGTATCGAGGGGAGCGCCGACACCGGCTGGATCGTGCTCGACTATCGCGATATCGTCGTGCATATCTTTAGCCAGAGCCAGCGTGAGTACTATCGGCTCGAGCGCCTCTGGAGCAAGGCGATGCCGGTAGTCGTCGTACAGTGAGGAGTATTATGGGCAAGGAGACTACGCGGCGCAGAGCGGCGTCGCGACGCAAGCGGTTTGTATTGTTCGCCAGCGGCGCTGCGCTTGGCAGCGCGCTCGGCCTCATTGCCGGATCAGTCCTGACCTTCTGGCTAGGTGAGGGAGCGCTGCGCGCTATTCAGCGCGGTCTGCGCCGGCTCGGCGGCGATGATGGACGACCGCATTTTGACCTGCTGATGCAGTAGGCTATGCCGAATCGGGTAACGATGGAGTTGCCTGCAAGCGGATGCTCTCCGGTTGTCTGAGCATAGAAGGCGACTCTGGCGTTAGCATGCGCCAGAGTCGTTTGTATCAGCGAGAGGAGTGTGCATGGATCTGGAAGGAAAAGTGGCGATTGTCACCGGCGGAACCGGCGGGTTAGGAGTTGCGGTGGTGGAACGGCTGCTTGGCGCCGGTGCAACCGTAATCACCCCCTATGTTAATAAAGCGGCATTTGCGCAGTTACGCGAGCATTGCCCCACCGTGATTGGCACATGCGTCGATCTGACCGATGAAGCGGCGGCCAAGGCGGCCTATGACGCGATTGTGGCGACGCATGGCGGCATTGATATTCTGGTCAATTCAGCCGGCGGCTTCGCCGGCGGTGCGCCGGTGCATCAGACACCATGGTCACTCTGGCAAAGCCAGCTCGACATCAACCTCAAGACGGCGGTCATCTCGTGCGCAGCGGCGATCCCCCACATGATCGCGCGCGGCGGCGGCGCGATCGTCAATGTCAGCAGCCGCACCGCCACCCAAACCGGCGCCAACCTTGCCGCTTACGCCGCTGCCAAGCGCGCCGTGCTGCAACTAACCGAAGCGCTCGCCGCCGAACTCCTCCCGCACAATATTACTGTCAACGCCGTGCTGCCAAGTGTGATCGACACCCCCACCAACTGGGCAGCCATGCCCACTGCCAATCACGATCTCTGGGTTAAACCAGCCGAGATTGCTGCGGTGATCCATTTTCTCGTTGGCCCGAAAGCGCGCATCATCAGTGGCGCCGCTATTCCGGTGTACGGTAAGGCATAACCTCTCAGCGTTGAACCAGAACGAGGGCTGTGTACGAAAAAACAATGAGCTTACTCTTCCCACCCAATGCCTGAATCTTTTCTTGACATTGTGATGATTCTTTGATTACGGTCAACCCTGAAAACAAGCACGATTTAAACAACTAGATCTACTGTTGTATATGAGTACAAATCGTTCTTAGCCTCGCTCCTTGAGTCGAGATAAAACGGTGATTTGACCAACTTTTTTGCTGCGGTTTTGAATATGCCAGCCAGTATTCTGCTTTTTAACAAAATTATTTTCATGGTAAGAAATAGGTAACACTAATCTTATGATCTCTTTCGAGTAAATAAAAACGACATGGCTGATAACCTTTTCATTTATCGGAGCTTTCTATGAACAAATATATTATCAGTATATTTATTTCGGCTTTTTTACTATTTCAAGTACAGCCTATGATTGCACATTATATTCTGCCTTGGTTCGGCGGAACAAATGGGGTATGGTCAGCAGTAGTACTATTTTTTCAATTGATGCTTGTAGGAGGATATCTCTATGCCAATTGGTTGATCAAATCAGTGGATTACAAAAAGCAATGGAAAATACATAACATATTACTTCTATTTACAGTAGGAACAATAATATTTCTGAGTTTATCGTGGCCGGCACCAGTGATTCCAAGCACAAACTGGAAGCCGACATCAACTGAGCAACCTGTCATTTACATCCTATTCTTGCTAACTATTTCCGTAGGTCTGCCATATTTCACGCTCGCAAGCAATAGTCCCCTTATTCAGAGCTGGTTCGCGCAAACGCATGTTGGGCAATCTCCATACTGGTTATATGCTCTTTCTAATGCGGGATCGCTCCTTGGTTTGCTCTCTTACCCATTTTTGGTGGAGCCTTCTCTTAGGCTGAGCGAGCAAGGATGGTTATGGTCTGGATTGTATATTGTGTTTGCTGCGGTAACTTGTTTCATCGCTTGGTCTGTTCCTCGTACAAGAGATCAGATCGGTTACCACCGTGATAAGGACGTTCAAGCAACCTCAGCCCCTCA
Organism: uncultured Chloroflexus sp.; assembly: GCF_937951745.1. Classification (GTDB taxonomy): domain Bacteria; phylum Chloroflexota; class Chloroflexia; order Chloroflexales; family Chloroflexaceae; genus Chloroflexus. The sequence goes on from NZ_CALFBQ010000069.1 coordinate 25,934, forward strand.
AACATCGTTCACTTCCTATCTGCTTTGGCTATCCCTAAGTGCGGTCGCTACGTTAATGATGCTGTCAGTGACAAACCGCCTAACACAAGAGGTTGCACCAGTTCCCCTGTTATGGATATTGCCGCTGACTATATATTTACTGTCATTTACTATTGCGTTTGCCGGTGAATTTTACTACCATCGTTTTGCCTTTTTCATTTTTTTGACGGTTACCTCAGTTGGAGTGATAGCTGCTCTCCTTATACCAACCATGCCAATCTTACTACAAATCGGCTCGTATCTACTGTTCATATTTGCAGTCTGCATGATTGCCCATGGAGAGCTATATCACTTGCGACCTGCACCTACTCAGCTAACTTCATTTTATCTACTGGTATCGATTGGTGGGGCGCTAGGAGGTTTTTTTGTAAATTTTATAGCACCTCTCATTTTTGATGACTATTGGGAATTATATATAGGATGGATTATCGTGTATTCGGTTCTTCTGTTTCTTGCCCCTAAAAAACTCAATACTCGAAGGCAAAGCTATCTGATAGGTTCAGTAGCAACTGTTATGATCATTTTCATTGGCTATATCATGTTGCCCGATCACCAAGATACTATCTGGAGGGATCGAAACTTCTATGGCGCGTTGCGAGTGGTGGAAAACAAGCAAGAAGGCCTTAATTTGCTTATACACGGCTCGACAGTGCACGGTACTCAATTTACTGCTGCTGATAAACGCGATATTCCTACTGGGTACTACCATCTAGACAGTGGGATCGGGTTAGCGTTGACTACTCACCCACATTATGGTCAATCGATGAAAGTAGGAATTATTGGGCTTGGGGTAGGCACATTAGCTGCCTATGGTCAGAAAGGCGACGTCTACCGCTTTTACGAAATCAATCCTCTCGTCATTAGCATAGCACAGGGAGAACACGGATTTTTTTCTTTCCTATCCGACAGTCAAGAACGAGGAGTAACCATTGAGATTGTTTCGGGTGATGCACGCCTCTCTTTAGAACAAGAACTCGCACGAGGAGAGGCACAGAGTTATGACCTCATTGTTGCTGATGCGTTTAGCAGTGATTCTATCCCTGTCCATCTCTTAACACTGGAAGCCTTCGCTCTCTATTTGCAACATCTCGCTCCAGATGGAATTCTTGCTGTCCATATCAGTAATCGCCACCTTGATCTGACACCTATCATTTGGAAAGCAGCGCGACATTTCGACTTGACTGTTGGGATCATTCGTACTGATGCTCCACCTGATAAAGAAGCTAGTTTCTTTCCTTCCGTGTGGGTTTTGTTAACTCGTCAACCCACCATATTCAATCACCCAAAGCTAGTTGGTAAGGTAGATACCCTTGAAAATGACACATCCAACTTACGCCCTTGGACAGATGACTACAGCAACTTATTGCAAGTTATAAAATAGTCAGTTATAATTTTTATAGTAATATACGGCTAATAATATCAGTTGTAGCGATGACTAGTCTCTGTACTGCTTTATGTCTCTACCGATACTATTTTGACATCCCCTTTCCCCTGCCCTACAATTACTCATAGCCCCGTTGCAACGTGACCAAGCTGTCAGCAATCATCTCATATGAGGTTGGTATGCCATCCGACGAGCAGACCTTGCTGCGCGAGCTTAACGATCTGCGCCAACGGTATGCC
>NZ_CALFBQ010000070.1 GCF_937951745.1 uncultured Chloroflexus sp.
GCAATTCTTGCTCCCACGCTTGCCCCGCCCGCTCGATCCGCCGCCGCCACGCACGGTGATAACAACCAATCCCCTGATCGGGATTCATACCCGCCTCACCGGCATTGGCGACGAAGCGTACATTCGGCGCACCTTTGCCCAAGTCAACGAGATGGGTGCTCGTTGGATCGTCGAACTCTTTCCGTGGGCCTATATCCAACCACGTTCACGCTACGGGTTTGATTGGGTAGGAGCCGATATGGTAATTGCCCACGCCCGCGCACAGGGGTTACAGGTCGTCGCCCGGCTCGACATTGTGCCGGCGTGGGCCCGCCCGCCCAATACCACCGACCGTTACCTCGACCGCGATCACTTTGCCGATTTTGCCAATTTCGCCGCCGCGTTCGCTGCGCGCTACGCGCCGCAAGGCGTGCGCCATATTGTGATCTGGAATGAACCAAATCTGCGCTTCGAGTGGGGTGAACGCCCGCCTGACCCCGGCGCGTATACCGACCTGCTCAAGCATGTCTACCCAGCCATCAAGGCCGTCGCGCCTGAGGCAATCGTGATTGCCGGCGCGCTCTCGCCCGGCCCCAGCCTCGAAGACGGCACACTGCGCATGGACGATATGCAATTCCTCGCATCACTGGCAGATGCTGGCGCCTTTCCCTTTTTCGACATGTGGGCTGTGCATGCCTACGGCGGACTGGAACCGCCTGATGCTACACCTGCCTTCGATCGAGTCAATTTTCGCCGCATCGAGCTGGTGCGCGAACTGCTTGACCGGCTCGGCGGCGCTGATAAGCGGATCATCATTACCGAGGGCGGCTACAACGACCATCCGCGCTGGAGCGGCGCGGTGCGTCCCGCCGACCGGCTGCGTTGGACGATCGCCACCTATGAACAATCGCGGCGCTATCCGTGGCTCGAAGCGACCATCCTCTGGCAATTCAGCACACCCTTCCTGACCCGTTCGTACCCCGATGCGTGGAATTTTGTCCATCCCGACGGCACGCCGCGCGCGATCTATTTGGCGGTGCAGGAATATGCCCGTAATGGAGTAATGCCAGAGGTGATCGATCCGTAACCGCTGGCTGAAGAAACCGCGATACAGCGGCTACGGAATACAGAGTGCAGCAGTCAAACTACCGCATTTCACACCTGATGAACCAACCCTGTTCCCCAGCCTGCCGCTGCCCGTCGCCACCTGTACCCGTCTCTGGTATAATCGCAGTAATTGTATCTACAACATTTGGTATGTGCGCACCACATAGAGCCAACCAGACAGGAGCGTTCAATGTCCGCTAAGCTGGAATATCGCCTTGCCCGCCGCCTCGCCGCGCTGGAAGCCTCGGCCACCGCCGCCATGACAGCCCGCGTCGCCCAGATGCGCGCCGCCGGCATTAAGGTCATCTCTTTCAGCGTCGGCGAACCTGATTTCGACACCCCTGAACCGATCAAGCAGGCTGCCATTGCCGGCATTCATGCCAACCATACCCACTATACTCCTACCGGCGGAACGCTTGAGCTGCGCAAAGCAGTGGCCGCTCGCGTGACCGCCGATCAGGGCATAACCTATGGCATCAACCAAGTGACCGTCACCACCGGCGCGAAAGAGGCCCTCTATCTCGCTTTCCAAGCCCTCTGCGATGAAGGTGATGAAGCGGTGATTCCTGCTCCATATTGGGTAAGTTATGTCGAGCAAGCCAAATTGGCCGGCGCAACTCCCATCACGCCCCAAACAACCGAGCAGACCGGCTTCAAGCTGACACCCGATCAACTGCGCGCCAGCCTGAGCGAGCGTACCCGCATCGTGGTACTCAATTCACCCTCAAACCCAACCGGCGCGGTGTACAGTGCTGAGGAGTTAGCAGCCTTGGCCGACGTGCTGCGCGATCATTCGGCGATTATCATCACCGACGAGATCTACGATGCGATTTCGTATGTACCGTATGCCCGCCTGTTGCGCATCGCGCCCGATCTAGCCGATCGCACGCTGGTGGTCAACGGCGCTGCCAAAGCTTACGCAATGACCGGCTGGCGCGTCGGTTATGTGGCCGGCCCGCAACCGATCATCGAGGCGATCAAGGCTATCCAAAGCCACACTAGTACCCACACCTCAAGCATTTCACAAGACGCGGCGCTGGCGGCATACACACCCAACCCGGAGATCGAAGCCACCGTCGCAGCGATGACTGCCGAGTTCCTCCGCCGGCGCGATCTCATTCTCGAACTGCTGGCCGAAATCCCCGGCGTGACCTGCACCGTGCCCGACGGCGCGTTCTACGTCTTCCCCAACGTCAGCGCGCTGCTCAACCGTCCGCTGCGCAACGGCAAGGTGTGTAAGACGAGCGACGAACTCAACCTGTACCTGCTTGAAGAGGCGCACATTGCCTGCGTGGGCGGCGAAGCCTTTGGCGCGCCCGGCTATCTGCGCTTGTCGTATGCAACTAGCAGCGAAGAGATCCGGATCGGTATGCAACGCTTCCGCGAGGCTGTGCTTAGCGGGTAGCACACTGAGAGATGAGCCAGCACTTCAACCGCTAACACCGTTGCGCTCCTCTCTCGCACAGGTTGAAGGACGGACAGAACGTTTGGGCGAACGCAACGGTGTTAATCGCTGTGTAATGCCGCAACGCTCGGCATCGCGCTCCCTCTCCCACTGGTGGGGGAGAGGGCTGAGAGCGAGGACTATTAGCCCGTGCAGCGGGCTTCGTAACTCTAGCCCAGCCCTGAGGGGCCGGGTTCCGGATCAGACGTTCTGTCCGCCCCTGAACTCGAATGGGGAGAGGGCCGAGGATTCGCCACCTTCACCTGCCAATCTCCCCCTGCCCACCTACACGCCGAGACCGAGATGAGATCGCTAGGATCAGAACCATCAACCCTGAGTATGGCAGACACTTCACCCTACCACGATCTACCGAACCCTTCCATCCTTGCTGGCCGGCGGATCGTCGTGGTCGGCGACATCACCCTCGACGAATACCTGTACGGCAAAGCCACCCGCCTTTCCCGCGAAGCACCGATTCCCGTGCTCGAATTTCTGCGGCGAGAAACGATCCTTGGCGGGGCGGCCAATCCGGCCCGCAATGTGGTAGCGCTCGGCTCGCAAGCCAGCCTGATCGCGATTGTCGGCAACGATGAGGAAGGGGCGCATTTGCGTGCGCTGCTGCGCGCGGCAGGAATTGACGACAGCGGCGTGATCGTCGTCACCGATCGCATAACTACTCGCAAAACGCGCATTCTGGCCGACGCCGCGCCCCGCTTGCCCCAGCAAGTTGCCCGCCTCGACCGGCTCGATCGCCGACCGCTGACTCCTGCCGAAGAGGATCGAGTGATTGCAGCGCTCGAACAGCAATTACCGGCTGCTGACGCAGTGATCTGTTCCGATTACCAACAGGGTTTACTCACGCCGCGGGTGGTGACCGCGATCCGCGATCACTGTCGCCAACACGGGGTCATCTTTGCCGTTGATGCCCAAGGCAATTCGCACTACTACCGCTCCGCCGATCTCTTTCGCTGCAACGATGCCGAAGCGGCGGCAGCCCTCGGTATACCCTTGCTCGACGATACGACAATGGCGGATGGCATTGCCCGTCTCTATCATGCACTCGCTGCGCGGTTGGTCATCGTCACTCGCGGCCCGGCAGGGTTGGCGCTGATCGGCGACGACGAGCCGTACCAACAACTACCTGCCCACCGGGTCAGCGAAGTCTTCGACACCACCGGCGCTGGCGATACCTTTATTGCCGTCGCCACGCTAGCATTGGCTGCCGGTTGTCGCGGACGCACAGCGGCAGCGCTGGCCAACATCGCGGCGGCGTTGGTCGTGCGGCGGTTGGGGAATGCTGTCGTTACCCCAGATGAATTAGCTGCCGCTAGCGCGGCCGTTAATACAGAATAACCCTCTCGCGATTCGGGCGAGAGGGCGAACACGAACAGCAAATACACTAGTGCAACAAAGCTATTCCACTGCTCCTAGGCGCCTGAACGCGCTGAGCGCATCTTCCTCGGTCTGATAGATTTCGGCGTATTGCGCCAAACCGACCATACGAAAGATCTTTTGGAAATGAGGCGACAACCCACTGACCGCCAGCTTCTGCCCATTCTGATTCACCTCGGTGACAATCCCAATCAGAATGGCAATCCCAGCACTATTAATATAATCGTTTTGGCGAAAGTTGAGCAGAATAAACCGATCGCCCCTCGCCGTTACTTGCCGGTAAGCGCCGTTAATCTTCTCTTCGGCGAATGTCGTCACATCACCGATCAGATCGATAATCGCCACACCATCGCGATGGCGAATATTGACGGTCAACTCATCTTCTAACATCGATTGCTCCTCAATCATCCACCGTCATCCGGCAGATCACGATGCGCTCACGCTGTCCCCTACCAGATTGCGGTAAAACACAAGCCGCATACACGTGCCATCGTTCGGATCAGCCACGACACTCACCTCATCGGTGAGCGTAACAATGAGCATCAGACCCATCCCTCGCAATGAAGCGCGCTGCTCAAACGTCCACTGAACCGGCTTGCGCGGCAACATCGGCAACGAACCGCCCTCATCAGAGACCTCGATCACCAAACGTTGTTCGTCCACAGTGCAGAGCACCTGCACTTTGCGCTGCGGGTCGGATCGATTGCCATGTTCGATCGCATTCATACACGCTTCGCACAACGCCGTCTTTACATCTTCGACGCGCTCTGGCGTAATGCCGCAGCGTCGAGCCAATGAAGCCACTGCGTCACGCGCAATCACTTCATAGCCGAGAATACTGGGGAGGATGATTTGCATAATGTCCCGGCTTATTGATCACCAACCGGCGAGCGTTCAAGATGGACAACCATTCGCACCTGATTCCCACCGCCCGGCGCTAGGGTAAATTCTACTTCATCCATTAATTCACGCATGAGCCAAATGCCCCAACCGCCCTTATCAGCGCGTTGGAAGGCATCAGCGATACGAGGCTGCGTCTTCGTCTGTTCAAGCGCTAGCGCCCGCCGCCCCTGATCTGACACACAAATAATCAGCTCAGCGGGGCGCACGGTCAGCACGACCACCACTTTCATCGCTGCATCGGCTTGGTTACCGTGCTCGATAGCATTGGTCACTGCTTCGCCGATGGCAGTGCGCAAAGCGTCAATCCGCTCATCAGCCAAACCCATCCGCCGCGCCAGCGCCGCCGCTGTATCCATCGCGATCCGTTCATACCCTAGCCGGCTTGGCAGACGCAGTTCAATCACCTGTCCGGTCACGCCCTCGGCATCGCTCATGCCTGTTTTCCCACCTTACGAGCGTCAAATTATAGAGTTATTGTAAGGCAACAAAATTGGTCATAGAGCCGTTGCTTCGCAACGGCTCTACATATTGATGCAACACATTTATGATAGCACAGGCATCAACAAGCGTGTTACCAGATCTCAAGCCGCGATCACACTCATCATAACGGAATATTGCCATGTTTTCGCGCGGGCAGGCTCTGGCGTTTGGTGCGGGCTAGGCGCAACGCGCGAATCAGAGCCGGGCGCGTCTCCCGCGGTTCGATCACGGCATCGATATAGCCGCGTTCGGCAGCGACATACGGGTTGGCAAAACGATTTTGATAATCTTCCACCAGCTCGGCCAACCGCGCCGCCGGGTCATCGGCTTCAGCCAACTCTTTGCGGAAGATGATCCGCACGGCGGCATCAACTCCCATCACCGCAATTTCGGCCGTCGGCCACGCGAAGTTGAAATCGGCCCGAATATGCTTGCTCGCCATCACATCATACGCGCCACCGTATGCCTTGCGCGTAATCACTGTCAACTTCGGCACCGTCGCCTCACAGTAGGCGTAAAGCAACTTCGCGCCGTGGCGAATGATCCCTCCGTACTCTTGCTGGGTGCCCGGCAAGAAGCCCGGTACGTCAACAAAGGTCACAAGCGGAATATTAAAGGCGTCACAGAATCGCACAAACCGCGCTGCTTTGACCGAACTGTCAATGTCGAGCGTGCCGGCCATTTGCAGCGGCTGATTGCCGACAACGCCAACCACGTGCCCATCAAGCCGGGCAAAGCCAATCACAATATTCTTCGCCCACGCCGGCTGCACCTCAAAGAAGAAGCCATCGTCCACCACCGATTCGATCACTTTGATCATATCGTAGGCTTTACGCGGATTGTCGGGAACAATGCTCTGCAACTCCTCGTCCATCCGCTCTGGATCATCGGTTGGCGGCTGGTACGGCGGATCTTCCATATTATTCGCCGGCAAGAATGACAGCAGCATTCGCAACTGGTCAAAGCACTCATCTTCGGTATCAGCAGCAAAATGGGCCACGCCGCTGCGCGTGTTATGGGTCATCGCCCCGCCCAACTCTTCAAAGCCAACCTCCTCGCCGGTTACTGTCTTGATCACATCAGGCCCGGTAATAAACATCTGGCTGATGTTTTTGACCATAAAAATAAAATCGGTCATTGCCGGCGAATAGACTGCGCCGCCGGCGCAAGGGCCGGCAATGATCGAGAGTTGCGGAATGACGCCACTACTGAGCACATTGCGGTAGAAGATTTCGGCATAACCGCCGAGGCTTACCACACCCTCTTGAATGCGCGCACCGCCGCTGTCGTTAATCCCGATACAAGGCACTCCCATTCGCAATGCCAGATCCATCACCTTGCAAATTTTTTCGGCAAACACCTCACCGAGCGAACCGCCGAAGACGGTAAAATCTTGCGCAAACACACACACCGGACGGCCATCGATTGTGCCGTGACCGGTAATGACGCCATCGCCCAAGGGCTTACGCCGATCCATACCAAACGCCGAGGTGCGATGAACGGCAAAAGCATCGAGTTCAACAAACGAACCGGGGTCAAGCAAACGCTCAATCCGTTCGCGCGCGGTCAACTTGCCACGTTCATGCTGGCGGGCAATTGCCGCCGGGTCTTGATTGCGCGCTCGTTCGCGCCGCTCGCGCAGCGCTGCAATCTTTTCCGCTGTGGTCTGCGCCATAGCACTCCTCGCTTCCAGCGCCGGCTTGCGCCGCCGGCAATACGGTTTAGATCACGCTTCCTGAATGTATGATCACCCTCGTGACGACGAGCAATCGATCTTATTTCTCTGCTCCGTCACTCCCCATTCCCGATTCTCTGCCCCGCCGGCCCTGCCAGAGCACAGCCAACGCAAACGCCGGCACCGCATCGATAATCCGCCGCCAGCGCGCCGGTTGCACCGCCAAGCGGAAGGCCCACTCCAAGCCCAACCGGCGTATTACCTGCGGAGCGCGCGGCACCCGCCCAGCTAGATAATCAAATGTCCCGCCTACACCCATTGCCAGCGGCACCTGCACGAACGGCTGGTTGCGCGCGATCCACAACTCTTGGCGCGGATGGCCATACGCCACCAGCAAGATATCAGGCCGCGCCGCAGCGATGATCTTGCGCTGCTGCTCATCAGCTTCCGGCGCCGGCGAACCGGCATAGCAGCCGGCAATCTGCAACCTCGGCCAGCGTTGGAGCAGCACTGCCGCCGCCGCTTCCGCCACCCCCGGCCCCGCCCCTAACAAGAAGATACGGTAGCCGCGTTCCGCCGCGAGCTGGGCCAACCGTTGCGTCAACTCCACTCCGGTCACCCGCCCCCGTAACGGCGTGCCCAACCAGCGCGCTGCGAGCAGCACGCCAAAACCATCGGGCGTATTCAAATCAGACGCCTGCAACACCGCGCGAAATGCCGGATGACGCCGTGCTTCCATAATAAACTCCGGATTAACCGTACAGATCTGGTGCGGCCCGCCGGCTTCGATCATCGCCGCTGCCCGCGCCACCACCTCCGGCTCGGTTACATCGTCAATCGGTATCCCCAGAATATCAATCCGGCCTGATCTCATCGCTATTCCTGCTAAGACGCGGTGTATCGTCTCTCATCATACCGCATCCGGCTACAAACAAAGCCAACGTCGCACAGCAGAACCACCCAAATTCCTTACGCCCCCTCCCCCATTTGCTCATTCGTGACATTCGTTCATCCGTTCCCCCATTCGTTGTCCAGTTTGACAAAGCCTAGTGACAGTGCTATACTCCGATACTGCTGCGAAGAAATTGCGCAGCAGAATGTTTGTGCGCCATGCGGCCCACTTCTAAGGCGCAGTGGCATACTGCGACCAGATCTCTGGGCCAGTTATTATTTTGTCTACAAAAGCTTGTTGATCGCAGGCCGGTTTAAAGGAGAGCATTAGATGCCGACCATTAACCAACTTGTTCGGAAGCCGCGCAAGCCGGTGGTGAAAAAGACCAAAGCCCCGGCCCTGCGCTTCACCTACAATTCGCTGAAGGGGAAGCTGTCTCGCGGCCGCGGATCGCCACAGAAGCGCGGCGTCTGCACCAAGGTGACGACCATGACGCCGAAGAAGCCCAATTCGGCGCTGCGCAAGATCGCCCGCGTGCGGCTCTCCAACGGCCTTGAGGTGACGGCATACATCCCCGGCGAGGGGCACAATTTGCAAGAGCACTCGGTAGTGTTGATCCGCGGCGGCCGTGTCAAGGACTTACCCGGTGTGCGCTATCACATCGTGCGCGGCACGCTCGATACGCAGGGTGTCAACGGTCGCAAACAGGGTCGCAGCAAGTACGGTACGAAGAAGAATCAGCCGGTCGGCAAGGGTGCAGCCGCTGGCAAGGGCGGTAAGAAGTAAGAGAGGTGCGGTATGCCCCGTCGCGGTACGGTTGAACGGCGGCCAGTTCCGCCGGATGCGCGCTACAATAGCGTTCTCGTTCAGAAGTTTATTAACAAGGTCATGGAGCGCGGCAAGAAGAGCCTCGCCGAGCGGATCGTCTATCAGGCGCTTGATCTTGCCGCCGAACGGCTTAAGAAGCCGCAGATGGAAATTTTCGAGCAGGCGCTGCGCAATGCAAGCCCTTCGATCGAGGTGAAGCCCAAGCGCGTCGGCGGCGCCACCTATCAGGTGCCTGTCGAGGTTAAGAGCGACCGCCGCTATTCGCTCGCGATGCGCTGGTTGCTGATGTCGGCCCGCGCTCGCTCGGGTAAGCCAATGGTTGAGCGCCTCGCCGCCGAGTTGATCGATGCCTATAACAATACCGGCGCGACGATTAAGCGGAAGGAAGATGTTCACCGCATGGCGGAAGCCAACCGCGCTTTCGCCCACTATGGCCGGCTCTAGCGCCGGTCTCGGTTTAGAGGATACGGCGACTTGCGTCGCCTCACGTAGGAGTATGTGACGGGTATGCCACGTCAGATCGAACTCGACAAGGTACGCAATATCGGCATTATTGCCCATATCGACGCGGGCAAGACCACGACGACCGAGCGGATCCTGTTTTATACCGGCCGCACGTACAAGATCGGCGAGGTTCACGAGGGTACCGCAACGATGGACTGGATGCCGCAGGAGCAGGAGCGCGGGATTACCATCACCGCCGCAGCGACGACTGCCCCTTGGCGTCTCAATGGCGTTGAGTATCGGATCAACATTATCGATACTCCCGGCCACGTCGACTTTACGGTAGAGGTGGAACGATCACTGCGCGTGCTCGACGGCGGCGTCGTCGTGTTCGACGGCGTGGCTGGCGTTGAACCTCAGTCGGAAACGGTCTGGCGACAGGCCGATAAGTATAACGTGCCGCGCATCTGCTTCGTCAACAAGATGGATCGCGTTGGCGCGAGTTTCGAGCGCTGCGTGCAGATGATTAAGGATCGCCTCGGCGCAAAGCCGGCGATTGTCCAGTTGCCTATTGGCGTCGAAGATACGTTCCGCGGTACGATCGACCTCTTCTCGATGAAGGCTACGATCTATTATGACGACCTCGGCAAGGATATCCGCGAAGAGGAGATTCCTGCTGAGCTGCGTCCCGCCGCTGAAAAGGCACGCAACGAGCTGATCGAGATGATCGCCGAGACCGACGATGAGCTGACGCTGCTTTACCTCGAAGGCCAAGAGTTGACCGTCGAGGAGCTGAAGCGCGGTCTACGTAAGGCGACTATCGAACGCAAGCTGGTGCCGGTGCTCTGTGGTGCGGCCCTCCGTAACAAGGGCGTCCAGAAGCTGCTCGATGCTGTTATCGAATACCTGCCTTCGCCGCTTGATCGCCCCGCTATCACCGGTACCTTGCCCGGTCAGGTGATGGGTGATGAGGGGGTTGAGGTGATTACTCGCCGCGTCAGCGACGATGAGCCATTTACTGCACTGGTCTTTAAGATCGTTGCTGACCCGTATGTCGGTAAGCTGGCCTACTTCCGCGTCTACGCCGGCAAGATCGAGAAGGGATCGTATGTCCTCAACTCGACCCGTGGCCAACGTGAGCGCCTTGGCCGCCTCCTCCGCATGCATGCCAATCATCGTGAAGATATCGATGAGGTGTATGCTGGCGAAATTGCGGCGATGGTTGGCCCCAAGAATTCCTATACCGGCGATACAATCTGCGATCCCGATCACCCGATCGTGCTTGAGAGTATTCGCTTCCCTGAGCCAGTGATAGAGTTGGCCATCGAGCCGAAGACCAAGGCTGACCAAGATAAAATGTCGATTGCGCTCAGCCGGTTGGCTGAAGAAGACCCGACCTTCCGTGTCTACACCGACCCAGAGACCGGCCAGACGATTATCAAGGGCATGGGTGAGTTGCACCTTGAGGTGATTGTCGATCGCATGCGCCGCGAGTATAAGGTCGAGGCGAATCAGGGCAAGCCGCAGGTTTCGTACCGCGAGACAATCACCATCCCGGTTGATCACGAGACCCGCTTTGTTCGCCAGACCGGCGGTAAGGGCCAGTATGGCCACGTCAAGATTAAGTTCGAGCCGTTGCCCCCCGGCGGTGGCTTCGAGTTTGTCAATGCGATCGTCGGCGGTGTGATTCCCAAAGAGTATATCCCCGCCGTCGAGCAAGGCCTGCGCGAGGCGATGCAAACTGGTGTGATCGCTGGCTATCCGGTGGTTGACATCAAGGCGACGCTGTATGACGGTTCGTACCACGAGGTTGACTCGTCGGAAATGGCCTTTAAGATCGCGGCTTCGATGTGTCTCAAAGAAGCGGTTCGCCGCGGCAAGCCGCAATTGCTCGAGCCGATCATGAAGGTCGAGACGGTCACTCCTGAGGAGTTCCTTGGTACCGTGATCGGTGATTTCAACTCGCGCCGTGGCCGCATCGAAGGTATGGAAGCTCGCGGCAATGCGCAGGTGGTGCGCGCCTTTGTGCCGCTGGCCAATATGTTCGGCTATATGACTGATCTCCGCTCGGCAACGCAGGGGCGTGCTACTTCGTCGATGGAGTTTGACCATTACGAGCCACTGCCTGATGCATTGGCCAAGGAGATTATCGAGAAGCGCAGCGCAAATTAGTGAGGAAGGACGGGGATGGCCGCCCCGCGCGGTCGTCCCTTTTCTGCGAAGATGGAACTACGCCTGCTGACGCCGCCGCCTTGGTCTGATTATGAGTTGATCGATTCAGGCCATGGCGCGAAATTGGAACGGTTTGGCCCGTATGTATTGGCCCGGCCGGAGACGCAGGCGATCTGGTCGCCGCATTTGTCGGCGACCGAATGGCGGAAGGCTGATGCGACTTTTCGCCGCACGCGCGGCGATGAGGGGCCGGGTGAATGGCAACAACATCGCCCGTTGCCCGAACGATGGTCGATTAATGCCAATGGGGTGCGTTGCTGGCTACGATTGACACCGTTTCGCCATACGGGCGTTTTTCCGGAACATAGCGCCCATTGGGAATGGTTGGCCCGGCAAGTGCAGCGCCGTACCCAGCCGCGCGCGTTGGTGTTGTTTGGATATACCGGATTGAGCAGCCTGCATCTCGCCCGTTGCGGCGCGCACGTGACGCACGTCGATGCTTCAAAGCCCGCCGTGCGTTGGGCGCAAGAGAATCAGGCGCTGGCCGAACTGACCGACCGCCCGATCCGGTGGCTGATCGATGATGTCGGTAAATTTGTCGCCCGCGAATTGCGGCGTGGAAATCGCTACGATTTGATTTTGCTCGACCCGCCGGTGTTTGGGCGCGGGCCAAATGGTGAGATTTGGCGCTTGCACGAACAATTGCCGCAATTGCTGGCTCAATGCGCTGCATTGCTCAGCCAGCAACCGTTAGGTGTGTTGGTGTGCGCTTATGCGACAACCATTTCGGCGCTGACAATCGGTAATCTGCTTGCCGAGACGATGGCGCCATTTCATGGGTATGTAACTGCCGGCGAGTTGGCTATTCCAGAACAGACTACTCGCCGCTTGTTGCCCACGGCGATTTATGCCGTTTGGTCTGATCGGGAATAAGCCGCATCCGGCTGATAAGGATAAGATAAGCAGATCGCGCAGAAACGCGGAGGAACAACGCAATGGCCAAGCAGAAATTCGAGCGGACGAAACCGCATATTAACGTCGGCACCATCGGCCACGTCGACCACGGTAAGACGACGCTGACGGCGGCAATTACCAAGGTGCTCTCGCTGAAGGGCGCCGCCCAGTTTATGGCTTACGACCAGATCGAC